>JAJLKZ010000001.1:0-12378 GCA_033838465.1 Chromatiaceae bacterium
ATACCTTGCTCACCAAGCAGGTCTTCCGGGGATTTGTAGTCAGCTAATAACTGGTCGATAAGCTGGTCTGATACTGGCATTCTTTATTCCTTTCAAATACATGGATAGAATGCCACTTACACAGATTTTTTTACACTCTCACATAATCAGCCATAGGGATCACATAGGTTATTTCTGGCTGATAATCGGTACTTCGAAATGGCGCAGAATCTTCACTATTCCAAAGCTGCCACTGTGAGGTTTGGGTATAGGCAAACCAGAGATCCGCATTAGGTAACAAAATATTTTCTAGTACTTTTGCTCTTAGAGATATCTGAAACTTAACTTCATGGGATAGGTAATTTTCCTGATAGGGTGCAGCGCCTAAAGTTGGCGTATGCGGCTGCTTGTTGATATTTGAGCTGTACTGATAGGGCAAAAAAAAGTTTGGCTGATAAGTCCGAACCAGATAAGTACCTTGTTTATCTTGTGCTGTTAATTCCCAAAAACTGTTTAAAACCGCACCAACATTGGCCAATTCGCTTACTTTATTAAAATTATCCACGATCATTGTCTGTGAATTTAAAGCAGGATCCTCGTCGATAGACTCGGATAATAACAACGTCATTTCGTCTGCTTTACTGAGCAATGGAAAACAAAATGTGAGTGCGAAAAACAGAATCGCAACTTGCTGAATGATCATTTTATGCTGCATTGATAAGACCTTTAAAAGTCACGTTGCCTAAATGACTGTGCGAAATAGTAGATCACTCAGGTAAGCAGGGCAAGATCATGAACATTTAGCGAACACTTTAGCATAACTGATTGACCGCGATCTTCCGTTGTGATCAGATACTGGCTTTTGCGCGGAGCCAGTTTATGAACATCGATATTTTTGCAGAGCACTTTTCAGAATTAGAAGACCCAAGGCAAGCATCTAAGGTCGTTTACCCCTTGTTTGACGTGGTATTTTTAACGCTGTGTGCCGTTATCGCAGGCTGTGAGGGCTGGGAAGATATTGAAGATTTCGGTGAAAACCGCTTTGACTGGTTGCAAGAACATGGTTTTTTTAAACTGGGCTTGCCGGTACACGACACTATCGCACGGGTGATGTCATTGCTGGACAGCGAAGCTTTACAGCGTTGCTTTGCCAGTTGGATGCAGGCTTGTACAGAGCTTACTGATGGTCAGGTGGTAGCGATTGACGGCAAAACGTTGCGCGGCTCCTACAACCGTGAAGACCGCTGCTCTTCTATTCATATGGTTAGCGCGTTTGCCAGTGCCAATGGCGTGGTAATGGGCCAGGTTAAAACGGACGAGAAGAGCAACGAAATTACGGCGATACCTCAGCTACTTAACTTGCTGGAGCTTAAAGGATGCCTGGTCAGTTTGGATGCCATGGGATGCCAGAAAGAGATAGCGCAGCAGATAGTAGATAAAGAAGCCGACTACCTGTTGACGGTTAAAGGCAACCAAGGACAGTTGCACGATGCAGCAAAACAAGTCTTTGCGGGTAAAGCGCATAAAGAGAGTGCCGCGCAGTCTCTGGAAAAGAACCGTGGGCGCTTGGAGTACCGTGAATTCCAAGTATGCCCAGCCAGTGAATTACCGGAAAAACTCAAAGCTGAGCAGCCCTTTTAAATCATGCTGAAATATCGCTAAAAAGGCGCCGATCAACATCGTGCAAACACCGGCTGTGCCGATAATCCAGGTCCACTCTGGCGTACCGGCCAGTACCGGCCAAAGCCGCATTAACAAAAAGATCCCGGCTTTTACCATGGTGGCAGAATGGAGATAAGCCGACACAGGTGTGGGGGCTGCCATAGCATGGGGTAGCCAAAAATGAAAAGGAAACTGGGCGCTTTTGGTCAGGGCACCCAGTGCAATCAAGACCAGCGTGGGCAAATACCAAGGGTGGGCGCGAACAATATCGCCAGCCAACAGCACTTTATCTAAATCGTAGCTGCCGGCAATATGGCCCAGCAATAACACACCAACTAACAGACAAAGCCCGCCAATAGCCGTTACGGTAAAGGCCATGCGTGCGCCACGCCGTGCATCGGGCCGGTGGTGCCAATAACCAATTAACAAAAAAAAGAGGTGAGGCTGGTTAGCTCCCAAAACATCACCAATTGAATTAAATTACCCGATAGCACCACACCTTGCATGGCCCCCATAAAGGCTAGTAAGAAAGCAAAAAAACGTGGTACCGGATCTTTTGGCGACATATAATAGCGGGCATACAGCACCACTAACAAACAAATCCCTTGAATTAGCACGGTAAAGAACCACGCCAGCCCGTCCATGCGAAACACCAGATTAAGGTCAAAAGCGGCTAACCATGGTAGTTCGTAACGCACCATACTGCCTTCACTGATTACAGCATACTGCGACAGCGTAATAATTAACCCAGTAAGGGCAACATAATCAGTAACAGTAGCAGCATTTTTCTCCTTAAAAAACAGCTAATTTAGCGTGGGTAAAGCGGAAACAGTATAGGCACAAGTATAACGCTTATTAGCAATACCAATAAAGTGAAGGGTGTACCAATTTTTAAAAAATCGCTAAAGGTATACTGGCCGGGCCCCAGCACCAGCGTATTAACCGGTGAGGCAACGGGTGTCATAAACGCAGCTGAAGCACCAATCGCCACCATCATAGCAAATGGATAAGCTGACGCATTTAGGGCTGCGGCCAGCGAAATAGCCACCGGCGCCATTAGTACCGCGGTTGCTGTGTTGGATATAAACAAGCTTAACAATGCGGTTAGTATAAACACGGCCGCCAGTAATGCCGGGTAACTGGCATCGCCCATCAGGGCCAACCACTGGCCTACCAGCAAGTCAATCCCACCGGTTTGTTGTAGCGCCTGAGCAAAGGGCAACATACCAACAATCAGCATGATACTGGGCCAACTAATCGCTTTGTAGGCACTGGTTAAGTCAATACAGCGGCAGGCGCCTAGCAGCAAACAGGTAATGAGTACCGCCATCACAGCAGGCACCACATTAGTGACCATCAACAGCACCATCAAGGCTAAACAGGCGAGGGCATGTGGCGCTTTTTGTGCGGCTGGCGTCATTTCGTCAACTTCTGCCGGCAGGCTTAACACCAAAAAATCGCGATTTTGGCGGTGCAGCTGTTGAATATCTTGCCAGGTTCCTGCTACCAAAATGGTATCTGCTGCTTGCAGTTTCTCTTCAACCAGCACTTGCGTTAATGCGGCACTTTTGCGGCGAATACCTAACACATTCAGCCGGTAACGGCTTCGAAAAGCGAGCTCTTGAATGGTTTTTCCCGGCAAGGTTGATTCTGGGGGAAACGCCACTTCAGCTAACCCCAGTTCATGGGCATGTAAGCTAAAGTAGGAATTACTCAGCGGCAAAGGCTCTAACCCCAAAATAGCAGACGCTTGCATTACACTCATGGCGGGATCAGCTAAATCTACTAACAAAATATCACCGCGCTGGATCACGGTTTGGCCGGTAGCGACCAGTAACAACGTACGTAATTTTTGTGGCCGCTCTACCGCCACTACATTAATGCCATATTCAGAGCGTAATGCCAGCGCGTTTAATGGCTGATTGAGCAGCGGCGAATGGCTCGCTATCCGCAGCCTTAGCTCACGCTCTGTTAAGCGGTATGCTTGCGCTAAGTCTGTTAGCGTTACTCTTTTATGTAAGGCGGCATCGGCTTGGGTGGCTGGCACCAGCCAGCGGCGCGCCAATAGCATATAACCTATGCCCAGCAGTAAGACACAAAGCCCTATCGGGGTAAAACTAAAAAAGCCAAAACCACTACTGCCACCTTGCACTAATTCGCTATGCACCACCATATTGGGTGGGGTAGCCACCAAGGTGAGCATACCGCCAATTAACGCCGCGAAGGCTAACGGCATCATTAAGCGGCCAGGCGGGATCTGCAGGCGTGCTGCCACACTTAATACTACCGGAATAAACACCGCCACTACGCCAGTAGAACTCATCACCGAGCTTAGCAGCGCCACACTGCCCATCAGTAATACTAATAAGCGAACTTCACTGCTACCGGAGGTTCTTACCAACCAATCGCCTAAGCGATAAACAATACCGGTGCGTACTAAGGCATCGCCCACCACAAAAAGCGCAGCAATTAAAATAACAGAAGGGTTGCTAAAACCTGACAGCGTTTGCGGTACGGTTGAGATGCCGGTAAGCGGAAATAGCACCAGCAAGACAAGCGCCACCACATCCGAGCGAGGTTTATTTAGCACAAAGCAGATAACTGCGCCAAATAGCAATGCCAATACCAGCAATAATTCGTTAGACATACGCTATGATCCTTGGCTTATCCACGCTAAGTTCCTGTTATTCAGTGTAATGCCAATAGAGTTAAGAATATAGCGTTGTGTTCAGTCCTACGTGACAACAGCCAATAAAAAAGCCGGTTAGCGCATTGCAACCGGCTTTTCCCGTGTAACAGCTGCCCTAAAACGCGACTGTTACACTGGCTTGAAACGTCCTTGGACTCAGCGGCCGGAAACTGGTTGAACCGGCACTGACATAAGACAATACTTTTTTATCAAACAGGTTATCGATATTGAACCTTAAGCTGACATTCTCAGGTAAACCAAAGTTGTTTGCTCCGCCAATATCTAAGTAGCTGCTAACTACGGTGTAACTGTCTAATTTAATACTCTCGGCATAGTCGTTATAGCGTGTCCCCGTATACTTGGCGGAGATATTGGCCACTAACCAGGAGGTTGGCTCATACGTTATACCTGTGCTCGCCAGCCAAAGAGGGCTGTCAGCTTCGCGGCTACCCTTGGGGTTAGTGCCAAAACCGTCTGCCAAGGTTGCTTTGTTATAGGAGAAACTGCCATTAAAATACAGCTGCTTGTTAAAGATCTCTGGCTGCACTACGCCACTCAGCTCTAAACCGTAAGCCCGAGAGCCGCCGCCATTAATATAAACGGCTTCGGGTTGTTCTGTTGCCGGGTTAAAAACACTGCTTAATGGATTATTAGACAGCATGATGGGCTGGTATAATTACTTTCGCCAAAAACTAACCATGACAACCCATCATGCCAAGAACATTGTTAACAGACGAGTACTGGTCAAAGCTAATCAGATTGATGCTTAAAACGGGCCGCGTATATGACAAGCCGGAACACAGAAATACTTTCGAAGGCATTTTGTATCGGATGCGGGTCGGTTGCCCTTGGCGCGATGTGCCAGAAGCTTTTGGAGATTGGAGCGCCATCTACCGGCGTTTTAACCTGTGGTCTAAGAAAGGCATTCTAATGCAGCTATTCGCAGAGTTAAGGCAATTGGCTGATTTAGAGTGGGAATTTATAGACGGCAGCATCGTCAAAGCGCATCAGCATGCGACAGGTGCTCGCTCAGAAGATAAAGAAGCGATTGGGAAAAGTCGTGGTGGTAACACGACGAAAATCCATATGGCAGTGGATAGTTGCGGCTTGCCAATAGATTTTATTGTGACAGGCGGTGAGGTTCATGACAGTAAAGCAGCCATAGAATTACTAAAACAGCTGCCTGATGCCGAACACGTTATCGCTGACCGGGGCTATGATAGCGAGAAGATACGAGAGCAGATCCGAGAGAAAAAGGGCGTCCCTAACATACCGCGCAAGCGTAATTCGAAGATTGGTAATGGCGATATTGACTGGTGTCTGTACAAATATCGCCATCTGGTTGAGAACGTGTTTGCCAGGCTAAAACATTACCGCTCAGTAGCAACAAGGTATGATAAATTAGCCCGGAATTATGCAAGTACACTGGCCTTGGCTTGCTGCCTTATATGGCTACCAATGTGGGTTGGCTGAATTATGAACAGCAAAGATCAACAGGCCCTAATTTAAGTTTGAATTTAAATTTAAGCAAACAATGCTGCTAAAGATGCAGCATTCTTTGTGCTGGATTAATTAATTTAAATTAAAATTTGAATTTTAACTATGGCTTGTTATTGTGAGTGTTGTCGGTCTCTATTTTTATCTAAGGAAAGCACTCGATGATCTTCTCTAAAAGCCTGTTAAAACCGCTACTGAGTAGTGCGGTGATCATTTTTATCATCGCTATTGTCAGTCAAAAATACTGGCTAACCGATAAATTACCCGCTGATATCGCTTCAGGAAACGGCAGGATTGAAGCTACAGAGATTAGTATTGCGGCGAAAAACCCCGGACGGATCCGTGAATTATTAGTAAATGAAGGTGAATTTGTTGAGCAAGATCAGGTAGTGGGTTATATCGACTCTGACGTCCTGAATGCACAGTTACAACAAGCAGAAGCGCAGCAGCGTCAGGCTTTAAATGCGGTGAGTACAGCCTATAGCCAATTAGCTCAGCGTAAAAGTGAGCGCGCAGCATTGGTTGCGGTATTGGCACAGCGCGAAGCTGAACTCTCTGCAACTAAAAGTCGGGCTAAACGCACCAATGCCTTAGCACAAACCGGTGCTGCCTCTAAACAAACTGCAGAAGATGACGTGGCGCATTTACGCAGTGCTGAAGCGGCTATGGTAGCGGCTAAAGCACAAATTGATGCAGCAGATTCTGCTATTGCTGCAGCAGAGGCACAAATTCAATCGGCGAAATCAGTAACTGAAGCAGCAGAGGCGACAGTGGCACGGATTAAGGTTGAGTTAGAGGATAACGTACTAAAAGCGCCCCGAGCTGGCCGTATTCAGTATCGTGTTGCTCAGCCAGGTGAAATTGTGCCTGCTGGTGGCCGTATCCTAAACATGATTGATTTAACCGATGTGTATATGACGTTTTTCTTGCCAGCAGCCCAAGCTGGTCGAGTAGCCATAGGCAGTGAGGTTAGGATTGTACTGGATGCTCTGCCACATCTGGCTGTACCTGCACAAATTTCCTTTGTAGCCGATGTGGCACAATTTACTCCTAAAACAGTAGAAACTGCCAGCGAGCGGGAAAAGCTGATGTTTAGAGTGAAAGCCAAGGTGCCCCCAGCATTGTTAGAGCAGCATATCAGCCAAGTAAAAACCGGACTACCCGGCGTGGCTTACGTCAAGCTAAGTGCTGATGCAACGTGGCCAGAGGCTATTGCTGAACGGATCAAGCCATGAATGTTGCACAACTAGAACAGGTAACTCTGTGTTATGGTACTCAGCTGGCCTTAGCCAATATTACCTTGGCGTTGCCAGCAGGTAAAATGATAGGCCTAATCGGACCTGATGGGGTCGGTAAGTCAAGTTTATTAGGCTTATTAGCCGGTGCTAAAGCACTGCAGCAGGGACAGGTTGCAGTACTAGGCGGCGATATGCGCAGCAAAGCACATCGGGATGCCATTTGTCCGCATATTGCGTATATGCCACAAGGCCTTGGTAAAAACTTATACCCTACCTTATCTGTAGAAGAAAACTTGCAGTTTTTTGGTCGACTGTTTGGACATGATGCCGCAGAGCGCCGTCGCCGTATTGATGATTTAACGCAAGCGACAGGTCTATATAAGTTTTTGCAACGTCCTGCCGGTAAGCTTTCTGGAGGGATGAAGCAAAAGCTGGGATTGTGTTGTGCCTTAATTCACGATCCACAGTTCTTAATTTTGGATGAGCCGACTACAGGGGTTGACCCTTTAGCCCGTAGCCAATTTTGGCAATTGATTAAACGGATCAAACAAAGTAATCCGCAAATGAGCGTAATAGTGGCCACGGCTTATATGGATGAAGCGGCTGCCTTTGATTGGTTAGTTGCGATGGATGACGGTCAAGTGCTCGCAACAGGTACACCAGCTGAGTTATTAGCTAGCACGGGTACAACTTTACTGGAAGACGCCTTCATTCAGTTGTTACCTGCGGAGAAAAAACAAGGGTATGCTCCTGTTTCGATCCCGCCTTTACCAGAAGATATTACCGATATTGCTATAGAAGCGCAGGGGTTAACCATGCGTTTTGGGGATTTTACCGCGGTTGATAATGTGAGCTTTCGCATCCGTCGGGGGGAAATTTTTGGCTTTTTAGGGTCAAACGGCTGTGGTAAATCCACCACCATGAAAATGCTAACGGGCTTGATCCCTGCAACAGCGGGTAAAGCCTGGTTATTTGGCCAAGAAGTGGATCCCAAGGATATTAATACGCGCAAACGAGTTGGCTATATGTCACAAGCGTTTTCACTGTATAGCGAATTGACGGTGCTGCAAAACCTGGTACTACATGCCAGATTATTCCATGTAGCCCCAGAGCTGATCGAACCGCGGGTTACGGAAATGCTGACGCGCTTTGATCTTACTACAGTACAAGACGAACTACCCGACAACTTGCCATTAGGTTTACGTCAGCGTCTGTCCCTTGCGGTGGCGATGGTGCACAAGCCTGAATTGTTAATTCTTGATGAGCCGACCTCAGGTGTCGATCCGGTGGCACGGGATAATTTTTGGCGTTTATTGGTCGCCTTATCCAGAGAGGATCAAGTCACCATCTTTATTTCAACCCATTTTATGAATGAAGCCGAGCGCTGTGATCGGATGTCGATGATGCATGCCGGCAAAGTACTCGACAGTGATAAACCGGCTGCCTTAGTTGAAAAATGTGGTTGCAGCTCTTTGGAGGCGGCTTTTATTGATTATTTAGTCAAAGCAGCCGGTCCAGAGACATCAAGTGATAAAACATTGGCATTTGATTCGTCTGCTAATGCAGAGGCTACGCCCAAAGCCCCAGTAGAGCAACGCTTTAGTTGGCAGCGTATGTTCAGCTACATGTGGCGCGAAGCCTTAGAATTACGCCGGGATCCGGTACGCAGTACTTTGGGCTTATTAGGTTCGTTGATTTTGTTATTTGTAATGGGTTTTGGTATTAGTTTAGATGTTGAAGATCTGCGCTATGCAGTACTAGACCGCGATCAAACATTACTTAGTCAAAGTTATACCCAAAGCCTTAGCGGTTCCAGATACTTTATCGAGCAGCCACCGGTTAGCGACTATGCCGAATTAGATCAGCGCATGCGCAGTGGCGAGCTGGCATTGGTACTGGAATTACCGCCAGGTTTTGCCAGAGATATTGAACGGGGTAAAGCGGTTGCGGTTGGGGCTTGGGTAGATGGTGCCATGCCCCGTCGCGCCGAAATGGTTAAAGGCTATGTACAGGGTATTCATTTACATTGGCTACAGCAACAAGTCCGACAGCATAGTCCATATCAGCGTAATGCCCTTGCAAGTATAGAAACCCGTTATCGTTATAACCCTGATGTAAAAAGTCTACCGGCGATGGTGCCTGCCATTTTGCCGTTACTGTTGCTGATGATGCCGGCCATGTTAACGGCCTTGGCCGTAGTACGGGAAAAAGAGCTTGGGGCCATTCTTAATCTGTATGTTACACCCGTGACGAAAGTTGAGTTTTTGCTAGGTAAGCAACTCCCTTACATCGCCTTTGCGATGATGAACTTTTTCCTAATGTGTTTGCTGGCGGTGACAGTGTTTGGTGTGCCGATTACCGGTAGTTTTGCCACCCTAACCTTGGCTGCACTATGTTACGCCTTTATTGCAACGAGTATTGGTTTAGTTGCATCCACTATTACCCGCAGTCAAATTGCTGCGATGTTTTTTGCCATCCTGGCGACCATGATCCCAGCCATTCAGTTTTCTGGATTATTAGATCCAGTGTCCTCGATGGAAGGGGGGGCGCGCTGGATTGGCGAAATATATCCGGCGACTTACATGATTACGATTAGTCGTGGCATTTTTAGTAAGGGCCTGAGCTTACAAGATCTTTATCAATCTTTTATCCCATTACTACTAGCAATACCGGTGATTTTCTTCGCCGCTGTGTTATTGCTAAAGAAGCAGGAGCGTTAACATGAGTAGATGGGCGAATATTTACCGTCTTGGTGTGAAAGAGCTGTGGAGCCTAAGGCGGGATAACATTATGCTTTTGCTAATTTGTTATACCTTTACGCTGTCGGTGTATAACGCAGCGACCGCCTTACCTGACACCTTACACAAAGCACCTATTGCTATTGTTGATGAAGATGCCTCACCCTTGTCGGCGCGTATTGTCGAGGCGTTTTATCCGCCCCAGTTTAATTTGCCGCAGTTGATTAGCCCAGAGCAGATGGATTTTGGTATGGATGCCGGCGATTATACCTTTGTGATTACCATCCCGGCTAATTTCCAAAGTGATGTATTGGCAGGTAGAGCACCACAGATCCTGCTCAGTACTGATGCAACCAGAATGAGTCAGGCCTTTACCGGCAGTGGCCATATTCAGCAGATGATTAGCAATGAAATTAATACCTTTTTGCAGCAGCGCCAGCAGCAGGCAACTAGCGCTGTTGGGCTGGAGTTAAGGGCACGCTTTAATCCGACCTTGGAAAAGGTCTGGTTTGGCTCTTTGATGCAAATTATTAATAATGTCACCCTGCTGTCGATTATTCTGACCGGCGCCGCACTGATCCGGGAACGTGAGCATGGCACTATTGAACACTTGTTAGTGATGCCGGTAACACCCACTGAGATCATGTTAGCCAAGGTGTGGGCCATGGGGCTGGTAGTACTCTGTGCTGCGGGCATTTCCTTAGTAATGGTGGTTCAAGGTGCTTTACAAGTACCGATTGAAGGATCCATTAGTCTGTTTTTACTCGGTACTGCCTTGCACTTGTTTGCTACGACGGCAATGGGGATCTTTTTAGCAACCTTAGCGCGCAATATGCCGCAATTTGGGATGTTGATGATTCTCATTTTGTTGCCATTGCAATTGCTCTCTGGCGGCACAACGCCAAGAGAAAGTATGCCACAGCTAGTTCAAGATATTATGCTGCTGGCGCCTACTACGCATTATGTCAGTCAATCGCAAGCTATTTTGTATCGGGGAGCGGGGCTGGATGTGGTGTGGCCGCAGTTTGTTTGCTTAGCGCTGATTGGCGGCATTTTGTTTGCCGTATCCTTGTCTCGCTTTCGTAATACTATTAATCAAATGGCATAGTATTTATATCACGCCTGTAGGGTTAACAGGCGTGCTGCGTTACTTCGGGCCAGCACAGCAGATTCTTAATAACGCTTTGACTAGACCTTACGGACAAACTCTGATTTTAAGCTCATCGCACCAAAACCCTCAATCTTGCAATCAATATCATGATCGCCGCTAACCAAACGGATATTTTTAACCTTGGTGCCAATTTTCACTACTGCTGAAGAGCCTTTGACTTTTAGATCTTTAATTACGGTAACGGTATCGCCGTCCTGCAGCAAGTTGCCGGCGCTATCGCGGATCTGTAAGCCTTGCTCATTGGCGGCGCTCTCTGTCGCAGACCATTCATGGCCACAAGCCGGGCAAAGTAACAGCTCGCCATCCTGATAGGTGTATTCAGCCTGACAATTGGGGCAGGCGGGTAAGGTTTGCATACGAGACTCCAACTTGGAAAACCGCGCATTATAGTCGATAGCCTCAAACTTGTCGTGTTACTATTTAGCCGCTTTATCTCCGCTATTCAGCTAAATGCCGCGCGGCTGCCGCCACTGCGCCGATAATTTGCTATGCTGCCGTTTCGCTTTATTTGCCTCGCACTTTGCAGGCTAAGTTGAGGAGAGCTTATCTATGACCCTTGCGCTGATCCCCGCACCTACTATCGCAGCCTTTAATCCACCGCGGCGTATTTTAATGGGCCCGGGGCCTTCTGATGTCTATCCGACGGTGCTGGCTGCACAAAGTAAACCCACTGTCGGCCATTTGGATCCGCTGTTTGTCGGCATGATGGATGAACTGAAACAACTGCTGCAATATGCGTTTCAAACCCGCAACGAGATGACGCTGGCGATTTCCGCACCGGGTTCAGCCGGGATGGAAGCCTGTTTTGTTAACTTAGTGGAACCGGGTGAAAAAGTGATCGTTTGCCGTAACGGCGTCTTTGGTGAGCGGATGCGGCAGAATGTCGAGCGCTGCGGCGGTATTGCCGTGACGGTTGATCATAGCTGGGGCGAACCGGTCGACCCGGCTAAGGTGGAAGATGCGTTGAAACAGCACCCGGATGCACGCTTTCTGGCCTTTGTGCATGCGGAAACCTCAACCGGGGCGTTATCAGATGCCAAAACGCTCTGTGCGTTGGCCAGGCAGTATGGTTGTTTGAGTATTGTGGATGCCGTCACTTCACTTGGTGGTGTCGAGCTGCGCGTGGATGACTGGGGTATTGATGCCATTTATTCCGGCAGTCAGAAATGTTTGTCTTGCGTACCGGGTTTATCACCGGTGTCTTTCTCGCCGGCTGCGGTGGCAAAAATCAAGGCACGTAAGACGCCAGTACAAAGCTGGTTTCTCGATCAAAGCCTGGTAATGTCCTATTGGAGTGGTGGTGCTAAACGGGCTTATCACCATACCGCGCCGGTTAATACGCTGTATGCGCTGCATGAGTCGCTGCGTTTATTAGCCGAAGAAGGCCTGCCGCAAGCCTGGGCC
>JAJLKZ010000002.1:0-315052 GCA_033838465.1 Chromatiaceae bacterium
CGCTAAATAAGAGACGCGAAGCATATCACTGATTATTAAATTAAAGCTTAACTTAAGTGTACTCTTTAGAGACTACATACATTAGATAATGATAAGACATAGATTCTATTCTGCACTTTAATGTGCATTAAAGTGCAGATCTTTAACTGGAACAGCGACAAACTGCATACCTTGCCACTAACATAGTTAATTTCGATATTGCTGTCACTATTTTAGTGAATATTAACAATATGTAAAACAACCTTGAGTTGTGATTGATTAAACTAGTAATGTCCGCTTTTGGCACAAACCTGCCATTCCCCTACTCGCTTTTTAACCCCACTGCCGCCAGCTGCTGCAACTGCTCAAACTGCTGCTGGCTAATGCCAAACTGCTTTAGCCTAAAGGTCTGTTTAACTCTCAGGCTATCAACCTTGAATTGCAGCACTTTGCTACTGGGGTTTAAGCTAAAGCCACTGATATCTTGCCAGGGGTAAAACTCGCTGCCGGCTATAGCATCGCCTAAGGTTATGCCATCATTGTTAGCAGTTAACGTTTTGGGCTGTTTTGTGCCTATCACAATAGAACAGCACAGTGCTAGTACCGGTGCCATTGCTACAATCACCATTAAGCGGGTGTTGGGGCGTGGGTCTAACGCTAGTATTGATGGCAGGTATTTATAGCCGAGGAAGGTAGCGCCAAGAATAATGCAATTAACCAGCAGGATCTGATAAAGCTTGCTGGTTGGGCTAACTATGGGTTGTTGTAGTGTTATTGTCATAGTGACGAGACTAACCTGCTTTTAGCCACCCAGCAAGCGGCGCTGTAGCAGGCTTTGCATATTGCGCCGGCCGTCGGCTATCAGCATCACATAGACAATATCCGCCAGGATGCGGTAGATAATACGGTAAGGTTTAAAGTAGATTTCGCGGTACTCTGGCAGCCCCACGGCCAGCATTTCTTTGGGGTAAGCGCCGCGCTCTGGTGATTCCGTTAAACTGGCAAGACAGAGCGCTAATTGCTCCAGTACATAATCGGCATGTTGTGCTGCATCATGCTCAGCGATGTAACGATACAGCAAGATTAAATCCTCACTGGCATCGTCAGTAAGCATTACCCGAAAAGCCATTAGGGCGCCGTTTTTGGCTGGCGGATGTTACTAATAACGTCGGCCAGCGGCTGCACTTTACCCTGCTCAATTTGCCGGCTGCCCAGCGCCAGAATTTTTAGTAGCGCCAGGGTTTCCTGTGTTTGCTCATAGCTGGCAATGTCTTGCAGCACAGCCTTGGCTTCGCCATTTTGCGTGATAACCAAAGGCGCTTCTTGCACGGCCAAATTACGCACTATCTCTGCCGCGTGGGCTTTTAAATAGCTAATAGGTTTAATTTGTTGCGACAGCTTCATGTGCCCTCCTACGCGGACTAAAGTGGACTAAATATAGTCTGCAAACAGGTCTGCCGCAAGCCGCTATATTGGTGCAACCCGCAGCTGTGCGGGTAAGTAGCCCGGCTGCTGACCGTAGGTTTGCGTTATTGCCAGCAGCCGGATGTGATGGGGTAAACCTTAGTCTTTGCCTGATACCGGCGTAACAGCGTCTTTCACTTGCAGCTTTTGCTGCTCCAGCGTTTGCTGCAGTTGCTGCTGCGGCTGCTCGATTAACTGCTGTTTTTGCTGCTCTAGCGCCTGCTGCAATTGCTGCTGTGGCTGCTCAATTAACTGCTGCTTTTGCTGCTCCAGCGCTTGCTGCAATTGCTGCTGTGGCTGCTCGATTAGCTGCTGTTTTTGCTGCTCTATAGTTTGCTGCAGCAGTTTCTCGGGCTGCCGGGCCATATTGGCATATTCCACTAACTCATCTGGCCAACTGGGTATCAGCGCCTTGGCTTGCTGTTGTGCCGCTTCGGCAAACACTTCCGTTACGCCGCCAGTGCTTAACAATACCGCCATTTGGTTGGTGTCGGCATTCCAGACAAAACCGGCTTTTTCCGCCAGCATGGGTATCGGCGTGTAGTTAGAGGCGACATAAAACAACGGGCCTTGTTGTTTGATCTCATTGGCGGTATTTAGCAAGGTGACCGCGGTTTGGTAATGTTCGCCCAACAGTGGCTGTAGCCGGTTTTTGATTAACGGCTGCTCAAATAAATTCACCTCTTTGGGGTCCAGCCCGACTAAGGGTTTTAACATTGCCCACATAAGCTGCCCCTGTGGCGACAGCAACAAGGCTGGTGCAACACAGGCACTGAGTAATAACGCCGCGACTAACAACAAGCTTAGGCGCGCGGCAGCGCACTTGTTTACGACATAAGTGAACATAAGTAAGTTTTACCTGAAATGGTGTTGAGATTGGGTATGGTGTGACCCGGAGCCGGATCGCGCGCACTCTAGCATAGCCAACAAGTATTCGGCAGAGGTGCACCAATCTATATTTGCGCATAGAGGACGCTTAATGCGTTCCGAAATAGCGTTGTAACAACTCCGTAACAGCGTTAGTATGTGGTTTAACTTCCTCATTTCATTAAGGTGTTAGCGCCGATGATAGCCACGCTTGCTAAACTGCTTAGCAAAACTCTGGCGGTGATGATTGCCGCTCTTGTACTGTGTTATCTGATATTGCTGCTTGTTAACATCAAAGATGAACCGCCTTCAGCAGCAGCCCAAACTATGCTGCAACTGCAACAGGCAGCAGCGGCGGCAGCGCACAGTACGCAGACGAATGGCTATGCCTACCTGGCACAGCATGGCAACTCACCCAATTACCGCCTTGCAGAGCCTTTGGCTGCGCTGATGCGCCAATGCCATCAGGGTGATTGTCAGCAGTTGCTGGGCACTGAGCCAGAGTTAACCCGCTGGGTAAATGAGCATGATGAACTGGCAGCGTTTTACCAGCAGATCCGCAGTTTTGACCACTGGTACGAGACAATTCCAACCGATGTCGCTGACCCCTTCCCCTCATGGCAACCGCTATTAGAGGGCCAGCAGCTGCTGTTTGCTCAGGCCTGGCTGGCGCTGCAGCAACAAGACATTGCTCAGGCCCGCCAGTTACTGCAACAAGACATGCAGTTTTGGCGCGGTTTACTGACAAAACACAACCTACTGATTGGCAAAATGATCAGCAGCGCAGCGATTAAGCGCCATTTTGAATTCGCCGCCATGCTGCAACAAGAATTGGCTGGCACAGCGCAGGCTGCCCTGACACCGGATAGCTGGCAAATGGCGTTTACCGCGCAGGAGCTGAATCTTCGACAGGTGCTGTCGGGCGAATGGGTGTATGGCAACACCTTAACTGAACAAACGCTGCTAAATGACGATGCTGCAGCACAAGCCAGCGCGACTGAAAGGTTCGCCTGGTGGCTACTTAAGCCATTATTTCAGCCACAGGCCACCCGCAACCAGCGCGCCGCTATACTACTAGCCCAGGCCGATAATACAGCAACCGCAGACACCCCATGGTACAGCTGGGGATATAACCCGGTGGGTAAGCTGTTAAACGTCGCTGGCGCGACCACTTACTTGCCCTACCGGCAGCGGCTTGAGCAGTTAGAGCCATTGCGCCAGCAGCTGCTGGCAGAGGCAAGGTAGTTGCACAGGCCATGCATAGACAGCACGCCGCAGGCACAGTACACTGCCGCTAAACAACAGACAGCAACCAAGGTAGCGCCGTGAACAGACAACCGCTTACAGAACAACAAATTGCCGAGATTAAAGCCGAGTTTGATTTTTTTGATCGCGACGGCAATGGCCGCATTGATTTACCCGAATTTATTGAGCTGCTTACGGTATTAGCACCCAAAACCAAAGCCAGCCATGTGGAAGAAGGCTTTAAGCTGGTGGACACCAACAACAATGGCTATATCGATTTTGCCGAGTTTTTAGACTGGTGGCAGGATTGTTGGTGGGAATATTAACCTGCCAGGCCGTATGCTGTATCAGCGCGCCGGGCACAAACCCGGCACTGGCGTTAGCCGCCCGTTCCCGTGTTAGTGCATTTGTTACTCAGCCTTTTATTTTGTAATCTCACCTGTTGCTTGCTAAATAACCAGCCGCCAAGTAAGTTGTTAGTAGGTTTACCGATGTGTTCAGGACAAGCGCGTTGCTAAGTAAATTCTTCAAGTTGGTGTTGTTGCTTGCTGCGTGGCAATGTCTGGCCCAGGCCGATCCCTTAATGCAACGTTTAGGCAACGAAGACGGCCTGACCAATAACACCTTATATGATCTGGCACAGGATGAGGCCGGCTACCTCTGGCTGGCGACCACTGAGTCTGGCCTCAAGCGTTACGACGGCTACCGCTTTATCACCTTTTCCGTACTGGAGCCGCAAGAAGCCCTTAGCGGTATTCAGCCTGATGTGGGTAAGTTATTAATTGACAGCAAACAACGGCTTTGGGTTGGCACCTGGGGGCTGGGTGTTAGCCGGTTAAGCCCGGATCGCAGCACCTTAAGCCGCTTTGCGCTGGGTGGCTTACAGGTGCAGAGTTTACTTGAAACCAGCGATGGCAATATTTGGGTAGGCTCAACCAATGGTTTGTATCGCATCGCCGCCGATGACAGTGTCGAGCGCATTGGCGGCCCCGATGCCAGTGTCAGCTTTGCGCATCAACGTATTTGGTCGTTGGCGCAGGGCGATGACAACATCGTCTGGATAGGCACCAGTGAAGGCTTTTATGCCTGGCAACCAACAACAGGGTTGTCGTCACCAAGGTTACTGAGCCCAAACACCGTAAGCGGTAGCCGCGACAATGAAATAAGAGCACTGGCCTTTTTTAACGCTAAGCTGTGGCTGGGCACACGTAATGGCTTAGCGTCGTTTGACCCTGATAACGCTAAACTGAAGCACATTAAGCGTGACGACGGCAAAAACAATAAAGATGAATTTATTATCAACACCTTACAGCCAGATAATACAGGCAACTTGTTTATTGGCAGCTATGAGGGCTTGCACAGATATGGCGTAAGTTGTGGTTGCTTTATGCCATTCAGAGAGCAACAGGCGCTGCTGCCAACCCTTAACATCAGAGCTATATTAACTGACCGCAGTGGCCTGCTCTGGCTGGGTACCCGCTCACATGGTTTGTTTTTTACCCGCTACAGCCAGAATACCTTTTCCCTGCTGCAACACCCTGCTGCAGTGGCATTAAGCAGAAACTTTGAGTTCTCGGTGAGTAATTTACTCTTTACTGAGCGCGATATCTTATCGTTATCTGTTGGCCAGCATTTACATCAACTCAATTTAACCAACGACAGCGCAACACAGCTCAAACTGGAAAGCACCATTAATAAACTGGCAAAAGATGATAACAACGCCCTATATATTGCGACCGATCAGGGTGTCTTTGTTCAGCAACCCACTGAGCAAACCCTCAAGCCTTTTACCACGCCCTTTGCGCTGGCGAATATCAACCGGCCGCTGGTCAGAGATATGCTTATTCAAACCGGGCAGCGCTTCTGGTTTGGACTCTGGGGCAATGGCGTGCTGTACTACGACAAAGCGCGCAGCGTAGTGCGGCATTTTCTGCCTGAGCTGTCCAGCCATCACTCGGGTGATGCGGTTGAAGCCATGACCCTTATGGCCGATGGCACAGTTTGGGTGGGCACCCGTTACAGTGGCTTGTATCAGCTGGATGCAGAAGCTGGCATAAAAAACCGCTTACAGCAAGATTTTGCCACCGCACTACCGTCAGATAAGATCCAATGTCTGGAAAATGACGGCGCCAGCCTATTGCTGATCTGCACGAACCGCGGTTTGGTACTGTGGGACCTCGCCAGCGACAAAAAACGTTTTCTGGATGAACGTGACGGCCTGGCCAGTAACAATATTATCGGCACTATTGCTGAGCATGGCCGCATTTGGGTCATGACAAGCCAGGGCATCAGTTTAATTAGCCCCGACATTAACCATATTGTGACCTTTAGCCGGCATGACGGTTTAACAGCACCCGAGGTGAACACCAATGCCAAAGCCATAGATGCCGATGGCAAACTGTATTTTGGCACCCTGCAAGGGGTGTTTAAAGCCGAGCCTGGATTAATCTGGACCAACAACACGGCGCCCACACCCAGAATAACGGCAGTCAAAGTTAACCATGCGCCAGCATTAGCCTTGGAACGCTATGCGAACACCCCCCTGATGCTGAAACCGGATGAAAACACGCTGGAGTTTCATTTCTCAGCGATGGATTACCACGACGTTGCCCGCAACAGCTATCGCTATAAATTAATTGGCCTGGATAATGACTGGATTTATGCCGGTAACCGCCCTTATACCGTCTATGCGAATCTGGCGCCGGGTGACTATGAACTGCAACTGATGGCAATGAATAACCATGGTTTGATTTCGACGCACACGGCCCGCTTTGCTTTTGTCATCCAGCCACGCTGGTGGCAATTATGGCAGGTACAAAGCAGCGCGGTGTTAATCGTTGTTAGCTTGTTGCTGGCGTTTCATTTTTATCGGATGCGAAACATCAGGCAGATCAATCGTTTGTTAAATCAGGCGGTCAGCGAAAAATCACAGCACCAGCGCCTGCTGGAAGATACTGTCAATACGCGCACGCAGGAACTACAGGCAAAAACCGCTGAGCTGGAGCATAGCCTGCAAGATTTAGCCATAAAAAATCAGGAACTTACCCGACTGGATAAACTAAAAGATCAGTTTGTCTCTACCGTGAGCCATGAACTTAGAACACCTTTAACCGCCATCCGTGGCGCTATTTCGCTGATATCCAAACAAGCGGTCGAGCCCGGCTCAGCAGCATACAACAAGATGCTTGAACTGGCCGAGCTCAACAGCGAACGCTTAGCACAACTTATCAGCGACCTGCTGGATCTACAGAAATTTGACTCCGGCAACTTTCAGCTTGCGCCGGTTAGGTTTGACCTGAATGCGCTGACCACAGAGGCCATTGAGGCCATTCAGCCCTATGCCAAACGCTTTGAGGTGCAAATACACTGGCAGCACAATCCCGAGCCGTATTGGCTGCAGGCAGACCCGCTTAGGATCCGACAGGTCATGGATAACTTTTTATCGAACGCCATTAAATTTTCTTATGCCGGCCAACAGGTAACGGTTAGCGTGCAACGACAGCAAAATACGCTGCAATGGCAAGTGAGTGACAACGGCCGGGGTATTTCGCCGGCTTTTGCCAAATCGATTTTCTCCAGCTTTTCGCAGGAAGACGCCTCTAATGCCCGTAACAGAGAAGGCACCGGTTTAGGCCTGGCCATCAGTAAGAAAATCATCGATAGCCACCAGGGTGAAATTGGCTTTAACAGCACATTGGGCCAGGGCAGTACCTTTTGGTTTCGCTTGCCGGCAGTAGACTAGCCATGACTAGTCTGCAAAACTGATTTTACCCATGGTCACGCCCTGGATCCCTTCGCGGGCGTTACTGAATTTCTGCTTCCCCCCCGCCACACATTCATTAGCCAGAACAGCAAACAGCACGGCTTCTTTTGCATCAGGGTTTATGGCTAAATCGGCGGTGGTTTTAATACTCACCTGTGGCAAGGCCTGCTGAATATGGCTCATCAGCAAGGGGTTATGCATACCACCGCCGCTGGCGTAAATGACGAATTTATCCAGGGCTTTGGTGGTTTGCTCGATGGCGCGAATAATCATCTGTGCACTAAAGCGGTTAAGCGTTGCCATGACATCGGCATGGCTGAGGTTACGAGTGCCCGATACTTGCTGCGCCTGCGCCAAATAGGCCAGGTTAAATACCTCAGGCCCGGTGGTTTTGGGGAAGCTGAGCTGAAAAAACGTATCCTGCGCCAGCGCCTCCAGCAGTGGCTGACTCACCACACCGGCTTTGGCAATACGGGCATCACTATCATAATGCTGGCCAGCAAAATGGCGCTGCACATAAGCATCCATCAGCGTATTGCCCGGGCCAATATCGGTGCTGAACACGGCCTGGGCATCAAGTGTTTTTGGCAACCAGGTAAAATTCGCAATACCGCCAATATTCAGCATAATGCGGTTTTCGTATTGGCTACTAAACAGCAAATAGTCGCCATAGACCGCCAGCGGAGCGCCCTCGCCGCCGGCAGCAATATGCTTTTGACGAAAATCACTTACTGTCATGATACCTGTCGCCACAGCTAAATGATCGCCATCGCCAAGCTGCAGGGTGGCATTGCCACTATCGGCTAACAGATGTTGCCGCTTCGGGCAGTGAAATACGGTCTGACCATGGCTGGCAATCAAATCAATCTCTGTCGCAGCCAGCTGCCAGGCCGCCAGACACTGCTTGATGATCCGGCCATGCTCTAAAGCGATCCATGGATTGAGCAAGGTTAACGTCTGCAGGTCGACTTCACGTTTGGCAAAGACTGCCTTTACCCGCTGTTTATAGCTATCGTCGTAGGCTACGGTAGCAAAGTGCAATAGTTCTACCTGTGTCTGCAAGCCATCACCACTAAGGCGACACAGTGCTACGTCTAAACCATCTAGCGAGGTGCCACTCATTAAGCCAATAATCAGCCGGCTGGGTTTACTGGCAATGTTATATAACTGCTGAATATGCGCGTGCATAAGCTGTCCTAACAGGGTGCGCAACAGGCCTGAACGCGCCTGCCACAGCATGAATAATTTATGTGTATAATACGGCAAGAGTATCAATTAATTCGCCGCTTTGCTGATTTATCTGACAGAATCAGCAGCCTAAGGCTGATAACAGGATTACGCTATGTCTGTACTGGATAAAATAAAAGCCCTGCGCGATAAGCTTCCTCGTGCCGAGCAGCAACTGGCCGGCTATGTGTTGGCCAATCCGGATCAGATACGCGATATGTCCTCACAAATACTGGCTAATGCAGTAGGTATCAGCCAGGCCAGCGTGGTGCGCTTTACCCAGAAACTCGGCTATAAGGGCTACCCGGATTTTAAGTTTGCCATCAGCGACAGCCTGCATCATCAGGCACCCGATATCAGCAGCGACAAATTACACGGTGAAATATCCTTAGACGACACCTTTAACACCATGAGCCAGAAACTGCTGGCCAGCAAAATTAATGTGCTGCAAAAAACCCATGCCATCAATAGCCAGGGCAGTTTTGAGCAGGCCGCCTCGCTTTTGCGCAATGCCAAGCGGGTATTGCTGTGCGGTAAAGGCGGCTCAGCACTGGTGGCCAAAGACTTTTCCTATAAGCTGCAAAAACTCGGCATGGCGGCACTGGCTGAAACCGACACCCATGTGCAACTGGCCAATATTGCCAATTACGCTGCAGACGACGTACTGGTAGTGATCAGTGAGTCGGGCGAGACCGCCGACAGCGTAAAAATTACCGAGCAGGCCGCCGCCAATGGCGTGGGCATAATCAGCATTACCGCTTACGGTGCCAACAGCGTAGCACGCCTTGCCAGCTTAAATTTGTATACCGTGGCAGAGGAAAGCTCTGCGCGCTTATCGTCGATACTGGCGCGTAATGCCCAGGAGCTGGTGATCGACACCTTATTTATTCTGCTGACGCAAACCTGCCCGCAAGGGCGTAAAAAACTGGCGGCCTCTAACCAGGCGGTAGACACTTTTTTAGCCCGCAAGCGTTAGCAGTTTAACGCTTGCTAATATAAAAACCGCAAAGCTTGATCCAGCGCATAAGCGCGGCGGCGTCGATATTGTATCGTGAGATGGCTGTACTGCTTTTTAGGTACCGCGTATTTCTCACCTACGCTGCGGAGCTTAGCGATGGATATAGTTGACCTGTCCCGGTTTCAATTTGCCTTTACGGCAATGATTCACTTCTTATTTGTGCCCCTTACTTTAGGTATGGCGTTTTTGTTAGCGATCATGGAGTCGGTGTATGTGATGACCGGCAAAACCATTTACCGCGACATGACCAAGTTCTGGGGTAAATTATTTGGTATTAACTTTGCGCTGGGGGTCACCACCGGCATCGCCATGGAATTCCAGTTTGGCACCAACTGGGCCTACTACTCACATTATGTTGGCGATATTTTTGGTGCGCCGCTGGCAATAGAAGCCTTAATGGCATTCTTTCTTGAATCTACCCTGGTCGGTCTGTTCTTTTTTGGCTGGGATAGGCTAAGTAAAGAAAAACACCTGGCGGTAACCTGGCTGATGGCGCTGGGCACTAACCTGTCAGCGCTGTGGATCTTAATTGCCAACGGCTGGATGCAGCACCCCATCGGCTCAGAGTTTAATATCGACACCATGCGTATGGAGCTGGCCAGCTTTAGCGAAGTGGTGTTTAACCCGGTGGCACAGGTTAAGTTTGTGCATACGGTATCAGCTGGCTATGTGACCGGCGCTATTTTTGTGCTGGCCATTTCAAGCTGGTATCTGCTCAAAGGCCGCGATCTGGCCTTTGCCCGACGCAGCTTTGCTATTGCCTCAGCCTTTGGCCTGGCCAGTGCTTTGTCGGTTATCGTGCTGGGTGACGAATCCGGCTATGAGCTGGGTGATGTGCAAAAAGTGAAATTAGCTGCAGTGGAAGCCGAATGGCAAACCCATCCGGCGCCAGCAGCCTTTACCGTGTTTGGTATGCCAAATGAAGCAACCCAAACCACAGACTATGCGCTGAAGATCCCCGCCGTGCTTGGCCTGATTGCCACCCGCTCACTGGATGAACAAGTGCCGGGCTTAGCCGAGTTAAAACAAAAACACCTTGAGCGGATTATCCGTGGCCAGGAAGCCTATGTGTTAATGCAGCAATACCGCGCCGGTGATAAATCACCTGCTACGGTAAACCGCTTCAACGAGCTTAAAGAAGATTTAGGCTATGGCATGCTGCTCACTGCCTATACCGACGATGTTGCCAATGCCACGCCAGAGCAGATTGCCCAGGCCGTAGAGGACTCTGTACCGCAGGTATGGCCGCTGTTTTGGAGCTTCCGCATTATGGTGGCCTGTGGTTTTGCCATGCTGCTGTTGTTTGCGCTGGCGTTCTGGCACAGCGCTAAACGCACCGTCGACAAACCGAAATGGTTGCTTAAGTTTGCTGTATTTAGCCTGCCGCTGCCGTGGATCGCCTGTGAAGCCGGCTGGTTTGTTGCCGAATATGGTCGCCAGCCTTGGGCTATTGGTGAAATTTTACCCACACATTTAGCCGTATCACAGCTTAGCGTAACCGATATCTGGATAAGCTTAATCAGCATCATGGTGCTGTACACCCTCTTCGTGATTATCGAAATGTGGCTGATGACCAAGTACGCCAAAATTGGTCCTTCGTCACTACATACCGGTAAGTACGATTTAGAAAGCCCTACCGTTGCGAAGGAGGTTTAACATGGATTACGAAGCACTACGTTTTATCTGGTGGCTGTTAATTGGTGTATTACTGATTGGCTTTGTGGTTACCGATGGTTTTGATATGGGCGTGGCCGCGCTGTTAAAAGTGCTCGGTAACAGTAATGACGAGCGCCGCGTGATGATTAACGCTATAGCGCCGCATTGGGATGGTAATCAGGTTTGGTTAATTACCGCGGGTGGCGCGCTGTTTGCCGCCTGGCCTACCGTGTATGCTGCGTCGTTCAATGGCTTTTACCTGGCACTGATGCTAACCCTGTTTGCGCTGTTTTTACGGCCAATCGGGTTTGAATACCGCGCTAAAATTGACAGCGAAACCTGGCGCAGCCGCTGGGACTGGGCGCTTACTGCAGGCTCTGCCATACCGGCACTGATCTTTGGTGTCGCCTTTGGCAACTTACTGCAGGGCGTGCCGTTTTACTTTGACGATATTTTGCGCCTGCATTACACCGGCAGTTTCTGGGCACTGTTAAACCCGTTTGCCCTGCTGGCCGGTGTGCTGAGCTTACTGATGATTGTTAACCACGGTGCCACTTACCTGCAGCTAAAAACCGAAGGCGAACTCAAAGCGCGTAGCGAGAAATTATCTGCGATGGTGGCCTGGCTTTGTGCTCTGCTGTTTGTGCTGGCCGGTGTCTGGCTGTATGCCGGTATTGATGGCTATGTCGTGACAAGTGTGATTGATACTAACGGCGCTAACCGTACTACTGAGAAGCTGGTTGAAGTGGCCGCTGGCGGCTGGTTTGTAAACTACGGCAAATTACCGCTGCTGTGGCTGGTGCCTGCGTTGGGTGTGCTGGGCTTTATTGCCTGTGCGCTGGCCAGTAAAGCCAAACGCCATATCAGTGCTTTTGTTAGCTCGTCACTGGCCATGGCGATGGTTATTCTGACTACCGGTATCAGCATGTTTCCGTTTGTTATGCCATCGAGTAGCCATCCGGCACATAGCCTGACCATGTGGGATGCCACCGCCAGTGAAACCACGCTGATGATCATGTTTGTCGTGGCCTGTATTTTTGTGCCGTTAATTCTGGCGTACACCGGCTGGGGTTACTTTGTCATGCGCGGACGCTTAAACGAACAGCACATCCGCGACAATAGCCACTCACTGTACTAAACACAACAAGGAGCACACTATGTGGTATTTTGCCTGGATTTTAGGCGTGTTACTGGCCTGCTCATTCGGCATTATCAATGCGATGTGGTTAGAGCTTAAAGGCTACGAAGGCGAGGATACCCCCGCTGAATAAGCCACCAACAGCACTGCAGCAGCTAAACCAGTTGCTGCAGTGCGTTAAACCTCAGCTAAATAAGGCACTGCTGCTGGCGATAACGGCAGTCGCGTTATTTGTGCTGCAATCTTATCTGTTATCACTGCTGTTTGCCGACTGGCTAAGCGCCCTGGCCAACGGACAAAACCCTACCCCAACGTTATTAACCAGCTTACTGCCGGCTCTTGCTCTGTGCCTGCTGGGCCGGCCATTACTGCACTATGGCCGCGAGCAACTTAGTGTACAAGCCAGCCAGCAAGTGCGCTTAACACTGCGCCAGCAATTACTGCAGCCCCTTGCCGCAGCCGGGCCAGGTAAAAGCCTGTACGGTACTGATGGCGGGATCAGCACCCAATTACTGGAGCAGGTTGATGCGCTGGATGGTTTTATCAGCCGCTATTATGTGCAGCGCTATCTGGTGTTAGTCACACCGGTGATCATGGCGCTAGCCACCGCCTACTACAGCCTGCTGGCGGCCGCCATTTTGCTGCTAACAGCGCCACTGGTGCCGATGTTTATGATTTTACTCGGCAATGCAGCAGCCAGCGCCAGCCAAAAGCAATTTACTGAGCTTAACCGCATGGGTGGTCGCTTTCTCGATTTAGTGCGGGGCATAGCAACGCTGCGCCAGTTAAACGCGCTGGACCGGGCCAGTAACTCGGTCGCCCACGCGGCAGAGCGTTATCGCAACAGCACCATGCGAGTGCTGAAGATGGCGTTTTTGTCCGGCGCTGTACTGGAGTTTTTCTCCGCTTTGGCTATCGCCTTACTGGCACTGTACTTAGGTTTAGGCTTGTTAGGCATTTTGCCCTGGGCCAAAGGCGAGATCCCGGTGCCCTATCAGGGAGCGCTTTTTATTTTGCTGCTGGCACCGGAGTTTTATGCGCCGCTACGCCAACTGGGCAGTGATTACCACGCCAAAGCGCAGGCTGAAGCGGCCATGACTGAGCTGCAGCCAATACTCCAACAGCAGGCCTGGCAGCATAACGGTAATCAGCCACTTAGGTTTACAACTGCACCCGGGATCCACATTAACCAGCTGAGTATTGCAGGCGCAGCGGGGCGGCAGCGGCTGGTCCCGCTCAGCATCTCCATTGCCGCAGGTGAACGTATTGCACTGCAGGGACCAAGTGGTTGTGGTAAATCGAGTGTATTACATGCCCTGCTTGGTTTTACGCCCTATCAGGGGGAAATATGGCTGAACCAGCAAGCGCTTTCTGAGGTTAACCTACCCCAGTGGCAAGCCAGGCTGGGGTATATGGCGCAGCAAAGCCGTTTTATCGCCGCCAGCATTGCAGACAACCTGCGTCTGGCCATGCCTGCGGCTACAGACGAGCAGCTAAAACAGGTGCTTGAGCAAGTGGAAATCTGGCCGCTGATCAGCCGGTTACCTCTGGGGATTAACACGGTGCTTGGCGAGCGCGGCCTGGGCCTGTCCGGCGGTCAGCTCCAACGGCTGGCACTGGCACAACTGCTGCTTCGTGATGCTCCGATCTGGCTGCTGGACGAGCCAGCAGCGCACCTGGATGGCGCTACCGCCTACCGCTTACACCAACTTATTGGTCGTTTAAGCCTGGGTAAAACCGTCATCATTGTCAGCCATCAGTTACATGGCCTGGACTGGCTGGATCAAGTTATCCAGTTACCTGAGGGCGGTAACCTTTTACGCCAGGGAGGTGCAAATGCACGCGCCTGAACCTATTCGCCTTCGTAGCTTAATGAAAAGCCGCCGCGGTGCCTGGTCGCTGGCGCTGTTATTAGGTTTTGTTACTTTTGTCGCAGTGGTCACGTTGCTGGCGTTATCCGGCTGGTTTATCAGCGCTGCCGCACTGGCCGGTCTGGTCAGCTTGGGCGTGGGCTTTGATTATTTTCGCCCGGCTGCCATGATCCGGCTTTGTGCTATCGGTCGCACGGCCGGCCGTTATGCAGAGCGCTTAAGCTCGCATTACGCCGCGCTTGGCTTACTCAAAGACCTGCGGGTCTCGCGCTTTAAGCTAATAGCACATCGTAAAAGCGCCAGCTATCACTCTGCCGACGATTTACAACGTCTGGTCAGCGACATTGATTTACTCGATCTGTTTCCACTCAAAGTGGTCGCGCCCTGGCTATCGGCAATATTACTCACCGCCTTGCTAGTGCTATTTTGGGCTGTACTGGCAAACAGTTTATTGCTGGCAGCCATTCCTCTGCTTATCGCCGCCGTTATTGTGCCACTGCTGGGGTTATCTACTGCCATTAAACTATCCAGCCAGCAAGCCGACACTGCCGCACAAAGACGGCAGGCTTTACTGGAGCCACTTAGTCTGCTGGCCAATTTAGTGTTATGGCAACGCTGGCAGCAACAATTGCAGCGGTTTAACCAGGCCGACCGTCAGCTATTAAACCTGCAACAGCGCCAAGCGCAACTGATTAACCGCTCGGTATTGCTGCAACACTGTCTGCTGGGGCTATCGGCTTTATTGCTGTTATGGCAAGGCAGTACAGTACTGGCACAAAGTCAGCTTAAGGTACCGTTGCTGCTGGCCGCCCTGCTCGCACTGTGGGCTTTGTATGAGATCCTGACGCCACTGTGCCATAGCGTGGTCGCGCTGGGGCTGAGTTTAGCCGCACGCGATAGGCTAAATCAGTTGGCTGGGCCCACCGCAGCACAAACTTCCGGCCCTGTGCCAACAGGCCCATTTAAACTGGCGGCCAGCCAACTGACGGCCCGTCAGCCTAACGCCCTTGCCGGGCCGGACAATATTAGTTTTACGCTTAGCAGTGGCCAGTTACTGTTTATCAACGGTGTCTCCGGTGCCGGTAAATCTACCCTGCTGCAGGCACTGGCTGACGAACTGCCTTACCGGGGTGAGCTGAGCTTAAATGGCTGGCCGCTGGCGCATTGGCAGCTTAACCATAGCATTGGCTATTTGCCGCAGCAGCCAGACTTATTTGATCTCACCCTGGCACAAAACTTACGCTTAGGTGCCCCCGACGCCAGTGACAGCGAGTTATGGCAGGTGCTAGACGATGTCGCCTTAAAAGCCTGGGCACAGCAGCAACCGCAGCAACTGGATACCCTGTTGGGCGAATACGGTGCAGCTGTATCGGGTGGCCAGGCGCGACGTATCGCACTGGCGCGGTTATTACTGACTAAACGGCCGATTCTGCTGTTAGACGAGCCTTTTGCCGGGCTGGATAACCTCACGGCCCAACGTGTGGCGAAGGCTCTACAGCAGCGCCAGCAATCAGGCTTGTTAATTATTGTCAGCCACCAACAACTACAGCTGAACCACTGCACAACACTGACCCTGTCTGAGCAATAAAAAACCCCGCGCCAATTGGCACGGGGCGTCAGACAAAAAGACAAAGGACAAGGATAGACGTAGTTTAGTGGATTTACGTTTAGCTCATGGCGTTGGCACTTTGCAGTGCCGCAGCCTGAGCAGGCTCCCGGGAGGTGCCACTAACACCTCCCAGGCTGCTTACTTTACCGACGCGACAAACTCAGGATAGGCTTCAATACCACATTCTGAGGCGTCAACGCCTTCATACTCGGCTTCTTCGCTAACACGAATACCCATGGTTAACTTCAGTACATACCACACCACCAGGCTGGCAATAAATACCCAGGCGAAGATAGCGGCAGCACCAATTAACTGGCCAGTGAACGTCGCGCCGTCTTTGCTCAGTGGCACAATCAATAAACCAAACAGACCGACCACACCATGTACTGAAATCGCACCTACCGGATCGTCAATCTTCAGTTTGTCCAGGCCAATAATAGAGGCGACGACAATCACACCACCGATGGCACCAAACAGGGTTGCCTGAAGCGCCGTTGGCGTTGAAGGTTCCGCCGTAATCGCTACCAGGCCGGCTAAAGCACCGTTTAATGCCATGGTTAAGTCGGCTTTACGGAATAAAATCACTGATAAGGCCAGTGCAGCTACGGCGCCAGCAGCGGCCGCAGCATTGGTGTTTAAGAACACCACAGCAACCGCATTAGCGTTACTGATATCGCCCAGCTTCAACACTGACCCGCCGTTAAAGCCAAACCAACCCATCCACAGCACTAAGGTACCGAGGGTGGCCAGTGGCATATTGGCGCCAGGAATCGCATTTACTTTACCGTCTTTGCTGTACTTACCTTTACGCGCACCCAGCAGTAATACACCGGCTAACGCGGCTGCAGCACCGGCCATATGTACAATGCCTGAGCCGGCAAAATCGGAGAAACCGAACTGATCATCCAGGTTTACACCAAACATACCCTCAGCGCCCCAGGTCCATGAACCGTGCACCGGATAAATAAAGCCAGTCATTACCACAGCAAAGGCTAAAAAGGCCCATAGCTTCATACGCTCGGCCACGGCACCCGACACGATAGACATGGCGGTAGCAACAAACACTACCTGAAAGAAGAAATCAGAGGCAGAAGAGTACACGGCGCCGCCGGTGAAGCCATCTTCACGCTCGGCAAAGCTGGTCAGGGTGGCGTCAACATCGACGGCATTAATGCCGCTTAGGAAAAACTCGCCGCCGTACATAAAGGCGTAACCACACACCAGATACATGATGCAAGCGATCGAATATAAGGCCACGTTCTTGGTTAAGATTTCAGTGGTGTTTTTCGCCCGCACCAGGCCGGCTTCTAACATAGAGAAACCTGCGGCCATCCACATGACCAGCACACCGCAGATCAGAAAGTAGAAGGTGTCCATCGCATACTGTAAGTGATAAATTTGCTCTTGCATGATAACGGCTCCTTAGATGGCTTCTGCGTCGGACTCGCCGGTACGGATACGCACCGCCTGTTCCAGGTCATAGACGAAAATCTTACCGTCGCCAATGCGGCCGGTATGCGCTGCTTTTTGAATGGCTTCAATTAAGCGGTCGACCTGATCGTCCAGCGTGGCGATCTCCAGTTTTACCTTGGGCAGAAAATCCACCTGATATTCCGCGCCGCGATATAACTCGGTGTGACCTTTTTGCCGGCCAAAGCCTTTTACTTCTGTTACCGTTAAACCTTCTACCCCAATGTCAGCAATAGCTTCGCGAACATCGTCCAGTTTAAACGGCTTGATGATGGCACATACAAGCTTCATAGTGAGTTCCCTTTAGTGGTCGTCTTTGCGATTCGCTATTTACTAAGGAAGCCTTGTGCCAACTTTTTAAAGTTATTATTTATCAATGCATTAAGTGAAACTGCAATTTAATGGCGAAAAAAAACGCACCATTTAGGTGCGTTTTTTCCCTGTGTAAGTGCATAGCTTGCGCTGTTTAATCCGCGAGGAACTGTTGCCATTCGCGTAGCAGTTTGAGTAGATCTTCCAAGCCGCACTGGGCTTGCATACCCTGCTCGTCCAGCTGTAAATCATCATCGGCCAGCTTATCTTGCTGCCGCTCGGGCAATGGCTGCTCTACTACATAAAACAGCGTATTGTGGTTTAAGGTGACCTCGCCGTTGTCCACTTCCAGTAAAAACTCTTTGCCCTGATATTGCATGCTCTGATGCGATTTAAGCGCCGTTAACTTATCGATCAGCGGCGTATACGCCTGCGCATCCTGGCCAAATTCGTCCAGTAAAAACCGCCCCAGCACTTCGTGCTCGGCAGCAAGCCGGATACTGAATTGCAGGGTGTTGCGGTCATATACAAAATCATATTCCACGCTAGTGCTCCGTTAGCGTTATATAACTCAAAGTGTAGCTGCTGCAACTGGATTCGCGAGCAGAAAAAAGGCCTGCAAAAGCAGGCCTTTAGCACCACAAGGGTTGATTACACCGCTTGCTGAATAATCACATTATCCGCTTTTTTAGTGTACTGCGGCATTTTGTGGAAGTTCAGGTAACGGTAAGTATCGGCCGCGGTGGCGTCGATTTGCTTAGCGTATTCCATATACTCCGCTACGGTTGGCAGTTTACCAATGATAGAGGCAACGGCTGCCAGCTCAGCTGAGGCTAGGTACACGTTAGCGCCCTGACCTAAACGGTTCGGGAAGTTACGGGTAGAGGTAGACACTACCGTTGACTTCTCGGCAACGCGAGCCTGGTTACCCATACACAGTGAACAGCCTGGCATTTCAGTGCGGGCACCCACTTTACCGTAAATACCGTAGTAACCTTCTTCAGTTAACTGCGCCTGGTCCATCTTAGTTGGTGGGGCAATCCACAGACGGGTTGGCAACTGACCTTTGAATTTGTCCAGTAACTTACCGGCCGCGCGGAAGTGACCAATGTTGGTCATACAAGAACCGATGAACACTTCATCAATCTTGTCGCCAGCCACTTCAGACAGTAAGCGTGCATCATCCGGATCGTTCGGTGCGCACAGTACCGGCTCTTTAATGTCTGCCAGATCGATTTCAATCACTTCTGTGTATTCGGCATCAGCATCAGCTTCCATCAGCTGCGGATCTTTCAGCCAGGCTTGCATTGCATTGATACGACGCTCGATGGTACGTACATCACCGTAGCCTTCAGAAATCATCCACTTGAGCATCACGATGTTAGATTCAAGATACTCAGCAATAGACTCTTTTGACAGCTTGATGGTACAGCCAGCCGCTGAACGCTCAGCCGACGCATCAGACAGTTCAAATGCTTGCTCAACCGTTAAGTGTGGTAAGCCTTCAATTTCCAGGATACGGCCAGAGAAGATGTTCTTCTTACCTTTCTTATCAACGGTTAATAAGCCTTTTTGAATCGCCACGTACGGAATAGCGTGTACTAAGTCGCGCAGCGTAATACCTGGTTGCATTTCACCTTTGAAACGTACCAGTACCGATTCTGGCATATCCAGTGGCATAACACCGGTTGCTGCAGCGAAAGCGACCAGACCCGAGCCGGCCGGGAAGGAAATACCAATTGGGAAACGGGTGTGTGAGTCACCACCGGTACCTACGGTATCTGGCAGTAACATACGGTTTAACCAGCTGTGGATAATACCATCGCCCGGACGCAGTGAAACACCGCCGCGGTTCATAATGAAATCTGGCAGGGTGTGGTGCGTATCAACGTCAACCGGCTTTGGATACGCCGCCGTGTGACAGAATGACTGCATGGTTAAATCTGCGGTAAAACCTAAACAGGCCAAATCTTTTAGCTCGTCACGCGTCATCGGGCCTGTGGTGTCTTGTGAACCTACAGTGGTCATCTTCGGTTCACAGTAAGTGCCCGGGCGCACACCTTTCACGCCACATGCCTTGCCCACCATCTTCTGTGCCAGTGTAAAGCCTTTACCAGAATCGGCTTTTGGCTTAGGACGACGGAATTTATCAGAGTGGCCAAGCCCCAGGTACTCACGGGCACGGTCGGTTAAACCACGGCCGATGATTAACGGAATACGGCCACCGGCGCGCACTTCGTCAATTAATACATCGGTTGCCAGGGTAAATTCAGCCAATACTTCATCGCTGCCGTGACGCACGATTTTGCCTTCAAAGGGCAGAATGTCGATCACATCGCCCATTTCCAGCTTAGACACGTCCACTTCAATTGGCAGTGCGCCAGAGTCTTCCATGGTGTTAAAGAAGATAGGGGCAATTTTGCCGCCTAATACGAAACCACCGCCGCGCTTGTTTGGCACGTATGGAATGTCGTCACCCATAAACCACAGCACAGAGTTAGTGGCTGATTTACGAGATGAACCGGTACCCACTACGTCACCGACATAAGCCAGTGGGTAGCCTTTTTTGTTCAGCTCTTCCAGTTGCTTGATTGGGCCAACTGTACCTGGCTGATCTGGTTTGATACCGTCGCGTTCGTTCTTCAGCATGGCTAAGGCATGCAGCGGAATGTCCGGGCGTGACCAGGCATCTGGTGCTGGTGATAAATCGTCAGTGTTAGTCTCGCCTGATACTTTAAATACGGTAACAGTGATTTTTTCTGCTAAGGCTGGCTTGGCTTCAAACCACTCGGCATCCGCCCAGCTTTGCAGCACTTGCTTGGCGTACTTGTTGCCCGCATCGGCCTTTTCCGTTACATCGTGGAAGGCATCGAAAATCAATAAGGTGTGTGACAGGGCTTTGGCCGCTACCGGGGCTAATTTTTCGTTATCCAGCAATTGGATCAGCGGCTCAATATTGTAACCGCCCATCATGGTGCCTAATAATTCTGTTGCACGCTCAGCACTGATTAAACTGCAGCTGGCTTCGCCCTTAGCTAACGCGGCTAAGAAACCGGCTTTAACGTAAGCGGCTTCGTCTACACCTGGTGGTACGCGGTTAACCAGCAAGTCTAACAGCGTGTCTTCTTCACCTTTTGGCGGATTTTTTAACAGTTCAACTAAAGCGGCTACCTGCTCGGCATTGAGCGGCTTTGGTGGGATACCTTGCGCTGCGCGCTCGGCCACATGTTCGCGATATTGTTGTAGCACAGTATGATCCTCTTGGTCGTTGGCTGCAGTCTTGCCACTGCAGCGTCATTCAACAGAATGAATGGGCGTAATTATATGAAAATTCGGGCCAGAATGACATCCGGCTGTTAACCACTCAGATTATAGTGGTTATAAATCTCGTGAATACAAAACCCAGAGTTATATATTCTTTGTTATAGTGGTCAGACCTCGCTAACCCAACAGAGGTTGGATTTGTTCTACGATACCGGTTGCAACACCCGCCCTGGCTCGCCACAGCAACTCGCCCTAATGCCTACGGCAGGGCTCAGACACTCTGTGGCGACCAAAACGGGGTTCCAACCTCTATCAGACAGAGTAGTCTTCAAAAACAACAGGCTGAGTAGTTACCCACTCAGCCTGTGCAGTGTAGCAGAAAAATTTTACCCAATGGATTTCATAATGCACGTAGGCAGCAAGACCATCCATCTCCATGAGCTTAGCTTTACTAAGTGATTGGAGTGGATGGTCGCAGCTAACACCCGTGCATTTTGAAAGACGACGGGTAATTACCAGATCTTAACGCGCTGCTCTGGCGGTAAATACATTGCATCGCCTTCTTTAATATCAAAGGCAGTGTAGAATTGCGGGATGTTAGGCAACACACCGATAACGCGATAATGCGCCGGTGAATGCGGGCCTGTGCTTAACTGACGGCGCAAGGCTTCTTCACGGAACTTGGTACGCCACACTTGCGCCCAGCTGATAAAGAATCGCTGCTCGCCGGTAAAGCCATCCATTACCGGGGCTTCTCTGCCATCCAGCGACAGCTGATAAGCTTTCAGTGCAACCGTCATACCACCTAAGTCACCGATATTTTCGCCCAGTGCTACCGCACCGTTCACGTTAACACCCGGCAGTGGCTCAAACTTATTGTACTGGCCAATTAACTTCGCGCCACGTGCCTGGAACTGGCCTTTGTCCTGTTCGGTCCACCAGTTACGCAGGTTGCCGTCACCATCGTATTTCGCGCCCTGATCATCAAAGCCGTGGCCGATTTCGTGGCCGATAACACCACCGATACCGCCGTAGTTTACGGCATCGTCCGCGTCCATATTAAAGAATGGCGGTTGCAGAATAGCTGCCGGGAACACGATCTCGTTGTTTACCGGGTTGTAGTAAGCATTCACCGTTTGCGGTGTCATAAACCATTCGCTCTTGTCGATTGGCTTGCCCAGCTTAGCCACCATTTCATCGTACCCCCAGTGGCTGGCGCGCACGAAGTTACCGACTAAATCGTCGGCTTTAATCTCCAGGCTGCTGTAGTCTTTCCACTTGTCAGGGTAACCAATTTTTGGCGTAAACTTGCTCAGTTTTTCCTGCGCCGCTTTCTTGGTGTCTTCGGTCATCCACTCCAGCTCGTTAATCGAGATTTCGTAGGCTTTAATCAGATTCGCTACCAGCTCTTCCATCCGCGCTTTGGCTTCAGGTTTAAAGTGACGCTCAACATACAGCTTACCGGTTAACTCGCCCAATACCTGATCCGAGGCATCTACTGCGCGTTTCCAACGCGGCTGCTGCTCCTGAATACCGCTTAACGTGGTGCCGTAGAAGGCAAAGCGGCGGTCGGCAAAGTTGCTGCTTAGCTTATCGGCATAGCCATGAATGGTTTTCAGACTTAAATAATCCTGCCAGGTTTGCAGGTCAGTTGCTTCCAGTACTTTAGCAAAGCCTTCGAAGTAGCTGGGCTGGCGCACAATAATATCGCTTACGCTATCCAGCTTGACGCCCTGAGCAAAGGCCGCCCAGTCAAAACTGCCCAGGCTGGCGTTTAAATCGGCCGCGGACATTTTGTTGTAGGTTTTGTCGGCGTTACGGCTTTCCAAACGTGTCCAGTGATGCTCGGCCAGCGCTTTTTCCAGTGCAAATACGCGCTGTGCTGCAGCGTCTGCATCAGCGTAACCTGCCAGGCTGAACATATCTTTTAGATATTCCTGATAGGCCGTGAGGATTTTTTGTGACGCCTCGTCATCTTTGAAGTAGTAATCACGATCTGGTAGACCTAAGCCACTCTGACCTAAATACACGGCATACTCGGTCGAGTTTTTCGCATCGTTATTAACAAACCAGCCAAACGGAATACCCACGCCATCGCGCTGCAGGCGGGCAAATAAGGCGGGTAACTGGCCTTTGTCGGTAATGGCTTTAATAGCATCCAGTTGCGGCGTCAGCGGGCTTAAACCCAGTTTTTCAATGGTGGCTTCGTCCATAAAGCTGTTGTAGAAGCTGCCCAGCTTTTGCTCATCTGAGCCCGGTTTTAAGTCGGTACGGGCTGATACTTCATCAATAATGGCTTTAACCGCTTTTTGTGAGTTATCGGCTAGGATATGGAAAGAACCGTAAGAGGCTTTATCTGCCGGGATCTCGGTTTCAGCCAGCCATTTACCGTTAATGGCGAGAAAGAAATCTTCCGAGAATTTTACCGCCGGGTCAAAGTACTGGGTATCCACACCAGACACCAGGGGCGCCTTGGCAACAGCAGCCGGCGCTTCGCTCTGTGCTGCAGTTTGGGTGGTGTCCTGTTTGTTACACGCCGTAAGGCCAAGCGCCAGCGCCACAGAGGCCGCGGCAAGGGTAAGTTTTTTCATTATCGTTATCCTGATTGAGTTATCGGGTTTAGCCACACCATACTACGCTGTTGCAGGCCGTAACCCAAACTACCCTGACGATGAAGTTGTAACAAGTTATAAAAACGCTATGATGCTAATAACTTAACGCAACCATTTCAGGCGTTTATGTCTTCTTTGCCTATAACTGGCCGCTGATGCACCACCTTAGCAAGCTGGCGCTGGCTGGCAGTGCCGTGCTGATAACAGCTGTAGTAGCAATACGAGATAGCAGCGGCAAAGCGCTGCTGAGCGGCTTACTGGATAAAAACCTGCAGTTATTGGGTGAGAATTTACGCTAACCCTCACACTGATAACAACTGGGCTGCCTTGGGCAGCTATTGCCGCGGGCACATATCAGCTGCGCCGGTTTTTGTAAGCTGCGTGCTACCCAGTTAATGTTCAGAATATTTGCCACACTGGTCAGTGCCGTTTGTATGGTTTTTGGCACCTTAGCCCCACCACTGCTGCCGACACACAGCTGCTTAAGCTCCGCCGCGATACTGTCGGCATCTACCCCCTGCGCCAGCAGCGCCGGGTTTAAATCGATACCGGCACAGAGTACGTGATTATTACCGGCCAGATCGCTGACTTTAGTTGACTCACAGCAATAAATACGCGGCGCACCGTTTACATCCAGCAAAGACAACTGTGCACTACTGGCCACGCCCTCAACGTCAAACATGCGAAACACCGCCCAGTGCTGGCAGGGGTCTTCCACTTTACGCATATTGCCCCACGGCAGTGGTATGCCATTGCCGCGGTACACCGCTTTTAACTTGCCCGGCGTATAAGCATCGAAATAATGCCAGTGGGTATAAGGCGAAACGGCCGTCATGCGCCGCATTGCCACCGAGGCCGACACCCCGGCCTGCTGATGGCTACTGATCTCATAGCCGCTGCGGTCTAATAACTGGCGAAACGGCAACTTGGGGCACAGCAGTGCACCGGCAAAAAAGCTTGATTCAAAATCGCGCCAGGCATGCAGAATGTCCTGCGGCTGCACAGCAGTAGAATGGGACAATTCATCATCATGCGCCCCGCCCACCGTCATACTGCTTTTTACGCCGTCTTTGTTGTGCAACACACTATGGCCAATATGCACCGCCAGCTCATACTTTAAGCGGGTAGGAAAGGCTTTGAGCAGGCTGTTTAAATGCAGTGTATTGGGCGGGCTAAAAAACGAGGTTGCGACGTTTTTTGACAAGACGCCAAGCTCATCCAGCAGCTCTTTTGGCGCTTCGTCAAACCAGCTAATTTTTAAACCCAGCTGTTTGGTAATGGCTAACAGCTCATCGACACTAAGCGGCATACGCTTTTGGCCAACCTCTTCGGCGGCCCGCTCCAGCTCAGGAAAATGGTTTTGGTGATGCTCCTGATGCGCACGAATGAGCAGCTGGGCAAACTGCTTACCGCTGGTGCCGGTTTGCGACAACATCTCGGGTATGGCAATTTGCAAAATGTCGTTGGAGAACAAAAAGCCCGGCTCCAATGCCATACCGCTGATGCCGCCGCGGCTGCCTTTTTCCGGTGTTAAGTCTTCACCGGCGTCTTCACCGTCTAAAAACCAGTCGAGTTCTTTTTGAAATACTTCGGCAATGACTTCCAGCATTTCAATACCGGGCGTGCGTTTGCCACGCTCGATCATCGACAGATAGGACACCGACGGCGCGTATTCCGGGTTTACCCGAATGCAGCGGGTCGATAAGTCTTCCATGGTTAAGTTATTGCGTTTTCTCAGGTTTCTGATCTTAGTGCCGAGAAAATGCGATTTACGTAGCAGGCTTTTACTGTTTTTCATTTTGTAAAATTCACACTGTAAAATTTTTATTGTGAAATTATGCTGATTTTTAGCCTAGACTAGTTTTTAACCGATGGCAACTGGTCTGATGTTTAGACTAAGTAAGCGGATGTTAAGACACTGACAGCGCAGGGGCAGACCCATTTCGCGTCAGCCAAGGCGGGCACCACATTCGTCCGGAACGAATGTGGACTGCACAGCAGGTCCGCCAGATGTAGGGCAGGATTGCCCGAAATCCCACTGCCACGAGCATGGCAGTGTCTGAGTATCGGTAATTAAACTTTGGACTGAACGATAAACGTCGTTAAAACGAGGATGACATCATGACAACACTGGCCCAACAACACAGCACCCCATCACAGAGCCCAACTGCCTGGATGGCGACCGAGCTTAGCGTGATTAACGAGCTGAATCAGCGCCATGTTAAGCAGGTGATGGATTACTCTAAAGGCTTTTTAGACAAAACCTTTCCGCTGCAGCAAGGCTCGCATAAAGATGTTTGCAGCTACGTGGTGTACTACCAGCAGCTGCTGGCGTTTTTTGCCGACGGCACAACCAGCGGTTTACAAAACCCGGCGCAATTTGTTGCGCTAAGCGGCCACCGCGAAGCACCTAATTCTATTGTGCTGAATAATAACGGCCGCCACGTAGAGCTGATTTTAAACCGCAGCGGTATCAATGGTTGCCAGGACAAAGCCAGCATTGATGATATTCAGCTGCAAACCTCTGAGCCGGACTGCACCTGGTTTAGTATGATTAGCGGCCGCCAGGTAAGCTGTGCCCACAAAGGCAATAAACAATTTACCTGCAAAGATGGTTTGCCCTACCCGCTAGCCTGAACACAATACTGACAGGCAACAAATGTTGCCTGTCGTGTTAGCGCATTGCCGCTGCTGATTTTTTGTGCTATTTTCGCCCACCCTTTTCGCACCATAATTCTAATAATGGATGTGCTTACTTTAAGTATTGTAAATGCCTTTATCGCTGTAACCTTTACAGTGCTACTGCTATTACAGTACAAATCTGAATGGCAATTTCGCTACCAGCGCTACTTTATCCTGGCAGCGGTGTTAATGTTTATTAATGCCGCTTTAAATGCGCTGCATGGCAGTATTGGCCTGTCGTCTTATTGGCTGGTACCTGCACTGTCCAACGCCTGCAGTGTCAGTGCCCACCTGGCGCTGGCCTGTGGTATCCATCGTCACTTGCAGTTACCCTTTAAGCGCCAGTGGTTATTGTTGTTAGTTATTCCTATTTATCTGGTGCAATTAACTGAGTTTGCCAGTAGCGCCACAGCAAACCGTATGCTTATTGCTATTCCACTCGTGTTCTTATTTAACCTGTGGAGCATCAGCATGTTATGGCGGAATCGCAACAGTGAACTAGGCAGAGTGTATCTGGCCTTTATCGCCATTTTTGCCTTTAACATTGCACAGTTTTCTCTGCGCTCTATCTACATGCTGCTTGAGTATTACCAGATAGTGCATACCCAGCACAGTGCGCTTATTCACAGCATCGGCTATTTCAGTTTAACCGCTTTTGCCATTCTGATGTTTGGCTGTGTCATTATGTTAAGCCATGCGCAACAACGACAGGCGTTGTTACACATATCTGAGCGGGATGCCTTAACGGGCCTGTTAAACCGCCGCTCGTTGCATGCTCGGATCCTGTCCGAATTAAACCGTTGCCTGCGCACTCACAACCCGCTGAGTATTTTGCTGTTTGACATCGACCATTTTAAAAAAGTGAATGATAGCTTTGGCCATAAAGCCGGTGATCAGGCGATATTGCATATTGTCGATGTTGCCAGCAGGCAGCTGCGCGACTATGACCTGATGTTTCGCTATGGCGGCGAAGAGTTTTTAATTTGCTTACCCGATACTTCCGCAGAAACAGCCGAACTGATTGCACACCGCTTGCGCAAGGCTGTGGAGCTCGCCCCACTTACCCAGCCGGTGAACATGAGCATGACGGTCAGCATTGGTATCACCAGTACGTCAGAGCCTTTAAGCGCAGAGGATCTGATAGAGCAAGCCGATATCGCGCTGTATAACGCCAAACACACCGGCCGCAATAAAGTGGTTGCTTACCACCAGCTTTAACGTTGGTGGTTGGCGGTGAAAGCCGCATGACTTAGCGTTGAGACGTTTAGTTACATTTTTACTGTTGTCTTGCCGGTTTAGCTGACTACTATCGGCAAGATATGTGCGCTGACAGGTAACAACAATGAAATACCGCATTAAGCAGAAAATCTTCAGCCTGACCGACAGCTTTACTATTGAAGATGAGCAGGGCCGTATTGCCTTCACGGTTACAGGCAAGGTGTTTAGCTTATCCAGCAGCCAAACCCTGTTCGACCATAATGGCAGTGAGCTATTAAAGATAAAACGTAAGTATCTTACGCTACTACCCGCCTGCCGGTTACTTAACCGCGATGGCAGCGAGTGGCTGATCCGTAAAAAGTTCTGGCCGTTCTGGACCAGTCGTTTCAGTATCAGTACGCCACAAGGCCAGCTTGAAATGACCGGCAACTTTTGGCAGCACGAATATGAAATTCGCCAGCACGGTAAATTACTGGCTGGCATTTCAAAAAAGTGGTTCAGCTGGTCTGACAGCTATGGTGTCGATATCTATGCGCTGCAGTGGACAGCACAACTACTGGCTGCCGTTATTGTGATTGACCGTATTCAGCACAGCGATAAAAACTCCACCTTTGGCGATGATTAAGCGTTTATTTGAATTTTTATTGCACCAAATCCTGGCCCGGCGCGTATAGTGCGGGCATATTCGTTTTTACTTAATTAATGGAGCGTCACCATGATCAGTTACGTTACTCTGGGTGTGAACAATTTAACCGCAGCCAAAGCCTTTTACGGCGAATTATTAGGCGAGCTGGGCGGCAAAAACCTGCTGGATATGGGCCGAATCGCCTTTTTTGGTAAAAGCATGGCGCAGCCAATGCTGGCAGTGTGCGAACCCTTTAATAAGCAGCCAGCACATCCGGGTAACGGCAATATGGTGTCATTTCAGCCGGGCAGTAAAGAAAAGGTCGATGCGCTGTACCACAAGGCTATCGCACTGGGGGCAACCTGTGACGGTGCACCGGGCCAGCGCATTGAAAATACGTTTTACGGCGCCTACGTTAAAGATGCCGACGGCAACAAGCTGTGCTTCTGCCACTTTGGTTAAGCTGGCATGCAAGTAAACAGTGACTTTTCGCGCCGGGTAGTGGTAGTGCCCGGCGATTATAATTTTGTAGACTCGCCTTTGGCCGGCGTTAGCCGCATGATGCTTGACCGTGCAGGTGATGAGGTAGCGCGCGCTACCAGTATAGTGCGCTACGCGCCTGGCAGCGGTTACAGTAGCCACACCCATGACGGCGGTGAAGAGATCCTGGTGTTAGAGGGGGTTTTTAGCGACGAGCACGGCGATTACCCGGCTGGTAGCTATTTACGTAACCCGCCAGGCACTTCGCATCAACCGTTTTCCAAAGATGGCTGTACTTTACTGGTAAAATTGTGGCAGTTTGCCGCTGATGACAGTGAACAGCTGGTTATCGATACCCGAAACCAAAGCTGGCGTCAGGGTTTGGTACCCGGTTTGTCTGTGATGCCGCTGCACGAGCACAATGGTGTTAGCACCGCCCTGGTACGCTGGGCACCGAATACCCAATTTAACCGCCATATCCATGTCGGCGGCGAGGAAATTTTGGTGCTTGAAGGCCTGTTTCGTGATGAGCACGGTGAATACCCTGCCGGCAGCTGGCTGCGAAACCCGCGCTACAGCGAACATACCCCTTTTACCGGCCCGGAAGGCGCGCTGATATATGTCAAAGTGGGCCATATCGATGCCGGCTTGCTGGGCGATAAATTTATTCAACCGGTAAGCATATGACCGCCTCTTTTAGTGAAACCGAGCTGTCGCGCATTATCGAAATGGCCTGGGAAGACCGAACGCCGTTTGAAGCGATCGAAAAGCTGTATGGTTTAAACGAAGCCGCGGTAATAAAGCTGATGCGGCGTGAGCTTAAGCCATCATCATTCCGACTATGGCGCGCCAGAGTGCATGGCCGCGCCAGCAAGCACTTACAGCTACGCCACCCGGCGATCAGCCGCGCTTATTGCCCAACACAATATAAACGCTAGTCAACTTAACCGGCGGTTCACTGCGCTGCATGACCGCCGGCCTTCTCCCGGTAACTCCGCTACAGCCCAGCTTAACACTTAACACTTAACACTTAACATCAAATTGGTTGCAATCAATTACACTTTGGCAAGCAGCCACGCACTAAGCTTGTTGCATTTCCCAAGCAAGGAGCAACAGTATGTTTTTTCGTGCATCGGTGCTGGCAGGTTGCGTTTTGCTGCTGAGCGGCTGCAACAATGATAGCAATACACTAAACGGTCAATATTACCATTTCAGCCAAAGCACCCAAGAGTGGCAAGCCGGTTTTGCCGACTATAACAGCGACATTGCTGAGATCTATGAACTGGACAGCGGCCTGCGTGACCTGCCCGCCGGCTTTACTGGCAAAGGCTTTTATCTGGCCGGTATGAACCGCAGTGATGATTTATTTATGTTTATCAGCCGGAAAATTACCGGCCTTGAGCCGTCCAGCCGTTATCAGCTGTCGGTCGCGGTACAGCTACTTACAAACGCGGGTGCGGGCTGTGTTGGTATTGGCGGTGCCCCCGGCGAGGCGGTTTACCTGAAGTTTGGCTATGCCGAGCAGCAACCGGCGCAAGATGGCTATTATTTGAATGTCGACAAAGGCCAACAGAGTCAGGATGGCAGCCATGGCCGGGTTATCGGCGACATTGCCGCTAACGGCCTAAGCTGCGATGGTTTGGGTTTTGCCAGCAAAACCGTGGTAGGCGCCGGGCGCACGCCACTGCAATTTACCAGCAACAGTGATGGCAGTATCTGGGTCTTTATTGGCACCGATTCTGGCTTTGAAGGACTCACCCGACTGTATTATCAGCAGGTAGAGCTGTACCTGACCAAGCTTTAATCTAATACAAGAGCAGGCCTTAGCCAGTGCTGGCCTGCTTGAGCACAGCCGCAAAGCGCTGTAGTTGTTCATCCGTTAAGCACGGCTGGGTAAAGCTTTTAATAAAAGCGGCCACGCCGTCGACATAACAGACATTTGCCGGCATCGCCGATGCAAAACTGGCTACCCGGTTAAACGCCACCACCGAGTGCAACTGCTCGGTAGCATCGTAAGCGCTAAGCTGCAACAAGTTACGCACCGCTTCGGTGTTCTTAAAGTTCTGATGCAGCGGGTTCATTAACTGGCTTTTGCGGCCAAAATACTGCCTTACCCAGTTTGCCTGGGTTTCACTGCCCCAAATGCGGCCGCGATCACTTTTTACCAGGATGACGAAAATACCAAAGGGGCTGAGTACCAGGTGATCAACCACCACCGGCTCATCTTTACTGGTAAGCAATTTCAGTTTACGAAAGTGCTGATACTGCGCCGGTAAGCGCCAGCGTAGCAGCCGGTTTAGCTTATACTCTGCAAACACCCCTTTAAAACCGGGTAAGTTAAGGCCAAACCAGGACGTAATTAAAAACACCAGCAGTAACAACGCCACCAAATTGGCCGCTATCAGCGGAATACTGGTCAGTATGCGCATCAATAACATCTCAGTGCTCTGGCGCGCAACTGGCGGATTAGTAATGTCTGGTGCCACTATTGGCGCAGGTGTCGACACAGCTTGCCCCACATCACCGATCTGCGGTGTTGCCTCTGCCTTTTGGTTAGCATCGCCCAGATTTTCAGCCGCTACGGTGTCAGCAGCTACCGTTGTGGCCTCGGCTTTAACCTGAGGTGGCATTGCGCTAACACGGGTAAGCTCCTGCTCTGCGGTGGTTTGCAGGCCGGCATCAAGATCTGTTGCGGTTTGCGCCGGCGTCTCTGCTTGAGTGGTTACCTTAGGAGCCGCGGCTTGCGGCGCTGATTCAGGCACAGGCTCAATCTGCACCGTCGTTTTTACCGCTGGCTTGGCCACCTGTGGCTTGGCGGGTTGTGTCACTGGCTGGCAATATAAATCGTACTCGCGTTTGGCGTTGCGGTAGTTACTGCTGCGTTTTTGCTGGCTAAAGCGCTCTATTTGCTGCAGCAGCAAAATACAGGCACCTTCGCCTAAACGCTGTTGGGCAAACAGCATCGGCGACAATAACAAGAGTAATAAGCAACTGAGTCCTGCAACGCGCATCGGTCATCCCTGAAATAAACTGACCCTATGCTAGCAGCAACCGCAAAAATTTACAGCCATAAATGTTAACGGCAAGCCAAGTTGGCCGCCATTTGCGGTTAGGGTTTTCACCAATAAATCGTTAATTTCGCCAAGTTAGGCCAGCAAAAAATGTGCCTACAAATAAGATTCAATATAAGTTAATGATTTTAAATAAAATAAATAATGGCACAGCAATTGATTATCAAACAGTCATTACCGTCACTGTTATAAAGGACATCAATATGACCAGAACAATCGCCATCGTATTATTAATTATTGTCGGCATTTACTGCCTGCCCACTCTACTGGCCATACTGGCCGCGGCTTTTGGTATTGCCATGGGTATTTTTGGTGCCATTTTGGGCGTGGCCATCAGCCTGGCGGTTACCGTATTGCCAGTGATTATTGTTGGCTATTTAATCTGGTGGCTTATTCGTGACAACCGCCGCAGCCGTCAGTATTAGTTACGCATGTAGTTCACTCACCCAACAAAGCGGCATGTTGCCGCTTTGTATTTTGCCGCTTTGTATTTTGCCGCTTTACTTTCGCTGCCCGTTTCTGGTGTTATAGCCAGATTAGGCTAAAGAGATAATCTGTTATGTTCAAAAGCTGTCGCCGCCTGCACAACTGGCTGGGGCTGATTCTTGCCGTACAAATCCTGTTATGGTTTTTAAGTGGCCTGGTTATGGCAGTATTGCCGATTGAACACGTGCGCGGCGAGCATTTACGCCAGCAGCCTGCTGTAAATTGGCAGCAGGCTCAGGTAAGTCCGGCGTCAGTACTGGCACAACATAGCCTTGAGGCACAGCTTAGCTTTAGCCAGCAGCTTAGCTTAAGCAATCAGAATAACCACCAGCAGCTTATCGCCATGCCGGTGTATGTAGTAGATGATGCCGGCAAGCGCTCACGCTACAGCAGTGCTGATGGCCGCTTACTAACACCGCTGTCTGAGCAGCAAATAACCCAACTGGCAAAGGCACAGTATCTGGGTGATGGCATGTTAACGGGCATTACACTGCTACAACAAGCCCCCGCCGAAGTGCGCCATTTACCTACGCCACTGTGGCAGCTGCAGTTTAGCGACAGTGACAAGACGCATTTTTATCTCGACCCGGCCACCGGCGCCGTGCTTAGGGTACGCACCGACAGCTGGCGCTGGTTCGATTTTTTCTGGATGCTGCATATTATGGATTACGACACCCGCAGCAACTTTAATAACCCGCTACTGATCACCACCGCTGGCGCGTCCTTGCTGTTTACCCTTACTGGCATTTTGCTGCTCTGGCAGCGCTACCGGCCCAGGCGTAAACGGTAGGTTTTATCAGCGCCGCTCTGCTGATATCATGCCGCCAAATAATCTTCAGGATCGATACCATGCACTTTTTTCAGGTAATTCAGCAATTTGGCCCAGATAAGCCAGATACCATGGCCATTGACGTACCCGCTGGTTGGGGCCAGGGCCGGGCGGTCTTTGGTGGTATGGCAGCGGCGCTGGCCATGGCGCATTTACTGCCCGTGATCCCCACCGGTATGCCCCTGCGTTCGGTGTCAGTCTCCTTCGTTGCGCCGTTAAATGCCGGGCCAGCCAGCGTACAACGGAGGATTCTGCGCCAGGGCAAATCGGTTATACAAGCGCAGGTCGACATAGTGCAAGATAACCAGGTCGCCCTGGTGTTGCTGGCCAGCTTTGGTGCTGCCCGCCCGTCGGCCCACCAGCTAACTGCCGATACCGCGCCACAGTGGCAAACTGACAACACGCTGACACTGCCAAAACAAGGTCCGGTACCCGAATTTACCACCCACTTTGATTACCGCATTGCCCACGGCCAGCTGCCCTTCAGCGCCAGCCCGCTACGTCAACTGGGCGGTGACATTCGCATGGCCGGCAACGAGAGCAAACAAGCCGGCATACTAGAGCTATTGGCACTGGTCGATGCCTGGCCACCGGTAAGCCTAACCCTACTTAACCAACCAGCACCGGCCAGCTCACTGACCTGGACTATCGAATTTATCGCGCACGATTTACCCTTTAGCACTATCGACTGGTGGCGCTACCTGGCCGAGATTGACTACGGCGCAGACGGCTATCACCATATTTCTGCCAGGCTATGGCAACCCAATGGCAAACTGGCTGCCATCAGCCGGCAAACCGTGACCGTATTCGCTTAGGAGACGCTGATGCTTAAGTGCGACTTACATGACTATATTGAAATAGTGTGTCTGTACCACTACCCGCTTAAGCTCACACTAGATTCAGGCGCCGTGCTCACCGGCACGGCACTCACCACCTGCTATAACGACCAGCGACAGGAATGTTTAGTTATCCAGCAACATCAAGCCGAGCAGCAAGTGCTGCTGGAGGATATTGCACTATTGGAAGTTACGGTGCAAAACCCGCATGTGCAGCAGGTGAGGTTTAAGTAAGCTTTAGTTTGTGATAGTTAAATTATCTGGTGTATTTATCCGACACTAAATAGCGTAGCAAACACCCCACCATAGTTAACTATTGATTAATATCGTGGTAACCTTTTCATGATTTCAAAAAGGAGGTTACCATGACTGACAGGAACATAGATATCAACAAAATGAACAGTGAGCGTAAAGAGCTTCACATACTCTCGCTGGAGCAATTTTCAGAATTTGCAACAACATTAAGCAATCATACCAATATGGATAATGCCAAGTTTGCCGCAGGGATCAGCTTACAACTTGCTGATATCCGGGTAGCAAACCAACTGATTGATGAGTTGGGCCTTACCGGCAAAGCCGTAATTAAGGAAATTCAAGGTAAGAACTATGTGATATTGAAAGGCTATCCGGGTCTACGGGAAAAGCTCACCGGTACACGTTATCTTGCCAGTAATCCTAAGGTGGTAGATTTGGCCATTGGCACCAAAAGAGTTAGTGGCACCATGATATCAGGCGCAAGGCTAAGTATTTTTATCGCTGTTCCTATGACTGTGCTGCAATTTCTTATCAGCGAACAAAGCACCTTACTCAGACTGGTTGGCACCATAGCGTCGGATCTGGTAAAAATTGGTTTGAGTACCATTATCGCATCAGCAGCAGGCATGGCAGCCGGAGCAATTACCACGGTAGCAGCAGGGCCTATTGTTGCAGCTATTGCTTTTGGCATTGCAACCGCCGTAACTCTTGAATATCTGGACAGAACTTTTGGCGTAACTGACGCCTTAATAAACGCCATGGAGAAAGCCAAACAGCGCACCGTCGGTGAGCTTGCACGGCAAATAGTAACGTTTGAGCGTAACTTAATTAATGATGCTGTTGGTCGGATGCGGTTCAGATAAGTTATGCGCCACGCACTTAAAGTAACATTCGTTATATTGTTTGAGGCGATGGCGATAGCCTTTGCCTTATTCTTCTTCGGGCGGCTACAGCAACAACATGAGGCAATAGCGCAATCTGCTCTGGTTGAGATACAAAGTGGCACTGCATTTCTGTTACTGCCACTTATCTTACCTCTGCTGCACTTGATGAGCATTGCTGAGAAACGCTTTGCCAGTGGCCCTAAACAAGCAAAATTCCGCAAATTGCAAAGCAAGCTTTTTATACTGTTTGTATTAATACTTATCGGTTCAGGTTTCGTAGCAAACCAAATGCTACTATCGCAGCTAAAACTTCAGGGCTACCAAGCCTGCAGTATGGTGTCACATCAAACACGCAGCACCTTTACCACCTACAGTAAGGACCCAGCTTTATGTCCAAGATCCTGACTATTGCCCTTTTCGGCTTGTTAAGCACAACAGTACAAGCCAGCCTGACTCAACTGGAACTCAGCTGTAACTTGATCCCGCTTGATTATCCCGGCTTTAGTCTGGACGACATACAAGAGCGCACAGTAATGCTGGATGCAGCAAACCCTGCTGCCAAGCCACTATTCACTGTAAAAGACCATACGTTTATAGTTAGTGTTAACCGCACCGACATTACCGACATACCGCATATTCTGGATTTTTATCTGCAAGTGCAGCCACCGGCGCCGGCTGCGCCGGTAAGAGCTTACAGCGCATCTTATTTCAGCCCTGGCACAGGCAAGCATCATAGCAGGCTGGAACTGCTGCATTTTGGCGATAAAGCAGAACCTTATCCCACGGGTCAGCTGATAATTGAATGTCAGCAGTATCAGTAAAATATGACTTTCTTAGAAGCCGTCAATCAGGAGATCAAGTCCTGCTTTAATTGGCTGGCGGTAACTTTGCAAGTTGATTTCCGTAGCTTTTAAACGCTTTGCCGATACCGAAGCAATATCCAGCAAGTCGATATAACAAGCTTGTTGTTCGATGGTTACGGGTATTTGGAATTGGGTTAATAAGGCAGCCGTTGTTCTCGGCTTAATCAGCGCTACCAGCAAAACATCAATATTGTGAAACAGGGTATTAGTCAGCACCACAACCCGCTGTTGCTCTATCCGTGCAACGCTAAATTGCTGCAGCACTATATCTGACCGAGTCGTTCCGCAAAGGTGCCCTTCTCAGCAATTTGCTGGTTATAGGCTGCTATCGCATCGGCATTTTCTGCCTGCCATAACTCTGCTTTAGCCTGGCTAACTGCTTTTCGCAACGCCTGTTCAAGCACTACAGACGGGCTGATATTGAGTGACTTAGCCTCGGCCAATAAGGCCGCATCCACCGAGGTATTACAAGCTGCTTTTGTCGCTTGGTTCATACTCAAGCTCCGCTGTGATTTAATAAGCAGCAGTATAGCGCAAATTTTATGCGCAGATAACCTGCGCACATATCGCTAGTAATCAAACTGCTGCATATGCAGTTTGCGCAGCACCTTTTTACCGGCCTTGGCCATATTTAACCGGGCGCTAAACATACGCAGCTGCTCGTCACTAAAGCATGGCTGGTAAAAGCCGTTAATGTAGTCTCCCACCAGCGAGGTATACATTACGTTTGGCGGTATTTGAAATTTGAACTCGGCATGTCGGCCAAAGGCGACAATAGACTGCACGCTATCGGCTTCTTTACCAGTTAACCCCAGCAGCTGTTTTACCGCTTGCGTGTGTTTGTAGTTTTGGTGCAGCGGGTTCATAAACGGGTGTTTGCTACGAAAGCGCTGCAGCGTCCACTGCGGCTGCTTTTCGCCACCAAAAATCCAGCCCCGGTAGTTTTTAACTTCAATAACAAAGATGCCAAAGTGGCTAAGTACCAGGTGGTCTACCTCGGTAAAATCGCCTTTCTCTGTCGGTATGACCAAGTTACGGTAATGCTGATAACTGGCCGGCAGCTCTTTCACCAGCACTTTGTGTAGCGTTCGCTCTTCCAGCGCACCTTTAATACGTGCACCATAACGAGCGGCAATAAATGCCAGCACGCCTATAACAAAAACAAACAACACCACCATCGCCAACATACCGCCAAGCAGTGCCAATATGGCACCAAAAAGTGCTGCTACCGGAGCAAACAAGCCTTTTAGTACATCTGCTGGCTTTGGTGCTGCAGCGGGCGCCGGTTTAACCGGCGGCGGTGTTGTGGCTTTAGCGGAAGTTGCAGTGTTAACCGACTTGGTGGTTACGGTGTTTTTAACGCTGCTAACGGTTATGGGTTTGGCGGGAATATTGGTTAGCACCAGATCTTTTACCGGCGCCGGTATCGGGTTTTGGCAGTGGTTATCCACTTCACGTTTAGCGCTTTGGTAGTTCTGGCTATTTGGCTGATGAGAAAATTGCGCCATTTGGTGCTGCAGCAACAAACACGCAGCTTCAGTATATTGCTTCTGGCCAAAGGCCTGCGGGGAGCAAAGCAGTAATAGCGGTAAAGTAAAACGCATCCAGCGCATAAGAAGTCCCTGAAACATGGAGTGATTACGCTAGCAAGAGATGAAGCGAACGGCAAGAATTAGGAGTAATTACTATTTCTTTTCATTGGAAGCCCTAACTTCAGTGTGCGTCTACTGTCGTATGAATATCAATATCACTGTCCCCATTGATTGTGCAACTGCAACAGCAAGCACGCGCCTTCAGTGTTTTGATTTAGGGCAAACAGGTTGAATAATATAGTAGAAAAAACAATAGGATATAACGCATACAGCGTAAATTCTCTGCCTTTTGCGGAGCTAAAATACTAACGAGATAATAAGTAATCCGGCATGCACGATGCTTTTGATAGCTTGCTACTGCTGAATTCAGAAAGCCTTACCTGAAAGGTTTTTAACATGCAAAATCTGCTTTCAATAAGTAACCAAAATTTGAATATTTACAAGGAGGGAATTTTAGTGAAATATAGCATAAAAATAAACACTTCATTAGCGATGCATTTACTCAGAATTAGTCAATACAGAAAATAAAGATATGAATGGAAATATAATGACCGAAAAAATTGAGAATCTACCTAAAATTAATCCAACGCTTGAGCACATCGTTGCTGGATTCATTCAATGTGATATAGGAGATGTTGAACTTAGAACATATCGTCGCGGGTTACTTTATTCCGAAAGTGAGAAAAACAAATACTCAGTAAAAGAAAATGGAGAACTTGCAGAGATACTTATTTTCGATAATCCAAAAGTAAATTTCGAGGAAATACTAAAATGCAGAGAATTGCAAGCAATAACCATTGCAAGGTGTGGAATTTCAGAAATACCACCTGAGCTAGGCAGCCTTCACTCTATAAAAAAATTAAATCTATCTGGGAACAAAATAAAAGAAATACCAGCAGCAATAAGCAGGCTAGAGAAATTAGAAAGTTTAGAACTATCCAGCAACCTAATAGAAAAAACACCAGATCATCTAGAAAACTTAACTAAACTTGAACATCTAGATCTTTCGCATAATAATATAAAAGAAATACCAAAATCAATTACAAGACTAACAAACCTGAAATCATTATTACTTTCCGGAAACCAAATTGACAGCATACCTAGCCATATTAAAAGCTTAATCAATTTAAACAACCTCAGCATTCATGGAAACAAAATAGAATCAATTGAAAACTTACGCATTGAAAATATAAAATCTTTAAATCTTTCTAAAAATTCAATATCAAAAATACCTGATAATCTTTTCCTCATGAAAGAAATTATCATGCTAAACTTTGATGACAACAAGATACAAGAAATACCAACAGGGTTTTCAAGACTGAAAAAGCTATCTAGCCTGTTCATTTCAGAAAACAACTTAAAAGAAATACCTGAAGAAATTTTTAATATAAAAACCATCTTGCATTTAGGAATAAAGAAAAACTCAATATTTTCTATACCTAAAAGCATAGGAAAGCTAATAAATCTCGAGTATCTTGATGCATCAGAAAACAAACTATCAACACTACCCGCGGAATTGCTTGAACTTGAAAAGTTAAATTTTTTAGATTTATCACAGAACAAATTGGAATCTTTACCAGAAGTACGAAAGTCGCTATCCAATAATAAACTGAATTTTTTACGACTTAAAGATAATAATTTAAAATCAATACCTAATTATTTCAGTAATTTTAATTACCTCCATGTAATCAGTTTACAGGGAAATCCACTCCCAATACCTGATCCATGTTTTCATGATTTAACACCAAGTGAACAAATACAATCCTTGTTGTTTATTCAACGCACTCCACTTCGACCTCTAAAGCAGGCCAAGATATTAGTTGTAGGTGATGAGCGCGTCGGAAAAACGTCGGTTATAAATAGGCTATTAGGAAAACCACACAACGAAAACCAAACATCCACACAAGGAATTGATATATCGGAACTCAGTATAGGCCAATTTCAAGTTAACATTTGGGACTTTGCTGGTCAGGAGCTTACACATCAAACACATCAGTTTTTCTTAACAGAAAGGAGTCTCTATCTTTATGTATTAGATGCACAAAAGGAAGATAATCAAGCTCGAGATCTACACTGGCTAAGTACAATTAAAAGTTACAGTGAAGATTCACCTATTATTGTTGTTGTAAATCATTGCGACCAAAATATAAATTACACATTTGATATAGAGCGATATCAAGAAGAATTTAACATAGTTAAAGTAGTTTACACCAGCGCATGCAATCTTAACAAACTAAACAATGACATCAAGGCTATACTGGGAGATTCCATTTCAAAATTAAGCGATGCAATTAAAGATAAAATACCCAATCTACCAGGAATTGAAAGAGAATTACCTTTAAGCTGGCACAATGTTAAAAGCTCTTTGGAAGAGTTAAAGAAAACAAGCAATGTAATTGAAAAAGACTTCTTTGAAAAAGAGTGTGAAAAAGCAGGCATAGTAGCCAAGCCACTTCAAGACGCATTGTTGAAAGTATTAAATAGTATAGGAACAGTCGTTGCCTATCCTAATGATTTTAGATTAAGGCTCACTCAAATACTGAAACCTCAGTGGGTTACAAACGCAGTTTATAAAATAATCAGAAGTCCGTCAGGTACTCAAGGCGTGTACTCTGAGGCGGTTGTTAGTCAAATATTATGTAACGAATATACTCACAGTCACCAGCAATGGCTTATAGACCTTTTGATTAAATTTGAGCTTGGCTTTAGATTACCCGAGAACCAAGACCTTCTAATACCCATGAAACTTCAGACAGCGATGCCTGCTTATGATAAAACAAAGTATCAACGGGGTCTTAACATTAGATTTAATTATCATAGAAGGGGTCTTCTAAAACAAAATGTAATGCCACAACTGATAGTACGGATGCATAACTACATTGATGAAAACACTAGCAAGTATTGGCGACACGGGATGTTTATCAGACTTAACGATTGTCAAGGGGTTATCATCTCAGACGAACCAAATCAATGTATTGATGTTTATCTATCTCATCGTAATGATGATAGTAGAACTTTGCTCTCGTGGATTAGATCAAACTTAGCGAGGATAGAGTTAGCTCATACAAAGGCCAGTAAAGATGGTGCCTTACCTTATGTTGAGCAAATAGCTCTTTTTGATGACTCATACTCTCATGTAATTGGTCACGCAGATTACTTAAGAATAGAGCGAGCGAACAAACAAAATAAGCATACTATTAGTTTAGAAATTAAAGATCCTCTTACAGGGGATCTTGACGACAAAGATTATAATGTTGCAGAGTTATTGGGATTATACAAATTTAACGATTCTCGCATTTTTAAAGCCAATCAATTTATTAATTTTCTTAAAGATACCTTGTTAAGGTTAACTGAAACAAGGCTAAGAATAATTGGCGAAACAGAAGATGATACTAACGACAGATTGCGTGAATCATTGAGAGCTGGTGGATATTTAATTGCAGATCAATCTAGAGGTGGATTGAGTGGTTCCACTAAAAGTACTGGTGAGCGTGACTTAGTTGTACTAAACGAATTTGGTCAACAAGCATGTATAATAGAAGCCTTAATATTAAACGGATTCGACAAAACTGTCATTCAACAACATTATTTAAAGCTGTCGACCAATTACAATACCCACGGAAATCCTATTGATTTCCTGATAAGCTACGGTAAAGTTAAAAGCATAGACAAGTTGTGGAAAAGTTATAGATCAGTATTTCCTGATATTGAAGACATTACCAGAAGTTACACTGATAAAGCCAGTCTGAGATTAGGTTTAACATATGTCGAAGACCAAGATTCGCAGACTAGAAGAAAAATAATTCATATGTTGATAAATTTCGGAACTTCCAACTGAAAACTCAAACATAATAAAGGCCGCATTTGCGGCCTTTGTTTTATTCAGCAATAAGAAGCTTACTTCTTCTTCGCTTTCGGGTTTGGCAGGTCGGTGATTGAACCTTCGTAAATCTCTGCCGCTAAACCGATAGACTCTTTCAGTGTTGGGTGTCTAATCCGGCGCTATGCATATGATAAATATCTGTAACTAGCTCTGACTCCGCAAAATCGATGCACTTCATTAGGTTATTTTGCTTACCCGCTTGGGTGGCATAGTCTTTTTGCAGCCACTGCTGTATCGGCTCGATCAATGCTTCATAAGCTTCGAGCGGCATATCACCAAACTCGCGATAGCCATTTAACGCACTTACTGCCTGGTCGTAAATCTCACCCTCTGTGAAAGCGGTAGCCAAACAGCTAGCTTGGGCATAGTGCTGGAATAGCTTGATGCCGCTTTGCTGTTTAAGCGCCATGTCGGCCTGCGCTGTACAAGCTATCAATGCAGTCACGGATATTAATGAAACTAGTCTTTTAAGCGCCATAAGTAAGCCTTCTTTGCCAGAGAAAAATAACAATTGTCAGAGCAGCCAACACCGTTCCAGATTGTGGCGTGTCCGGATGCATCAGACCAGCCTTCAACATCAAACACCAGAATACCTTTCTCATCAGCGAACTGTGAAGCTGAGGGTGTTGAAATATCCAAATCTGGTTCACCGAAAATGTCGCGCAGGTGAGTGATCATCGTGCGGACTCTAAAAATATACCAATCGCCCTTGCCACCAGAAACTGTTTGCCCTGCGATAAAAGGTACTTTTACGCCGGTCTTATTCAGCACGTAGCTCATACGTATTGCACAGGCATTTTGAAACTGGCCCTGTGCTGGCGTAATGTTGTTGATGTTATGGTTAACTCTACCGCCAATTAGTGTGCCTACACCTGAAACGGTTTTGCCAACGTCGTCATAAACTTGTTTAAACGCGCGGGCTGCCGCACTGAACTCTGGTCTTTTTTGCATGTTAAGCGTCCTTTGCCGGAAAAAATCGAACCATAACACGAAAACTATTTAAAACATATATTTCACAATTAATTGATTTAAATCTTCCTTAGCGAGTTGTCGTTCAGCAAGCCTATACAGGCTCGCTATTACGGTACAAAAACAACAAAGGCCGCATTTGCGGCCTTTGTTTTATTCAGCGTTAAGAAACTTACTTCTTCTTCGCTTTCGGGTTTGGCAAGTCAGTGATTGAACCTTCGTAAATCTCTGCCGCTAAACCAATAGACTCGTTCAGCGTTGGGTGAGCGTGGATGGTTAACGCGATATCTTCGGCATCAGCACCCATCTCTACCGCTAAGCAGATTTCACCTAACATTTCACCGGCGTTGATACCAACAATAGCGCCACCAACGATACGGTGGGTTTCTTTGTCGAAAATCAGCTTAGTGAAGCCTTCAGTGCGGGCTGAAGCGATAGCACGGCCAGACGCTGCCCATGGGAAGGTGGCGGTTTCTACTTTTAAGCCCTGCTCTTTGGCTTCTTTCTCAGTTACACCTACCCAGGCCATTTCCGGATCGGTATAGGCCACTGATGGGATGCAACGTGGGTCGAAGAAGTGCTTCAGGCCAGAGATCACCTCGGCTGCTACGTGGCCTTCGTGTACAGCTTTGTGCGCTAACATTGGCTGGCCGATAACGTCACCGATAGCATAGATGTGCGGCACGTTGGTGCGCAGTTGCTTATCAACATTGATAAAGCCGCGCTCGTCTACGTTAACACCGGCTTTGGCCGCGTCTAACAGGTTGCCATTTGGCTTACGGCCTACCGCTACTAAAATCTTGTCGTAACGTACCGCTTTTTCTGGCGCGTTTTTGCCTTCAAACGTTACGTACAGGCCGTCTTTTTTCGCTTCAACTGCCGTTACCTTGGTAGATAACATGATGTTGAAGTTTTTGCTGTTGTACTTAGTGTAGGCTTTTACGATGTCCACATCGGCTGCTGGTACTAACTGATCGGCAAATTCTACTACCGATACTTTTGAACCCAGTGCACGGTATACAGTGCCCATTTCCAGACCGATAATACCGCCACCTAAAACCAGCATTTCGCCAGGGATGTCTTTTAATTCCAGTGCGCCGGTTGAATCGATAACACGTGGGTCATCTTTTGGAATAAATGGCAGTGCTACTGGCTCTGAACCTGCCGCGATAATAGCGTGTTCAAAGGTAATTTTAGTGTCGCCAACCTGTAAGGTATTGGCGCCGGTGAATTTACCGTAGCCGTTTACTACCTTCACTTTACGCATTTTAGCCATGCCGCCCAGGCCATTGGTCAGCTGACCAATAACCTTGTCTTTCCAATCGCGGATTTTATCTAAATCAATTTTCGGCTCACCAAAGGTTACGCCGTGTGATGCCATCTCGCGGGCATCATCAATCACTTTAGCAACGTGTAATAAGGCTTTTGACGGAATACAACCTACGTTTAAGCACACGCCACCTAAGGTGCTGCGGGCTTCAACCAGGGTAACTTCTAAACCTAAATCTGCTGCACGGAAGGCTGCAGAGTAACCGCCAGGGCCGGCGCCCAGCACCACTACTTGGGTTTTGATTTCGTTGCTCATCGTATTACCTTTCATTATCGGACCGATTTTCCAACAGCCCGCTGTAGGGTAAGGCTGTCAGGCGAAAAAAGTGGCGGAATTTTAACATCACAGCCGCCGCTGTGTAACCTAAGATTTTCGCCTTACGGCAGTTTTCTCTGCCGTAAGGCTGCACTTTACATAATGATCTGGCGAATATCGGCTAAATAGCTGGCCAGCGTAGCGGTAAAGCGTGCCGCCAGGGCGCCATCTATCACACGGTGATCGTAAGATACACTCAGTGGCAGCATCAGCTTAGGCTCAAACTCTTTACCATTCCACTTAGGTTTAATGTCAGATTTTGACACACCTAAAATGGCCACTTCCGGCGCATTCACGATAGGCGTAAAGGCCGTACCGCCAATGCCACCCAGGCTTGAAATGGTAAAACAGCCGCCCTGCATATCGCTGGCGGTAAGCTTACCTTCACGCGCTTTAACAGAGATATCCTGCAGCTCGCGCGACAGCTCGATAATGCCTTTCTTGTTAACATCACGTACTACCGGCACTACAAGACCATTTGGCGTGTCTACCGCTATGCCTAAATGCACGTATTTTTTCAGAATTAAGCTGGCGCCATCATCCGACAGTGAGCTGTTAAAGGTGGGGAATTCTTCCAGCGCCTTGGCCACCGCCTTCATGATAAACACCAACGGTGTATATTTGACACCCATTTTCTTTTTATCCGCCAGCGCGTTTTGCTCTTTGCGGAACTCTTCCAGGCCAGTGATATCGGCCTCATCGAACTGGGTAACATGCGGAATGCGCACCCAGTTACGGTGCAGGTTAGCACCCGATAATTTCTGAATACGTGACAACGGCTTGGCTTCTACTTCACCAAACTTGGCAAAGTCGACTTTTGGCCAGGCGATCAAGTCAAAGCCCATGCTATTGCCGCCACCCGAGCCAGCAGCCACTGCGCCAGATTCAACCTGCTTCACTAATTGCTTAACGTAATTTTGTACGTCTTCTTTGACTACCCGGCCTTTACGGCCCGTGCCATTAACTTTGGCCAGGTTAATGCCAAACTCACGCGCTAAACGGCGGATAACCGGTGACGCATGGGCATAAGCACTGTTTTCAACAAAGCCTTCGCTTGCTGCCGGCGCAGAGCTTGCTGCAGGGGCAGCTGCTGCCGGCGCGGCTTCAGTTTTAGCTTCAGCTTTTGTTTCAGTTGTCTTTTCAGATGCTGCGACTTCTGCCGCAGGCGCTGCCTCAGCACCGCCTTCGGTTTCAAACAGCATAATCAGGCTGCCGGTAGAGACCTTATCACCGACGCTGATTTTGATTTCTTTTACCTTGCCAGCAAAAGGAGCCGGCACTTCCATACTGGCTTTATCGCCCTCTACGCTCAGCAGTGACTGGTCAGCAGCAACGGTATCGCCTACCTTAACCATAATCTCGGTGACTTCTACCGCATCACCGCCAATGTCCGGCACCTTCACGTCCTGCACTGCAGCGCCGCCTTGTTTAGCAGGCGCAGCATCGGCTTTCTGCTCGGCTTTGGTTTCGGTTTTAGCTTCGGCTTCTGCTTTCGCCGCGCCTGAAGCCTCGCCTTCAAAGGTCATAATCAGGCTGCCGGTTTTTACCTTATCGCCTACTTTAACGTTGATGCTTTTTACCACGCCAGCCTCTGCCGCTGGCACTTCCATCGACGCTTTATCGCCTTCTACACTTAACAGTGACTGATCGGCAGCGACCTTATCGCCCACCTTTACCAGAATTTCGGTGACTTCAACTTCATCTGCACCAATATCCGGAACATGAATTTCAATAGTCATGAATAATCCTCTTATGCGTACAGCGGGTTGGTTTTGCCGGTATCGATGCCAAATTTCTTAATCGCATCGCTTACTACCGATTTTTTCAACTCGCCTTGCTTCACCAGCTCAGTCAGCGCCGCAACAACTATATAGTGGGCGTTTACTTCAAAGTGGCGGCGCAGGTTTTCACGGCTGTCCGAGCGGCCGAAACCGTCTGTGCCCAGTACCTTGTACGATACCGCAGGTATAAAGGCACGTACCTGATCAGCATAATTTTTCATGTAATCGGTCGCGGCAATGGCCGGCGCGGTACCCATTACGCTGGCAATGTAAGGCGTTTTCGTCTTCGCATCCGGGTTAAGCATGTTAAAGCGCTCGCAGTCCTGACCATCGCGCGCCAGCTCGTTAAACGAGGTCACTGAGTACACGTCAGAAGCAACACCATAGTCTTTGCTTAAGATGTCAGCGGCTTTACGCACTTCATTTAAAATGGTGCCCGAGCCCATTAACTGCACCTTGCCACGGTCGCCATTTAAGCTTTCCAGCTTGTAAATACCCTTCCGAATACCTTCTTCTGCGCCTTTTGGCATCGCCGGGTGGTGGTAGTTTTCATTCATTACGGTGATGTAGTAATAAATGTTTTCCTGATCCGGCCCGTACATGCGGCGGATACCGTCCTGCAGAATTACCGCCAGCTCATAGGCGTAAGTTGGGTCGTACGAAATACAGTTTGGTACGGTGCCGGCCAGAATATGGCTGTGGCCATCTTCGTGCTGTAAACCTTCACCGTTTAGCGTAGTACGGCCAGCCGTAGCCCCTAACAGGAAGCCACGTGCTTGTTGGTCACCGGCCAGCCAGGCCATATCGCCGACGCGCTGGAAACCAAACATCGAGTAGTAGATGTAAAACGGGATCATCGGTAAGTCATTAGTGCTGTATGAGGTAGCCGCCGCCACCCAGGATGACATAGCGCCTAACTCGTTAATGCCTTCCTGCAGTACCTGACCACCGGTGTCTTCTTTGTAATAACTGACCACAGAGCGGTCTTCCGGTGTGTAGTTCTGGCCACCCGGGTTATAAATACCGATTTGACGGAATAAGCCTTCCATACCAAAGGTACGGGCTTCGTCGGCAATAATAGGCACAATTTGCTTACCGATATGCTGATCTTTAAGCAGAATGTTCAGCGCCCGCACATAGGCCATGGTGGTGGAAATTTCACGTTTTTGCTCTTCCAACAAGCCGTCAAAGGCACTTAATTCCGGCAATGTCAGCGGTTTGGTAAAGTTAGGTAAACGCACCGGTGTGTAACCGTGCAGCGCTTTACGCCGTGCATGCAGGTATTCCAGCTCTGGCGAGCCTTCCGGTAGCTTGATATAGGGTAAATCGTTTACCTGCTCTTCGCTGATGTAATCTTCCAGGCCTAAACGCTTGCGCAGTTGCAGCACATGCGTCATATCCATTTTCTTCACCTGGTGAGCAATGTTCTTACCCTCAGCCGCTTCACCCATGCCGTAACCTTTAACGGTTTTGGCTAAAATTACCGTTGGCTTATCGGTGCAAGCCTGGGCCGCTTTAAAGGCGGCAAACAGTTTTGACGGTTCATGGCCACCGCGCTTTAAGGCGAAGATTTCTTCGTCTGTCATATCGGCCACCAGCGCAGCGGTCTCCGGATAACGGCCGAAGAAGTGCTTACGCACATAGGCGCCGTCGTTGGCTTTGTAGGTCTGGTAATCGCCGTCTACGGTTTCGTTCATCAACTGCAGCAGCTTACCGGTGGTGTCTTTGGCCAGTAATTTATCCCAGCCACGGCCCCATACTACTTTGATCACGTTCCAGCCAGCGCCACGGAACAGGCCTTCTAATTCCTGAATGATCTTGCCGTTACCCATTACCGGGCCGTCGAGACGCTGCAGGTTACAGTTAATTAAAAAGCACAGGTTGCCCAGCTTCTCGCGGGCGGCAAAACTAATGGCACCGCGTGATTCCGGCTCGTCCATCTCGCCATCGCCCAAAAAGGCATAAACGCGCTGTGCGCTGGTGTCTTTTAAGCCACGGCCTTCTAAGTACTTTAAGAAACGCGCCTGATAAATGGCAGTAATGGGGCCAAGGCCCATCGACACGGTGGGGAACTGCCAGAACTCCGGCATTAATTTCGGGTGCGGGTAGCTTGATAAGCCTTTGCCGTCGACTTCCTGGCGGAAGCTGTCTAACTGCTCTTCAGTTAAGCGGCCTTCAACAAAGGCACGGGCGTAAATACCCGGTGAAATATGGCCCTGGTAATATACTAAATCGCCGCCGTCTTTTTCATTCGGCGCGCGGAAGAAGTGGTTAAAGCAGGTTTCATAAAACGCCGCCGAAGACTGATAAGACGCCATGTGGCCGCCTAAATCCAGCTCTTTTTTCGAGCCACGCAGCACGATCATAATGGCGTTCCAGCGGATCACCGAACGGATACGTCGTTCTAAGTTCACATCGCCCGGGTAAGCCGGCTCTTGCTGCGGTGGAATGGTGTTGATGTAGTTGGTGGTGACGCCGGTTGGCATGTCTACGCCTTCTAACCGGGCTTCTTCCAGCACTTTTTCCAGCAGGAACTGCGCCCGCTCTACCCCTTGTGTGCGAACTACCGATTCCAGCGCTTCAAGCCACTCTTTGGTTTCCAGAGCGTCGATGTCAACTTTACTGACTTCAGACATATCGAAGTTTCCTTTGGTTGTGCACGCCAGCGCTATGGTTGCGCCGCTGCGTTAGTAAAATAATTAACCCTGCTGGCTGCGCCGTAACGAGCGCTCAATACGCGAGCGCTCTTTACCCACATCCAGCATGGCTTCTTCAATAAAGGCCAAATGATCATTACTGGCCTGGCGCGCCTGCTCTGGCTTGCCGTTAATCACCGCCTGCATTAACGTTTGCCGGTGCGCATTTAACTTGGCGCCGATGCCGTCTTTTTGTTTCAGCGTTTCCAGGTTTACCCGGATATTCTGCTCGACCAGTGGCGTTAAGCCGCGCACTAAATGCAGCAACACCACATTGTGCGACGCCTCTGCCACCGCCAGATAAAAACTGCCGACCGCTTTGGCTTCCTGCTCAACATCATTCAGTTGCTGCGCCGCGCAAATGGCATCGTAATGCTTTTTAATCTGGGCAAAATCGGCTGCGGTGCCACGTAGCGCCGCGTAATAAGCACAAATGCCTTCTAACGCATGGCGAAACTCCAGCAAGTCAAACTGCGACTCCGGGTGGCGGCCAATCAGCTCAAACAAGGGATCCGTTAAGCCCACGGCCAGGTTGTCGCACACGTAAGTGCCGCCGCCCTGGCGCCTGTTCACCAGCCCTTTGGCCTCCAGTTTCTGAATCGCCTCGCGCAGTGAGGGCCGCGATACGGCAAACATTAGCGCTAAATCGCGCTCGGGCGGCAGCTTTTGCCCCGGCGCAAAACTGCCCTCCAGCAACATGTTTTCCAATTGCTCGACAATGCGGTCTGAAAGCTTAGCCGGTTTAATGGTGAAATCTGCCATGCAGTATTGTTTTTCCTGTTGGTACGCGCTGCTTTTGTTCGTTTTACAGGCTGCGTGTAAATTGGTATTACCAATTTATTTTTAGTGGCGATACGGTAGCAGTTTCTGCATAACAAGTAAATAAAGCAGAGAATCTATGCAAAGGCAAAAGCGGAAAATAGTTAGAGTAATAGCTCAACAACACAGCCTTATCACAACCGAAAAACGAATTGGTCTGACCAGAATATTCTGCGGTAATAAAAAAGGCGCCAAAACGGCGCCTCTAATCTGAAGGTGTGGTTTAGCCCAGCCAGCCACTTAGGGTTAAAATGGCGGTAAAGGCCAAGAAAAACAGCATATTGCGCTTAGCTAACTGCACCATATAGCTGGTGTCGTCCAGCGTATTAATGCTTTCGGCCGGAATTTGCTCGGCGGCGGTTGCTACTTCAATTACCACCTGCTCGTTACTGGCAGTAAAGTCTAAAAAGTAACTCAGTAGCGCATTAGAAGCGCGGGAGAAGTGCCCCACTAGAGCAAAGCCTAAACCAAATAACCGCGCCGGAAACCACAGCGCCCAGTGCGCTACACAGCCCACTTTGCTGTCACTGCCCAACACCGCCGCGTAATCAGCCGCGTCTTTTTCATCTACTGCTTCTTGTAAATGCCGCACCAGCACATAGGTAATGACACCAAAGGCGCCCAGCAATAAAAACCAGAACACCACCGCGGCGTAGTAACGGAAATTCAGCCAGAGTAACAACTGACCATAACTGTACTGCTCGCTGGCGCTACCCAACTGGGTGCGAATTTGCTGCATGGCAATAAAGCCGGCTTCTTCATCGCCTCTGTCCATGGCATTTAAATACTGCTTATACAGCTGACGATAATGCCAACAGCCGATACCCACCAGCAGCAACAGGGTATTGACCAAAAAGGTCAGTAAATGGCTGTCTACCCAGCTTAGTAGCAAGGCGACTACTGCGCCCGGCAACGCCAGCCACAGGTATTGCCCCAGGCTATGCGCTGAAAGCGCACTTAGTTTAGAGCCGGCACTAAAGCGCACATAACTGCGGCAATAGCGGCTGGCCTGCCAGGCATCGCTGCGCACGGCTAAGCGCTCAATAATTAATGCCAGTAACATACTGATTAAGGTCATACCTGAAACTCCCTTGCTCGCGCTTTTTTATTCCGCTTAAACCTGGTTATTTTTCAAAATGCTGTTTATTTGCATTTATTACTCACATTCCCGCAATACCACGGCGATAACGGTCCCAGTCAAAGGCGGCGCCAGGGTCGGTTTTACGCCCCGGCGCAATATCGCTGTGGCCTGTTATACGCTCGGGCGTGATAGTTGGATATTGCTGACAGATCATTTTTGTCAGCGCAATAAGGCTTTGATATTGCTGCTCAGTATAAGGCAAATTGTCAGTACCTTCTAACTCAATGCCGATCGAAAAGTCATTACAGCGCTCGCGGCCGGCAAACTGGCTGACACCAGCATGCCAGGCACGTTTGGCAAAGGGCACATACTGAAACACGCTGCCGTCGCGCCATATTACGCAGTGCGCCGATACCCTCACGCCCTGCAAATCGCTAAAACTGGGGTGTGCACTCACGTCCAGACACCCCATAAACAGCGCATCAATATGGCTTTGTTCGGGAATGACGGCAAACTCACCAGCGGGCAGGCTGATATTGTGGATCACCAACAGGCTGATAGTCTCGCCTTGCGGGCGGTCATCACAGTGTGGACTGGGGCGCTGCGTTATCGCAAGCGTACACGGCTTCATCAGAAATTTTGCCTTTAACCAATCTGGTTAGTAAGCTATGGCGCTATTGTCCTTGGCCGAGCTGACGAATGCAAGCACCAGAACCGACAAAGTCTTATGGTAAGACCTTCGCCATTATTGCGTGGCTGATTGTAATGGTGATGCTGTTTTTATTTTTTGACGACACCCTTGATAAACAGCTTAACCCCAACCAGCAGCTGCAAAGTGTGCAAGGTAGCCGTGGCGAAACCCGCACCGTACTTATCCGCAACAAAGCCGGCCATTATGTCGGCACGGCGCTGGTAAATAGCCAGCCGGTGGATTTTATGCTCGACACCGGCGCCACCACCGTCGCCATAGCTCAAGCCACCGCAGAAACACTGGGCCTGCCCTTTGGCCGGGCCATGCAAGTAAGCACAGCCAACGGCATCACTACCGCTTACGCCAGCCGCCTTGATACGCTGCAACTGGGTGACATCGTGCTACACAATATACCGGCCAGCATAGTACCCGGCATGGACAAAAGCGGGGCCGGCACCGAGATATTGCTGGGCATGAGCGCGCTGAAACAGTTAGAATTTCACCAACAAGGTAATCAGCTCACGCTGATCCAACACTAATAACGCAATCGAACCGACTTATGAACACTAGCCACAACACCCTGCAGCAACAAGAACTCACCCGTGCCGTCGCCGCCGCGCTGGCTGAAGATCTCGGTTTTTTAACGCTGGAACAAGGCGACATTACCGCCTCGTTAATTCCTGCTGCACAGCAAGCCAGCGCTACCATTATTACCCGCGAAGAGTGTGTGGTTTGTGGTACCGCCTTTGCTGATGAAGTGTTTCGCCAATTAGGCGACAAGGTGAAAATTAACTGGCAAGTAAAAGATGGCGATAAGGTAGGTGCCAACACGGTACTTTGCACGCTAAATGGCCCGGCACGGTTGTTACTAACCGGCGAGCGCACCGCACTTAACTTTCTGCAGCTGTTAAGCGCCACCGCCACCACCACCGCACACTATGCCGCCTTTTTAGCCGGCAGTAATACCCGCTTATTAGATACCCGTAAAACCATTCCCGGCCTGCGCTTTGCGCAGAAATACGCCGTAACGGTGGGCGGCGGCAAAAACCACCGCATCGGCCTGTATGATGCGTTTTTAATTAAAGAAAACCATATCGCCGCAGCCGGCTCTATTGCTAATGCTGTTGCTACAGCGCGGCAAAACTTCCCCGGCAAACCGGTAGAAGTTGAAACCGAAAACCTGGCTGAGCTGAAACAAGCCTTAGACGCCGGGGCAGACATTATTATGTTGGATAACTTTAGCCTGGCAGACATTAAGCAGGCGGTAGCAATGAACGCAGGCAACGCCAAACTGGAGGTGTCTGGCAATATTACCAGCGAGCGCTTAACCGAACTTGCCGCCACAGGTGTTGACTATATTTCCAGCGGCGCGCTAACCAAACATGTGCAGGCAATAGATTTATCCATGCGCCTTACGATCAGCCACTAAGGTTACATTAAATAACAAAGTTTCCGGCTGATTCGACCAGGACACACTAAACTTCTGCTACAGTAGGCCGGTCTCACGGAGCGAGACCAGCCAGCAGGATAATCCGATGCAATTAACCGGTACCGTAGTGTTCTGGCGTGACGATAAAGGCTTTGGCTTTGTGTTGTGTCAGCAGAATGCACAAAAACTGTTTTTTCATATCCGCGACTTTGCCGGCACGGAAGGCCGTCCGCAGCAAGGCGATCAACTTCAATTTAGTTTAGGTACCGACAAAAAAGGCCGCGCCATCGCCGCCCCCTGGCGCTTTGCCAAAGCACCTGCCACAGCATCGCGATCACACCCCAACCGCAGTTCAGTCAATAACGCGCCTCTGAGTAGCAGCGCCGATATCGAGCAAGCCAGCCAGTTTGCCTTGTTTTTCCGCCTGGCGTTTTTCCTGGCAGTGATACTGGCCTTATTATTCGGTAAATTACTCTATGTGTTGCCACTGTTATATGTGGAAGCCAGTTTAATGACCTACTGGCTGTATAAAATAGACAAAGACGCTGCCATCGCCCGCCACGGTAACCGGCTGGCGGAAGAAAGCCTGCAACTGTTTGCTTTAATTGGCGGCTGGCCCGGTGCTTATATCGCCCAACAGCAACTGGCACATAAGCGCAGCAAGCTATCGTTCCGGCGGGAGTTTGGCTTTGTTATCCTAGGCAACACCTTGTTGGTCGGCTGGCTGGTGTCGCCCTGGGGTCAATCATTTTTAGCCCGTATGGCGCTGCTGGCGGGGTGAATTGAGCGCGGCTGAATTTGTGCCCCGCTAAATTTTAACGCTGTGTTTCGGCACATTGCTTTGCTACACTCTAGGTAAAATTACTCGCCAGTACAAAACAATGCGTTTAACCACTCAGCAAACGAAGACCATCACACAGCTAACCAAAGAAGTTTTTGGCGCTGATGCCGTGGTAAAGCTATTTGGTTCCAGAATGCACGACACTAAACGCGGTGGTGATATCGACTTGCTGGTAGAACTGCAACAACCGATAGCGCAGCCAGTAATGGCAAGCGCCAGGTTAGAAGCCAAGCTAATGCTGGCACTGGGACTACAAAAAATTGATGTGATTGTCAGTGCGCCAAATGTGGCAAAAACGCCGATACACGATATTGCCGCCAAAGGTATCCGCCTATGACAGACGATATAAAACTACGACTGCAGTTTTTAGTGCGGGTTATTGGCAAAGAGAGCCGCTATTTGCAGCAAACCAGCCATCGTTTATTCAGTCAACCTATCAATGCGCAGTTTTTGACCAATCTGGACACCAACATCGGTTTATCAGAGCAATTAGACGCCTTTGCTAGCAGGTTTGGTCGCCTGCAAGACAATATCGGCGATAAATTATTGCCTGCGGTGCTGGCAGCGCTGGGTGAGAAAAACGGCCCAGTGCTGGACAACCTGAATAAAGCTGAAAAATATGGCTGGCTACAATCAGCGGAAAACTGGCTATTAGCCAGACAACTGCGCAATAAAATGGTGCATGAATATATTGAAGACCCTGCTATCTTGGCTGAAGCGCTAAACAGCGCGCACAGCTTTATACCACTCCTAATACAGTTTGCAGATCAGTTAAGCAAAGCGCTTAACCAACGAGGTTTAATCTGAACCTTACCCATTCCACCACCTTTGACAATAGAAGCGAGAATTGCAAAACCGGGGGAAAGATTCAAAACCCAGCGCAATATTAGACACCCCGCTATACAACCTGGTGTTCTTTTCCTCAACATGCCTAAAAAGCCAGCATTAACATTTGCTGCTATCAGGCTAAAACGGCATTTTCGACTGCGTTAAACCGCCTGCTAACCACGACAAAACGCCGCAGGCGTCAGGCCGCTTTACACTTAGAGCAGCTTAACTAGTACTTTTGTACTAACAAAAATATCTGAAAGGTGCGTCTTAGAAAGAAAAATCATGATGTCAGACAATAATTTAGGCGTTATCGATAAATTTTGTAACATTTAGCTTGCGCCTCGTCTAAAAATGACCAAAATAACGGGTAGCCCCAGTGGCTATTAAAACATCAGGAGAAGTAAATTATGAAACGCGTACAACAAGGTTTTACCTTAATTGAATTAATGATCGTTGTTGCGATCATTGGTATTTTGGCAGCAGTAGCACTGCCTGCTTACTCTGATTACCAGGCTCGTTCTAAAGTAACTGCAGCTTTAGCAGAAATTTCTGCCGGTAAGACAGCATTTGAAACATTCACTAACGACGGTGGCACAGTTGCAGCAGTAACTGACATTGGTTTACAAGCCACTACTGGTAACTGTGCGATTGCTGTAACTGGTACAACTATTACTTGTACTATCGCAAATGCTCCTTCACAAGTTAATGGTGCTGACGTTGTTTGGACCAGAAATGCCACTACAGGTGAGTGGACTTGTTCTTCTACTATTACTAATAAACCTAAATACGCACCAAAAACTTGCCAAGGTTAATTTGACCTAGCTTGATAGATTTATCTAAAGCCAGCTTAACTTAGCTGGCTTTTTTCTTCGCAGCTTTCAATAAAATTATTAACCTTCGGGGTCAGATCTAAAAACCTTCGGGGTCAGATCCAATTGTTAATTAGTCATCGTCCTGCTGCACTGTCTTGCGGGGTGACACCGGCCTGCTAAGTTGCGCCGCTATCTGTTGTTTAAAGTGCTCACTGCCCAACACCCAGCCTTTGTTGCTGGCATAGCGGATCTCTGCCAGCGCTTTATCAGAAAAAGGTTGCTCGAATAAATTCAGATAGGCTTGTTGGCGCTCAGCTTCGCTACTGCCTAAAGCCAAATAGCTGGCATGGGGTTGCCACAGCTGAATAGTTTTCCCCAGCGCGTTGGCATGAAAGCTCGACCAAGGATATTCAGCGGGGTGGTCTACCATCGATGCCCGCAGCGGGTTTAGTTCTATATAACGACTAACGGCTAATGCGTAGTAGTCATTGTCAACCAAAGTTGCTTTGTAACGCCCTTCCCACAAGGTACCCGTGCGGCCATAGGTTTTATTGACGTACTGCACATAAAACCGCCCCAGCGCTTGCATTAACAGGCTTATACCGTTTTCATGTTGCGGTGTTATTAGCAAATGCACATGATTAGTCATTAATACAAAAGCATGCACTTGCACATCATGCTGCTGTGCATACTGTTTTAGCCTGGCAAGATACACGCGATAATCATCATCGGAAAAAAAGCACACCTGCCGGTTATTACCGCGCTGAATAATGTGCTGTGCATAGCCCGGCGCGTTGTAACGTGATTGTCTTGCCATGACTCGTCATCCAAGCGCTTTTTATTTTTACAAATAATATACATATAAAGTCATAAAGGCTATTTTACTAAGGTTATCAAAGCAAAGCGTTCTGGCTCACTATTGCTCAAACGAGTATACTCACAGGGTAAAACATAACCGGAGCTACAAATGCCGACGTGCTGGATTATCGCCGGGCCAAACGGCGCAGGTAAAACTACGTTTGCGTTAGAATTTTTGCCCACAGTAGCTGCTTGCGAATATTTTATTAATGCGGATTTGATCGCTGCCGGTTTATCCCCTCTTGCTCCGGAAAAGGAATCCTTAAACGCTAGCCGGTTGTTTCTTGCTGAAATACAGCACCGAATTAATAAACAGCAATCTTTTGCTTTTGAAACAACGCTGTCAGGCCGAACTTACTTAAAACTAATTAAGCAGTTACAACAGGACGGTTGGCGGGTTGAGTTAATTTACCTAGCATTGCCTAACGCCGAGGTATCTAGATTACGCGTTGCAGAGCGTGTTTCACACGGCGGGCACAACATACCGCTTAAAGATATTAAACGCAGGTTTCCACGCAGTTTGGCTAACTTGTTTAACGAATACTCACCATTAGTTGACTCTTGTCAGTGTTACTTTAATGCTGATGAAGAACCCGTTTTGATTTTTGAGCAGCAGGGCACGGCCCGGCAAGTTTACCAGCCTCAGCTGTATCAGCTGTTATTAGAGGTTTCAGACAATGTCTAATACACCAAAGTCTAACTATTCCACTGAAGATACGCTTAACTCGTTGCGCCGAGCTGTGCATAAAGCACTTGAGCGTAAGCGCAAGTTAGGCCAGTACACCGTGCAATGGCGCGCCAATAAAATAGTCATTAACGGCAGGGATATGGGGTCAGATCCAATTGTGATAAATGACGATAATTTATAATGTCAAATGCAGCGCGGTTTTTGTCTATGCGTCAATCTGCCACTCATTTCAGGTAAGCTCAGTACAAGGGCGTTAACCACGCTATAAACTTGAATAAGCTGTGTTACGTGGCATAATCAAGTAACTTTTTTATCTCTTATTAGCAAAATCAGGATGTTTGCGTTTAATGGCCGTAACCACTACCTCTACTTTATTTAAACGCCTGGTACAGCTGGGTATTATTAATGGCGATACCGCCACCAAGGTTGTTACCGATAAGGGCGGCCAATACCGCAACTTGCCTGAGCTGTTAATAACGGAAAAACTGATTACGTCTGACAAGCTGGCGCAGGCTGCTGCCGGCATTAGCCAGGCAATTTGTCTGGACCTGGATCATTACTCGCTGGACTATGTGCCGGAAGATTTGCGTAACGAAAAGCTGATCCGCAAAACCGATATGCTGCCGCTGGGCAAGCGCGGTCGCAATATGTACCTGGGCGTAGTTGACCCAACCAATATTCAAACCATTGAAGATTTTGAATTCAACACCGGCCTAAACGCCGAAGTGGTGGTGGTTGAATACGACAAACTGCACAAAGTCATTGATAAGCTGTTTGACAGCAGCTTAGGCGGCGATTTTACCGACAGTGACTGGGATTTAGGCTCGCTGGGTATAGCGCAGGAAGAGGAAGAAGAAAGCAGCGGCGTCCAGGTCGATAAAGAAGACCAACCGATTATTGCCTTTATTAATAAAATGCTGCTCGACGCCATCCGCAAAGGCGCCTCTGACTTACACTTTGAACCCTATGAAAAAAGCTACCGCATCCGCTTTCGCATCGACGGTATTTTGCATGAAATGGCCAGCCCGCCGGTGGCGTTGTCTACCCGCTTATCAGCACGCTTAAAGGTTATGTCCCGGCTTGATATTGCCGAAAAGCGCGTACCACAAGATGGCCGTATTAAGCTTAAGCTGTCAGCGAAAAAATCGATTGATTTCCGTGTAAGCACCCTGCCTACCTTGTGGGGTGAAAAAATTGTAATGCGTATTCTCGACTCTGACAGCGCCATGTTGGGCATCGATGTGTTGGGCTATGAAGAAAACCAGAAGAAGCTGTATTTAGATGCCCTGGCCCAGCCGCAAGGCATGATATTAGTCACTGGCCCTACCGGCTCAGGTAAAACCGTATCGCTATACACAGGTTTGGCTATTTTAAATACCAGCGAAACCAATATCTCTACCGCGGAAGACCCGGTTGAAATTAACTTAGCCGGTATTAACCAGGTGCAGGTAAACCCGCGCGCCGGCTTAACCTTTGCCTCAGCGCTAAAAGCCTTTTTACGCCAGGACCCGGACGTGGTAATGGTGGGTGAGATCCGGGATTTAGAAACCGCCGAAATCGCGATTAAAGCGGCGCAAACCGGTCACTTGGTACTATCGACCCTGCACACCAACTCAGCACCGGAAACCCTAACCCGTTTACTGAATATGGGTGTGCCGTCTTATAACGTAGCAAGCTCGGTATCATTAATTATTGCTCAGCGCTTGGCGCGCCGCCTATGTAACCATTGTAAGCAACCCGAGGTATTGCCCGAAGCCGAGCTGTTAAAGCAGGGCTATACCCCGGAGCAACTGCCCGGCCTGAAAATATTTAAACCCATCGGCTGTGAGCATTGCACTAACGGCTATAAAGGCCGGGTCGGTATTTACGAAGTTATGCCGGTCAGTGGCCGTATGGCCGATATTATTATGCAAGGCGGTAACTCACTGGATATTGCCACCCAAGCCCAGGCTGAAGGCATTAATAACCTGCGCCAGTCGGGTTTACTAAAAGCCGCCGCGGGGTTAACCAGCCTGGCGGAGGTGAATAGGGTGACTAAGGGCTAAACGAGTGTTTAGTGGTGAGTGTTTAGTTTTTATTGATATCGCATTTTTGAAATAGCGCTTAAAGCGCAGCAACAGGACAGAGAACATGGCTCAGGCACAACAATTTAAAATAAAAGAGCTGGAAACCTACAACTATAAAGGCGTAAACCGCCGCGGTAGTAAAGTAGACGGCGAAATTAAGGGCACCAGTATTGCCGAGGTAAAAGCCTTATTACGTCAGCAGGGTATTACCCCTTCCGGCGTAAAGAAAAAGCCTAAGTCGCTATTTGGTGATGGCAAAAAAATTACCGCACTGGATATTGCTATTGTTACCCGGCAAATTGCCACCATGCTGGGCGCAGGGGTGCCATTGGTGCAGTCAATCGACCTGATTGCCAATGGCTCAGACAATAAAAGCCTGCGCACTTTAATGCAAAAAATTTCAGTAAAAATTCAGGCTGGTTTACCGCTATCAGAAACCTTGCGCGAGCACCCTAAGTATTTCGATAATTTATACTGTGACCTGGTTAAATCCGGCGAAGCCTCGGGCTCATTGGATAAAATCTTCGACCGCTTAGCCATTTATAAAGAAAAGGCTGAAGCGCTAAAGTCAAAAATTAAAAAAGCCATGTTTTATCCGGTGGCAGTGCTGGTGGTTGCTGCTATTGTGACCTCTATTTTGCTGATTTTCGTTGTGCCGCAATTTGCTGAGATTTTTGCTGGTTTTGGTGCTGAACTGCCAGCTTTTACCTTGTTTGTGTTGGGTATTTCGGAGCTAATGCAGCAATATTGGTGGGTGGTGTTGGCAGGCCTAGTTGCGACATTTTTTATTGTAAGAAAAACCTATAACAGCAATCTTAAGTTTCGCACTTGGGCTGATGGCCGCATTATTAAGCTGCCGGTAATTGGTAATATTCTAAATAAAGCCGCGGTGGCGCGTTATGCCCGTACACTTTCTACCACTTTTGCTGCCGGCGTACCGCTTATTGAAGCGCTGGAATCTGCCGCTGGCGCCTCAGGTAACGAGGTGTATAAAAACGCGATTTTATTTATTCGCGAAGAAGTCTCCTCCGGTAACCAGATGTTTTTAGCGATGAAGCAAACCGACCAATTCCCTGAGATGGTGATTTCGATGGTGTCTATTGGTGAAGAAACCGGCGCACTCGATAGTATGCTAAGTAAGGTTGCGAATATCTATGAGCAAGAAGTCGACGATGCCGTTGATGGCTTAACTGCGCTGCTGGAACCAATGATAATGGCGGTATTGGGCGTGGTGATCGGCGGCTTAATTATTGCTATGTATCTGCCAATCTTCCAAATGGGTTCGATTGTCTAATGCAACCTGTTATCGAGGTGTTTAGCACCTACCCGGCGCTATTTATTGCTGCTGTTGCCATTATTAGCCTGATGGTTGGCAGCTTTCTAAATGTGGTGATTTACCGCCTGCCAATTATGATGGAGCGCGAGTGGCAGCAGGAATATCAGGCCTATTTTAGCCCTGATGCCAATACTGCTTCATCTGAACCGTTTAACCTTGCCGTGCCGCGCTCGCGCTGCCCTAAATGCCAAAGCGCGATTAAAGCCTATGACAATATTCCGGTAATTAGCTGGTTAATGCTGAGCGGTAAATGTCGCAGCTGCAAAGCCCCCATCAGTGCGCGTTACCCGGCAATAGAAGCCTTAACGGCGCTGTTATCAGCTACTGTGGCCTGGCAGCTGGGGTTTGGTTTGCCGGCATTGCTGCTTATTTTCGTGACCTGGGTACTGGTAGCACTGACCTTTATTGATATTGATAAGATGCTGCTGCCGGATCAGCTTACCCTGCCGCTGCTATGGCTGGCACTGCTATTTAGCCTGACTGATTCAGCGATGGTTAACCCGGCGCAGGCTATTGTCGGCGCCGCTTGCGGTTATTTAAGCCTCTGGAGTGTGTACTGGCTGTTTAAGCTACTTACCGGCAAGGAGGGCATGGGCTATGGCGATTTTAAGCTCATGGCCATATTTGGTGCCTTACTGGGCTGGCAGCAGCTACCGCTGATTATTTTACTGTCGTCCGTGGTTGGCGCAGTGATTGGCGTTTCCCTGTTAAGCATTCAGGGTAAAGATAAAGCCACCCCTATTCCATTTGGGCCTTACATTGCCGCCGCCGGCTGGATAGCCCTGTTATGGGGCGAGCAGTTAACCAACGCCTACTTGCGTTATTTAGGGCTGTAACGGCTTGTCAGGTTACATTGTTGGCCTGACCGGCGGTATTGGCTGCGGCAAAACCACAGTGGCCGATCTGTTTGCCAAACGCGGTATACACTATGTTGATGCCGACATTGTCGCACGCGAAGTGGTGATGCCCGGTACAGCTTGCCTTAGTGCGATTAGTCAGCGTTTTGGCCGCGATATTTTGCAGGCTGATGGCAGCTTAAACCGCGCCAGGTTGCGCGACACCATTTTTAGCCAGCCCGAAGCAAAAAGCTGGCTAGAGCAGCTACTGCACCCGGCAATACGGCAAAGCTTATTAGCACAACTGGCGGCGCTAAGCTCGCCCTATGCACTGTTGGTGGCTCCGCTGCTACTGGAGAATAAGCTACACCAGTATGTTCAGCGGGTATTGGTAATAGATTTACCCGAGCCACTGCAATTATCACGAGCGATGGCGCGGGATAACGCCAGCGAGCAGCAAATACGCGCCATTATGGCGGCGCAGCTTCCGCGCACCGAACGGCTGGCAAAAGCCGACGATATTATTAGCAATGACAGCACTATTGCAGCACTAGACAGCCAGGTAGAACGCCTGCATCAGCAATATCTGCAACTGGCCCGCCACTGACATCAGGCCGGGTGCTGTCACAACCAGGATAGCAGCACCAATGGCCGAGCTATTGTACGAGCACCCGCTAAACGAAAAATTACGTACCTACCTTAAGCTGGAATACCTGCTAAACCAGTTGTCTGAATTAACCCGGTTAGACAGTGAACCCCAACAGCTGGCGTTTTTTAATATCCTGTTTGACCTGATTGAAGTACTGGACAGAAATGATATTCGGCCTGACCTGATAAAAGACTGCGAGCGCTGCGAAGCGGCTTTAGTGGCCTGGGCCAACCACCCGTCGGTCGCGGACGATAAACTCAGCAAGGTGTTACAGCAGGCCGTAAGGCTACAGGCCGAGTTGTTAAAAAGCGGCAAGTTTATTGGTAATTTAAAAGACGATAAGTTTTTAAACCCGCTGCGCCAGCGTTTTGCTATGGCCGGAGGCACCTGCTACTTCGACGTTCCCCAATTACAATACTGGTTAAGTATGCCACTTGCACAGCGCCAGCAAGATGTTAGCCGTTGGTGTGCGGAATTTGCGCTGCTGCAAAATGCGCTGGGGTTTGTGCTGAATTTTTGCCGCGAGAAAGGCCAGTTTAGCGAAGTGGCAGCCGAAAACGGCTTTTACCAGAGCAACACCGAGCAGCATCAGCTATTGCGTATTCGTTACACGCCAGCCGATGGCGTGTACCCTACAGTAAGCGGCAATAAATACCGTTATGCCATCCGCTTTATGCAGCTATGCGATGAAAACGGCCGTAGCAACTGCGATAAAACCGTGCAATTTCAGTTGGCTTGCTGCTAAGGCTGCTGCGCTGAACACTACTGCGTTCACTTAACCTGCTAATCTCTGTGTTGCTGTTAACTGCTGGTATTAACACAGTCACGCCCATCCGCTTTAGCGCGATACAGCGCTGTATCTGCAGCACACAGCAGCGCCAGCGCTGTGCGGTATTGGCCGTTAATTTCAGTCGCCACGCCCTGACTAACGGTAACATTAACGGTTGAGGGTAAACCGGCATCGCTAAAACTTAGCTGTCTTACCGCCTGCTGTACCTCACGCGCTACTTTTAATGCACTGATTTCATTATGGTTAGGTAAAATAAGCGCAAATTCTTCACCGCCATAGCGCGCCGCCAGTTTGCCATCTACCGGCATCGCCTGCACTATGGCACCGGCAACCTTACGCAAGCAGGCATCGCCCTGAATATGGCCGTAACGGTCATTAAACTGTTTAAAAAAGTCGATATCGATAATGATCACGCTAAGCGGCCGGCGCGCTTCGGTGCACTGCAGCCACTGCGATTGCAGCTGCTCATCAAAACCCCGGCGGTTAGCCAAGCCAGTCAGTGCATCGGTAGCCGCTTCCAGCCTTAGCTGTTCGCACTCGGCTTTGTAGCGGGTTAAATCGCGCATTACCAGCACCAAATGTGCTTCGGGCTCGGGTAAAAACGACACTGACAGCTCAATATCTTTTATTTCACCATTGGCGCAGCGCACCGCCATTTCACTGGGGCCGGCCTGCAGCGATAAAATCCGTTTCGCTACCATATTCACCAGCCCCTCATACTGCTGCTGGCAACGGCTCACCAGAAACTGCGGCCACTTACGGCCAATTAGCGGCGCGCCAACACAATTTAGCAACAGTGCGGCTTTAGCGTTGGCACATTCAATTACGCCATCCGGGCTAACCACCAGCACCGCTTCGGCCAGATACTGAATAAAACTACCTAAATCCAGACCCGGGTTACTCGCAGTATCCTCAAGCCATGGGCTGTCATCGTTTAAGGCATGGGCAGGTATTTGGCTGTTGCGCTGTGCAGTGTTCATTTGGCGTTCCCGCAGTGCTAATTTAACTGCTGCCAACTTTAGCTATTTATACACGCGCAAACCTTTCGGTAATCTTCTGATTTAATGTATTGATTTATATAAACTAAAAGCCACGCGCGGGGCTTAAATGCTGAGTTTGAAGCAGACACTTAATTTGGTGGCAGGTTTTTCACTTCCGGATCTGGGCTTAGCACCATCAGAGTATTCGCGGTATTCGTCAGCACAAACTGAAACTTAGTGGTACCTGCACTGCGGTCCATATCCAGCATTTGTACCAGCTGGCCATCGCTGCTCACGGTGATTGCATCAATAATGCCATCAAAAGGTGTGGTAAACCCAACACCAACAAACTTTAAGCCTTTGCCTGTATTGTCGACCAATTGGTAGGTAATAGTGCCGGCTTCGGTAACGGTAATGTCACCGTTAGGTAGCGGTTGGCCGCTGGTAGTCTGATAACTGAATACCGGTTCACCGTTTTCCAGATTGACAACAACCTGAATTAAACTGGCGGCTTGAGTAGTTGGCATAACATATTTCCTTATAGTTGCGGATTGAAACGATAATTAACAACACCACTTTGCTGCAGTTGCGCTATAAGCTCACTTTCGCTGTTAAGTTTTCCCTGACAGTCCAGTGCTTGAGCATAAGGTACAGTAAAATCGGGTTCTCTATTTACAGCCACGATGTCAGCAAGTTCATCCAAGGCATGTTGGCAAAATTGATGTGTCGCCGGCAAGTCTTTATTTTCTGTTATTCTCGCCAGTACAAGGTAACTATTCGCTTTGCCTGCTCTGTTACGCAAATTACCGCTATGTTTTGCAACAAGCAGCTCATACGTTATTAAAGCTTGCTCGGCATAGGTTTTGGCGGATTGTAGATTACCTTTTGTCAGTAGTATCTGCGCTGCAGTCAACCAGTGCCGGGCTTGCATTTGCTGCTCACGCGTAGTTGATAAATCAAGCCCATCCCTACTCAGCAAACTCATTAACTGCGACGGACTTTGCTTAACTTCTTGCTCTGACAAATCTAGCGAAAACTTAAGCGATTGATAAAAGGCATAGTATTTTAAATTGCGCCAACGGCTATTGTCCGGATCCTGAGCTAACGCTCTGCGGATGACTATGTCAGCAGACTTAACATTAGCTAAAGCGGTCGTTGTTTGTCCGATAAAGCCAAATAAGTCTGCAGACATTTGGTAGCTACTTGCCAGCATTTCCAGCAGATACAGTTCAGCATTTTCACCAGCAGTAACCAACATGCGTTGGATCTCATTGTGTGCAGTTAAAGCTGTGGCAATATCACCTTGTGCCAAAGCAGCGCTAGCCAGCCAAGAACGAGTGTTGGCAATATCCGCAAGCAGCTGCTTGTTCTCAGGTTGCTTTGCTTGTGCCAGTAATCTTAACTGCAATGACTCTTCAAAGCTTTGCCGCGCTTTATCAAACTGTTGCCGCTGCATTGCCAGTGAGCCCAGCGAGTTGGTGGCGTAGGATAGCTCCATAATGGCATCGAGGTTATCCGGTGCCAGTTCATACATACGCTCGCTGTACTGGTAATAACGCTCAAACTCAGGTTGCACCGCCTGCCAGTTACTGGCGTCGTACTGTATCTGCCCCAGCCAAAACGCATTGGCGCCCAGGGTTTTTAGCAGCTCTAAGTTATCCGGCTGCTGCGCCAGTACAGCCTCTAACTGCACTCTGGCCGCTTTTAAAGCCGCTAACGCCTCATCGGTTTTACCGCGCGAGTAAGCCACCTCGCCCATCGCTTCTAAGGTTTGGCCGTGCTGCAAGCGCGCTTCGATGCTTAAACTGCTGTCATCGCTGCTGTAATCAGTAAAATATTCCAGCGCTTTATTGCTGATACCGTCGAGTAAATCCATGCGGCCGATACTGCGCAGCTTGTCGGCAAAGTCGCCCACCATAAAACCGAGCAGGTTTTCTGCCGCCAGCCGCTTTTGCTGTGCCTGCTGCTCGGCCTGAAAACTGCGCACACCCATGGTCATAGCCGTGAGCGTTAACAGACAAAGCAAGCTGACTGTAGCGCGGCGCGTCCAGCGTTTTAACCGCGCTTTGGCATCAGAGGCCTGAATAAATTCGGCCTCTTCGCTATCAAGCTGAAACAGAGCGTTTTGCTGCAGTAGCAATGCCTCTTGCAGCGGTTTGCCTTCAGCGAGTAAATAGGCACTGTTTTTCTGCTCGCTGCGCCAGCGCTGGCTTAAGTGCAGCAGGCGGCTTTTTACGCTTAAGCTGTCAAAATGCTCGCTGATCCAGGCAGTGGCGCGCGGCCAGCGCCGAAGCAGCGCTTCGTGCGCTATGCTAAAACACGGCTCGCCTTGCTGCAGGTTAGACACAAACAGCCGCTGCTCAATCATGGTATTGACCAGCGCGCGCTCGGCGTTGCTGGTGAGCTGGGCTAACCGGGCACTGCGGCTGGTAATGCTTTGCTCATCTTCACGCAAGGTCACCAGCAAGGACAACACTTTTGGCAGGCAATCTTGCTCGGCTTTGCTTAAGCCTTTAATGGCCTGCTCAGCGTTTTTGCCAATGGCACCTTCAATACCGCCCAGTGCCTGATACACACTTAACAGCAGTTTATTATCACTGCTACGCTGCAAATACAGCTGCTGCAAAGTGTATTGCAACATAGGTAAGGCATCGGGGTTGCTGGCGGCCTCTTGCACCAGGATTTCATCCAGCGGCATGGCGCTGTCTGGGTCGATGTCAAAGCATAAACCGGCGGCCAGTGCCGGTAAACGGATCATTTGCAGTAAGTCAGCGCGGCCGGGGGCGGCTAAATCAAAATGCGCGCCTTTGGCTTTACCTGCCATTAAGCTGGGGTAGTCGACTAAATCGGGGTAGAACTCGTTTCTGCAGGCACTTAGCACCAGCACAGCGCCACTGCAGGCCAATTGCTCCAGTAAAGCCACAAAGCCTGTACGCTCTGCCTCGCTAAACAGGGGTGAGGATAACAGTACTTCTAAGCGGTCGACAAAAAGGGCAAAGCGCCGGCTGTGCTGCCCTTTACTGCCGAGTAAGCTTTTACACTGCTGCAGTAGCGGCTCTGGCTGCGCTAATTTCTGTGCCAGGCTGGCGGCGCTGTCGCCGGCAAATACCGGCGCATCATTAAGCTCCCAATCCAGCAAGCTGCTGGCCAGGCTTGGCAATAACTGGCCTTTGGCCACATCGGCTAAATCCAGGCTGCTAAACGACACTACCTCTACGCCATTAAAACCGCCAGGCTGCATTAAGTTAGGCATAACGCCGGCATTAATCAGCGACGATTTACCACTGCCACTGGGCCCCAGTAGCAGGCAAAAGTCACGGCCAAATTTAATTTGCTGCGCAATGCGGCCAAGCAGGGTGTCTATTTGTGCGCCACGGCCAAAAAACACACTGGCATAACTGGCGTCGTAGGCTTTAAGGCCGGGAAACGGCGAGCCCTGCTGCCAGCTATGCCCGGCCACACTTTGTTGTTGCCCCAGCGGATAGCGTACCTGGGCAATAACGCGGTAACCACGTTTGCGAATGGTCTCAATATAAACCGGCGCAGTTGCACTGTCGCCCAGCGCTTTACGCAGCTGCGTTAAGGTTTTATGCAGCGGGTTATCGCCGGTAGCGATACCGGGCCAGCACTGGCTGATAATGTCATCGCTGCTTAATACCTCACCGGCATGACGACACAGCAACAGCAGCACATCCATCGCCTTGGGCTCTAACTGCTGAACCTGTTTGCCTTGACGCAGAGTATTATCGCTGGGGTTTACCTGCCAGTCGGCAAGAAAAAACGCATTGCTCATAATAACTTGTAATTTTGGCTTTGTTGCCCAAGATAACATGCACTAAGGCGTTAGTTTAGCCCTAAGCTGGTAGAACAGCGCTTGTTTGCTAGGCTTAAGGCAACAAACGAAAAGGAAACTGATTATGGCACAATGGCTTAGCGGCACAGTAACCGACAATCATCACTGGCATGCCAATTTATTTAGCTTAAAGGTGAAAACCGACGCCTTTAGCTTTACCGCCGGTCAGTTTGTCCGGCTGGCGTTAAATACTGCCGAGGGCCGGCTGCAGCGCGCCTATTCGCTGGTAAACAGCCCTGGTAGCAGCGAGCAGGAATTCTTAATCAGCACCGTAGCGGAAGGTAAGTTATCGCCACTGCTGCAACAACTTAAAATGGGCGACAGTGTGGAGATTAGCCAGCCAGCATCGGGCTTTTTTGTGCTGGATGAAGTACCAGAGGGAGACAATTTATGGCTTATCGCCAGCGGCACAGGCATTGGGCCTTATTTGTCGATGCTGGGCACGCATCAGCTATGGCAGCGCTTTGCGCATATCGTGCTGGTGCACAGCGTGCGTACTATTGGCGACCTGGTGTACCGCGAGCTGATTAGCCAGTGCCAGCACCAGTACCCGGGCCAGCTGCATTACCAACCTATTGTTACCCGCGAGGCTCATAGCGGCGCGCTGAATAAACGCCTGCCTGAGCTGATACAAAGCGGCGAGCTGCAAAGCGCGTGTCAGCAGCCGTTAACACCGCGCTCGCAAATCATGTTATGCGGCAACCCGGATATGATTAAAGACACCAAAGCCGCGCTTGAAAGCTTAGGTTTAAAGAAAAACCTGCGCCGTGAGCCGGGTAATATCACGGTAGAACAATACTGGTAAATACGCCTGAATGAGCGGATGTAACGACATTCAGCCACAATCAAGGTAAGCTATGGCAGGCTATGCCGCTGATTATGGAGGATATTGTGGACGAAATGATACAACCGCTACAAGACACGTTAAAGCAGTACCCACAGCTTGAGTTACCGACCGAACTGGCTTTGCTGCTAGTGCTTAGCTGGCTGGGTAATTTTGTGGTAAAACGCATTTTAATCGGTGGTATTTTCAAGCTGCTGCGCGCTACGCCAATTAATGAGCAGCATGTGGTACAAAAATTCAACTTTGTCTCGCGGTTGTCAAATGTGGTACCGGCACTGATCATTTCTACCGGTATCGGTTATGTCAGTGGCGTGCCAGAGGCCGCGGCTACCATTATCGTTAATGTGTGTAATGCCTTTATGGTGCTCACTGTCGCATTGGCGCTGAGCAACCTGCTGGATTTAGTTAATTCCATTTATGAAGAGCGGCCTGATGCGAAAATCCGGCCAATCAAAGGTTATATTCAGGTAGTAAAAATCGCTATTTATGCGGTGACGCTGATCCTGATTATTGCTGCACTGTTTGACCGCTCACCGCTTATTCTGCTCTCCGGTTTAGGTGCGATGGCCGCGGTGCTGATGCTGATATTTCAGGACACCATTTTATCGCTGGTGGCCAGTGTGCAGATCTCGTCCAACGACGTATTACGCGTAGGCGATTGGGTAGAAATGCCGCAGCTTAACGCCGATGGCGATGTGATCGACATCGCCCTGCATACGGTAAAAATTCAGAACTGGGATAAAACCATTACCACCATCCCTACCCGCCGTTTTATGACAGATCCGTTTAAAAACTGGCGCGGTATGCAGGAGTCGGGCGGCCGGCGTATTAAGCGCTGCATTTTACTGGACCAACAAAGTGTACACTTTTTAGATGCCGAGCAAAAAAAGCGCCTGGGGCGGTTTAAGTTGCTAAAAGATTATCTGGCCACCAAGCAGCAGGAAATTGATGACTGGAATACCCAGCTGGCAGAGGAAGGCAAAGAGCCGGTGAACACCCGCCGTATTACCAATATTGGTACCTTCCGCGCTTATGTTGAGCGCTACTTACAAAGCCACCCGGGTATTCACCAGCAAATGACACTGATGGCCCGGCAACTGCCGGTTACCGCCGACGGCTTGCCGCTGGAACTGTACTGCTTTACCAATACCACCGCCTGGCTGAAGTACGAGAGTATTCAATCGGATATTTTTGACCACTTGCTGGCGATATTACCGGAGTTTGGCCTGCGGGTATATCAACACCCCAGTGGTATGGATGTGCGGGCACTAAGTGACGTAATTAAAGTGAATACACACGCGGCGGCCGGTTAAAAAATACCGGCCAGGGAGCGAAGCAGGCCCTGATGCAGTGGCTGCTCGGCATCTTGCCAGTTAAGGTTGGCTTTATTGGCAAAACTGACTACCCGTACCTGGTATTTGCGCATATCGGTATCGCGCTGCCATAGCTGCTCAAAAGCGCCGCTGTCGCCCTGCCGTAACTGGTGTTCGCTGTACTCCTGCACTTTTTGCTCGCTGTCTGGCGAAATACGCTCGGCGATTTGAATATCAGTGAGCATGGTGTAGTACTTATCTTGCACCAGCTGGTTACCGATGTACTCAGCGCCAGCAAAGGCTGCCAACACCACTAAAGCACGGGCGATATCTTTACCATCGACATTGGTGCCGATAGACGTGTCTACAAACACCGCGGTGTTACGGCTATAACGCTCGGCGCGCTGCTCCGGCGTTTCCGGCTCTGGCGGCGGGGCCATGCCGGGGTGTAACAGTTCACTGACCTCTTGCGGTGTCATGCCGTATTCATCGGCCAGCACTTTATCAGGCCGCTCTTTTAATACCGTACGCACATTTACCTGCAGCCAATACTGCGCCTGTATTGGCGAGTTCACCAGCTTATAGCCTCGGCTTAGCATAAAACTGCGCACATCGTCGGCCAGCGGCAGCTGATATTCTGCCGTGGTGTTGCGGATATCCAGATAAATAGTGCGCTGCGCCGGTTCCACCGGGTCGAGATAAACCGTCTGGCTCATGCGGGTTTGCACATCCAGATTACGTTTCGCCACCGACGTGTGTACCGCAGTGCAGCCTCCTAACAGCAATAGTGCAGCAAGTAACAGCCCGACTCGCATTTAGAACAAGCCTGCCAGTGCCCGCACCATACCCTGGGTTAATTCTGGCTCGGCTTCAGGCCACTTTAAATTAGCCTGGTTGGCAAAGCTGACAATACGGGTTTGGTACTTTCGCATGTTGCTGTCACGTTGGTAACTGGAGGTGGTACTGCCACTATCGCCCTGAATAAGCTGGTGCTGCGAGCTTTCACTGACCACGCCGTCAAAGCGCTCCATAATTTGAATGTCGGTGATCACGCTGTAATACACATCTTCAACCATCGCATCGACCACAGTACCGACAATGGCACCGCCAACGGCCGCCCCTATAGCGCCGCCACCGCCTGAACCGCCAGTAGCACGGTGCAGTGCATAACCGGTTACTGCGCCACCGGCAATACCAGGGCCGGCTGCCAGTGCACCATTAGTGTCGCGGGCATTGCTGCGCCCCACCTGCAGCACATTGGCCTGTAGCCAATAATGCGCCCGTTTCGGGCTATCTATTACCTGATAACCACGGGCCTGTAGGCTTTGGATCACCTGAGGTTTAAGATCAAACTCCGGTTTATCTGAGGTGTTACGAATATCGACAAACACCGTGCGCTGCTCTGGCTCTACCGGATCGAGAAAAATAGAGCTGCTCATCTTGGTTTGCACATCCAGATTGCGCTTGGCGACTGCCGTGTGTAAGGCACCACAGCCGCTTAAACTTAAGGTAGTGATCACAAGCGCGCTAACAAATAAGCGTTTCATGTTAAGTCCTTTATCAAGGGTACAAATACTATTGGGATGTTGCCAAGCTAGTACCGGCAAACTGAATTGTGTCTGAATAATTAACCTGATTTTATACTAAAACTAACCTCATGCCGCTACCGACTTGTAACAGAACATGAACAGCTGACAAAATCGCCGGGCTAGGCCGGTTTTACCTTTACTTTTTGGCTGTAGCCGTTACAATACGCGCCGCTCTTTTGACCGAAATTTACACAGCTCTTTTCAAAATAAGGTAATTGCTATGCATCCGATGTTAAACATCGCGGTTCGCGCTGCCCGCAGCGCCGGTAACGTGATCGCGCGCGCCTGTGGCCAACTGGACATGGTTCAGAAACTGCAGAAAGGCACCAACGACTTTGTTACCAACGTCGACAAAGAAGCTGAACAAGCCATTGTTCAGGTGTTAAAAAAATCGTTCCCGACCCACGGTATTGTCGGCGAAGAGCATGGCGATTACGGCAACAACGACAGCGAATTTCAATGGATTATTGATCCGCTGGACGGCACCACCAACTTTATTAAAGGCATTCCGCACTTTGCGGTGTCTATCGCGTTAAAACATCAGGGTAAATTAGACCAGGCAGTGATCTTTGATCCACTGCGCGGCGAGCTATTTACCGCTTCTCGCGGCCGCGGCGCCCAGTTAAACGGTACCCGTATTCGTGTGACTAACCTGCCAGATATGGGCGGCACAATCTTAGCCACCGGCTTTCCGTTTAAAAACAAAACCCATATACCGGCCCATGCCGCTATGGTAACCAGCTTATTAGCTGATGCGGCTGATATTCGCCGTACCGGCTCTGCTGCACTGGATTTAGCTTATGTGGCGGCTGGCCGCTTTGACGGTTTCTTTGAGATTGGCTTAAAACCGTGGGACATTGCTGCCGGCGAGCTTATTGTGCGTGAAGCCGGTGGTTTAGTGTCTGACTTTACCGGCGGCAGCAACCAGATGCGCAGCGGTAACATCGTGGCTGCCAGCCCGAAAGTGCTGGCAGGCATGTTAAAAGGCATTCGGCCACATTTAACCGAAGCCTTGTCACGTTAACCAGAAGTCTGAGCCTACGCGCTAGCGCAGGTTAGAACCCCGATGCGCGCAGCCACAGAGTGTCTGAGCAAGCCATGGATGGCTTGCGAGTTGCTGTGGCGAGCACAACGGGCGTTGTAACCTGAAGCACAACTCGATTGGGCAAATACACTGAAAGTTAAATAACCTCTTTAAAGTTTAGGCACTTCTACCGGTAACTTACGCTCGCACCACTCACGGTAGCCACCGGCTAAGCTGTATACATTCTGATACCCCATCTGCTGCAGCGTTTGCGCCGACAGCGCAGAGCGATAACCTCCGCCGCAGTACAGCACAATTTTCTGCTTTTTATCTGCCACTGTCTGCTCAATATCCCGCTCGATAATGCCTTTGCCTAAATGCATGGCCTCTGGCAAGTGGCCAGCCAGCCATTCGTGGTCTTCACGAATATCCAGCAGCACATAAGGCTGATTGTGCTCAAGCAGCTCATCAATACCAATTTCGTTGATCTGCGCTTTCGCTTGCTCTACCAGCGCCAGAAAACCCGGTGCATGCTGTTTACTCATAAAACGTGTCCTTAAAAAGCGTAAAAAAATGCCAGTCATTGACTGGCATTTTTAGCATCTTTACCCACGCAATTACAGCAAGGCGTCGGTATTTTCACCTTCTTTTTCCACCGGTGGTGGCGGCAGCATATCTTCTCGGCTAATGCCGAGAATTTCTGCAATCGAACTCGCCACATACACTGACGAGTAGGTACCAATCGCAATACCAAACAACAATGCCGTGGCAAAACCGTGTATTAAGGCGCCGCCCATATAAAACAGCACCACCAATACCAACACTGTGGTTAAGGATGTCACCACAGTACGGTTTAGCGTTGAGGTAATCGCATCGTTGATCGTGTCATCGACACTGGTGTCACGCAATTTGCGAAAGCTCTCACGAATGCGGTCAAACACCACTATGGTATCGTTAATTGAGTAGCCTATCAGCGCCAGTATCGCTGCCAGCACCGTCAGGTCAAACTCCAGCTGTAACACCGAGAACAAGCCCATGGTTAAGGTCACATCATGAAACAACGCCATAACAGCACCCACCGACAGTCGCCATTCAAAACGCATGGTGACATACAGCAAGATACCAATAAGCGCGACTAACATCGCTAGCCCACCGTCTTCTTTAAGCTCCTGGCCGACACTTGGGCCAACAAACTCGATACGACGCATGGTTACCGACTCGGTTTGCGAAGCGTTCAGCGCTTTGATCACTTCGTCGCCAAGCTTAGACTGATCGATATCGGTACGCAGCGGGATCCGGATAAGCACATCGCGGCTGGTGCCGAACAGCTGTACCACGGCATCGCCATAACCAGCAGCTGTTAGGGTTTGCCTTACGGCCGGCAAATCGGCCGGCTGAACAAAGCCCACTTCAATCACAGTACCGCCGGTAAAATCAAGCCCCCAGTTTATGCCTTTGGTAAAAAACGACACAAAAGAGCCCAGGATCAACAAGGTTGATAGCACTACTGCAGGCCATTTTAGTTTCATGAAACCAAGCGGCTGGCTAAAGTAAAATATTCTCATGCCGTACTCCTTAGATTGGCAGTGACTGCAAACGGCGGCCACCCCAAATTAAATTCACAACTAAGCGAGTACCTACTACCGCGGTAAAGATAGAGGTTAAGATACCGATAGCCAGAGTTACGGCAAAGCCTTTCACCGGGCCGGTACCTATACCAAACAGGATCAACGCCACTAATAAGGTGGTAATGTTCGAGTCGGCAATGGTAGCAAAGGCACGGTCGTAGCCCTGATGAATCGCTTGCTGTACTGAGCGACCTTCGGCGAGCTCTTCTCGAATACGCTCAAATATCAGTACGTTTGCGTCTACCGCCATACCTACCGTTAATACAATACCCGCCATACCCGGTAGCGTTAAGGTGGCGCCGGGAATCATCGACATTACGCCAACAATCAGTACCAGGTTAACCACCAGTGCCAGGTTAGCCACTAAGCCAAAAGCTTTGTAGTAAATCACCATAAACACCAGCACCGCGACCATGCCCCACTGAATCGCCGTTACACCAAGGTCAATATTTTCTTTACCCAGGCTTGGGCCTATAGTGCGCTCTTCAATGATCTGGATCGGTGCAATTAACGCACCTGCGCGTAATAAAGTGGCCAGGTTTTGTGCTTCGCCGGGTGAGTCGATACCGGTAATGCGGAAATCGCGACCTAAACGCGCCTGAATGGTGGCATCGTTAATCACTTCCTGCTGCTTAATCAGGATCGGGTTGCCGTCTGCGCCAATCTCGGTGCCAGGTTTATATTCAATAAACACCGACGCCATGCGCCGACCAATAGCATCACGGGTCGCGGCCGATAACATGTTACCGCCTTTGGCATCCAGCTTAATGCTAACTTGTGGCCGGCTATATTCATCAAACGCCGAGTTAGCGCCGGTAATATGCTCACCGGTTAACATGATGCGTTTTTCCAGCAGTAACGGGCGGCCATCACGGGTGTAGTACAGCTCTGCGTTAGGCGGTACACGGCCTTCCAGCGCTGCGGCTAAGTCGCCTTCTTCATCGACCAAGCGAAATTCTAGCGATGCTGTTGCACCCAAAATTTCTTTTGCCTGAGCGGTATCCTGCACACCGGGTAACTGCACCACGATGCGATCGGCACCCTGACGCTGCACCAGCGGTTCAGCCACACCAATTTCGTTTACCCGGTTACGGATAATGGTGATGTTTTGCTCCAGTGCATATTCGCGGATTTCTTTTAAGCGGATTTCACTGATACCGACCAACAGCGTCAACTCATCACTGCCCTGGCTAAACACCAGTTCACGATCCCGCGCTTTCAGCGCGGCTTCAGCAGCAGCCACATCTTCCAGAGTGCGCAAACTGACAATCACCCGGCTGTTAGCTAAGTCTGGCTGCACACTGCGGTAACGGATTTTGTCTTCACGTAAATCTGCACGGAAGGTTTGCACCATGTCATTGACGTTTTTATCCAGCGCGGCTTTCATGTCAACGGCCATTAAAAAATGTACGCCGCCACGTAAGTCCAGACCCAGCTTCATCGGCGAGGCACCAATAGCGCTTAACCAGTCTGGTGTTGCCGGCGCCAGATTCAGTGCAGTAATAAAGTTGGTGCCCAGCAGCTGGTTAGCAATTTCACGCGCTTGCAGCTGGTCTTCAGTGCTGTTAAAGCGGGCCAATACCTGGCCGTTTTCCAACACCACAGATTTTGCCGCAATATTGGCATCAATAAAGCGCTGTTCCAGCTGAGCACGGGTGGTTTCTTCAACTGTGCCACCGCGGCTGGCACTGATATTCAGTGCCGGATCTTCCGGGTAGAGGTTTGGCAACGCATACACCAGTGCCAGCAATAACATGCCAAGCACCAGAAAGTAGCGCCAAACGGGGTTTTGATTTAACACCTGTCTATCCTTTTACTGAAAATTACAGCGATTTCAGCGTGCCCTTGGGCAACACAGCGCTAATAGCCGCTTTTTGTACGGTGACTTCAGTGCTGTCATTCAGCGCCAGCACCACGAAGTCTTTGTCTTCGGCAATTTTACTGATACGGCCAACCAAGCCGCCCTGGGTTAAGACTTCATCGCCCTTCGCCAGAGCTGCCATCAGGTTGCGGTGCTCTTTAACGCGTTTGGCTTGTGGCCGGTAGATCAGGAAGTAGAAAATCAGACCAAAGGCCACCAGCATGATGATCAAATCCCAGCCACCACCTTGTGGTTGTCCACCTGGAGCGGCCTGCGCATAGGCATTGCTGATAAATAAACTCATAAATTTCCCCTTAATTGTGATTAATGTTGTTCGTTATTCTGTGCCGGTGCTGCAAGTTCAGGCACCGCCATACCGCGTTTAGCGTAAAATTGTGCGACAAACTGCTCCAAAGTACCAGCGGCGATGGCGCCACGCAATCCTTGCATCAGTTTCTGGTAGTGATGCAGGTTGTGAATGGTGTTTAAACGCGCACCCTGTATTTCATTGCAGCGGTCTAAGTGGTGTAAATAAGCCCGCGAATAGTTTTTGCACGTGTAGCAATCACATTCTGCGTCCAAAGGGCCAACATCGTCTTTGTATTTGGCGTTGCGGATTTTTACCACACCGGTTGAAACAAACAAATGACCATTACGGGCATTGCGGGTGGGCATAACGCAATCGAACATATCGATACCGCGGCGCACTGCCTCTACGATGTCTTCCGGCTTACCCACACCCATTAAATAACGCGGCTTATGTGCCGGCATTTTATCGGTGGTGTGGTCTAAAATGCGGATCATGTCTTCTTTGGGCTCACCAACCGATAGACCGCCGATGGCATAGCCGTCAAAACCAATCTCTTCCAGGCCGTTTAACGACACATCGCGCAGGTGCGGATACATACCACCCTGAATAATGCCAAACAATGCCGCCTTGTTATCACCATGCGCATCTTTGCTGCGCTTGGCCCAGCGCAGCGACATTTCCATCGATTTTTTCGCCTGCATTTCCGTTGCCGGATATGGCGTACACTCATCGAAAATCATCACGATGTCAGAGCCAAGGTCGCGCTGCACTTCCATTGAACGCTCTGGCGTTAACATGATGCGCTCGCCATTTAATGGCGAACGGAACTTAACGCCCTCTTCAGTAATTTTGCGCAGCTCGCCCAAACTGAAAACCTGAAAGCCGCCCGAGTCGGTCAGGATAGGCTTATGCCAGTGCATAAAGTCGTGCAGGTCGCCATGCTTTTTGATGATCTCGGTGCCCGGGCGCAGCATCAGGTGAAAGGTATTGCCTAAGCAGATCTGTGCGCCGGTAGCCTCGAGCTCTTCCGGCGTCATGCCTTTAACCGTACCGTAGGTGCCTACCGGCATAAAAGCGGGCGTCTCAACTACGCCACGGTCGAATATAAGCCGGCCACGGCGGGCCTTGCCATCTGTAGTGTCTAATTCAAATTTCATTGCTTTCCTCGTCCGCCAGAGAAACAGTCTGGCTTTTTTGCGCCGCGATTATAGCAGCTTAACTCGCAGAAGCTAAGCTGAACCCACCAAAGGCTAATGCAGCGGACTTTCGAGGCTATGGCAGGGTGTGCTTATGCAGCAGCGGCAGGGATGCCGCGGAGGCTGAGACAGCACAGGGACGTGCTGTCTCAGGCGGCGAAATAAGCATTTCCCTGCCGTAAGCCCCGCAACACCGGTAATATCATGTCAGCGAATAAACATCGCATCGCCATACGAATAAAACCGGTACTGCTCAGCAATCGCCGTTTTGTAAGCATGCATTATGTTTTCGCGGCTACTAAACGCCGATACCAGCATAATCAGTGTTGATTCCGGCAAATGGAAGTTAGTGATTAAGGCGTCAATGACCTTAAACTGATAACCTGGGAAGATAAAAATTTGCGTATCACCACTGTAAGCAACAAGCTGACCGCCGCCTTGCTGCGCGGCAGATTCCAGTGAGCGCACCGAAGTCGTACCTACCGCCACCACTTTATTACCACGTGCTTTACAGGCCGCAATAGCATCGACGACCTGCTGCGGCACTTCGATATATTCAGCGTGCATTTTATGCTCTAACACATTGTCTACCCGCACCGGCTGAAAGGTGCCGGCACCTACGTGCAGCGTAATGTAAGCAAACTCAACGCCCTTGGCTTTTAGCTTGTCTAACAGCGGCTGATCAAAATGCAAGCCCGCAGTGGGCGCCGCTACAGCACCAGGTTTTTCGTTGTATACCGTTTGGTAGCGCGCTTTATCCTCTTCGGTATCGGGCCGGTCGATATAGGGCGGCAGTGGCATATGGCCCAAACGCTCCAGCATATCCAGCACAGGCTCATCACCAATCACCTGCAGCTCAAATAACGCATCATGCCGCTGGTTCATCACCACTTTGGCGCTGCCTTCGAGCAAAAGCTCGGTGCCGGGTTTGGGCGCTTTGCTGGCACGGACATGGGCTAAAAAGCGCTGATTGTCCAGCATACGCTCGACCAGCACTTCTACCTTGCCACCCGAAGCCTTCTGGCCAAATAAGCGCGCCGGTATGACCTTGGTGTTGTTAAACACCAGCAGATCGCCGGGTGCCAGCATATCGGCCAGATCTTTGAAAATATGGTGAGACAGCTCGCCACTGTGTTTATCCATCGCCAGCAGGCGGCTGGATGAACGTTCGGCTTTGGGAAAACGGGCGATAAGCTGCTCGGGCAGCTCGAACGAGAAGTCTTTAACTTGCAAACTTATAACTGACATAGGGGTTCCTTGGCTTTACCGACCAGAGGGGCACGGCTTTAAAAACAGTGCGCAGTTTAGCAGAAAGCCGCGCTTAACGGCATTTGTTTGCCAACACCTGGGCGATTAAATCGGCCATCAGCCGATAACTGCGCGCTTTGGTTGAGGTAGGCCGCCAGGCCACGCCGATATCGCGATAGGCCGCGGCATTACCCGGTGCCTGTGCCACCAGTTCAGTGCCATCAAGCAGACCGCTATTAATCGCCATTTGCGGCATAAAAGTGACACCCAATTTGTTGTTTACCATTTGGGTAAGCGTATGCAAGCTGGTGGCAAAAAACGGGTTTACCTTACGGCTATCTTCAAGCTCACAGGCTTTAACCGCGTGGTTCGTTAAGCAATGCTCGCGCTCAAGCAAAAAGATACTTTCATCCGGCCACTGGCTAATGTCCTGGTTAAATCCTCTGTCCAGCCAGTCTCTATGCAGCACCAGCTTAAAGCCATCTTTGGCCAGCACTTCCGTGTGAAAAGCCCCCGTCTCATAAGGCAGCGCCAGCAGCACCATATCCAGCCTGCCCTCGGCCAGCGCATGCAGCGAGTTATCGGAGGTATCTTCACGCAACAGCAGCTGCAGCTCTGGGTATTGCTCACGGCACTTCGCCATCACTTCGCTTAATACAAAAGGGGCTATGGTTGGAATACAGCCCAGCCGGAAAGGCCCGGCCATGGGTTTGCCCTGACATTTGGCAAACTCGGTCAGCTCTTCACACTGCTCAACGATATACCGCGCCTGGCGCACCACATCCTCACCCAACGGGGTAAAAATAAAGGTTTTATGATCGCGCTCCAGCAACTGGGCGTGCATGGTTTCTTCCAGGTTTGCAATGGCAGCACTTAATGTAGACTGGCCGATGTAACAGGCTTCTGCCGCCCGGCCAAAATGCTGATGTTCATGCAAGGCCAATAAGTACTGTAACTGTTTCACACTGGGTAAGCGCTTCATTACTTATTCCGATTAAAAAATGCAAATGTCGTGAAAATAAACGTTTAAAATGTACGCCTACCGATGGCAAGAAGCAAGGCATTTCCGCTTAGCTGGCCTTGCCGCTGTGCTTTTAGTCATTCACTTGTCCGATTTGTAATTTTAAGTTTGAACATAATTTACATTTGTTATAGCTTGATAACAAAATGCAGGCATTAATAGCCGCTTTTAGCAATGCTTAGCGATAAAAGCCTTTTTTGTTTACATTTTCTAGCGAAACACGCCCAGATGTCGAGCCAGGCAGTCCGCGCAGTTCCGGGCATTAACACTATAACGATAACAATCACCTGGAGGGTGAACATGTCCAGAAGTCAAAATATCGTGCTGTTAGCCGGCGTTAGCCTGCTGGCCGCCAGCGTAGCGAACGCCGTTGCGGCACCGGCCGACAATCTGCGCCAGGCTGCAGAGCAGGCAAGCAGCCAACGCTATATCATCAAGTATAAAGAAGCCGGTCTGAGTAAAGAGCGAGCGCTGCAACAACGTAAAGCGAACAAACAACAAGCACTGGCAGCCCTTAGCGATAATGGCGCGCGTTTAAGCCGTCAGGGTGTGCGCGTACACAAATTACTGGCCAAGCGCAATGCGCTGGCAGCCGAATTAAACCCGGTAATGCTGGCAAGGTTAAAAGCTGACCCAACAGTAGAATATGTCGAGCGCGATTTACCCCGCTTCCCGATGATGCAGCAAATTCCCTATGGTTTTACCATGGTGCAGGCCGATCAAGTCAGTGACGAATTTGCTTCTAACCAGACTGTCTGCGTCATTGACTCGGGCCTGGGTTTACCACATGAAGATTTTAATGCTGCCAATATCACCGGCAGTAATGACATCGGTACCGGTAACTGGTTTGATGCCGGCGGTCCGCACGGCACCCACGTTGCCGGCACCATAGCCGCACTGAACAACGATGTCGGTATTGTTGGCGTAATGCCCAATGGCAACCTGAAACTGCACATCGTAAAAGTATTTAACGACGATGGCTGGGGCTATTCTTCCAGCCTGGCGCAAGCTGTAGATACCTGTGCCCAAAACGGCGCTACGGTCATTAATATGAGCTTAGGCGGTGCCGGTTCCAGCGTGACTGAGCGCAATGCGATGCAAGCGGCCTTTGATGCGGGTGTACTGCTGATTGCGGCGGCCGGTAACGATGGCGACACCTCTATGTCGTACCCGGCATCCTATGATTCTGTCGTGTCAGTCGCAGCGGTTGATGACACTAAGACACTGGCCGATTTTTCCCAGCGCAACGTTCAGGTTGAACTGGCAGGCCCGGGCGTAAACGTGCGCAGTACCTACCCTGAAGGCAGCGCTCTGGAAGCCAACCTGGCGGTAGGTGCGCAGTTGTTTGATGCCATTCCGATGACAGGTTCTGGCACAGCGAACCTGAATGCCGAGCTGGCCAGCTGTGGTTTGGGTGTGACGACTTGTACCGATGTTGCCGGTAAAATCTGCGTTATTCAGCGTGGTGAAGTCGCCTTTGCGCAAAAAGTAGAGTCCTGCCAGGCTGGCGGTGGCGTTGGCGCGATCATTTATAACAATGTATCAGGCAACTTTGGCGGCACCCTGGGTGACAACCCCACAACCACTATTGCCGCCGTCAGCGTGTCGCTGGAAGACGGTAACGTGCTGATGAGCGAGCTGGGTAATGATGCCTATTTGTTCTCGGGTGCTTCTAACTATGGCCTGATGAGCGGTACCTCTATGGCATCACCGCATGTCGCTGGTGTAGCGGCACTGGTGTGGAGCCATTATCCGCTATGTACCAATGCCCAGATCCGCAGCGCGCTGGCCGCCACCGCGGAAGATTTAGGCGATACCGGCCGTGACACCTCTTATGGTTTCGGGTTAGTGCAGGCTAAAGCCGCAGTAGATTACCTGGCGCAATACGGCTGTGCCGGTGACGATGACGACACCCCACCACCGCCGCCGCCAACGGGTACTGAACTGGTAAATGGTGAAACCGTATCAGCACTGAGCGGTGCTGCCGGTGATGAGCTGTTGTTTACCCTGAATGTGCCAGAGGGCGCCAGCAACCTATCATTTGTCATGAACGGCGGCACCGGTGATGCCGACTTGTATGTCAAGTTTGGTGCTGAGCCAACGGCGTCTGACTGGGATTGCCGGCCATATTTGTTTGGCAACAACGAAAGCTGCCCGTTCGATCCGGCCCAGGCTGGCACTTACTTCGTTAAGTTAATCGGTTATACCGCTTTTACTGACGTTAACCTGACCGGCAGCTTTGTGGCACCCGATTTACCGGACGCCGGTGGCGAGACCATCAGCAACATCAGTGTGCCGCGTCGCGGCTGGCAGCATTACACGCTGGACGTGCCAGAGGGCATGGCGCAGCTTAGCGTAACCATTAGCGGTGGCCGTGGCGATGCTGACTTGTATGTAAAATACGCCAGCCAGCCTTCCAGCGGCAATTATGATTGCCGGCCGAATAAAAACGGTAACGAAGAAAGCTGTGTGATAGCAAACCCACAAGCCGGTACCTGGCATATGTCGGTGTATGGTTACCGCGCGGTAACCGGTTTAACGCTGGTAAGCGAATACCAACCGTAAGCACTGTGAGGCGTAACTGACAGACACAAAAAAGCCCTCGACACTGAGGGCTTTTTAACTCGGGCTATTAACCCAGAACATGCTGGTTATTAACCAAACATTGCTCTCATGATATAGAAGAAGACAATAGCCAGGCCTGCGCCTACTGGCAGCGTAATAACCCAGGAGATAAAGATATTACGCACTACGCCAAGATTAAGCGCCGCAATACCACGGGCCAAACCAACACCTAATACCGCGCCTACCAGCGTTTGGGTGGTAGAAATAGGTAAGCCAGCGCCTGAGGCGATAACTACAGTAGAAGCAGCTGATAACTCGGCGGCAAAACCACGGCTTGGGGTTAAATGCGTAATGGCGGTGCCGACGGTTTTAATAACGCGCGCACCCAAAGTAGCCAAACCCACCACGATTCCAATGGCGCCTAACGGCAGGATCCACCAGGCTAACTGTGCTTTGCTGCTAATCTCGCCACCACTACTGACCACGCTGACAACTGCTGCCAATGGGCCTATCGCATTAGCAACATCGTTAGAGCCATGGGCAAATGCCATGCAGCAGGCAGTAGTGATCATCAACACACCAAAGATGCGCTCAACATTATTAAATTGCATCTTTTTATCAGCAGCCGGGTCAAACTTTAACCTGCCGATAACCACTTTACCGATCACACCAATCACTGCAGCAATAACAATTGAAATGTAGTAGCCCTCTGCCGTACTGATGTGCAAGCCAACATGTTTCAAGCCTTTTTGCACTGTAACTAAGGTCATAACAAAGGCAGCAAAGGCCATGTAGAAAGGCACATACTTTTTCGCGTTCGCCAGCGGGTTATCGGTATCAAAAATCAGCCGCTGTGCGCTCATGAAGAACATATAAGCCAGCACACCGGCCAGCATAGGTGTCACTACCCAGCTACCGACAATACCGCCAACTTTGTCCCAGTGTACCGCATCCATACCCACGCCAACGGCAGCAAAGCCGATAATAGCACCAACAATAGAGTGCGTGGTCGATACCGGCCAGCCGAAATACGACGCCACAATTAGCCAGGTGGCAGCTGCCAATAGGGCCGCTATCATACCGTAAGCCATCAGCTCAGGCGCATCAACGAAGAATGACGCATCGGTAATGCCACCACGAATGGTCGACGTCACCGAACCACCGGCCAAATACGCGCCGGCAAATTCAAATACTGCAGCAATAATAATGGCTTGTTTAATCGTTAACGCTTTAGACCCCACAGAGGTGCCCATAGCATTGGCCACATCGTTGGCACCAACACCGTACGCCATCAAAAAGCCGAACACAGCGGCAATAACGATGAGAATTAAGCCGTATGATTGAATAATATCCATCTGGAAAACCTTTTTGTTTTAGCGGGCTAACATAATTTCGAGGCGCGAACCAACTTTCAGCGCCACATCGGCTAAGTCGCCAATCCACTCCAGCGTGCGGTATAAAAACATCACGTCTATTGGGTTCAGCTCTTTCTCAGCCTGGCGCAGGGCTTTACGCAGTTTGATTTGCATATCGTCAGTGTCACCTTCAATGGCATCCAGCTGTTCAACCATTTTGATCACCAGATCGACTTCACGGCCGCGGAAGCCGGTCTCCAGTAACTCGTCCAGCTCATTGATCACCTCGCTGGCCAGTGCGGTAGCGTCAATGCAGCGCTGCACATAGGTTTTAAAATCGCTTTGTAAGCTGGCCGGGATCAGCAATTCGCGGCCCAGCACCCGGCCGGTGATATCTTTGGTTTTGTTGGCAATTTTATCTTGCTGTGACACCAACTCCAGAATGTCAGTACGGTCTACCGGCAAAAACAGGCCACGCGGCAGGTTAATGCGGATTTCCCGTTTTAATTTGTCGGCTTCCTTTTCCAACGCGACGATGTTTTTACGCACCTCGGCCGCAGTTTGCCAATCCTGCTGATAGACTGCATCGAAAAACGGCAGCAATAACTCGCTGGCCTGATGTACTTTGCGGATATGTTCTTCTATCGGTTTAATCGGTGATTTGGCAAACACGGATAAAAAAGTACTTGCTGGCATAGCCTGGTCCCGTATGTTGGTTAGACGTCAGTCGGCGCGCATTGTAACGGCATTCAAAGCGCAATAAAAACGAAAAATGAATCCCAGATGAAAACGCCCTGCACGTGTCATCGTCAGGGCGTCGCCACCGTTGTACAAAAATGTTTAAAAATCAGCTGCGTGCTTCTTGCTCCAGTTTTTCTGCACTGCTGTGGCGCACCACCTTTCCCTTGACAAAGAAGATGATGTATTCAGCCAGGTTTTTACACCTGTCGCCAATACGCTCCAGCGAGCGGGCAGACCAGAGCACATTCATAATCTTTGGAATAGAGCTCGGATCTTCAATCATGTACGTCATCAGCTGGCGGGTAATGGCCTCGTATTCACGGTCTACTTTTTTGTCTTCCTGATGCACGGCCACAGCCGTTTCAACGTCCATACGGGCGAAGGCATCCAGCACGTCATGTAGCATCTGCCCGACATGGCGGCCCAAATTATCCAGATTCACCAGTAAGTCTTGCTGCTCACTGTTAAACGACTCCAGCGCAACACGGGCAATACGGCGTGTTTCATCGCCGATGCGCTCCAAATCAGCAATGGTTTTCATAATGGCCATAATAAGGCGTAAATCACTGGCTGCAGGCTGACGTTTTACAATGATGCTGGTGCATTCTTTATCAATTTGCAGCTCCCAGTCATTTACTTTCAAATCAGTGTCTATGACCCGCTGCGCCAGCTCAGCGTCGGCATTGGCAATTGCCATCAGCGCGTTATTCAGCTGCTGCTCAATCAAACCGCCCATCGCCATTACATGGTTGAGCACTTCGTCAATTTCGTCATTAAAGGAGCTGGAAATGTGTTTACTTATATTGAGCTTATCCACTGCGCTCTCCGTTTGCGGTAAGTTAACAGGGCTTATGCTCGAGCCCTGAATGATGCGCTAAGTATAGGCAGAAAGCACCCGCCACTGCCAGCACTGCGCCGAGAGCCTGTCGAGATTTTTTCGTCAATACTTTCAGACTTTATCAGGCTAAGCCGTTAAATTTACAAATAATGTTAGCAATACATTTAAAAACGTCAGGCTGGCAGCTAAACTCAAGGAGCGTTTTTGCTTTTTTCAGCGCTATCCGGGGTAGCCGCCGCGATGTTGTTGCAGGTTTTTACAGGAAGAAATTAAATGAAGCAGTTAGTACTGACATTAATTGGTAAAGATAAAGCTGGCCTGGTAGAGCAACTGGCCACAGTCGTTAGCCGTCACAACGGCAACTGGATGGCCAGTAACCTCAGCCATCTGGCCGGTTACTTTGCCGGTATTTTGCAGATTGAAGTCGCAGAACAGGATCTGGCAGAACTTACTGCTGCGCTGGAGCAGCTGACCGATCTGGATATCAAAATACAGCACGGTATCCCCAGCGCGTTAAACGAGCAGCAACAGCTGAAATTTGTTATTACCGGTAATGACAGGCCCGGCATAGTGCGCGAATTGTCATCGGTGATAAAACATAAAGGCACCAACATTATTCATTTTGAAAGCAGCAAGCAAAGTGCGCCTAACTGGGGGGTGCCACTGTTTAACGCTGTTGCTACTGTAGAGTTACCGGCCAGTGTCAGCCGCGATGAAGTGGTAAAAGCACTGGAAGCCATTGCCACTGACATCGTGGTAGACGTAGAAACCAACGTTTAAGTTTGTGCTGACGCCGCTTTGCAGGGTTGAAGCGGCGCATTCATCTTGCTGTCATAAAACTGCCATAGAGTAACCCTAAGTTGTAGTCAGGGAGCTGGACCATGGAACACCCCAACACCACTGTTGGCACTGAATTTCCCACTTATCCACGTGAATTAAGCTGGCTGGCGTTTAATGGCCGGGTATTACAGGAAGCAGCCGACGAGCGTAACCCGCCGATTGAGCGGCTGCGTTTTTTAGGCATTTACTCCAACAACATGGATGAGTTTTTCCGTGTGCGGGTAGCTGATGTCAAACGGCGTATTTTGCTGAAAAAATATCAAAGCAGCGAGCAGGAAGATGCTGAGCATCTGATGCAGGATATTCAGCAGCAGGTTTTGGAGTTGGGCGCTCGTTTTAATGCTATATACCTCGACATTCAGTTAGAGCTACGCAAACACAATATTGAGCTTATCGACAATTTTAAGCTGACCGAGCTGCAATCAAGCTGGGTGCGCAGTTATTTTCGCAGCGAAGTGATAAAGCACATCTCGCCGATGATTTTATCTGGTGATGAAGTCAGCCTGTCAAAAGCACTGGAAGATAACACTACCTATTTAATGGTAGAAATGACCGGCAGCGGCAAACCAGAATATGCCATAGTGCAAGTACCAACCAATGAGTTATCCCGCTTTATTGAGTTGCCACTGCACTTAAACACCCGCAAGAAAAACGGCCATTATCGCCGGCAAATTTTGCTGCTCGATGATGTGATCGTGCACTGTATTGCCGACTTGTTCAGCGGTTTTTTCGAGTTCGATCACATTCAGGCCTATTCGTTGAAACTGACCCGCGACGCCGAGTACAACATCAGCGATACGCTTGACCAAAGCTTAATTGATAAGATGTCCAAGGGCATACGACAGAGGTTAAAATCGGAGCCGGTGCGGCTGGTATACGATGCGGCAATGCCGGAGCAAATGTTAAAAGTGCTGAGCAAACAACTGGGCACCAGTTCAGTCGATTCGCTAATTCCCGGCAGCCGCTACCGCAACTTTAAAGACTTTATCGGCTTTCCGAATATTGGCCATCAAAGCCTCGAGTTCCCCACCCTGCCGCCGCTGAACAGCCCGGAATTTGAGCAGTATGCCACCAGCTTTGATGCCATTCGGGCGGGCGATATACTGCTGTATTACCCCTACCATAACTTTGGCTACTTTACCGAGTGGGTGCGCCAGGCGTCGTTTGACCCTAAAGTAACCCATATTAAAATGACCATGTACCGGGTAGCGAAACACTCACGAGTGATCCACTCGCTACTGGACGCCGTGCGTAACGGCAAAAAAGTCACCGTTGTGGTTGAGCTTAAAGCCCGCTTTGATGAAGAGAACAACATCAACTGGGCACGCAAAATGACCGAAGCCGGTATACAGGTCGTGTTTGGCTTAACTACACTGAAAATTCACTCGAAACTGTGCCTGATTAGCCGGATGGAAAAAGGCAAACTGGTACAATACGGCCATATTGGCACGGGTAACTTTAACGAGAAAACGGCGCGCATTTATACCGACATGAGCCTGTTTACCTGCCATCAGGAAATTACCAGTGAAATTGGTCAGGTGTTTGAGTTTATTGAATACAGCTACCGGCCTTATCAGTTTAACCATCTGATCGTTTCCCCCACCTGGAGCCGCAACCGGCTAACGGCGCTGATCCAACGGGAAATCGACTTTGCCGTAAGCGGGCGCAAAGCCGAGATCTTCCTTAAAGTAAATAACCTGGTTGATCAGCAAATTGTCGAGCTGTTGTATCGCGCCAGCCAGGCTGGGGTAAAAATACGCATTATTGTGCGCGGCATGTGCTCTCTGATGCCAGGCATTGCCGGTAAGAGCCAGAACATTAAGATTATTTCGGTTCTAGACCGCTTTTTAGAGCATGCCCGTGTGTATGTATTTCATAACGGCGGCGAGACTGATGTGTATATCTCGTCTGCCGACTGGATGACACGCAATATCGATCAGCGGGTGGAGGTAGGCGTACCTATTTATGATATTCGTCTGAAGCAGCAGGTACTGGATACGCTGGATATTCAGTGGCGGGATAACGTAAAGGCACGTATTATTGATGCCAGACAAAGTAATGGCTATGTAAAACGTGGCAATAAACGCAGCATCCGCTCGCAGCAGCAGATCTACGATTATTTCGCCCGCATGCAAAGCCGACAACAGGTTGACAGCCCAGAAGAATGACCGACACCGCCGAATCACTTATAACGCATCAGCAGGCCTATATGGCTGCCGTTGACCTGGGCTCCAACTCCTTTCACATGGTAATAGCCCGGGTGATTGCCGGTGATATTCAGCTGCTGCACCGCGAAAAGCAAAAAGTGCAGCTGGCTGAGGGCTTAAACGATCAATTGGTATTAAGTGAAGAAGCGATAGAGCGTGGCCTGAATGTGCTGGCGCAATTCGCCGACACCTTAAAGCCCTTTGCGCCGCAGTCGGTGCGGGTTATCGCCACCTACACCCTGCGCCGGGCGCGCAATGCCGCTACGTTTTTACGCCGGGCCAAGGCGGTGTTTCCGTTTCCTATTGAGGTGATTTCCGGTCAGGAGGAAGCCCGTTTTATTTATCAGGGCGTAGCGCATTTTGAGCATTTTGCCGGCCGCCGGCTGGTGATAGACATCGGCGGCGGCAGTACCGAATTTGCTATTGGCGAGGGCCTGCAACCCCTTCGGCTCAGTAGCCGTAATATGGGCTGTGTCAGTTATGCCATGCAGCATTTCCCGCAGGGCCGCATTAGCGAAAAGCGCTTCAACCGCGCCATTTTGCAAGCCGAACAAGAGCTGGAGCCGATTATCAGCAGCTTTAAAGCGGCTGGCTGGCAACAAGCCGTAGGCACATCGGGCACGGTAAAAACGATCCGCGATATTATTGTCGGCCTGGGTTTTAGCAGCAATGCGATTGAACGCGCGCATTTATTCGCGTTAAAAGATCATCTGGTGGCACAGGAAAACAGCTATCAGCTGGATTTGCCCGGCTTAACCGATGACAGAAAGCTGCTGATTTGCTCCGGCTTAGCCATTTTAATTGCCGCCTTTAACCTGCTGCAAATTGACCAGTTGGTCTATTGCGATGCAGCACTGCGTGAAGGTGTACTGTACGAGATGAGCGACCGGTTACAGCATCTGGATATTCGCGAGCACAGTGTAGCCAGCCTGCAACGGCGCTACGATGTCGATATGGCGCAGGCCGAACGGGTAAGGCATACCGCCTTAACCCTGTTTAGCCAGGTGCGCAGCAGCTGGCAGCTCACCGATGAAGATGCGTTATTGCTGGGCTGGGCCGCCACCTTGTACGAGGTGGGCCTGCACATTAACTCGTCCGGCGTACAAAAACATTCTGCTTATATTTTACAAAACGCCAACCTGCCCGGTTTTAACCAGGAGCAACAACAGCTTGTAGCTACCCTGGTACGCTTTCACCGGCGAAAAATCCGCGCCGATGATATACCCGCATTCAGCCTGTATCAGTTGCCACAAGTGGTGTGCTTGTTGGTACTACTGCGCCTGGCGGTACTGTTAAACCAAAAACGACGCGATGATATTTTACCGGAACTACAGGCAACTGCCGGCGTGCAATACCTGCACCTGCAATTACCCGCTGACTGGCTAACACAGCAAAGCCTGCTGGCAGCCGACTTGCTATTGGAGCAAAAAGCGCTGAAAAAAATTGCCTTTGTGCTCGATTGCCCTGGCCTGGCTGACGTCGCTTCGGTTTAACTGCAGCGGTGTTTCGTGTACACTGCGCGGCCTTTTGAAGTGTCGATATTTTAATCTATGTTGCTAACTTATTTAAAACAGCATTGGCTATCTAACCTGCGCGGCGATATTCTCTCAGCCATCGTGGTGGCCTTGGCTCTGATACCTGAGGCCATTGCCTTCTCCATTATTGCCGGCGTTGATCCTAAGGTGGGTTTGTACGCCTCTTTTGCGATTTGTGTGATTATCGCTTTTGCCGGTGCCCGCCCGGGTATGATTTCAGCCGCAACCGGCGCCATGGCCCTGCTAATGATTACTCTGGTAAAACAGCATGGCCTGGAGTACCTGCTGGCCGCCACCTTATTAACCGGTGTTATTCAGATTATTTTTGGCCTGTTTAAACTGGGCGATTTAATGCGCTTTGTATCGCGCTCTGTGGTGACCGGCTTTGTTAATGCCCTGGCTATTTTGATTTTTATGGCGCAGCTGCCCGAACTAAGCGGTACCTATGGCACCACTACTGTGTATGGCATGACAGCACTGGGGCTGGCGATTATTTACCTGTTCCCGTATGTTACTAAGAAAATCCCCTCACCGCTGGTGTGCATAGTGGTACTGACCGCTATTGCCGTGTATTTTAATCTCGATATTCGCACTGTGGCCGATATGGGTGAGCTGCCCGACAGCCTGCCGGTATTTTTATGGCCGGACGTACCGCTTAATTTTGAGACCCTGCAGATTATCTTCCCCTATGCCTTAGCACTGGCCGTAGTGGGTATTTTAGAGTCATTAATGACGGCCACTATTGTGGATGATTTTACCGACACCTCAAGTGATAAAAACCGCGAATGTGTTGGCCAGGGTATTGCCAATATTGGCTCGGGCTTAATTGGCGGCATGGCAGGTTGCGCCATGATTGGTCAGTCGGTGATTAATGTAAAATCCGGCGGGCGCACCCGTTTATCGGCGCTATTGGCCGGCAGCTTACTGCTGTTGATGGTGGTATTTTTAGACCAATGGGTTGGCATGATCCCAATGGCTGCGTTGATGGCAGTGATGATCATGGTGTCAATTGGCACCTTTAGCTGGTCGTCGGTAAAAGACCTGGGCAAAAATCCGAAAAGCTCATCGGTGGTGATGATCGCCACTGTTATCGTGGTGGTATTTACCCATAACCTGGCGTACGGGGTGTTAGTGGGTGTGTTATTAAGCGCCTTGTTTTTTGCCCATAAAGTCGGGCAAATTTTATATATCGGCTCCAGCTTATCCAAAGACGGCCACGAAAGAACCTACAACGTGGTCGGTCAGGTGTTTTTTAGCTCAAGCGAGCAATTTGTTAATGCCTTTGACTTTAAAGAGGCAGTAGAAAAAGTCACGATAGACTTAAGCAAAGCGCATTTTTGGGATATCACCGCAATAAGTTCGCTGGATAAAGTCGTGTTGAAATTCCGCCGCGAAGGCACCGATGTGCAGTTACTGGGCTTAAATGACGCCAGTGCCACCTTAGTCGATAAATTTGCTGTGCATAACCGCCCGGAAGCAATCGAAAAACTGATGGGCCACTAGGAGATACAACATGAGCAGAAAAGTACTGGCGTGTATTGACGCCTCACCCTATGCCCAGGCGGTATGCGACTATGCGGTGTGGGCAGCAAAAAAACTCAATGTCGCCATGTCAGTTATTCATGTGCTGGATAATAGCCATAAAACCGTACATACCGACTTTAGCGGTAGCATTGGCCTGGGCAGCCAGGAAGCCTTATTAGCCCAGCTGGCAGAACTGGATGCGCAGCATGCCAAGCTGGCACTGCAGCGCGGCCGCATTATGCTGGACGCTGCCAAGGCCCGTGCCGAAGCCGCTGGTGTAACTGCAGTAGATGAGCGCCTGCGCCACGGTGAGCTGGTTGAAACTTTAGCCGAGCTTGCAGATGAGACGCGCTTGCTGGTACTGGGCAAACGAGGCTTTAGTAGCGCCGATGCCCACGGCCATTTAGGTTTACATGTTGAACGGGTGATCCGCAGCCTGCAAAAGCCTATCTTACTTACCCAGCAACACTACACTGAACCGAAAAGCATTATGCTGGCCTATGATGGCAGCGCCACGGCATTAAAAGGCCTGGAAATGTTAGCTGCCAGCCCATTGGGTAAAGGCTTACCGGTGCACCTGGTGATGGCCGGTGTCACTACCGACGCCACTGAAGCACTCATGGCAAGTGCCGCTGCCATTTTACGCAATGCCGGTTTTACGACTACCGTCGCCATTGTTGGCGGCGAACCAGAAGCCGTGCTGCATCAGTATCAGCAGCATCATCATATTGATTTGCTGGTCATGGGCGCCTACGGTCATTCACGCATCCGCCAGTTTATCGTGGGTAGCACTACTACAGCGATGATTAGCCAAGCCAAATGTAGCCTGCTGATCTTACGTTAAGCCTTCCGGCCCGGCGCCCCACCGGGCTGTTATTATTCATCGACGCTCGTTTATATCCTGTGCCACGCTCAATGTAAGCTCTTAGCGAAGCCGTTGTATCAATAGGGTTAATGTTGATTGCTTTGCCAGCCCAGTGCATGAACGATACGGTTTTTCATCGAATGCCAGTGGTTTTTCGGTAGCGTTGGCGCCTGACTAAGAATGTCAGCAAAATCAATTTCTGTGCTGCTAAGCGGCGCTACGTGAGCAAAATAAAGCTGACTTGGCTGTAAGTCACTGACCTTTTTTAAAGACTGTTTGTACTGATTCGGATGACACACCGGATACGGCGGCACCAGACGTTTTTTTACAGACACAATTAAATCAGCGATATACAGCTGCTTTGTCGGCTGATGCCACAAAGACAAATCATGGTCAGTATGGCCGGGAGTATAAAGTATCTGCCAGTCGGGGAAGCCTGGCACAGACTGTTCATCCAACAATAGCAAGTCAGGCTTTAAAATCGGGTTATACCAGATATGCCGCTTCGGCTTACGCAGCCGGCTGGCGACCCACCAGGTCAGGCTGACATCAATAAGATGCGCCGTGCGGCCAAGCACGCCGGCATACCAGCGCCGCGCTTTGGGGTGGCAGGCAATTTTTGCCCCGGTTAGACGCCGCAATTTATGCGCGCCACCGGCATGATCAGGGTGCATATGCGTCACAATAACCAGCTTTAATGCAGTTAATGGCAAGCTTAATTGTTGCTCAATGAAATGACATACGGTGGCAATATCCGCCCGGCTACAGCCATCCAACAGCATTAAGCTAGCGCCTTCCTGCACCAGATAGATATTTTGAATGTAGCCCTGAAGAATATGTAACTGCATTAATCGGTCTTTCGCCCTGGCGTAAACAACGGGTCTGACATTACCCAAGCTGACGGCAATTTGCCAGCAACAATTGCCATTTTTGCTGCCGGCGCTTATGGTATTGCGTAATGCACATTATCTGGAGCTACTATGCGCGGGTCACTACTAAGTTGGACAAAACTAGGTTTGGCAATCCTCCCCTTATTCCATAGCCCTGTCGTCTTAGCGGAATCACGCGCTGAGCTGAGTAAACAGATTGAACAGGTAATGCCCAAAGTGATTAGCTGGCGCCGTGACATTCATCAGCATCCGGAACTGTCCAACCGCGAGGTGCGCACTGCAGCCAAAGTCGCTGCACATTTGGAAAAGCTCGGGCTGGAAGTGCGCACTGGCATTGCCCATACCGGGGTGGTCGGCATTTTAAAAGGTGCTAAAGACGGCCCGGTGGTAGCACTACGTGCCGATATGGACGCATTGCCGGTGACCGAGCAAACCGGCCTGCCGTTTGCCTCCAAAGTGGTCAGCGAATTTAACGGCCAGCAAACCGGCGTTATGCATGCCTGTGGTCACGATGCCCATGTGGCGATGCTGATGGGTGCCGCTGAAGTACTGGCCAAACAGCGCGCTGACATTGGCGGTACTATTGTGTTTGTGTTTCAGCCAGCTGAAGAAGGCCCGCCAGCCGGTGAAGAAGGTGGCGCCAAGATGATGCTGGCCGAGGGCGTATTTGCCAACCCTACGCCATCAGCCATTTTTGGCTTACATGTCTGGCCGGGCGAGCCCGGCCAGTTACAGGTAAAAACGGAAGGTATTATGGCGGCGGCTGACAGCTTTCAAATTACCGTAAAAGGTAAACAAGTGCATGGCTCAAGCCCATGGCGCGGTATCGACCCGATTAACGTGACCGGCCAGCTGATTAACGCCATAAACCTGATCCCTGCGCGGCAGATTGATGTGACCAAAGCACCGGCGGTGGTGTCTTTTGGTCAGGTGCATGGAGGTATTCGCTGGAACATTATTCCCGACGACGTGAAATTAGAGGGCACCATCCGCACCTTTGACAGCGAGATGCGCGAAGACTTAATCGCCCGCATGGCGCATACCAGCGAGCATATTGCCAAAGCCAGCGGCGCTGAAGCGCATTTTCATGTACATAATTTTGCCGCTGTTACCTGGAACGACCCGGCACTGACCGACTGGGCCATGCCAAGCCTGAAGTGGGCGGCCGGCGATAAAGGTGTCGCACCGATTAAACCGATAACCGGCGCGGAAGATTTCTCGTTTTACCAACAGCAAATTCCGGGCGTATTCTTCTTTTTGGGTATCTCCCCCGAAGGCAAGCCACTGAGTGAAGTTCCGCCAAACCATTCGCCGATGTTTGATGTGAACGAAGATGCCTTGGTTAACGGTGTGCGGGCACTTACCGGTTTAGCACTGGATTACTTAGCCAATCCGCCAACGACAGAGAAACAACCATGAATGCACCGTGTCGTTGCCACTGGGTCGATTTAAGCAAACCCGACTATGTTGCTTACCATGACACCGAATGGGGCGTACCGGTGTATGACGACAATAAACTATTTGAGTTTTTAACTCTGGAAGCCGCCCAGGCCGGGCTAAGCTGGTACACGGTGCTAAAAAAGCGCGATAATTACCGCGCTGCTTTTGCCAACTTTGACCCGGTAAAAGTAGCCGCTTTTGATGACGCCAAAGCCGCCGAGCTGCTGCAAAACCCCGGCATTATCCGCAACCGGCTGAAAATTGCTGCCGCCATTAATAACGCTGCGCGGTTTTTAGAAGTGCAGGCGGAATGTGGCAGTTTTAGTAGCTATCAATGGCAGTTCGTCGGCGGTAAACCGCAGCAAAACTGCATTGCCGGGCCTGAAGATTACCGCGCCACCAGCCCGGAGTCTGACGCCATGAGCAAAGATTTAAAACAGCGTGGCTTTAAGTTTGTCGGCTCTACCATTATTTATGCGCATATGCAGGCCTGTGGCATGGTAAATGATCATCACAATGATTGTTTTCGCCGGCAGGTGGTGGCTAATCTCATTCCCGCTTAAACCGGTTTACTCGGTGTAGCCCGGCGGTTGCCCAATACCAGCTCTGGCGGCAGCGTAAAGGAAAAACTGCTGCCTTTGCCGGGCTCGCTGAAGATCATTAAGCGGCTGTTATGTCGTGATAAAACGTGCTTTACAATCGCCAGGCCCAGGCCGGTGCCGCCAGTATTACGGGCGCGGGCTTCATCTACCCGGTAAAACCGCTCGGTTAAGCGTTTAACATGTTGTGGCGCTATGCCGGGGCCATTGTCGTTGACTGAAAATACAGCCTTTAAGTGCTGCCGCTGCCAGCTAACCTGAATATGGCCGCCATCCTGGGTATATTTAATCGCGTTGATCACCAGGTTAGAGAAGGCACTGCGCAGTTCTTCGGTGACGCCGGTCACCTTTAGCGTAGGGTCAATATCAAATACCAAAGTATGCTGCTTATCGCGGTTAACGGTTTGCGCTTCCTGCTCCAGCTGCACTAACATGGCGGGTACGTCTACTTCAGCATCAAACTGTACCCGGGCCGAAGCCTCAATACGCGACAAGGTTAACAACTGCTGCACCAGTGCATCCATGCGTTTGGTTTGGTCCAGCATCACGTTATGCGCCTTATTCCACATGGTTTTATCCGGAAGATGTTCATCGTCCATCACTTCAAGATAGCCCTGCAGCACAGTGAGCGGTGTGCGCAGCTCGTGTGACACGTTAGCCACGAAGTCTTTGCGGATTTGCTCCAGTTGTTTTAGCTGGGTAATGTCGCGCACAATGAGCAAATACTGCTCTATACCGTACGGCATAATGTTAAATTCGAGCGTCAGCGCATCATTCACCGGCGAGGTCAGCTCCAGCGGCTGGTCGAATTTTGCGGCCTTTAAATACTGCAGAAAGTCGGGGTGGCGAATAAGGTTGTCCAGCCGCTGCCCTTCATCAGCCGGCCAGTGCAGCCCCACCAAAATTTGCGCCAGCTGATTACACCAGATAATACTCCAGTCATCGCGCAGTACAACCACTGCTTCTGGTAACGCTTCGGCGCCATCACGAAAGCGGCGTACCACATTGCGTAGCTCACGTCTTTTGCGACGATCACGCCGCTGCAAATAATAAATACCTTCAAATAAATGGCCCCAAAGCCCTTCGCTAATGGGCGGTGACAGTTTGCGGTCACGCCACAGCCATTTATCCATCAAAAACAAATGATGATAATGCCACAGCAGCAGCGCTACAGTAAAAATCAGCAGCGCCAGCAGCAGGCTGTTGGAAATAAGGCCAACCAGTGCAATAAAACAATAAAAAAGGAACAGCTTGGTGTACACCTTCCTTTTCGACAGCAGTTGGCGCATAGCGACAGTAGTTACCTTTATTTGGCAGAGAAGCGGTAGCCAGAGCCCCGCACGGTTTGTACTAATCTATCATGGCCTGCGATAGAAATCGCCTTACGTAAGCGGCGGATATGCACGTCCACAGTACGGTCTTCTACATACACATTGGTACCCCAAACGTGATCCAGCAGCTGTTCACGGCTATATACCCGCTCGGGGTGAGTCATAAAAAAGTGTAATAAGCGAAACTCTGTTGGCCCCATATCCAGTGGCGTGTCCTGCGCCATCACCCGGTGTGATACCGGATCCAGCTTTAAGCCCTGCACTTCGATTACTTCATCCAAACTGGTCGGCGCTACCCGGCGGATCACCGCTTTGATGCGCGCCATTAGCTCTTTGGGTGAGAAGGGCTTAGTGACATAGTCATCAGCCCCCACTTCCAGGCCACGTACTTTATCTTCTTCTTCGCCACGGGCAGTAATCATAATAATGGGAATACTGCGAGTCAGTTCATGTTGCTTCATTTTTTTGGCAATCTGAATGCCACTGCCGCCGGGCAGCATCCAGTCTAACAGCACTAAGTCCGGGTACGGTTCAACCAGCGCATTAATGGCAGAGTCAAAGTCCTCTGCCGTTGCGGCCTGATAGCCATTTTGCTCCAGCACAAAACACAACATATCGCGGATTGGGGCTTCATCTTCCACCACCAGGATCTTTCTTGCCATAGGGTCCACCACACTTTGGTTACCGGCTTGCTGCCGGCTGTTGTAACTCGTTATGCCGCATAGTATTGCTGCAGTTTATGACATTTTTATGAAAACTAAAGGTTAATCCGCATTGTGTTCATGCAGTTTATTGCACCACCACAACCGTTTACATATACAGCAAAATAAAAACATTTGAATAACATGCAAAAAGTGACAGGCAGATGAATTTTTTTTGACAGCCCAAAGCAAAAACCGCACTGAGCAAGGCGCGGCCACAGCGTCACATTAGCGACGCATTAATGTAATAAAAGCGTCACTTCGCTTGTGTAGGGTGCCTGCAACTTTTTTGGCAACACCCCAAATAACACAACGGAGATAAGGTAATGGCTTTAGGCAAACTAATTAAACTGAGCGCTATCGCGTCAGCTCTTATGCTGGCGGGTTGTGGTGGCGACTTAGTGGTTAACGCGGGCGGTAACGACACAGGTGGTAATAATGGTGGCAGTAATCCACCGCCGGCAACCAGTGATTGCCCAGCTTTTGCTACAGAAGGTCAAAGTCTGGCAGGTGTAGACAAAACGGTGTGCGAAATTAGCGGCACTATTACCAGCGATACCCGTTTAACAGCCGATATCGCTTGGTCATTAAGCGGAAAAGTTACCGTTGGTAATGACAACGCTGATAGCGCCACGCTAACGATTGAACCGGGCACCACCATCTTTGGTAAAAGCGGTGCTGACTACCTGGTAGTGGCACGTGGCTCGAAAATTCAGGCAGTGGGCACCGCAAACGCACCCATTATCATGACCTCAGTTAACGATATGCTGGGCCTGTCAGATGACGAGTCCACCGCAGAATGGGGCGGTTTGGTATTGCTCGGTAATGCACCTACCACTAAATGCGATCAAGCCGCTTTAGAAAATTGTCAGGTAGAAGCCGAAGGTGAAGCCGGCCCTTATGGCGGCGCTGACCCTGAGGATGACAGTGGTGCGTTAAAGTATGTGCAGGTGCGTTATGCTGGTTTTGAAGTGATTCCGGACAACGAATTAAACGGTATCACCTTTGCCGGCGTTGGCCGTGGCACCGAAGTCGAATATATCCAGGTGCATAACAATCTGGATGACGGCGTAGAGTTTTTTGGCGGCACGGTTGATGCAAAATACGTGGTGTTAACCGGTAACCGTGATGATTCACTGGACTGGGCAGACGGCTGGCAAGGACGTATGCAGCACGTACTTATTCGCCACAACCCGAATGATACTAAAGCTAACCGCGGTATTGAGGCGGATAACCAGTCTGATAACTTTACTGCCGAGCCGGTATCTAAACCGCGCATCGCCAATATGACCATTATTGGTAATAACTTTGATGGTGAAGATGACTCAGAAGGCATTTTGCTGCGTGCTGGTACTGCAGGTGAGCTGTACAACATTATTGTTACAGGACCGGCGGGTATGGGTGAGTGTTTTGAGATTAACTCAGATGAATCAGTAGCCAATGCACAAAACGGCGAAATTATCTTCCGCAACTCAATATTAGATTGTGCTGAACCCACCAAAAACACTGTCGACGGCAATGACAATGTTACGCTGGATGCACAAGCCTGGTTCCTGGCACAGCCGGGTAACAGCATTGGCGATGCATTATTAGGCGGCTACATTCCGGCGCCTAACTCACCGGCGCTCGGCAATGGTTATAACGTAGCAAACAATGTTGATCCCTGGTTTGACAACGTAGATTACATTGGCGCTTTCGATGGCGAAACCGACTGGACATTGGGCTGGACCGTTGGCATTCACCCGGAAGATGACTTAGCCGTTTGCCCTGCGGGCACCACAGAGGTCAACAGCCTGTCTGGCCGGTTAAACTGTCAGTTATCCGGTGACATTACCTCTAACATCACCCTGGCAGCTGGTGCTGACTATGTATTAAACGGCCGGGTACGTGTCGGTGTAGATAACACCACCCCCGCAACCCTAACCATTCAACCTGGCGTGCGTATTTATGGTAAATCGGGTGCCGACTTCCTGGTTATTACCCGCGGCTCAAAAATTGATGCCAACGGTACTGCGGCTAACCCTATCGTGATGACGTCAGTGCAAGATGTAATTGGCTCACCTACCGCAGCCGGCCAATGGGGTGGCTTGGTATTACTGGGTAAGGCGCCAAGCACCAAGTGTGATCAGGCTGATTTGGCCAGCTGTGAAATTCAGGCAGAAGGCGAAGCTGGCCCTTACGGCGGTGATGACTGGGAAGATAACAGCGGTCGGTTAAATTATGTGGTAGTAAAACATGCCGGCTTTGAAGTTATCCCGGATAACGAATTAAACGGTATTACCTTTGCCGGTGTTGGCTCTGGCACTCAGTGCAGCAACATTCAGGTGCACCAGAACGTTGATGATGGCGTTGAGTTTTTCGGTGGCGCGGTTAACTGTAAAAACGTGGTACTGACCGCTAACGGCGATGACTCGGTAGACTGGGCTGACGGCTATCGCGGTAAGCTGCAGTTCGTATTGGTAAAACACGCGGCCGATGACGCTAAAGCTAACCGCGGCATTGAAGCGGATAACCAGGCAGACAACCTGACTGCCACACCGGTATCTAACCCTATCGTTGCCAACATGACCATTATCGGTAATAACTTCGATGGCGATGATGACTCTGAAGGCGTACTGCTGCGTGCCGGCACTAACGCCAAGCTGCATAACTTTGTTATCACTGGCCCGGCCGGTATGGGCGAATGTTTAGAGCTGGCATCCACAGAAACTAAAGCCTTTGCTATCGATGGTTCGTTGGAAATGACGCACTCGGTTATCGCTTGTGCAGAGCCATTCACCGGTGATTTGGGTAACGGCACCACCACAGAGCAGTGGTTCCTTGGCCAGACAGGTAACAGCGTAGCGGCTAATCAGGCTGCAGTGCTGGAGGGTATCTTCACTATCGACGCCACTACACCTAAAGACATGACTGAAGTAGACAGTTTCTTTGAAGCCGTCGACTTCATCGGTGCGGTTGAAGCAGCAAATGACTGGACTGCTGGCTGGACGGTTGGCTTAGACGACTAACAGCAATAAACACTGCCGGGTTTTGCCTGGCAGTGTTTTTTTATTCCACTGCATTGCACCGACAAGGTTTTAGTTTGGTGCAGGCACGTTGTAACCCTAAACGCTGATAGGACAAAGTTCAGATGAGCAGCATGCAAAAGTTTAATTTCAGTCGTGTTGGCCGCAGTGTGCTGCTGGCGCTAAGCACAGCAACCGCCCTGGTTTCATTAAACGCCGTCGCGCAAGATAACCAGACGCAACCGGCAACTGCTGAAGAAGATGTTGAACGTATTTCTGTTTCCGGTCGCCTGATGAGCTCAGCAGCCTCTGCGGCCGCAGAACGCCGCGAGCAACCGTACGTCGCCGAATTACTGGGTATGGAGCAAATCTCCCGCGCCGGCGATAGCAACGCTGCTACTGCGCTGCGTCGGGTGACAGGTTTAACCCTGGTAAAAGACAAGTTTATTTATGTACGGGGTTTGGGCGAGCGTTACTCCAGCACCCTGCTTAACGGTGCTCAGGTGCCAAGCCCGGACCCAACGCGTAACGTGATACCGCTGGATATGTTCCCGGCCGGCATCATTGAAAGCCTGGTGGTGCAAAAAGCCTATTCGCCCGAGCTGCCAGCCGCCTTTGGCGGTGGTAATGTTAATATCCGCACCACAGCGATTCCGCTACAAACCACCTTTAACGCCTCTGTTGGCACCGGCTACAACAGCCTGAACAGTGACGACGGCTTTAGCTATAAAGGTGGCAGTGATGACTGGCGTGGCAAAGACGATGGCTTGCGTGGTATATCGCCGGCCCTGTCTGCGGCACAAGCCCAATATGGCACCCTTACCCCGGTAAATATTGCCGAAGCCTTAGGCGGTATTAATGCTACTAACCTGGCTCAGGCTGAAACCCTGGTGCGTGAGCTTGGCACTGCGTTCAACCGTGATATTGATGTAAAGCCTACCAGCGTAAAGCCTGATTTTGATGGTAGCGTGTCTTTTGGCTCGCGCTTTGATTTGGCGAAAAACGTCGTATTTGGCGTCATGAGTGGTGTCAGTTATGACCGCGCGACGCAAAACATTGAAGAGCAGGAGCGTTATTACTCGGTATCGGGTGATAATTTGCTACCACTTAACCGTTATGACGACATTAAAGGCACCGAGCATCAGGTTAAGCTCTCCGGCATGTTGAATTTCGGCTTAGAGCTTGGCGTAGATCACCGGCTGGAGACGGCCACTATTTATCTGCGCGATACCAAAGATGAGATAAAAATTAAGAACGGTGACAGTATCGAAACCATCAACGAAGCTAACCGTTCTAACACCGATACCAGCATTTTATATGAAGAGCGCAGCATGCTAAGCAACCAGCTGCGCGGCCGGCATAACTTCCCTTACCTGATGGACTTAGCGGTTGACTGGCAATATACCGACGCCAAAGCGCGCCGCTATGCCCCGGGCGAGGTAGAATATCGCCGCTTAAATGAAACCCAGGCCGATGGTTCAGTGTTCTCGTTTTTGCGCCGTAACCAGAACGCGGTCAATTATAGTTTTGGTGATATGCAAGATAACACCGAAAACTTCAGTTGGAACGCTAAGCTTCCGCTGACTCTGGGCAAGGCGGAAATGACGCTAAGCGGTGGTTACAGTTATTTTGAACGCAGCCGTAACGCCCAAACCGATCGCTTTAACTTTGATACCGTAGGTTATAGCCTGCAGCAGCTCTCTGGCAGCTTCTCTGAGATATTCTCTGACGACAACATTTTAAACCCGGATAACCGCTTTAAAATTTCTAACGTAACAACACAGGCCGACGATTACCTGGCCGCGCAAATGATCGATGCCGGCTATGGTGCGCTGGAGCTGAACTACGATTACAAGTTCCGCCTAAACCTGGGCGTACGTTATGAAGATTTTAAACAAATCTCGCTGCCGATTGGGGCTGATGGCGATATCAGCGGTAACCTGACCGATTCGGTGCTGTTAGAAGATGGCTTCTACCCGGCGTTGTCACTGACCTGGTTTATCAATGACGACTTACAGGCGCGTTTTGGTTACAGCAAAACCGTGGTGCGGCCGGATTTACGCGAAGTAACACCGGTACTCTATGTTGACCCATTAACCGACTTTAAAGTAACCGGTTTTGCCGGCCTGAAAAGTACCGACATCAACAGTGCTGATCTGCGGTTAGAGTGGTACTTTGATACCAGTAACTACAGTATTGGCCTGTTCTATAAAGACTTGGACAACCCGATAGAAGCTATTGAACTGTCCGGTTCTGATGGCAACCTGCTGATGTCGTTCCGCAACGCACAAAGCGGCGAAGTGTATGGCGCTGAAGCTGAGTTTTTACAACAGTTAGACATGTTTGGCGGCGACGCCGGACAATGGCTGAATAACTTCTTTGTTGCCGGTAACCTGACTGTCAGTGAGTCTGAAATTACCATTCAGCCCTTCCCGGGTGCTGATTTAACCAATCTTAAACGTGGCTTAAGCGGCCACTCTAAGTACGTGGCTAACCTGCAGTTGGGCTTTGACTCAGATAACAACCAGCACAATGCCACCCTTACCTACAACGTGTTTGGTAAACGGATTGCATTTGCCGGCGTGAACGACAAAGACGACGCCTTCGAGCAACCGTTTAACTCGCTGGACTTCACCTACAGCTATACCCCCACCGAGAGCATGACGGTGAAATTGGGGCTAAAAAACCTGCTGGATGAAGACGTAGAAATTTTGCAACAAGGCGAAATTCTGCAAAAGCGTGTTGAGGGCCAAAGCTACAGCTTAAGTTTCTCGTACAAATACTAAGCATAAAATAAAAAACGCCGGTGATAAGCCGGCGTTTTTTATTTAGCGATCCGCTAATTAAAACTTATGCTTGATACCTACTGCCAGGTAGTCGCGGTCCGGGTTGTCTGAATCCAGATTAAAGCTGCTGTACCAACCGTATAAAGTGGTATTTTTACCCGCTTTGTAGTCAACGCCAACACTTATAGCGTCATCGTCTTCCAGCGTCTGGTACTGGGCTTTCAGCTCAGTTTTACCAAACGGATAAGCCGCACTGGCTAACCAACCATCTTCCTCAAGGCCGGTAACAATGTTTTCCTGGGTGTGGTACATAGCGCCCAACTTAAAGCCGGCTACTTTACCTTGTGCCTGCACACGCATAGCGTCATAACCCGCTACTTCTGAGTCTACCGCTACTGCCGCATAGAAATTGCTGTCTTTCAGGTTTTCATCACCATAATACACTGATGCTGAAATGGCATCTTCCGCATCGGCAGCATCTTCCATCACGTAGGTCAGGTGTAAGCCAAAGCCGTTGAAGGTGGGTGTGTAATACGTCACCGAGTCACTGGCACGTACTTCACCGCGCCACAGGTTTTTAACGTCGGCTTCGTAATCGCTGAACAGGTCGATTTTACCCTGTGCATCTTTTAACGCGGTATCATGACGTCCCAGGCGAATTTCACCGAAACTACCTGCCAAACCAACATATTGGTTACGTGAGGTAATGTTGTCGCCGTCACCCACGTCCGCCAGATCAACGCCCCACTCTACTTGGTAGACCAGTGTCAGGCCATCGTCTAACGCATAATCGCCTTTTAAGCCAAAACGCGAGCTGTTGCTTTTCAACTCAGAGAAGCGGCCTTCGCCCTCATCACTAGATTGCGCCGACACATTCAACTGGCCATACACCGTTACGGGCTCGGCCTGAGCTGAGGCGACACCTGCCACTGTCATGGCAATTACTAAAATTGATTTTTTCATATGCTGTACCTGAGTTAATACCAATTATCGCTGCGGCCACAAGCGGCATCGCGGTTGTCGATGCCGGCCATCATATTGCCATTTTATGACACTAAAATGACAAGGTGGCAGTTTTATGGCTTTTTGATGATGCTTTTATGACTTGGCGCAAACTACGGCATAGTCTTAGCCAGAAGTATTAATCAAATTAGGCAGATAGCCAGCACTTTATGCTTGCAGGCATAAAAAAAGGAGCCGAAGCTCCTTTTTTGTCAGCGAAGAAGATTAGTCCCGCTGCTTTTGCACGACTTGCTGCAGTTCATCGTCACTTAAATGCGCGACATTCCGGCCTTTGCAGAGGAAAATAGTGTGTTGGCAAATATTACGCGCATGGTCGCCCACCCGCTCCAGTGCTTTGGCCACCTGAGAAATGTGCAGGCTAACGCCTATTAGGTTTGCATCGTCCATCATGCTACTTAGGCTATGTTGCATGATCTGAGCGTAATCATCATCAATGGCTTTATCTTCACGCAGCACAGCAAGGGCGGTATCAGCATCCATTTGTTCAAAGGCGGTGATAGCCCTCGCCAGCATTTGCTGCACTTTGGCGCTCATGACATTCAGATCTGCCAGTTGAGTCTCTGTTGGCCGGTTGCCGCTCTCGTCTTTTAGCAGGGCTTTGGCAATGCGTTTGGCCAAATCGCCGATGCGCTCGATATCATTAACACTTTTTAGCACCGAGAGCACCAAGCGCAGATCGGTCGCCGCCGGCTGACGCCGCGCCAATATATCCAGGCAATGTTCATCGATATCTACTTCAAAGTTATTTACCGTACGGTCTGCTTGCTTTACTTGTTTTGCCAACGCGCGATCGGCCTTAATAAACGCCGTCATCGCATCGCTAAGCTGCTGCTGTGCCAACGTGGCCATAGCCAGCAGCCGCTCTACCGCCTGGCGTAATTCGTCATCATAGGCCTGCGAATAGTGGCCACCGATCTTGTTATTGGGCATAACGCCTGTCTCCTGCTAACGCTGCTATGCCGGTATTAACCGTAGCGGCCGGTAATGTAATCTTCGGTACGTTTTTGCTGCGGGTTGGTAAAGACATCATTGGTGTTCCCAATTTCAATTAAATTACCCAGATGGAAAAACGCGGTTCTGTCTGATACCCGTGCAGCTTGTTGCATGTTGTGTGTCACGATGACGATGGTGAAGTTTTGTTTTAACTCATCAATCAGCTCTTCAATGATTGAGGTAGCGATAGGGTCCAACGCCGAGCAAGGTTCATCCATTAGGATCACCTCCGGGCTGACCGCTATGCTACGGGCGATACACAGGCGCTGCTGCTGACCACCTGACAACCCGGTACCTGGCTGATCCAGCCGGTCTTTTACTTCATTCCATAAGCCAGCACGGCGCAAACTGGACTCGACAATGTCATCCAAATCGGCTTTACGCTCGGCCAGGCCATGTAATTTCGGACCATAGGCAATGTTTTCATAAATGGATTTCGGAAACGGGTTAGGCTTTTGAAACACCATGCCCACCTGCGCCCGCAGTTGCACTACGTCCAGAGCCGGATCATGAATGTCGCGGCCATCCAGCGTAATGCTGCCCGTTACCCGACAATGTTCTATGGTGTCGTTCATCCGGTTCATACAGCGTAAAAAAGTAGACTTACCGCAGCCCGATGGGCCGATAAACGAGATCACTTCGTTTTCGTATACATCCATGCTGATGCCATGCAATGCCTCGTTTTCGCCATAAAACACTTTGACATCTTTGGCACTGATTTTTACCGCAGCTGAATTACTCATCTGTTTTTCCGTTCGCTAAATTTAAACTGTGTGAAAGCCGGCTCAGCAAAGTGCGGTTACCAGCGCTTCTCATATTTCTTACGCAGCCAAATGGCCAGGCCATTCAGGCTTATCATCATCATTAGCAGCACGATAATGGCGGCTGAGGTACGGGCTTCAAAGAAATTACGCAGCTCATTACCCTGCCACAAGTAAATTTGTACCGGCAAGGCTGATGCTTGCTCAAAAGGCGATGCCGGAATGGACGCTACAAAAGACTTCATACCAATTAACAGCAGTGGCGCAGTTTCGCCCAGCGCCTGCGCGACCCCCAAGATGGCGCCGGTTAAAATGCCGGGGATAGCCAGTGGCAATACGTGATGGAAGATTGCCTGCATTTTTGAGGCGCCAAGCCCCAGCGCCGCCTGGCGGATTGACGGCGGTATGGCTTTTAACGTAGATCGGGTGGCAATAATAACCGTAGGCAGTGTCATTAATGACAATACTAAACCGCCGACGATAGGTGCCGACATCGGCAGATTAAACCAGCCAATCAGCACCGATGCACCCAGCAAACCAAACACAATAGAGGGAACCGCCGCCAGGTTATTAATGTTTACCTCAACCAGATCGGTCAGCTTATTGCGCGGTGCAAACTCTTCCAAATAAATGGCTGCGGCCACGCCCATCGGTACTGCTAGTAGAATCACCACTAACATCATATAAAACGAGCCCATAAAGGCACCGGCTAAGCCGGCTGACGCCAGTGAACTGCGCGAGTCAGGGTTCATAAACAGCGCCAAACTGAAGCGGTTTTGAATCACACCGTCAGCGGCAAGTTGCTCTACCCACTCGCGCATTTTCGGGCTTAACTGCTGCTGCTCGTCCGGCAGGCTGCGGTCGATATTACCTTTCAACCATACATCGATGTTGGCATCGGTAAGCAGGTGCAGGCTGCGGGTCTGGCCGATGATCGACGGGTCGGCTACCACCATGTCACGCAGGGCGAAACGCTCACCAGAAGTGACAATACGGCCCAGATCACGCCGGTGCTTAGTAGCATCAGGCAGTATTTTCTGCAGGCTGTCGGTAATCAGGCGGTTAAAGTTAACAAAGCCAACTTGTGTTTGCCAATCCAGATAACGCTGACGGAAGTCGTTATCGCTTTCATCGGCTGCTTGTTCCGGTTTGGCCGGGATCTTGATGATTTTCGGGTCAAAATAGATCTCCAGCGTAATGGCCGACTGCCAAAATGCCGGCAAACCTTTGGAGAAAATATTGATAAATAACAAGGCAACCAGCGACAAGCTGATTAACACGGCGATAAGACCAGTGCGACGAAACCAGGCCTCTTTACGGTGGCGGCGATGAAGCGACGCGATTACCTTTTGCTGCACCTGGCTTGGGTGCACCACGGTTTTTATCGGGTTTTCTGCGAGAATGGTCATAAGTTACTCGTATTGCTCACGGTATTTACGCACTATCACCAATGCCATCACGTTTAACAGCAGGGTAATAACAAACAGGGTTAAGCCCAGTGCAAAGGCCACTAACGACTGCGGGCTGGAAAAATCATTGTCGCCGGTTAACTGATTAACGATGGTCACCGTAACGGTGGATACGGCCTCAAACGGATTGGCCGTCAGCGCAGGGCTGTTACCGGCTGCCAGCACCACTATCATGGTTTCTCCGATTGCCCGGCTAACTGCTAGCAAAATCGCGCCGACAATGCCCGGTAAAGCCGCAGGCAGCACCACTTTTAAGATGGTTTCAGATTTGGTGGCGCCTAGGCCAAGTGAGCCATCGCGCATGGATTTTGGTACTTGGGTGATAATGTCATCAGATAAGGACGAGATAAACGGGATTATCATAATGCCCATAACCACACCGGCGGTCAGTGCCGACGTGGCGTTAATGTCCAAACCTATCGCGGCACCCAGGTCTCGGAGAAACGGCCCCACAGTAACCAAAGCAAAAAAGCCATAAACTATTGTTGGAATACCTGCCAGCACTTCGATCACAGGCTTTGCCGTGTTGCGCAGTTTTAGCGGTGCGTATTCCGCCAGGTATACCGCCACCATCAAGCCCAGCGGAATAGACACCACCATGGCAATACCGGCGATTAATACGGTACCGGACAACAGCGGTATTAAGCCAAAATCGCCCTGTTCACCGACGCCAACAGTAGAAAAACGCGGGTTCCAGGTGGTACCAAAGAAAAACTCTGCTGGCGAAATAAAGCTGAAGAACTTTAACGTTTCACCTACCATCGACAGCACTATGCCAATGGTGGTCAGTATGGCAACAGTAGAACACAGCACCAGTAAGGCTTTTACCACGCGCTCTACCTGATGCCGGGCTTTTAAATGCGGGGTGATTTTCAGCAAACTGATCAGCATACCCACGGCGGCAATCACTGCCATCAAGGCTGTTAATATGATGGCGCTATTCGCTTTTAACTGCTTTAAATGCTCAGCAGCCGCCAGCTCCCAATCGGCAGCGTCAGCGACCACGCCAAAATTACTCGCCAGGTTATTAATGCGTTGACTGACCACGCGCAATTGCTCTGCGCTCTGACTGGCGATATCTGTGGGCAACTGAGACAACATCATGGAATTGATCACGGCCGGAGCTAACCACAGCCACAGCAACAGAATAAAGAACGCCGGCAACACCGCCCATAACCCCACCATCATACCGTAATGATGTGGTCGCGAGTGCATGCGCGCATCGGCGTTAATTGTTGCCACTTTGCGGCTGCGCACCATGCCGAGCTGGTAGCCCAGTGCCAGCAACACCAGCAGCACCACAATTAACGAAAGATTACTCATAATTGCTCCGTAAACAGCCAGAACTTCGCACTAAATAAGCTGCGCAGTGTAAGCGGCTTATATTTCAGTTTTATGACAGCCGGTAGACAAAAAAAGAGAACCCGTTACAGGTTCTCTTTGCCAAACTGCGTTAGTATAGTGCTTACAGTGATTTTTTCAGCCGGATGTTTTCACTGATTTCAGCGCGTTCGTCATCTGACAACGGAATTAAGCCTGCACTTTCCAGCACACTGCCAAAGCCAGACATACCCTCACTGACGTGGAACATAGCATATTCCTGTAAACCCGGAATAACGCCGATATGGGCACCTTTTACATAGATATACAGTGGGCGTGATACCGGGTACTCGCCAGAGATAATAGTATCCAGGTTAGGCTCAACACCCGATACTGTGGCAACCTTAATGCGGTCACGGTTGGCCTCATAGAAGCTTAAACCGAATACGCCCAACGCATCTTTTTGCGCGGTTAAACGTGCCAGTGTCTCAGTGTAATCACCGGCGATTTCGACAACCCGGCCGTCGGTGCGCATGGCAGTACAAAACTTTTTACCCGCGTCTTTATCCATGGCTTTCACTTCAGCCAAAGTCTCACAACCGGGGACCACCACTTTTTCTTCATACACTTCACGGGTACCGTGATTAGAGCCCGGAATAGCCAGCAAAATTTCCTGATCGGGCAGCGCTTTGTCAATCTGGTTCCAACGGCTGTAGGGGTTAGCCACCATTTTGCCATTTTGTGGCACTTGCGCTGCCTGAGCTAAAAACACATGAACCGGCTCCAGTTTAAACACCGCAGCATCGGTACGAGAGGCAAACACAATACCATCGTAACCAATTTTCACTTCAATGATTTCCTGAACGCCGTTGGCTTTACAGGCTTCAACTTCATTTGGACGAATTTTGCGTGATGAGTTTGCCACATCTATGGTATTGGCTCCCACACCCTGACAGAACTGGCGCAGACCGCCAGATGAACCACCAGAGCCTACCACCGGCGTGCGAAACTGGGCGAAGTTATTACCAAACTCTTCAGCCACGATAGAAGAGAATGGCAACACGGTAGATGAGCCAGCGATTTGGATAGTGTCGCGGCTTTGTGCCTGCGCCACACCTGTAACAGCAAAAGCCATGCTGGCAGCCAGCAACAGGTTAGACAGTTTATTCAGTTTCATATCAATTCCTCGGTTATCCGAACTGGGTATGACGGCATTTTGCTGCATTTTTATTGCAGTAATATGACAACCAGGAATTAAATTACCGACAGCAGAAAAATGTCACTCATGCATGACAGCGCAACGATTGCGCCCCTGATGTTTTGCCTGATACAGCGCCTGATCAGCCCGCAACAGCAGTTTATCCAGATTATCTTGCTGTGGCTGGTACATGGCAATGCCAATGCTGCAGGTAACCTGTAAGTACTCACCACTGCTTAACGTAAATGGGTGCTCAGCCACAGCAAGGCGCAAACGCTCAGCTGACATTATCGCGGTTTGCAAATCGACCTCTGGCAGTAGAATAAAAAACTCCTCGCCACCATAGCGCCCCGCTAAATCGGTGTTGCGGATGTTGCGCTGACACAATGCCGCAAATTCTGCCAGCACTTTGTCGCCGGCGGCATGACCATATTGATCGTTCACTTTTTTAAAATGATCGATATCCAGCATCAGCACGGCTAAACCTTTCTGGTAACGATTAGCACGGCGAATTTCAGCCTGCGCCTGCTGCATAATCACCCGCCGGTTCGCCAGCCCGGTCAAAATGTCGGTACTGGCCAGTTGTAGCAGCTCCTGGTTGCGCTGAATAAGCTGCTGCTCAGTGTCTGCATGACGGGCAATTTCGACCTGTAAGGCTCTGGCTAATCTGCGGTAACGTAAGGTGAAGAAGCTCAGTAACGACATTAACAGCAGCATCAGCAACACTGATTTTAACAACAAACGATAATCCACTACTGTGGCTGTTGCAGGCTGGTAAATAAACCCATCCAGTGGTTTCAGTTGCTTAATCATGCCCAGTTCCAGATACATCTCGGCCATTTGTTGCCAGCGTCCGGCATTCATGTGCCCGATTTCCACCAAATCAGGCATGATCAACTGTTGTAATATTCTGGCTTCGTACTGTAAGTGTGCGATGCTTTTACGCGGCGCATAATGCTGTTGAATATGCGCAATGGTGTCATCGATATTATCCAGCGCGAAACGCCAGCCGCGTAAGCTGGCTTGCAAAAACGCCTCGGCAGCAGCGGGATGTTGTTTTAGCCAATCAGCATGGCCGACCAAAATATCCTGATAAAAGTTCACCCCGTATTCTATGGGTTGGATGACCCGGTATGGCACACCCATCTGCTCTAGCAGATAAGGCTCGTTTGAAAGATAAGCATTAAAAGCATCAGACTGACCACTAAGCAGATTATCCAGCTTCATCGACGAACTGCTTAGCTTAAGCTTACTGATATCAATACCCTCTTTGGCAAACACGGCCAACAGCTCGGTATTCTCCTGCGATGTGGTTAGTTCAAGCCGCTTTGAAGCCAGATCCTGCAAGGTGTAAATGCCAGAGTCGGCGCGTACCAACCAGACACTAGGCGATTTCTGCATAATGGCCGCCAGTGCCACCACAGGCTGACCTTGCAGATAGCTGAGTAGCACACCGGATGCCGATACCGCAAACTCAGCTTCATGTGTCAGCACCCGCTCCAGCGCAGCAACACCGGGCGCACCGGGTATAATCTGTACCTCCAGCCCGGCATCACGGTAATAGCCTTGCTCCAGCGCCATATAGTAGCCGGCAAATTGAAACTGATGGTACCAGCGCAGCTGCAGCCTGATGGTGTCAGCCGCCTGCACCCAGGGGCACAATAATATTAGCAGCCAGAGATATCGCAAAACTGACACCGACCCTGGCTTGTTAAGCTATACATAAAATATCCAGCCTGCTGTTGTACATACGCGACACTTCAGTATAGAACAGGGCCTGACTGCGTAAAGTTGAGGCTTAGAATAAAAAAGCCCGGCAAACATTGCCGGGCTTTAGATGACTTCACTTAGGGTATTCCAAAGTGGTTAGTTCACAGTAAGTTCCAGTAAGGTACTATCCTGCTCTATCCCGTTGGCATCATAAAACATCGCCACACCTAAATAAGGGAAAGGACTGGCCGTCAGGTTACTCGTAATTACCGTTACATTGTTAAAACGGCCCATAATAGCGCGCGGACTCGCTACAATACGGGTTGACGCTTCTTTAGTATCGACAATCCAGAACGGCATAGTGTAACTGGCTTCTGCTGCACCACCTAAATCATAGGCATGCACAAACGCCAGATAGAAATCACCTGCTGCACCATTATTGGCTGGCTCTGGATTGATTATCGTCACCACTTCGTTACCACCTGCAGCGGCTGATGTTCCAACAGCAGCACAGCTGTATGCAACACAACGATAGACATAAAGATCCAAGTCAGCGCCTGGCACAGAGGCTAACGCTTCATATAGGCTAAAACGCGCGACTTTAGTGCCCTCTGGTACCAGTAAAGCGTGGAAGCCAAGGCCTGGTTCATTAAATACAAAGCTTCTGTCGGCATCTTGTGCAACCACATCGGAAGAGCCGAACGGCGCGCTGACACCCACTATAGCTGCACTGGTGGTACCGCTATAGTTCATTTCTACCGGGAAGCTCACCCGACCAGATTTCGCTTTTACACTCGCAGCAATAGACTCAGGCGCTACAATCAGCTGTGGTGATTCTACTTTAATCGCAATCGGACTGCGCACACTGTGCACTCCATTCGACCAGGTTATCGCACCAAAGCTCCAGCTACCAAGAGTGGCATTGGCATTCGGCGTAAATTTAATGCCGTAGCTTGCCGAGCCATTGGCTGCTACCGTCATTTGATTGCCGCCATCGTCAGTAATCACTTCAACATCGACACCTGCCGGCGCTTCCACCGTTGCACTGTATACAGAGGCACTGCCGGATACGTCTGTTACCTGACGCACTATGGTCTCGGCACCGGTTAACTCAGCAATCGCAATTGATGGCAGATTTAACTGGCTAGGGTCAGTGTTGTAGCCTGCTGCTTCAAACTGTGCACAGCTAGCGCCAGTCGTGTTAAGTACAAAGTTAGCGTTACCTATACCACACAAGAAGGCAAAATAATCCAAGTTTTCAATATCATAGGTTAAACCAGGATTAATCGACTTATTCGGCACCGCATGGCCGGCACCAAAATCGAAGGGGTCTGCTGGCGTAATACCATTCTCTTTGGTTAAATTCTGCCTTGCCGTGGTCATCAACGCCGATTTAATCATGGCCGGTGTCCAGTTCGGATGACTTTCTTTAACCAGTGCAGCCATACCTGCGATATGCGGGCTGGACATAGAAGTCCCCTGCAGATAAGTGAAACTCACACCAGCAGGTGTTAACATCGGCTGTGACGATGCTCCGGCCAGAATTTTTACGCCCGGCGCAGTAATATCAGGCTTAATCACATCAAAACTGGCCAGGTTAGGCCCACGTGATGAGAATCCGGCCATCAGATTACCCACCTCAACTACGTCATCGACAAACACCGATGGGCTCATCTTAATATTCACCACACCACCAGCGGTGACTTCAGCATTAAAGGCACTGCCAGTTGCTAAAGTGGTCATAACAGCCGGAATACCAAAACTGCCGGTGCCGCCCATGACGATGGGTGCTGCAGTTGAATTGTTATACATGACCACGCCTGCAGCACCTGCAGCTTCAGCTTGTCCCAGTTTAATATCAAATGAACAGGCACCACGCTGAATCAGCACAAACTTACCGGCTACTTCAGCCGGATTACTAAGCGGTGTACAAGCATCTAATGGCACAGCAACCGCGAGATCGGCACTAATTTCGCCAGTTACGCTAAGCGGTAACGATGTACCGCCTTCTACCGCTATGTAGGTGCCTTGCAATGGCCCGGCTGTTACCTCAATACCATTGGCAATGCTGGTGCCATCATAAGTAGAGGCTGCAACTGTGGTTACCCACGGCGCCGGTGTGCCAACAGTGCCTGCCGCCGGGCCGCTGTTACCAGCAGATACCGCAACAAAAACACCCGCCTGAGCTGCGCGAAGCTTTGCTGCTGCCGCCATAGTGGTGAGATCAGTTAAACTACCGCCAATCGAGTAGTTAATCACGTCGACACCATCTGCCACTGCTTGATCAATTGCCGCCATGGTATCACCGTAGAAACAGCCACGTTCAGCAACACCCTCTGGGCTGACGTAACTGCTATTCCAACAAGCTTTATACATCGCTATGCGGGCGCGTGGCGCAATACCTGATACGGTTGCCACTGGCGTGCCATTGAATACTGCTGTTACACCCTCGTTACCACCAGCAGTTGATGCAACGTGGGTACCGTGGTTATCAGCATCGCGCGGTGAAACAAACTCACCAGGCTGTAACGCATAAACGCTCTCAAAGGTGTTTTTGTAATAACGCGCACCAATTAATTTGTTGTTACAGCTAAATTCAGTGTCTTCACCCACATCACAGCTTCCTGCCCAGCCTGGTAGCGGCGCATAAGAGCCGTCATCAGCAAAGCTAGGATGCTCAGGCCAAATACCACTGTCAACCACACCTATAACAACATCTTCGCCTTTCACGCCCAGTGTATGCAAACCATCAGGGCTTTGTGTTAAACCTAAAAACGCCGGTGTATTTGACGTCGTCATTTGCTGTGCTTCATCGCGCCAGACACCCGCGACATTCGGATGATTACGCAGCGCTTCGGCTTGTGCCGGGGTTAATTTGGCGGCAAAACCGTTAAAGGTATGCGTGTATGAATACATCACCTCAGCAGCGCCAGTACTATTGGCCAGGTGTTGGTGAAACGCTTTAAGAGAACTGGTGTAGTTTTGCATCCGGGCAGAGCTTGCATTATAGCGGTTCAGCGCCTTAGTGACAGACTGTCTGGCAGGTAATAGTTCGCCCAACTCCTGCGCTTTTTCAATACCGCTCTTACCTTTCACTTGCACAATATACGGTGCAGGTGCTGTGTCCGCAGCGGCCAGCCTCAACTGACCTGCATCGACGTTTAGCTGATAAGGACTATTCGCCTGCTGCGCACTCACCGTGCCAATCGCCATCGCTACGGCAACCGCGGTTTTGGATATTATTTTATTAAATTGCATGTGTTTTCTCCGTTTATGCCGCCGCACAGACCTCAACACGTGATATGTTAGTAGGCCATGATGTTCGCTATGCGCTGGCATTTTCTTATTCAGCAATATTTACCTGGCGCGTCTTTTTTAACCGTAAAGTGACAACGGTGCGACGCCCCTGGCTGTATAAAATTTCGACACCCTTGTGACCATACCCGATAGCACAATGTGTATGCGATCGGGCTGTATGCAGCGTATTTGAAATGTTATTGGCAATAACACTTGTAAAGACACTAGGCACAAGCTGCTAAAAAAGCTGACACTTGGCATGCCGTACTCGGTAGTTTCAGATGCGACGACGTAATAGTAAGCCACCCATAGCAGCCAGCATCAGAAACACGGTTGCTGGTTCAGACACCAGGCTTGCGCGTCCCAGAGCGAAGCCGCCAGCATCAATGAATTGGCCATCGGTGCTGAAAATATCCATAAAGCCTTCGCCAAATTCCGCGTCCCAGAAGCCCTGAAAGGCAAAACTATTGCTAAGGTCATTTACGTCGAAATTGAAGAAAGTAAAACCGGCAGCTAAGTCCAGTGGGTTATATTCAACATAGAACAGTAAGCTTTCACCGATGGTGAGACCAAACAGTTCAAATAACTCCCATTCCAACACATTGCCAGACTCATCGATATTGTCTAAATCGATGGATAACACACCAAAGCTGCTGCCATCTTCGAACAGAAACTCTTGTGTCATGATAGGCGCAGCCTGTGCTGACGGAGCCAGTGGCAGTGCGCTAAGTAATAGGGTGGATAATGCGAAAACGATCGACTTCAACATGGATATACCTCTGAATGTTGTTATTTATTATTGTGCAAGATAATCACTTGCCGGGCGGATAATGCATAAAACACTCCAACTAAATATTTCATTAAAAAACAATAACGTAATATTTTTTCGTTGATTCTTTTGCGGGATAAATCTGTCAATGAAAAAAAAACAGACATAAAAAAAGCGAACCGAAGTTCGCTTTTTTTATGTTGGGGATATTTACGACCAGTTTAGAACAACTTTACCGGACTGACCTGAACACATAATGTCAAAACCTTCCTGAAAACGTTCCATCGGCAGCTCGTGCGTAACCATGGGCGTTAAATCCAGACCAGACTGAATTAAGCTGGCCATTTTGTACCAGGTTTCGAACATCTCGCGACCATAAATACCCTTGATAACCAGGCCTTTAAAGATCACTTTATTCCAGTCGACCGCCATATCTGACGGCGGAATACCCAGCATGGCAATTTTGCCGCCGTGGTTCATGGTATCCAGCATGCTACGAAATGCTGCCGGTACACCGGACATCTCCAGGCCGACATCAAAGCCCTCTGTCATGCCCAGCTCTTTCATCACGTCTTTTAAGTTTTGCTTACTGACATCAACCGCTCGGGTAGCACCCATCTTCAGCGCCAGTTCCAGCCGGTAGGGGTTCACATCGGTAATCACCACATGGCGGGCGCCGACATGGCGCGCGACCGCTGCCGCCATAATGCCGATAGGACCAGCGCCTGTGATCAGTACGTCCTCACCGACTAAATCAAACGATAAAGCGGTATGTACCGCATTACCGAACGGATCGAAAATCGCGGCGATGTTATCCGGAATATTATCCGGCAGCTTAAAGGCGTTGTAGGCTGGAATAACTAAATATTCAGCAAATGAACCGGCGCGATTTACGCCCACACCTATGGTGTTGCGGCACAAATGCACGCGGCCAGCGCGGCAATTGCGGCAATAACCGCAGGTGATATGGCCTTCGCCCGATACCCGATCCCCCACTTTGAAGCCGCGCACTTCCGAGCCCATGCCTTCAATGACGCCGACATATTCATGCCCCACTACCATACCGTGCGGAATGGTGTTTTGCGCCCATTCATCCCACTTGTATATGTGCACGTCAGTGCCACAAATGGCGGTTTTTTTAATGCGGATCAGTACGTCGTTCGGGCCAACTTCTGGCTTATCGACTTCGGTTTGCCAAATGCCTGGCTCTGCTTTTAACTTTGCTAATGCTTTCATCTTCACGCCCCGCCGTTAGGCAATCACGCCCATGTCTTTACCAATGCGGATAAAGGCATCTATCGCCTTGTCCAGTTGTGCTTTGCTGTGTGCTGCTGAAATCTGGGTGCGAATACGTGCCTGGCCTTTTGGCACCACCGGAAACGAAAAACCGACCACATAAATGCCTTCAGCCAACATGCGTTTGGCCATCTCAGCCGCTACCTTGGCATCACCTAACATCACCGGGATAATGGCATGGTCTTTACCGGCCAGGGTAAAACCGGCGGCTGACATTTTTTCGCGGAAGTAATTGGCGTTGTCCCACAGTTTAGCCCGCAGTGCATCACCCTGCGCCAACATATCCAGCACTTTAATCGACGCCGTCACAATAGACGGTGCCAGCGAGTTAGAGAACAAATAAGGCCGTGAGCGCTGGCGCAGCCAGTCGATCACTTCTTTTTTGCCTGAGGTGTAACCACCGGATGCACCGCCCAATGCCTTGCCCAAAGTGCCGGTAATGATGTCCACTCTGTCCATCACATCACAATATTCATGCGTGCCGCGGCCATGTTTACCAACAAAACCCACCGCATGGCTGTCATCTACCATCACCAGAGCGTTATATTTGTCGGCTAGATCGCAAATGGCTTTTAGGTCGGCTATTACACCGTCCATTGAGAATACGCCGTCTGTCGCAATCAGCTTGAAGCGGGCGCCGTCGGCATCGGCTTGCTTTAACTGAGCCTCCAGCTCGGCCATATCATTGTTGGCATAGCGGTAGCGCTTGGCTTTGCACAAACGCACGCCGTCGATAATAGAGGCATGATTTAGCGCATCTGAGATCACCGCATCTTCCGCGCCCAGAATAGTTTCGAATAAACCGCCGTTGGCATCAAAGCATGACGAATACAAAATGGTATCTTCAGTGCCTAAAAAGGCACTGATTTTCGCTTCCAACTGTTTATGGATATCCTGAGTACCGCAAATAAAGCGCACTGACGCCACACCAAAGCCATGGCTGGTAAGGCCTTGCTGGGCGGCAGCAATAAGATCAGGATGGTTGGCCAGGCCCAGATAGTTATTCGCGCAAAAGTTCAGTACCTGTTGGCCACCAACAGTAACATCGGCTTGCTGCTGCGAAGTAATAATACGTTCTGCTTTGTATAAACCTTCTGCGGTGACATCGTCTAGTTGGTGTTGTAGATGTTGCAGAAAAGCGCTGTTGCGCATAAAGCCTCCTGTGTAGGGGGTGAGGATAGTAAAAACGGCGCCATTGTAATGCTTATGGCCGGCCGGTGCAGCGCTTTTGCACTTTCTAACGCGCTGCTCAGACCTGCGGCTGTAAAGATTAGCCTACAATTTCAGCAAGCTTAGCTCGCCAGTGCCTCATAATGTTGCTGCAGGCGGGCAATGCGTAATTTCGCCTCAGCAGTTGCGTAGGGTTTGAACAATAACAACACCTTTAACACGCCCTGATACACGCTGGCCTGATCAATTGCCTGCTGCGGTGCCTGAGTTTTTAAATAGCTGATCCAAAAGGTCACCAGCAATTTAATGCTGTGAGCCAAATCGGTAATGTCTTCATCATCAATATCAATAATGCCAGACTGCTTAAGCGCTTTAAGTACCGCCGTCACTCTCACCAGCACGCCCTGCTGCACCTGCTGATAATCCTGCTGCAACGCCGGGTCGCGTGACAAAATATCTGGCAGGTTGGCGTAAAAAAAGTGAAAGCGCCACATCAGTTCAAACACCGCATCCAGATAACAGGCCAGTGCATCCAGCGCTTCAGCTTTATCTGACGGCGGCTTGATACGGGTTTCTAACAACTTGGCGTACTCTTTAAAAATCTGCCGTACGATGTCTTCTTTATTTCGAAAGTGGTAATACAGGTTGCCAGGACTAATACCCAAATGGGCGGCAATGTGGTTGGTGGTGACCTGGCGCTCTCCCACCTGATTAAACAGCTCGATGCTGGCCTGCAGAATTTTGTCTTTCGTTCTGAGTTTCTTTTCCATCTGCGAAACAGGCTTATAGTTGGCGAAATTAATTTGCTATAGTAACGCCAAATTGACTAAAAACTCTAGTCGGGACGTTTTAGCGCGCTAACCTGATAATGGAATACCAATAACATAATGAAAATAAATGCAATTTACCCCGGCACCTTTGACCCGCTAACCAATGGCCATGCCGATTTGGTACAACGAGCAGCCCGTATGTTTGACCAGGTTATCGTAGGCGTAGCGGCAAACCCCAGCAAACAGCCACTGTTTAGCCTGGACGAGCGTGTCGCACTGGCGCAGCAAGCCTTTACTGGCATTAGCAATGTGCGGGTAATTGGTTTCTCCGGCTTACTAGCCAAATTTGCCGAGCAGCAACACGCGCAGGTACTGATCCGTGGCGTAAGAGCGGTGGCCGACTTTGAATACGAATTTCAGCTTGCCAGCATGAACCGGCAACTTAACCCGGCGCTGGACAGTATTTTTATGACGCCGTCGGAAAAAAACACCTTTATCTCTTCGACACTGGTAAAAGAAGTGTGCCGCCATGGCGGCGATATCTCCAGTTTTGTGCCCGCCCATGTTGAACACGCGCTAAAAAATAAACTGAAATTATGAAATTAAGCTTGTCGCGACCGAGACTGTCGCTATTAAGTCTGGCGCTCTGCGCCCCATCGCTGTGGGCGGCGCCCTGGGTAGATACTCAGGACAATTACTTACGCCAGTCGCTGCAAACGCTGGCACAGGCCGGCGTGATTAGCGGCCCGGTTAATACCTATCCGCTAATGTGGAAAAACATTGCCACCGATTTGGCACGCGCTGACGAGCAGCCCACTGCCGAGCTACGCTTTGCGCTGGCGCATGTGCGCTCGGCACTTGGTGCCAACCAGCGTGAGTACATTGCCGGGGTGAAGTTAAAAGCCAGCTCTGATCCTTCACTGTTTCAAAGCTTTGGCGAAAGCTATTTTGAGCAGGCTTCTGCCACTGTGTTCAAAGAATACCTCGGTGATAACTGGGCTGCCAAAACGCAGCTGAATTACCGCAAGCTGGATGATAACCGCCAGGAGCAGCGCCTGACCTTTGATGGCAGTTATTTGGCGATGATTGCCGGTAACTGGGTGTTGGCACTGGACCAGCAAGCACAGTGGTGGGGCCCGGGTCAGCAAACCAGCTTGCTACTCAGCAATAATGCCCGGCCACTGCCGTCACTGCGCTTAAGTCGGCATAGCTGGCAAAGCAGTGATAATGTATTGTTTAGCTGGCTGGGCCCCTGGAGCTTTACCAGCTTTATCGGTCAGGGTGAACATAACAGCCAGCCGCGGCAAATTAAACATTTCGGAGCCCGTTTTAGTGCCCGCCCCTTACCTCAGCTGGAGCTGGGGCTTAGTCGGATTAGCCAGTGGGGCGGCGACAGCACAGGTAACCGGCTGGAAAATAGCCATGACAATGGTCTGAGTGCCTTTACCGACATGTTGCTGTTAAATGATGACAATAACGCCAACAATATGGCAGCACTTGACCTGACGTTTCATACCCGGCTGGGCGATTGGCCACTGAGCTTTTATACTGAATTGGCTGATGATAACGGCACCAACAAACTCAGCAAACCACTACAACTGTACGGGGTACGCAGCTTTTTTGGCAGCGACAGCGCTGTGCATACGTTAAGCCTGGAATGGTCGGATACGTATATCCGCTGTGATGACCAGCCACAAGCCGGCAACTGCGCTTATCAGGGCGACATTTATCCGCAGGGATATCGCCGCTACGGCAGGGTTATTGGCAGCGGTTATGGCGCAGACGCCAAGGTGTTATCCGCTGGCTATCGTTATCAGACCTTTGATGGTTACAGCTTGGCAGCCAGTGTATTACGCGGCCAGTTTATTGACCCAAATGACACCGTGCGGAGCTGGCAGTTGAGGCTGGAATACCGCCAACCATTGCTAAACGGTTTACTCAGTGTTGAAGGCCGGGTGTTTGATAAATCACCACAGCCTGAGCTGAATATTAAACGCGGTAGCCTGGCCGTAACCTGGGAATACCGCTTTTAACCCAAGCGACTACTAACCTAAGCCACTACCGCGCTGGCTTAACGCCAGCGGGTCAGCTTATGGCCTTTTACCGCGTAGAACAAAATAAACAGATAGCACGGCAGCATGACAATATAGGCACCTTGCTGCCCTAAACCGCTGCTACTTAACAAACCCCAGACCAGTGGGCCAAAAGCACCACCGGCTATCCCCATAATGAGCAGCGCCGAGCCGACACTGGTTAACGCACCAAGGCCAGACAGTGCCAACGGCCACACCGCCGGCCAGACAATGGCGTTCGCCAGCCCCAGCACCGCAATATACAGCAGGGTGTCGGGTAGTGCAGTGCCACCAAAGGGCACCAGCAGCGTATTGGCAATAGCATAAGAGCCGGTATCACCCAGCGTTATCGCTAGCGTAAGTAGCACCCCCAGCACCGCAGATACCGCCAGTGCTGCCTGCTGCGACAGCACTCTGGGAATAAGCACTATGCCAAGCACATAACCCAGCACCATACAGGCCATGGTGTAAGAGGTCATCACCGTGTAGCGCTCGACACCCAAAGACAAGGCAAATAAGCCAATGGTGTCACCGGCAATCACTTCAACCGCCACATAAACAAACAGCGCCAACACACCAAGCGCCAGGCTGGGCCGGGCCAGCGCGGCTGTAACCTGGCCGCGGTTGTTGCTGTCAGCCTCTTTTTCCAGTTCGGGCAATGGCGCATATTTTACCGCCAATGCCAGTAAGCCTAAAAAGGCTGCCAGGCCCAGGTAAGGCAACACCAGACTGGCAGCCATGGTGTCGATTTGCGCTTGTGTCAGTACGCTATCGTTATTGCGAACAAACCCCTGCGCCATAAGAGCAGTAAACACTATAGGGGCAACGACGCCAGCGGTTTTGTTTAAAATGCCCATAATGCTAATGCGTACTGCAGCGGTTTCTTCAGGGCCAATTTTTACCACATAAGGGTTTACCGCCGTTTGTAGTAATGTCTGGCCAGCACCTATAACCAGCTGCGCTAACAAAAACAGCGCAAAAGTTTGCGTTTGGGCGGCAGGAATATACAACAAGCCGGCCAGCATCATGGTGGCCATACCCAGCGCCATACCATTTTTATAACCCACTTTACGGATAAGCCAGGCCGACGGCAGTGCGGTAAAGGTTACTGCAATATAGAATGAAAACAGCACTAAGGAGGCCTGCAACGGCGTCAGTTGCAGCATTTGTTTTAAATACGGCATTAACGAGCCGTTAAGCCAGGTAGCAAAACCCAGCACGAAAAATAAGATGGCCACTATCGCCATCGGGATCAGGCTGCTGCGCGTTGGCGCCTGTGTTGCTGTTGTATCCATGAGGTTCCCCGTTTTTATATCATTATTATTTTGCTGCAATAGGCTGTTGTTGGCCTTGTATCCAGCAACCTTGTACCTGAAAGTCAGTATCGAGCAACACCAGATCGGCAGCGGCCCCTACCCTGATTTGGCCACCAGCAGGCAGGCCTAAAAATTGTGCCGGATACAACGAGGCCATCCTTAGTGCTTCATCCGGCACAACCCCCAGGGACGCAATGGCATAACGCACAGCACCGGCCATATCCAGCACCGAGCCGGCCAGTCTGCCCTCAGCATCAGTCAGTTTGTTGTCCTGTCGAATAACCTTACCGTCGAACAAATCAAACTCTGTAGCCTCAGTACCAACAGGTGACATGGCATCAGTGACAATCAGCAACTTACCTTTAGGCTTCGCCGCCAATGCCACTTTTGCTGCCAGTGGGTGCATATGGTGACCGTCAAAAATCACGCCGCACCAGCTGTCGGCATCGGCCAGTGCCACGCCAACCATACCCGGCTCACGCGAGGTTAACGGCGACATAGCGTTGTATAAATGCGTAAAACCGGTGGCGCCGGCGTCTAACGCCGCCTGCACAGTTGCTGCATCCGCGTTGGAGTGTCCCAGGCAGACAATCACCTTTAACGCGGTCAGCTGTTTGATCTGGGCCGGGCTAACGTTCTCCGGCGCCACCGTAAGCAGTTTAATGCCTAAATCAGTACGGCCGTATAATGCCAGCTCCTGCGCACTAAGCTCGCGGATATGCTGGGGCGGATGTACGCCTTTTTTCGGCAGTGATAAATGCGGCCCCTCAAAATGCACACCGATAATGCCCGGTTCATTCGCCGCAATGGCGCCGGCTATCGCATCAGCGGCCTGTTGCATCACCTCGATGCTATCGGTAATCACCGTCGGCAGCATGGCAGTGGTGCCAAAACGGGCATGCGCCGCCAGCATAGTACCCAGGCTTGCCACGGTGGGCGTACTGTTAAACAGCACCCCTCCGCCACCATTTACCTGGATGTCGATAAAGCCCGGCACCAGCATGCCGGCGGTGATATCACCACTGGCAGGGTTAATGGCCTGCACCAGGCCCTTGTCGATGACAACGCTAACATTTTCCCGCCAGTGATGGCCGTCAAACAGCCGGCTGACATTCAGTTGCTGCATAATTTACAACCTTCTTTAAACCGTTTTCGTTACTTTGTTCAGCCCCGGCGGTGCATCCGGGTTAATGCCACGGCGGCGCGCGACCACTTCCACATCAAGATAAAACCGTTGCAGCACTAACAGCGGTAGCAGCCGCGGATGAGCACGAATACCCCGATGATGCAGCTGCACCACGGCCGCACCGCGCCGGGTTACCTCGGCTATTTGTGCCTGGTGCGCGCCTACGCTTTCATCTTCTACAGTCACATCGACAATAGCAAACTGATTTTTTACCAGCGTAACCGGGCCGTGTAAAAACTCGGCGCTGGAAAAAGCCTCGGCATGAATGCCACAGACTTCTTTTAACTTCAGCGCAATTTCACGCGAAATGGCATAGCCCAAACCACGGCCCAGCACCACTAAATGCGCCACTGCGCCAAGTGCCTCGGCTTTAAGCTGTGCTGGCAGGTCAATAACCTCCCGCAAGCTTTGCGGCAACTGCGCTAGTGCTTGTTGTAGCTCATGGTTGCCTGACCACACCGACACCAATTGCAAAATAGCACTCAAGGTTGCCAGATAACTTTTGGTTGCCGCTACCGCTTTTTCTGCACCAACATGCAGCGGTAGCACAAAGTGCGACTGCGCCGCCAGCGGCGAGCTGGTGTCATTGACCAGCGCCACCACCATAGCGCCACTGCGCTTGGCCATGTCGACCTGCGCCAGAATATCCGGGCTGCGGCCAGATTGTGAAATGACCAGCACCAGCGCATCAGCCAGTTGCAACGCTTTGTTAAACACACTGGCAATAGAGGGCGCGGCGGCAGCCACCGGCAAGCCCAGTTCAATCTCTATCAGGTATTTTGCAAACACGCCGGCATGATCAGAGGAGCCTCGCCCTACCATATAAACAAAACGCGGTTTACGTGCCTGAATTTGCGCCACCACTTGCGCGACTACACCAGCATTAGCCATTAATTGTTCGGCGATGCGCGTTGGCGCTTCTGCGGCTTCTTGCGCCATGATACTGTTGTACATAACTTTATTTACCTATAACGAAAGTGCGATAGACTGCGCCGAACCGCTTTGCCGGGCAAACCAGATAGCGCCAAGCTCCGGTGTTTGCAGGGCCGGAGTGACCTGTTGTTGAATATCAGCCGGCAGATAAGGCAGTAACTTCGGCGCCAGGCCGCCAATTAAAGACAATCTTGGCGGCTTGGCTGTTAGCAGCCGCCGGGCGATGGCAGTAATAAAACCGGCGCCTTGCGTAATGAGCTCAATAGCAGTGTCATCGCCCGCCTCGGCTGCCGTAAACACCAGCGGGGCAAAACGGGCATAAGTAGTAGGCGTGGCATGCATAAACTGCGACACCAGCGCCATTGTATCCTGCACACCCAGCTGTTGCTGTAGCAAGCCGGTCATTAACGTGGGCGGCGCCAGCTGATCCAAGCTCAGCAATACCTTATGCAACAACTGCATACCAAACCAGGCACCGCTGCCGTTATCACCGTAGGGAAACCCGTGGCCACCTACTTCAATGATCTGGCCATTGACCGCCGCCAGACCACAAGAGCCGGTACCAATAATAATGACCGCACCATCCTGGCCCTGATGAGCGCCCATGCAGGCAATGTGTAAATCACTGGTCAGATGCAAGGCTTTAAACGGGTGCTGCCAGTCGCTGAACATTTTAAAGTATTGCGGTACATTTAAGCCGGCCAGGCCCGCGCCCACCGTTAGCCGGGCCATATCATTAAACGCCAGGCCAGCGCAGGTTAGCGCTTGCTGGGTGGCGCTGATAATGGAGTCAGTGGCCGTTTTCATACCGCGCAGCGGGTTAGCCGGCCCGGATAAGCCTTCTCCCAATACCTGCTGATCGGCGGAGACAATCACCACCCGGCACTTACTGCCACCGCCATCTATCCCGAGATATAACGGCGTATCGCCACCTTGCGCTACACTCATCCTGTCCACCCCTTGCACTCTTTGCTGAAATACGCTGCGCATTTAGCTTATTGCCGCTTTTTACCTTACACTTGTGTCTGCGGAATAAAATTGACAGCGTTGTCATTTTTACAAATCAGCATATAATAAATCTGACAAATAACAAGTGCCTTGTTTAAAAAATACACTTAAAGGGAATGCCAATGCGTAAGTTACTGCTTGTTTTGCTCTGTTGTTACCTGCCCTCTGCCGCCGGTTTTACCCAGTCGCAACTGGCCGACTTTGCCGCCAACAGCAGCCTGGATTATCAGCTGTTAAGCAATCAACTGGCCGAACCCATGAAGTTTAATGCGGCGTTGGTACTGCGTAATGACTCCGGGGTTGCTTTGCCTGCCGGTGAGCACAGCTGGCAGCTGTATTTTCATCTTATTCGCCGCATTGACACCACAGAGCAGCAAGGCCTGCTGATTGAGCATGTGCAGGGTGATTTACACCGGGTGCGACCGCTCATTAGCTTTTCCGGCTTGTTACCACAGCAGCAACTGGTACTGCCGTTTAGCTCGGCACCGTGGATGGTGAGCTACAGTGATTTTATGCCGCGCGCTTTTATCGTGGCAGACGGTTTAACCGCGGAAATTATTGCCAACACCGATAGCGAACACTTCGCCGACTTTGTGCTGCCGTTAACCGCGCCGGTGCAGCTGCAGCGTCATTTGGACGATGGCGCCGATTTAGTCCCCACAGTGGACGCCGCCAGCCGTTTTGCCCATAACCAGGCGCTGCTAACAGACTCTGCTAAGCAACCAAGCCAGCAGCGGGTTATTCCAACGCCAAAACAGGCGCGCTTTGGCAAAGGCCAGGTAAAACTTGATAGCCAATGGCGGCTGAACTTTGCCGGCAGTTTAAGCAGCGAGGCGCAGTATCTGCAGGCGCAATTATTGACTTACGGCATTCAGTTAACTAACAACAAAGACAGTACACAGCACAAAGCGGCTGAACTGAGCCTGCGTATCGCTGCTGAAAACAGGATTGCGGCGGAAGGTTATCAGCTAAACATCAGTGATAAGGTCATCAGCATTGTCGCCGCCGACAATGCCGGTGTGTTTTACGGCATTCAGACCTTACTGGCGCTGGCTAAACCCGATAACAACAGCCTGTTGCTAAGCAAAGCTAGCATTAACGATGCGCCGCGCGCCAGCTGGCGTGGTATGCATTATGATATGGGCCGCAATTTTCACGGCAAAGACGTTACCTTGCGCCTTATTGACACTATGGCGCGTTATAAGCTCAACAAACTGCATCTGCATTTAACCGAAGATGAAGGTTGGCGTTTGCAAATACCCGGCTTGCCAGAACTCACCGACATAGGTGCCACCCGCTGTTTTGATTTAACTGAACAGCGCTGCCTGCTAACACAACTGGGAACTGGTCCGCGTGTCGATGGCTCAGGTAACGGCTATTACAGCACGGCAGATTTTATTGACATACTGCAATATGCCAAAGCGCGTCATATTGAGGTGATCCCGGAGATTGACCTGCCAGGCCATGCCCGCGCCGCTATTGTGGCCATGAAGGCCCGCTATCAGCGCTTGATGGCTGCGGGCCAAAACGAAGCCGCCAGCCAATACCTGCTGTCCGATCCACAGGACAGCTCACGTTATCTAAGCGTACAAAATTATACCGACAACGCCGCTAATGTCTGTCTGGACTCTACTTATGCTTTTGTCGATAAAGTGTTGTACGAGCTACAACAACTATATCGCCAGGCGGGCAGCAGTTTGCGGGTATTTCATATGGGCGGTGATGAAGTCGCCGATGGCGCCTGGCTGGGTTCACCTGCCTGTCAGGCGTTGTTTAGCCAGCCTGAAAATGGCATTGCCGGTGTCGCCGATCTCAAACCCTATTTTGTCCGCCGGGTTGCCAGCCTCAGCGCCGCGCGTGGTCTACAACTGGCCGGCTGGGAAGACGGCCTAATGTATGACCGGCAAAACACCTTTGATCGCAGTCAGTTTGCCAACAGCGCAGTTATCGCCAATGCCTGGGACAATATTTGGGAATGGGGCGTAGCCGACCGTGCTTACCGGCTGGCCAATAATGGTTATCAGGTAGTGCTGTCGCCGGGTACCCATTTGTATTTTGACCACCCGCACGAGGCCCACCCACAGGAGCGCGGCTATTACTGGGCTACCCGTTTTAGCAGTCTGGATAAGGTATTTGGTTTTATGCCGGATAATTTGTATGCCAACGCCGACAGCACCCGTCGTGGCGAGCCGATTGCCGATCTGGAGCGGCTGCTGGGCCGGGCACCGCCCAAACTGCAGCGGCCGGAAAATATTCTTGGTATTCAGGGCCAAGTTTGGAGCGAAACCATTCGCACCAGTGAACAGTTAGAGCAGATGATTTACCCCAGGTTACTGGCACTGGCCGAACGCGCCTGGCATAAAGCCGCTTGGGAACACACAGGCGATGCTGCTGCACGCCAACAAGACTTTTATGCTTTTGCCAAACGAATCGCCGAGGTGGAACTGACGCGCCTTACGGCAAACGGCAATAGCTTTTATCTGCCACCGCCAGGAGTTAACCAGCAGCAAGACGTTATCAGTGCCAATGTAGCCTGGCCGGGCTTAACAATAGAATACAGTCTGGATCAAGGCGCTAGCTGGCAGCCATACCAACAGCCATTGTCATTAACTAAAAAAAATATCTGGTGGCGCAGCCGTTATCAGCAACAAACAAGCCGGCTGGTAAAACTACAAGGGTGATAATAGGAAAAGCGCAGGCAACACCGCTGGTGTTTGCCTGCGCGCTGTAGATAAAGCGGCGGCCTTAACCGGCTTCAGCGATACGCTTAACCAGCTTTTGCGTGTGTTGCAATGACATTAGCTGGGCATAAATTGCAGTTAAATAACCGCTTTTACGCAGTTCCAGGAAGGTTTCGTCGCTTAACTCATTCAGCTTCTTCTCGTCGATTAAGAAAATGCCGTTAATGCGACGCTCAGTGCCGTTGATATTCAACGTCAGGGTTTGCTCTTTTATCAGATCCAAGCTTTGCAATTTTTCCACAAAGTTACGGGTAATCACACCCATATCCAGGTATTCCGCCATTTGCTGTTTACGATGGGTCAAAAACTCGCTTTCGCTGCCATCTTCATTAAATAACGGATTACCCTCAGCCTGGCTCACGCGCTCAGAGGCTTCATCAAGTGCCACCATTAAACGGTCGCCATCCGGCTTATCTTTCACCAGCACCAGCGGGTAGTTGCGTACGGCGCGCGGCACGTATAGCGCTTGCCATTCATTACCCTGCATAAACAGGTTTTGCTGTGCTGCTAAACCTAACATAGCAACCGGCTGAAAGCCTTCATTGGCTTTAACAAAAACAATCGGAAATTCTGCGCCGGCCACCACAAACTCATGCACCACCACCGGCAGCATATGCTCGCCACTGATATGAGAAAACGCATTGGTATTGTTGATCTTGGTTGCACTGTGCTGGTCTTTATTCAGTGGCACAATTTTTGGTGTTGAAGTCATAAACTACTCTTTAGTCTGTTCTTGGATTTGAGAAGTGCTGATAGCGAAAATTATTATCATCATAGCGCTACAGGCTATCAGCAGTGCGGCCTTATCATGCGCTAAGTTAGCACTGTGATCAACAGCGAGTCTGCCGATAACAATAGCCCAGATAGCAAGTGGCTATGCCAGCAGTTATTTTTTTACCAAGTGCCACGTTTGACAACGCTGTCAGCGTACAGTACAACAACAGCATAGATTGCGTAACTGAGATTCGTCTTGAGTCAGCCAATACCCTTAACCTCGCTGGCGAGCCTGCGCTTAATGCTGCGCCGGGGCCAGCTGAGCGACGTCGAAGCGCAGTGCCGGCAATGGCTCAATAAGCCACCTGTCGCAGAGGAAATGTGTGGCATTTTGTTTCGGTTGCTGCACCAACAACGCCGTTTCAGTGAACTGCTGGAGCTGAGTCAGCAATTGACCAGCCACCAACCTGAGTTATTAATTGCCTGGCAGGCGCAACTGAAATGCCTGCGCCAGCTGCAACGCCATGCCGAGGCCATCAGTATCAACAAGCAACTACTACAACGTTTTGCCGACGTGGCTGATCTTTGGTTATTACAAGGTATTCTGCTTAAAGATAGCGGGCAGTTGGATGCGGCTTTAGCTCACTTACAACGGGCTATTCAGTTACAACCCAATCTTTATGAAGCTTATTGGCTCAGAGCCGATCTACTGAAAAGCCCAACCGATGCCGACATCAGGGACATGCAGCAGCAACTTGCGTCTTGTCAGAATGACACCGCAGCCGCGCCACTACACTATGCCCTTGCCAGTGCGCTGGAGCGACAACAGCAGTTTGCTGACAGTTTTACCCAGTTACAGCGTGGTGCGGCAGCAAAAAAGCGCACCTTGCATTACAACCACCAGCAGGAACTGGAGGAATACCGGGCACTGATGCAGACATTTCCTGAGCCGGGGCAGTTAAGCCAGGCGGCAAATGGCAGTACACCGGTTTTTATCTGTGGTTTACCACGTTCCGGCACGACGCTGGTTGAGCAAATCTTATCCAGTCATCATGATGTCACCGCAGGGGATGAGTTATTTGAATTGGCGCAAGCCACAGCCAAAACCTTGTCGGAGCAACAGAACGCTTTGCGGTTTCCTCATTGGACAACGCAGCTGAACAGCCAGCAATGGCAACAGCTTGGCGAACGTTACCTGCAACTGACATCGAGGTTGCAACAGAGTCGCTATTTTACCGACAAGATGCCCCTAAATTATAAAGCGATAGGCATCATCAGAGCCGCGCTGCCGCAGGCAAAAATCATCTATTGCCAACGCCATCCTTTAGATACGTTATTGAGTTGCTTCAAGCATTTATTCGGTGAAGGTATTGCCTTTAGTTACGATCTTGACCATCTCGCCGATATTTTTATCGCTCAGCAGCAATTGATGACACACTGGCTTAAGCGGTATCCTGAGCACATCTATGTTGTCACTTATGAGACACTGGTTATGCAGCAGCGCCAGCAAACAGAACAGTTGCTTGCTTTTCTTGATCTGCCCTGGTCAGAACACTGTATCCAGTTTCATACCAATCAGCGTGCTGTCTATACCGTTAGCAACAGCCAGGTACGCCAACCACTATTTAGCTCTTCCATTGGCAGCTGGCAGCGTTATCAACAGCAATTGCAGCCGTTAATACAGCGGCTACAGCCATACGTAGAGCAGTATCAGGCGATGTTATGCAGCAAAAATTAAAACGCTATCTCTGGGTTTGGCTGTTGTGGCTGCTCGGTTTTTATGCCGTCTGGCTGTATCTGGTGATTGGCCTGGACTACTGGCCTGAGGCCAAAGCTCACTGGCCTATCGCGGTGGCAATGGCGATTGGCAGCTACGCGGCGGGCTCTACCCCTATGGGTGGTGGCACCGTCGGCTTTCCGGTTTTAGTATTACTGTTTGAGCTACCCGCAACGCTGGGGCGCGACTTTAGCTTTGCGGTGCAAGCTATTGGCATGACCAGCGCCAGCATTTTTATTCTGGCGCGGCGCCAGCCGGTGGCCTGGGCCATGTTAAAGGGCGCCATGCTAGGCAGTTTAATAGGCACGCCACTGGGGATCTGGTTTATTGCGCCCTATATTCCGGGCCTGTGGATAAAAATCGTCTTTGCCGTGGTGTGGGCCAGTTTCGGCTTATTGCATCTGTACCGGCTGAACGAGATCGCCAGCCATACCGGCATGACCGAATTTAACGAGCGCTGGGATTTTAAGGTCGGCGCCTGGATTGGCCTGCTATCAGGCGCCACTGTGGCAGCCGTCACCGGTGTCGGAATCGATATGGTGCTGTATACCGCTCTGGTGCTGTTGTGCCGCACCGATCTGAAAATTGCCATTCCTACCTCGGTTATTATTATGGCTTTCACATCGGTGCTGGGTGTAGTGGTTAAAAACCTTACCACCGGCATGCAGCCCGGTGTGTTTGAAAACTGGCTGGCAGCCGCCCCGGTGGTAGCATTGGGCGCGCCGCTGGGTGTGTTTATTGTCGCACTGATTGGCCGCAAACCTACGCTGGTGGTGGTCGCGTTGTTGTGTGTACTGCAATTTTTCTGGACTATGCATTCAGAGCGCGCCAGCCTGGGTGTCGCTGGCAGGGTGCTGTCTGTGTTGGCAGTGGCGCTATGCTTACTGGGTTTTGAGCAATTACGCCGCTTTGGTGCCAGGTTGGTGGGCGAGCGCAACCTGTTAAATGCAAAAAACTCACCACAAAACGTAACCACCAGGCTACCCGATAGTCTTTAGCACAGATACCCCTTAGTGCCTGAGCCGGGCCAGAAACTCGCTGTGTGGCACGGTCATATTCAGCGCTTGTTGCACCCTGCTTTGCAATTGTGCAAACGGCTGTTGGGCGTCGGCACCCAACTGCATATGTAGCTTGGGGTAATGTTGCATGCCATATAAAATAAAGCGGTAGTTTTCGTCGGTAAAGGTGGTGGCGTAGCCGCCGGCTAAATCGTGATATTCACATATTTTATGCCGCCATAGCGCCAGCTTCTCCAGCAATCCTTCGCAGTAACGGGCCGTATCCGGTGCCGCCTGCCAAAAGGGTGTGTCGGTTCGATTTGTCAGGCAATAGTGCAGCACAATAAATTGTTTTAGATCCTGATAAAAACCATCCATCGCTTTATTGTAAGCATCACGTACCGACTGCGTAACCTCGGCGGCGCCAAGATGGGTACCCAGCAAGCGGACACCTAAATTGATAAGATGTAAGCCGGTAGACTCCAAAGGCTCGATAAAACCACCGGACAGCCCGATAGCAATACAGTTACCCAGCCAAAAGGCTTTACGACAGCCGACATGCATTTGCAGATGTTTGGTTTTCAATACTTTCGATTCTGGCCCTAAGAAAGCCCGCAGTTCCTGCTCTGCCTGCTCCGGGCTCAGCCGGTTACCGTCATAAACATACCCTGTGCCCTGCCGGCTGGACAAATCAATCTGCCAGGCCCAGCCATAATCAAGTGCTGTTGCCGTGGTATAGGACTTAGGCTGATAGCCAGGTTCGTGTTCGCGCTGCAGTGCTACCGCCCGGTTGCACGGCAAGGCATCACTAAAGCTTTGCCAGTTATTGTCAGACAGTTTATTGATCAGCAAACCATTAAAACCGGTGGCGTCGATAAAGATATCCGCGCTGTAACGCGCACTGGCCGAGCTGACCGAAGCAATATTGCCATCCAACACAGTCACCTCTGTGATGGTATCGCTAATATGGCTGACACCGGCTGCCACCGCTTTATCGCGCAGATAGCGCGCCATTAACACGGCATCGACATGATAGCCATAAGGCACCACGCCTTGAAACGGCGCTGATTGACGCCCTTTAGGGCTATGATTTTGCGCCATCAAATGGGCGCTCAGGCTCACGCCCTGATCATAACGCTCTTGCTTGAAACGGCGGTTGAGTAGCCAACTGCTGGAGATATCAATATCCCGGCCGAGTTGCTGCTGTTCAAACGGATGAAAATACTCGTGCATCTGGCCATTAACCGGTTGCATCCAGTTACGGAATAAAATGCCGGTTTTCAGCGTACCCTGGGCATGCTGCAGCAGCTCGGTCTCATCCAGCCCCATAGCAGCAAAGAAAAAGCGGATACTATGAACCGTAGCCTCGCCGACGCCAATAACACCAATATCAGGGCTTTCCAGCACGGTAATGGCAAAATTCTGCTGGCTGCTGTTGAAATATTTGTTCAGATAAATGGCCGCCATCCAACCTGCAGTGCCACCACCGACTATGGTGAGTTTTTTTACACCTTGCATAGTTATCCTTCGCCGGCTACACCGACGCTAATCCGTACTTTTTTATCTGCTGTATTAATTGCCTGTGCGGTAGCAAGGCCTGTTTCGCCTGGTTCAGATACTGTTGCTGCGCGCTGTTTAACTGCGCAACCCGTTGCTGCTGGTTCAGCCTTGGCGTTAAAGCGCTGATGTCTGTATCAAAGCCCATGCCGTACAGTACATAGAGATAATTATCGGTATGAAACACCTCAAACCTGCCCGGAAAATCATACGGGGTCGGTGTGCGGCTTTGCCACAGCTGCAATTTCTGTTGCAGGCTATCAGGAATGCTGCTTGCGCTACGATTGTCGCGCCAGAATGCAGAGTCATCGCGGTCAGAAATACAGTAGTGCAGTTTGATAAAGTCGATTACCTTGTCCCAGGCTTGCTTAACCTGCAGATTAAATTGTTCGGCCGCCGCGGCAAACTGCGCTTTATGTGCCGGTAAAATGTCGGCCAGCATACGGGCGCTGGCATCGTACACCAGTAATCCTGTCGCTTCTAACGGCTCTACAAAGCCCTGTGATAAACCGATAGCGACACAATTGTGCTGCCAGAAGCGTTGCCGGTAGCCCACTTGCATCGGAATATGCCGCAGGGATAATTGCTCTGCCGGCATGCCAAGATAGCGGCCTAAGGTGAGCTCTGCCTGCTCTTTGTCGCAATAGCGGCTGGAATACACATAACCCACGCCGCGCCGTGACGGCAGAGCAATATCCCAAATCCAGCCAGCGTCCTGTGCCGTAGCCAAAGTACTGCACGCCAAAGGCGTATTATCATCGGCGTAAGGTACCTGTACTGCGATAGCACTGTCACAAAACAAGACGTCGTTTTTGGCAATAAAGCCTACCTGCAAGGCGTCGCCCAGCAGCAGCGCCTGAAAACCGCTACAATCGACGTAAATATCGGCCTGTAGATAGCCCGCAGTGTCGGTGTTAATGCCGGCAATACTGCCATCCACTGCGGTGCTAACCTGCTGCACTTTGGCCTTGATATGACGCACCCCCAACTGCTCAGTACCATGTTTTGTTAATAGTTGCGCAAACTTAGCGGCATCCAGATGGTAGGCATAGTTGGCAATGCCGTCATACTCCGGTTGTGTAATCAGTTTTGGCGCCAGGCCCAGTTCGCAGAGCTGGCTTTGGATGCCAACAAAATCGGCATAAGGTTGCCGGCGATCAGACGCCAGCCAATAGGGTGTTAGCTTGATGTCCTGCCGTTCGGGGTAATCGAATACATGGTGGTAAAAATCAGCCTGGCCGGCAGCTGGCTTCAGCCAATGCTGAAAACGAATGCTCTGTTTAAAACTGGCATCACAATAGCGGATAAGGTCGGTTTCACTGATCCCCAGATATTGCAAGCTCTGCCGGATAGCCGGCACAGTGCCTTCGCCGACGCCTATGGTGGGAATATCCGGTGACTCAACCAGGGTAACACTTACCGCCGGGTTACTGCGGCACTGCAATGCTTTGGCCAGATGGCAGGCTGTTAACCAGCCGGCCGTGCCACCGCCTACCACCAGCACATGCTGCACCAGGCCCTGCTCAGATAGCGCCATATCAGCTACTCTGGCCTGCCGCTTTTTTCACTAAACGCTCAATGTTTCTTAGCGACAATAAATGTGCGTACACCAAAGATAGGAAACCGCGTTGGCGCAACTGCTCAAATTGTGCCGCAGGTAAGGCGTTCAGTTTTTGTTCGTCAATAAAATATAAGCCGGTAAGTTGTTGTTTCTGCTGGGCGAAAGTGATGTTGAGTGTTTGTGGCTGCAATAGCTGCAACTCGCTGAGCAGGGTAACAAAAGCCGAGGTTAACTGGCTGGACTGATAGAAATCTTCTAACTGTTTTTTACGTCTGCTTAAAAATTCACTTTCGCTGCCATCGGCGTTAAACAGCGCTGCGCCATGCTCACCATTGAGCAACTGGCTGGCTTCGTTTACACCCACTAGTAATTGCTCTGGGTTAGCCGCATCTTCTATCAATACCAGCGGGTAATTACGTACGATCATCGGCGCGCTGTCTGCTTGCCAGGCCTGCGGCTGATAATACAGATTCTGGCCCGCAGCCAGGCCGGTTAAGGCGACAGGTTGAAATGCACCGCTATTGGCATTTTTGACAAATACCAGGGCGTATTCCAATGCCAGACGGTTAAATTCGTGTACGACCACCGGCAACATATGCTCATGTTGAACCTGGGCAAAACTTGGGTCGTGCGCCAGCTTCAGGCCGCTGTGGTTTTGGGGGTTAAGAGGGGTAATAGCGTTCATACTTCGCGCTCTTTTTCATCACAGGTAAGTTACCTTACACTGTTGTCTCAGATGGAAAAAGGGAAGTGTTGCCACTTCCCTTCGATTGCTGCGCTGTTAGAAGCGGAAACTTGCGCCTAACGACACCCGGCGTGCCAGATCATACTGGAATACCGGGAAGCCCCAAGCAAAACCATTGTAGTTGTTGCCTGCCGCACTGCGGTTCTGACCAATCTGCTTAGAGCCTTCCTCCAGCAGGTTGACTGCGTCAAGTTTGATATCGATATTGTCAGTAACTGACCATACCACGCTTAAATCCAGCGAACCGTAGTCATCGTGCAGACGGTTACCGTATGAGCCGGCTTCACGGATCATATATTCACTGCGCCAGTTATAAGACAGACGCGCCTGGAACCTATCGTTTTCGTAATAACCGCTGATGTTGTACGAGTGACGTGAGCTGTCACTTAATACCGGATTAAGATCAGCAAAGGTATCGGCATCGGTAGAGGTATCGGTGTAGGTATAGTTTACGATGCTACCAAAACCGTTACCGAAGTACTGCTGATACTGCAGTTCCATACCGGTGATCTGCGCATCTTTACCATTACCTTTTTGCTCAACCAACCAGCCAAAATCCGCTTCATCCTGTCTTACCAACTCATAGGGGATCTCATCTGCACTGGCGGTGCTGCTACTAATATTGACAAAGTTTTTCACGTCTTTGGCAAACAATGCAGCCGACACTAGTGAGTTGGCATCAAAGTACCATTCAACGCCTAAATCAAACTGGTCACCGATAAAGGGCTTCAGGCCAATGTTACCGACAATCCAGCGCTGGTTGTTTGGCACATCGTCATTAATCCCCATCACATTTGGATTAACATACATATCAGCATATTGTGGTCGCGCCATCACGCGCGCAGCAGACGCCCGTACAATCACATCCGGTGCAACATCAAAGGCTATGTTAAAGCTTGGCAAAAACTCGGCATAGTCTGCGCTGCTCGAGCCTCTAGCACCGTCCAGATAATAGGTTGATTTTGCATCGGTGGTGACATAGCGCAAACCAAAGTTACCGCGAATGCCTTCGGTACTGAATTTCGCCATACCATAAATCGCGAAGTTATCTTCGTCGATTTCGCTATAGGCACCTAAGTCTTCGGTTTCGCCAACAATGCTTGAGCGGGCCCAAGCCTTAAGCGCATCAGGATCAAAACGGATCATTTGATAATCCGCCGTACCAATGTCGAACGTTCCGGTGTTCAAGCCGCTGGTAGAAATGGTCGGATCAAAGCCTTCAGCTTGTATAAAGTCAAACTTACGGCTCCAGGTGTTGTGCTGCGATATTTTGGCACCAAACTTTAGCGCACTGATAGGGCCGTAGCTGACATCAAAGGTAACGTCAGCCTGAGCATAAGTTTCCTCATCACTTTTTGGCGTGCGGTTAAAATTAGCACCAGTACCCATTACCAGTGAACCAGGATCATAGCTGGTCAGGTCAAAGCCATTCAGGTCCCAGGTTTGCACGTTGCCGGTAAAGTCATATTTACCGCCCGGAATGGGCGTACCACCGGTGCCATCATCGACCACCATTTCAAAATCAGTACCACCGGTTGATGACGTATCACCGACCTGGAATTCCAACAGGTAGTTTTCACCCTGATAATCCACTTTCAGGTCGAACACCTGAGACTTCATTGTGGCTTCCCGTGGCCGGGCTTGATAATACGCTACATTTAGCGGGCCTTTTACCGGCGTGCGGGTATCAAGCCCCGGGTAGGTTGTCCAGGCTTCCGTCGCTGAAGTATCCCCCCAGGTGGTGTCGGCCTGGGTTAGCCATAACGCATAGTTAGTGTTATTGGCCTCCATCTGCATGTCCATTGCATTAAACACAATATTCAATGCATCAGTTGGACGATATTGAAAAGTTGCCGTTAATGCCGTACGTTCACGGTCTTGTTCAAACCCCACAGGGCCCGCACCCCACTGCCAGAACGCTTCATTACCCTGACGCTGCAGGCTACGATTTTGCATCACGCCGGCCACTAACACACCGAAGGTTTCGTTGTCATTTTTCCAGCTGCCTAAGCCAGAAAACAATGGGTCGGTCTCACCTGAATCACTCTGATATGAGCCTTCTACCGAGGCATAAACGGTCAAAGGGTCTAAATCGAGCGGTTTGCGGGTATTAACAATAACAGTCCCGCCTACACCACCTTCGGCCAAATCAGCTTGTGAACTTTTATACACCTCCAAATCGCCGACTAATTCAGAAGGTAGCAATTCATAGTTAAAGCTGCGTTTTGCCGGTTCAAGCACAAACCAGCCAGTAGACGCAACATTTTGCCCATTAAGCGTTGTCAGGGTTAAGTCCAGACCAGCGCCACGGATAGACACCCCAGCACCTTCACCAAACTGGCGCTGAATGGTAATACCCGGAATACGTTGTAACGACTCTGCCACGTTTTTATCAGGAAACTTGCCCAGATCTTCAGCGGTAATCATATCAATGGTGCCATCATTAAAGCGTTTCGCATTTAAGTTGGCTTCCTGTGATGCACGGATACCGCGCACCTGTATCACTTCTACCTGCTGCTCTTTAGCGACCTCTTCCTGAGCCAATACTGGCATCGCTAAACCCGCGCTGCCGACCATTAATCCCAGCTTCACTGCTATCGCACATTTCGTTATTTTTGTGTGCTGCATAACCCTCTCCCGTTCCTGTTCTCTTGTTGTAGTGCTGTTTTACTTCCCGGACAAATCATGACAACGCTGTCATTGGAATTTAACATACACAAAAAAAATCGCCTTTGCAAACCGAATTCGATGAATTTTTAAACGTTATTGGCGCGTTATAACAATGCCAAAACCTCGCCAGGTAAAACAGTTTGTAATATGCCGTCAGAAAATGACAGGCCATAAAAAAATATTTTCTTGTTTTTATACAGCATGTTAAGCATACATTTTTCATCACTATTTTATTCAAGACAAAAGTCGGAGCAAAAATAAGCAAGAAATGTTTGCCGTTTCGGCAAAAAAGAGGTATCCATTAGTTCAATTTGATCTAATAAATGACCAGCGCTGTCATTAACTCTATAAAGAGCCGGGATCTCAGCATGAAAGTAACCATTAATGATGTCGCCCGTCAGGCCGGTGTCTCAATCAAAACCGTGTCCAGGGTAATGAACAATGAACCCTCAGTGCGTAAAGACACTTATGACAAGGTGATGGCTGCCATCAACGAATTGCAGTATCAGCCAAATGCCGCTGCCCGCAACCTGGCCAGTAGCCGCTCGTTTAGTATTGGCTATATCTACGATAACCCGAATGCGTACTATGTTATCGACATGCAAAAAGGCATGCTGGATGCCTGTCGCAAACATGGCTATGAGCTAATTATCCACCCCACCAATGCCAAGTCGGTAGGTATAGTGCAGGAAGTGTTAGATTTAGTGCAGCACTCACGTTTAGCCGGGTTAGTGCTGACACCGCCTTTTTCCGAAATGCCGGAGATTGCTCAGGCACTGGAAAAAATTGGCCTGCCGTTTATCCGTATTATCTCGGGCTCAACCCCTTCGCCTAAATTAAGCAACTGCGTGCTGGTAGATGATTTTACTGCCGCCTTTAAAATTACCAATCACCTGCTGGAGCTAGGCCATACTGACATTGCCTTTTTATGTGGCGACGATGAGCACAGCTCCAGCGGTGAGCGTTTAGCGGGCTATCAGGCGGCACTGGCTAAACGCGGCATAGCCGCTAACCCGAAGTTTATTGTGCCGGGCAGCTACTCGTTTGAGTCTGGTGTAAAAGGCGCAGAAAAACTAATGCAGCTAAGCAAAAAGCCCACCGCCATTTTTGCCTGTAACGATGAGATTGCCGCCGGTGCTTTATTTAGTGCGCGGCTAATGAATATTGCCATCCCGCAGCAACTGGCAATAGCGGGCTTTGAAAACAGTCCGTTCTCACGCCAAACCTGGCCGCCGCTGACCACAGCGCACCAGCCTAATGTCACCATTGCCCAGCAAGCGGCAGAGCTACTGTTTCGGCATACCAAACCCAATGCCAATAAAAATTTGTCCGACAAGCAACCGGTGTTTATTCCCGAACTCGTAGTGCGCGAGTCCACCGCTGTCAGTAGTTAATAAAAAACCGCAGTTAGCTGCGGTTTTTTATTAGTTTTTATCAGTAACCAGTAAACTGCCTAGCCACCAAACTGATAGTAGGTGGGTGCGCCGGGCCCTACCGGCAAGCCAAATACAAATACCCACAGATAAAATAGCGTTACCCAGCCAACAAAGAATACCAGTGTGTAGGGCAACATAGTGGCAATCAGCGTGCCAATACCGAGATCTTTCTTGTAGCGTGCCGCCACGGCAAGTATTAAGCCAAAGTAGCTCATCATTGGCGTAATCAGGTTCGTCACCGAGTCACCGATACGATAGGCTGCCTGGATCACTTCTGGCGAGTAGCCAACGATCATTAGCATAGGGACGAATATCGGTGCAAAAATGGCCCACTGTGCCGAGGCCGAGCCCAGTGATAAGTTCACCAGCGCACACATGGCAATAAAAAAGACAAACAACAGCGGGCCGGTAAGGCCTATATCCTGCAACAGCGTAGCGCCCTTCACCGCTAGGATAGAGCCTAAATTCGACCAGCCAAAAAAGGCGACAAACTGCGCCGCGAAAAACACCAGCACGATATATAAGCCCATAGAGCTGATGCTTTTGGACATGGCATTAATCACATCACGGTCGGTTTTCATGCTGCCAACAATACGGCCATAAACAAAACCCGGTATGGCGAAGCTGATAAAGATAAACACCACTATGCCTTTTAAAAACGGCGAGCCCTCAATTAGACCGGTTTGCGGATGGCGCAACGGGCCCCACTCTGGCACCACACTTAACGCCAGTAACACAGCAATGGCTAAAAAGGCTACACCCGCCCAGCGCAGGCCGGTTCTTTCTGCTGCGGTAAGTTTATCCAGTTGTTGCTTACCCAGGTCGATACTGGCTTCACTGGGATCATATTTACCCAGCTTAGGCTCGACGATTTTCTCTGTAACGAAAGCCCCTAAGCCAGCGATAAAAAAGGTGCTGATAAACATAAAGAACCAGTTCGCGTCTGGGCTTACGGTGTAAGTTGGGTCAATGAGGTTAGCTGCAGACTGAGTAAAGCCCGCCAACAGAGGGTCAACAGTGCCTATCAGCAAGTTAGCACTGTAGCCACCGGACACGCCGGCAAACGCCGCTGCCAAGCCTGCTAACGGGTGGCGACCAAGCGAGTGAAAAATCACGGCGGCCATTGGAATAAGCACCACATAACCCAGCTCTGACGCCGTGTTAGACACGATACCGGCAAACACAATAGTAACGGTAACCATGCGCTTAGAGGCGCCCATCACTAAACCACGCATGGCGGCCGAGATAAGTCCTGAGTGCTCAGCAATACTCACGCCCAGCAGGGCCACCAGCACCACACCCAGCGGTGGAAAACTGGTGAAGTTTGTCACCAGATTCGACACTATACGCTGTAAACCGTCGACACTGACCAGGTTCACCACCCGGATCACGCCATCAGCGGCGCGACCCGCCGTTCCCTCTGGGCGTGGGTCAATGGCACTGACATCAAAATACGCGGCAATACCACTGCCCAGCACTACCGCCAAGGCGAAACAAGCAAATAAAGTGACAGGGTGCGGTAATAAGTTACCGAGAAACTCTACCGTATCAAGAAAACGGGTAAACCAGCCGCGTTTGCCACTGTCTACCGCGGCTGTATTGTCAGGCGCTGACATAGGGTGTCCTCTGTGAAGTCTTGGTTAGGCTGCTTTTTATGCCGGTCGCAACAAGATAATAGGCCTTTACACTGCATTGCAGGACAAAACGGCCCTAAAGCGCTGAAATATTATAATTTTTATGACAAAACCGGCCGGCTGCAGCAAGTTTGTTATTTATTTGTGCCGGCAAAATGTACCACAAGGCGCCTTCAGTACCAAATATTGCCGGGCATTTATTAACTTTAGCCATGTAGCCACCTCTAGCACGCATTTCCCACAAGCTAGTATCTCATAGCACTAAAGTAGCGTTGCCGGTAAGCCGCTGTGCTCCTAGCATAAAGCCAACACAACAGTTTGGAGCAACAGCTATGCAGGTTCTGGTTACCGGTGCCACCGGTGGTATCGGCTTTGAAATCGCCAGTCAGTTTGCCAGCGCAGGGCACAGTGTCATTCTGGCCGACTTACAATTAGCACAGGCAGAACAAAAAGCTGCCCAGTTAAGCGCGCAGGGCTTTAACGCCACGGGCATCCAGTTAGATGTCACTAACGAGGCTGATATTGCCCGCTGCACCCGTCAGTTTGATATTGATGTACTGATTAATAACGCCGGCATACAACATGTGGCGCGGCTGGAAGATTTTCCGCCACACAAGTGGCAGCAACTGCTCAACGTGATGCTAACCGGCCCGGCTATGCTAAGCCGCGCCGTGCTGCCTGGCATGCGCTCACGTAACTTTGGCCGCATTATCAATATCGGCTCTATCCATGCTCTGGTGGCTTCACCGTTTAAATCGGCCTATGTAGCCGCTAAGCATGGCCTGCTGGGGTTTAGTAAAGTCATCGCGCTGGAGAATGCCGACATCAACTTTACCATCAACACCATTTGCCCGGCCTATGTGAAAACGCCGCTGGTCGAGCAGCAAATTGCCGCTCAGGCCAAAGAGCACAACCTGACTGAACAACAGGTGATAGAGCAAATTATGCTGGCGCCTATGCCACAAAAAGCCTTTATTGGTGTCGATGAAATTGCCGCCACAGCGTTGTTTTTGTGTAGTCCGGCCGCGAAACATATCAGCGCGCAAACTCTGGTGCTGGATGGCGGCTGGACAGCCCGCTAGCCGGGCGGCGAAAACTCAGGCACAATCGGTTTCTGTGATAGACGGATGACAACAGCAGAACAGATGATCCTAAACGGCAGCAGTATTGGCCTGGGTAGCATTGCCGCCCTCTCGTTGCTCTACCTGCTGGTGCTGTTCAGCGTTGGCCACTTTGGTAAACGTATTAACAGCAAACACCCGTTAGCCCCCTGGGTGTTTAGTTTTGCTCTGTCTATTTACTGCACTTCCTGGGCGTTTTATGGCGTAACTGCCCAGGCTGCGGTAAACGGCTGGTGGATGCCGCCTACCTATATCGGCTCCTTTATTTTGTTTTGGTTCGGCTTTAAGTTAGTCGCGCGTATTGCTATTGCTTGCAGGCGCTACCGCATTACCTCTATTGCCGACTTTATCGCCACCCGTTTCGGCCACTCCCGCAGCCTGGCGGTTATTACCACGCTAATCTTGCTGATGTCGGTCATCCCCTACGTTGCGCTGCAGCTGCATGCGGTGGCCACCAGTATTAATACTCTGGTTGCTACCGCACCTGGTAGCGCCTGGTATAGCGACACAGGGTTGTATGTCAGCTTATGGATGGCGGTGTTTGCGCTGCTGTTTGTCAGTAAAGGCGCCAAAGCTCACCAACCCAACCCTGGCCTGATGACAGCTATCGCCTTTGAGTCGCTGGTTAAGTTACTTGCCCTGTTAGCCATAGGCGCCTTTGTGTTCTGGGGCATGTATGATGGCATCGGCCAGATTTTTCAGCTGGCAGCACTAAGCCCGGCCGTCAGTCAAATCCAGCAACATGCCCTGCCGTCACATACCTATTGGCTGCACGTGTTACTGGGCTTTGCCGCTACCTTGTGCTTGCCGCGACAGTTTCATGTCACCTTTGTCGAGAACCAACATCTAGGCCATTTACGCGCCGCCCGTTGGATTTTCCCGCTGTATCTGTTGCTAATGGGCATGTTTACGCTGCCACTGGCCCTGGCCGGCGTAATGCTGCTGGGCAGTGATGCCAATATAGATTTAGTGGTGCTACAGCTGCCGCTGGCGGCACAGCGCACCGATATGGCCCTGCTGGCGTACTTAGGTGGCTTTTCTGCCGCGACCAGTATGGTGGTTGTGGCCACGGTGGTATTGGGCATTATGATCACCAACGAACTGTTGGCGCCTCTGCTATACCGTAGCGCTGCGGCCAGCGACAAAGGCCATATTAAAGTAGCCACCTTGCGCCGTATTGCCATGCTAAGCGTGATGGCGCTGGGCTATTTGTATTACCGCTGGATTGGTACCGAAACTGGCCTGGCTCAGCTGGGCTTGATGGCCTTTGCCCTGGTAGCGCAGCTGGCACCGGCACTGATTTTAGGCTTGTTAAGCCGCAATATTAACCGCCAGGGTGCTATAGCCGGCTTATGTGGCGGCGCGCTGGCCTGGGCCTATATTATTTTACTGCCGGAGCTAAGCCGTGCCGGTTTAATCGGCAACCGTTGGCTCAGTGAAGGCCCGTTCGGCTTACAACTGCTGGCGCCACAACAACTGTTTGGCCTGAATGCGGATGTGATAAGCATAGGCGTACTGGTAAGCCTGAGCCTTAACTGCGCCCTGATTGTGCTGGTTAGCCGGCTAAGCACCACCCGGGTGGGTGAATGGCTGGAAAGCGGCCGTTTTTTACGCACCCAGCTTAGCAGCCCGCTTAAGCGACCACTGCATTTAACGGTGCAGGACTGTTACTTACTGGTAAGGCGTTTTGCCGGCGAAAAGGAAGCCAGCCGCTTACTACAACGTAACTTAAAGCAACCACATGAGCTGCAGCAATTAGCCCCGGCCAATCTGGTGCAAGCGGCTGAGCGAAGCCTGGCGGCGGTTGTGGGCGGCGCCTCTATGCGGCTGATTATGGATGCCAGTGGCCGCCATGCCAGCCTGCCGTTGGAGTCGGTGGCCCGCTTTGTCGATGAAGCCAGCCAGGTGTTTCAGTTTAACCAGGCACTACTGCGCGCCACCATCGACAATATCAGTCAGGGCATTAGCGTGGTGGATGCTGACCTGCGCTTAATCGCCTGGAACCAACGCTATATCGACATGTTTCATTATCCGCCTGGCCTGGTCGAGGTCGGTAAACCGGTGGCAGAGCTTATTCGTTTTAACCTTGAGCGCGGCTTAATTGACAGTGATGACGTACAAAGCGAAATCGATAAGCGCTTAAGCTACCTGCGCCAGGGCAGCGCCTACAAGTTTCAGCGCCGCCAGCAGGATGGCAGGGTGCTGGAGATGCAGGGCAACCCCCTGCCAGGCGGGGGCTTTGTTACAACCTACAGTGATGTCAGTGCCTTTATTGATACCCAACAGCAATTAGAGCAACGCGTGGCCGAACGCACCGCCGCCTTACAGCAGTTAAATGGCCAGTTACAACAGGCACAGCAGCAGCTGGAGCAAAGCACACAGGCAAAAACCCGCTTTTTCGCCGCCGCCAGCCATGATTTAATGCAGCCATTTAACGCTGCAGTGCTGTTTGCCAGCCTGTTACGCGACAAACAAAGCAGTGCTGAACTTAAGCAGCTAAGCCATAATTTAATCAGTTCCCTTAACTCTGCCGAAGAGTTGTTAGGCGCCATTTTAGAGCTGACGAAACTCGACTCAGGTGTAATAACGGCCAACCTACAGCCAGTAAGCCTTAACAGTGTACTGGACGACATTGCCCGAGACGCCGCTATTTTAGCCAGTGAAAAGGGCCTGCAACTGCACTACCGTGCCAGTAAGCTCAGTATTTACAGCGACCGCAAATTACTCAAGCGGGTGATCCAAAACCTGCTGGCCAATGCCATTCGTTATACGCCCGCGGGAAAGGTGCTGCTGGGCGTAAAGCGCTGTGGTCAGCATATTGATATTTGCGTGCTGGATACCGGTATTGGTATTAAAGCGGAAGATCAGCAGCGCATTTTTGACGAGTTTCAGCAAGGCGAGCAGCAAAGCCAGAAAGGTTTAGGCTTAGGGCTGGCGATTGCACGGCGTATCAGCACCATTCTGGCGCATCCGTTGAAGGTGCGTTCAACACCTGGCAAAGGCAGTTGTTTTAGCCTGAGGGTACCGCTAAGTGGCGCTGCGCCTGTCATCGCTGCGCCGATAAAAGTCACTGACGCTACAGCAAGTTTTGCCGGCAAAACCGTGCTGCTGCTGGATAACGAACCGCAGCTACGCACGGCGGTAGCGGAGCTATTACGCAGTTGGCAGATAAAGGTTGTCGCCGTTGGCCAGCCGGCAGACGCCCTGCAAGCACTGGCACAGGGCCTGAAGGCTGATTTGCTGCTGTTTGACTATCATCTGGATAACGGCGCAACTGGTGTTGAAGTTGCCAACCAGTTAGCGGCGCATTTAGCCGTGCAGCTGCCTGTGATCATCCACTCGGCCGATCATAGTGAGCACATTCGCGAACAAGCGCTTAGCGCCGGCTATTACTTTTTGCTCAAACCTCTAAAAGCGCCGGCGCTGAAACGGCTGTTTCAGCGCCTGTTACGCTAGGCGATATCAACGTGGCGCGAAACGGCGTTGCAATGGCAATAACAACGCCAGAGCCAATAGCCACAGGGTGGACGGGGCCGGTATATCAGTACCACACTGGCCCTGGCCGACACCAATACAAGCACCGCGCGCGGCCAGATCCAGACTAAGACCGTCAAGCCCGGTGACATTCAGTTCATAATCCGGATCTGTACCAAAGTTAATTAAGCTAACGCCATCGGTTAGCGCTAAAAAACTGATCGACATCAACCGTACCGGCTCTGTCTGCCTTAACAGCAGGTCTGCATCACTTAAAAAAGACACCAGAAAGCTGCTGATATTTCCGCCCACAGCACTACTGTCGTACAGCGCATCAAGCACAGGATCATCAGCAAAATTGGCCAGGTCAAAAAATACATCACTCAATTGTAAGATGCTGTCATCGAACAATAAATTTAAGTCCCAGCCCGACACTATCTCGCCGGCTAATCCGGTGACAAACACATCAACCGATACGCTGTCAGATACGCCAACCTGTTGCTGTGCCGGCGACAGGTAAATAACAGCAGCTTTGGCCGGAGCCAACAAAGCCAGAGCGAAGAGACCGCAAAGCACTAACATACGCATAATAATATCCTTCTAGTTAGGTTGTATCCGTTCAGGGCGCCACAGCACAGCGTGGTAAGCTGCATTTGAGCGCGCACAGCCGGGTATCATTGACGGTAATTTTGCCATCGCCATTCTGGTCACGCACATCACCGGGTAGCGGTGTCTGACCAATACCGGCCCGCACCAAGCCAACGTCAACAGAATCGGTGGCGCCATTGCCATCCACATCACAACCGGCATCGACCGCATTAATGGTCAGGTCAAACAGTATCGGGCTATCGCCCTGTTCATTACCGTTAAGCCGGCTTTGCACCTGAATAAAACGGCCACTGCTGCCTAACGCATTACCTTTAGTGGTGGGCTGGTAACTGACTAATGCCAGTCCGGCTTGAGTTTCTGCGGTACGGAACGCCACTTGCACTGAGGTGTCAGTCGGTGTCATATCGTTCCAGTTAATATTGTCCCAGGCAGTGCCACTACTGCCACTGTCATACACCACTGTCCAGGTGCCGGTGGGATTGGTTACATTGCGCGCCACCAGACCGGTGGCATCACTGTAGGTATAAGGCATATTGCCTACCGGAAACACGCCAAGCGGCGCACCGTCGGTACCCCGGTATTTCTGGATACGGCCAGCACTGGTAAAGCCGATTTGCAACACATCATTGTTGGCATCTACCTGTATACCCACCGAGCTGCTGCCGCCGGCCTGCAAGGGTGCCTGCCATAACAAGGTGCCGTCAGGCGCCACTTTGCGCACCGTTGCACTGCCAGCAATAATATTGCCGCCACCGTCGACAACGATACCGGAGCTGCCCACGTTCATATTCGGAATAGGACTGTAGGTATTGGTGGCCGGATCAAACTGTTGATTGCTGCTACCCAGGTAAACTTTGCCATTGCCCAGCGCGATACCATAGTTAAAACCAGAAGCAAAAGATGACACGATATAGGGGCCAGTGTCGCTTTGGGTATTGGTAATCTTACCCAACACGCCAGATAAGGATGCGCTCCATAAGGTGCCACTGGCATCGATCAGACAGCCATAAGGCGTCCATGAGCCTGCATTCGGCTGACCAGCAGTAGGAACTGTCGATACCGGGCCCGTTATGGTAGAACCATCGGCTGCGCTAATCTTATAATACGTGCGGTCATTGAATAGCCCAACCCACAAGTTGCCATCGGTGCCGATGCACATGGCACGGCCTAATGTACCCGTTGGCCGCAGTGGCGCGGCTATGCCATCAGGTACCCGCTTAACCCAGGCAATACGTTCATCCTGAATTTCGCTCTCATCAATAATGCCATTACCGTTGCTATCTGCCAGCGGCAACATCTCAGTGGTATCGATGATGCCATCATCATTACTGTCAGCGGAGGTGTCCATCACACCGTTGCCATTTCGGTCGATAAAGCCCTCAGCCAGAATTTTCAGCACGACACCGGCACTACTGATACCCTGACTAAAGTGGCGGTTAAGTACATACGCATTACCGTTAATATCCACGGCTGTGCGCGAGGGTGCAGGCCCATCATAGGCATTACCTAAGTGACTATAATGTCCAGGCTGCCCCACTGGGCCAAACCAGGTGCGATAGCGGGCGACTTCTTTATTCAGGTTAGTATCGAACTTTGATACGGTATCCTCGCCGGCATTGGCTATCCAGGCTACCGGAAATGTCGTGCCTACCGCATTGAGTTGTAATTGATCGCCGTTCGGTGCATCATAATTTACGCCATCAAGCACACCTTGGGCAAAGTCGGCATCCAGGGTATAGGTTTTGCCGGCAGCCCAAGCGATACTAGTGACACAGCACAAGCCAGCGACTGTTAGCTGACGCCAAATGCCTTTGAACACTTTACTGCTGTTGCTATTTTTCATACGACAGCTCTCCTTTTGTCACAGATGCCCTATGCTGCCCAAAGGCAGGACGTGGCACCTGGTCCATATCATGTGATTTGTTCATGCTAAGCCGTTCAACCCGCTGCTTAGCCATGTCATAGCGGTAAATTTGTGCGGTGCCGGTGCGCAAGCTGGTAAACAACACCTGCTTGCCATCAGCAGACCAATGTGGGTTGTAATCTTCGTGTGGATGCTGGCTTAAATTCGTCACAGCAGAACCGTCAGCATTCATTACGAAAATATCCATCCGCGTCAGACCAGGATCATCCCGACTACTGGCAAACAGTAACTGACGGCCATCGGCAGACCAGCGCGGTGTTTCATAGGCAGCAGGTTTGTCGGCCGTTAGATTAACGGACTCGCCGGTTTGCAGGTCGGTGCGAAACAACGCCAAATGCCCTCGCATATCAGCAACATAGGCAACGTAACGGCCATCAGGCGACATAGCCGGATGTGCTTTGTTACGTTTTGACGTCTGCTCACTGATATTTTTCAGGCCACTACCATCACGCTGCACCAGCCAGACATCGGCCTTACCACTGGCGTTAGCCCCAAGAAACACTAACTGCTTACCATCAGCTGACCACACTGGCGCATCGGGCCCTTTCTCCAGGCCATCCGCTACCAGCACCTGAATCTCACCCGTGGCAAGTTGTATCAAGTGCAGTTCCACACCTTCTTTACTATTGTCTCTGGCCAGATAGGCAATAGCCGAACCATCCGGTGACCAAGCTGGTGCGGTTTGCCAGAGCTTGCTTTGCGTTAACCGGCGCAGCTGACTACCATCGGCTTGCATCAGATAAATAGCAGACTGGCCATCGCGTACGGAACTAAATGCCAGTTCACGACCATTGGCAGACCAGGCTGGCTGAGTATTCACTGAACTGCCGCTGGTTAGCGCTTGCTCGAGGCTGCCCTGACGCAGGTAGATATGAGCGTTACCATCACGAATAGAGACAAAGGCCAGCCCCTGCTGTTGAGGTGCAGCAGATAAGCCAAAACTGGCTGACGCCAGCGCTAAACCGGCGACAACATATCGTTGTAAGCTCATGACTAATCTCCTGCCGGCCTTACCAGTACCGCAGAGGTTGCTACCAGGCGCTTTTTGCTGTCGCGCACCTGCAACTGATACTGGCCTGCACTGCCGGTAACCAGTTGAAAGCTTAAGCTGCCAGACTCATCTGCCGTCACCAACTGCTGGCTGGTTTTCTTCCCTATAATGGTTTTAATACTGTAACTTTCGCCGGCGCTAAAATGCTGGCCTTGCAAGGTGACGATATCACCGGCTGCAGCGTGCGACGGCCCGGACAGCACCGCCTTTGCCCCTGCCAGCGCACCAAAACTCAGACAACAGAGTAAATATAGCGATAGAGGGCCAAGGCCCCGGATTGAAACAAGGTTTTCCATTGCTAGCTTCTCCTTTGGTAAAAGTCGAAACCCGCATCACACCTTAATATGCAGGATGCACTACAGCGCAGCGCAATGCATAGTGCAAGCCAACATTAGAAGACATTGTTTTATATAAAATTAATATATTTTCACCAGCAAGCTGAGGGGGCTTTGTAAAGCTGCCTGACGCTGCTAGAGCTAGCCCGGCAGCCTGAGTTTTTCAAATAAGATACCCGCCAAGGTACGGTTATTGACATTTAACTTGCGCAGTATGGCCGAGACATGTTGCTTTACCGTGGTTTCCTGCACCTGCATTTCATAGGCAATTTGCTTATTTAACAGGCCGTCGGCAATCATCTTCAGCACGCGAAACTGCTGCGGTGTTAGCTGCTCCAACCGGCTGGCAAAGTCTTCATCGATCAAGGTTTTGGCATTGTGTACATCTTGCGCCAACTCTGCGGGCAGCCAGCTGTCGCCATTTAGCACGGCACTGATGGCTTGTGACAGCAACTCCAGCGGCGCTGACTTAGGAATATAAGCCGCGGCACCAAGCGCCAGCGCCTGCTTTATGACTACCGGGTCTTCCTCAGCCGAGACCATAATGACCGGTACATCCGGGTATTCGGTGCGCAGTGCAGATAAGCCGGTAAAGCCGTCGCTGCCGGGCATTTTTAAATCAAGAAAAATAAAGTGGGTGTCGGGGTGGGCACGCAATAACGGCCATACTTGCTGCATATTTTCTGCTTGCAGCAGTAGGGCGTAATTGCCAAGGATATTGGCACAAGCTTGGGATAAAGCCACCCGAAACAGCGGGTGATCATCAGCAATTAAGGCAATCATAAACAAACTTCTGGGCTTTTTGCCCATAATGTACCGGGGCTCTCGCCCCGGCAAGGGTTTTGTGGTTAGAAACGGTAACCGACACTCAGGCTGACTGTACGTGGCGCACCGTAATAACCAATTAGCGTGTTATCGCCGCCCAGACCAGGAATATACTGGCCTGGATTAGCCGGATCCGGTGCAATAAACGCATAGTTACCTACCAGATATTCTTCGTCAGTCAGGTTTTTACCATGCAGCGCAACACTCCAGTGGCCGTCATTACTGAACCAGGTTACCCCCAGGTTTAACAAACCATAACTGTCTTGCGTCAACAGGTTATCCAGCTCGACCAGCGAGTAGCTGCTACGGTAATTGTAGTTACCATTGAAAATGACATCACCAAAGTCTGTCAGCAGGTTATAGCTAAAGCCAACATTGGCGGTTGTCTCTGGTGTATTAGTTACGGAAAAACGATCGGAGATATCCACCGCGCCAGTGCCCGGCACGAAGGTAAGCGCCTCTTCAAAACTAGCATCTATCAAGCCCAGATTACCGTAAATCTCCAGCTCACGACTGGCTTTCCAGGTTACTTCCAGCTCCAGGCCGGTTGCCTCTGAACGGCCAACGTTGCCTAACCGCTGGTTTAATGCCGTCGAATCATTTTCATCCGGGATCACAGCAATATACTGGCGATCCTTGTGGTCCAGCATGAATAAAGTGGCATTAATACGTACTCTGTCATTCCAGTCACTCTTCATACCAATTTCGAACGAGTTAACATCTTCAGGATCTGCGGCAGGCTCTGCCACCGTTGCCCTTGGGTTAAAGGTTCCGGACTTAAAGCCCTGGCTATAACTGGCAAATAACATCAGATCATTACTGTGCTGATATTCCACGCCAATTTTTGGCGTCACCTTAGACCAGCTTTCGCTATCGTCCAATACTACGGGTGTCGTCAGGCCATCAGGGCGCACATAGCCTGGGATCCAGCCAGATTCAGGGTATACATTGGCGAAAATCAGCCCGTTGCGCACCACAGCGTCTTTTTCATCTTTGGTATAGCGTAAACCGGCGGTTACTGACCATTTATCATCAATATCGTAAGATCCCTGTGCATAGAGCGCTGTGCTGTCGCCGTTACTGCAACCACCCACTTCACGGGTAAGGCCTGGTGCTCCCAGTGACTGACCAAGCACACCTAAGATGGCGTCGAACACGCCGCACGAGTCTGCCGTGTAGTAGTAAGCCCCCGATACCATCTTAAAGCCATCAGTCTGGTAGTTCAGCTGGAACTCTTGCGTAAACTGTTCATCGTCATAAATGGCGGGTACATCAAAAATAGGCAAAGAGGTGTTATCAAAATCGATATTGGTTGGCGAGTAACTCTCACGCTGGGCGGTAATCGACTTCAATGCCCAATTACCATTTATATCCCAGTTCACCGTCAGGCTTAAACCTTCAGTTTCGACCTTATTTTTGGTCGGTAAGCTGGTGTAAGAGTCAAATACGCTATCCGGCACCGGCGCATCGGTCAGTAAACTTGGCAGTAAACGGTAACCGCCTTTGGCATTGGAGTCATCTTCGGTTTTATCGTAGTTCAGTCGCATAAACACCGCATCGCTTGGGCGGTACTCCAGCGTCATACGGTAAGCTTGTAAGTCTTTGTTGTAGTTTTCGCCATCCTGATTGGGTAACGCTGAGGTTAAAAAATTACCATAGCCGTCACGCTGTAAGTTGGCATAACCGAAGCCAAAATACAGCTGGTTATCAATCAGTGGGATCTGGCCGGTTAATTTGACATCGCCCTGTTTATAGCTGCCGGCGGTCAGGTTTACCGCAAACTCAGTGTCGCCGCTCATCTCTTTAGTAACATATTTAACTGCGCCACCAATGGTATTTTTGCCATACAGCGTGCCCTGCGGGCCACGCAGTACTTCAATGCGTTCAACATTCAGAATATCCAGCACAGCGCCTTGCGGGCGCGCCACATAGACATCATCAATATAGATACCCACGCCAGGCTCGTAACCCCATAGTGGGTCTTCCTGACCAACACCACGGATAAAGGCAGTGAGGGTTGAGTTAGTACCGCGGCTTTGCTGCAACGTGGTATTAGGCGAAAACTGCTGAATTTCCACCACGGTTGAGATACCACGCTCGGCGATATCGGCGGCACCAATCGACGTCACGGCTACCGGCACTTCCTGCAGGTTTTCCACGGTGCGCCGGGCGGTAACCTCAATCCGCTCAAGTTTTACTGTTTCGTCTTCTTTGGCGGTTTCCTGCGCCAGCGCTGTGGCAGCAAAACAGCTACTGATCGCTAACGCAACCAGACTGGGTTTTAACAGGGTACGACTAAACTTGTGCTGTGCATCTTTATTATGGTTATGGGCCATCTTGGCTCTCCTGCTGTTTGATTTCACATGATCTTGTTGTTATGTGTGTAGCCTTACTGTAGGCGCAAACGCAGATTTTTTAACCTGTACCTTAGTACTATGGTGATGCCTGCTGTCCTGTATCAGACTAAACGAAAATGCGAACAAGGATAACAAGATGTTGAGTCTTCTCGGATTACTCGCCGGGCTGGCATTGTTAATAGTGTTGACTATGCGCGGCTTTAACCTGTTTATCACCGCACCACTGTGCGCTTTGCTGGTGGCCATCACTAATGGCATTCCGTTTTGGCAGGTCAGTGACAAGCTCGACTTTGTCCACGGCTACATGAGTGGTTTCTCCGGCTTTGTTGCTGCCTGGTTTCTGATGTTTTTATTGGGATCACTGTTTGGCAAATTAATGGAACACACCGGCGCGGCCGATGCGGTAGCACTGGCGATAGTGAAAAAACTTGGCCATGGCAAAGCAGTACTAGCCGTAGTGTTAGCCTGTGCGGTACTGACTTATGGTGGCGTAAGTGTATTTGTCGTGGCGTTTTCAGCTTATCCAATGGCGGTGAGTTTATTTAAAGGCGCTAACCTGCCGCGGCGGTTTATTCCGGCGGCACTGGCACTGGGCTCAGTGACCTTTACCATGACCTCTGCCGGCTCACCGGAAATACAAAACTGGATCCCGATCCCTTACTTAGGCACCACACCTTATGCTGGCTGGCAGGTGAGTATTGTTGTCGCCATCTTTATGGCCGTTGCCGGCTATGCTGCGCTGATGTGGATGATTAAACGGGCACAGGCTGCTGGCGAGCACTTTGTGCAGCGCAGCAGCGATCCGGAAATTACCGACCGCGCCCTACCCCACCCATTAATGGGCATTGTTCCGCTGGGTGTGGTACTGCTGCTATCTTTTTTGCTACACGACAGCCTGCAACAAGCAGCGCTCATTGTCGCGCTCTCGGGCGGTGTGGTCAGCCTGTACTTACTTAATTTTCGCTTTTTACATAACCCTGCTGCCGCCACCAATGAGGGTGTATTGGGCGCTTTGCTGGCTATTGGTAACACTGCCGCCGTGGTGGGGTTTGGCTCGGTAGCCAAGCTCACGCCAGCATTTGCCAGCGTGGTTGATACCATGACACATTTACCCGGCCCAGAGCTTTTGGGCGCCGCTGTTGCCGTAAGTGCGATTGCAGGCTTAACCGGCTCTGCATCCGGTGGCCAGGCGATTGCCCTGCCCGAGCTGGCACCGCATTATCTCGACCGTGGTGTTGATGCCGAGCAGCTGCACCGCGTGGTGGCCATTTCATCCGGCGCGCTGGATTCTCTGCCGCATAACGGTTATGTAGTCACCACTATCCGTGCTATCTGTGGTGAAAGCCATCAAAACGCCTATTGGCCGGTCGCCGTTGTCAGTGTGTTGGTGCCGGTGCTTGGCACGGCGCTGGCTATCTTGTTATTTCAATGGTTTTAAGGAGCGATTATGCGCTGGGTTACAGCTTTAATACTCTGCTGTAGTGTCACGCTATCAGCCGAGCCGCTACTGGTCGAAAAGCAGCGTTTTACGTTGGATAACTTTACGACCGAAAACGGCCAGACGATTGCCCCGGTAAATATTGGCTGGGAAGCCTATGGCACGCTCAATAGCGATAAATCCAATGCAATTTTAATTACCCACTTTTTCTCCGGTAGCAGCCATGCTGCCGGTAAATACCACGTTGATGATGCGGCGCCCGGCTATTGGGATGCCATTATTGGCCCGGGCAAAGCGATAGATACCAATAAGTTTTACGTTATTAGCAGCGATACCTTAGTAAACGCGAATGTGTTTGATCAAAACGTCATCACCACGGGCCCGGCAACGATTAACCCACAAACGGGCAAACCTTATGGCTTAAGCTTTCCGGTGGTGACTATTGGTGATTTTGTCGAGGTGCAAAAGGCCTTGCTCGACAGCCTCGGCATTGACAAGCTTCACGCCGTGATTGGCCCGTCGATGGGCTCGTTTCAGGCCATTGAATGGGCAGTGCGTTACCCTGACAAGGTTGAACGGCTGCTGCCAGTGATTGGCAGCGCCTATATGGATACCTTTAGTGCGATTAAACTGCAGCGCTGGGCCTACCCGATTTTACAAGACCCGGCCTGGCAGGCTGGCGACTACTATGACCAAGGCCAGCCCTGGCAAGGCTTAAGCACGGCACTGGCCTACATTACCCAAGATGCCTTGCACCCGGACGGCTTTAACCCGCGCTATGCGGCCTTTAGCACCGATAACGCCTTACATCAGGATATCCGCGCCCTGCCACAAGCCTGGCAGCAACTAATGGCACAAGCCCGGCAACGGGCAGCAAAACAAGATGCCAACCATATTCTGTATTTAGTGCGCGCGTCGCAGCTGTGGCGCGCGGGCATGGGCGATAACTGGCAGCAGGCACTTGGCAGAGTGAAAGCCAAAACGCTGTTCTTGCCCGCCAGCGGTGATTTACTGCTACCACCGGCCTTAAGCCAGCACAGCGTCAAGGTAATGCAGGCAGCCGGTAACAGCGCACAGTATGCCGAAATTCCCGGCAGCTTTGGTCATCTTGACGGTGTGGTGGGCATAAACGCGGTGGCCAGCCAGATCAGCGAGTTCTTACATTAACGACGGTATTACTTCCTGGTAGGCGCTGCTGGTTTTGGGCGCCTTTTTTACCTGCTTTTTAACAACAAATTAAGTGCGAGGGAACAACACCAGGTGATCCAGATCGAGGCGAATACCAATTTGCTCACCCACCGCATGGTTATGATGGCTTAATGCCAGACACTGCACCAACTCACCGCTGTGCAGCTTCAGCTGATACAAAATATGCGAGCCGCGAAAGGCTTTTTCCACCACCTGAGCGGTGATGCCGCTGGCATCGTCATGCACGATATCGTCGGGGCGGATCAGCACATCAACCTGATCGCCGGCCTGCACAGTGCTGACGTAGCGCTGGGTAAAAGTGCCAAGATTAGTTTTTACTTGCTGAGCGTCGAGCATAGTACCGGGGATCAGCACACCGCGACCAATAAAGTCGGCAACAAAGCGGTTGGCTGGTTTGTGATACAGCTCATAAGGTGTGGCCCATTGCTGCAGACGGCCAAATTCCATCACACCAATCATGTCAGCCATGGCAAAGGCTTCGTTCTGGTCGTGCGTAACCATGATGGCGGTAATGCGCAGCTGTTGCAAAATCTGCCGGATCTCGCGGGCTAAGCCTTCACGCAGTTCTGTGTCTAAACTGGAGAATGGCTCGTCTAACAACAGTACCCGCGGCTTGGGAGCCAAGGCCCGCGCCAGCGCAACGCGCTGTTGCTGACCGCCAGATAACTGATAAATATAACGTTGCCCCAAATCCGGTAATCCCACTAACTGCAGCAGTTGCTTTACCTGCGCCGTCTTCTCAGCTTTGCTCAGCTTACCCAGACCAAAGGCGATGTTATCGGCCACAGTTAAATGCGGAAACAGCGCAAAATCCTGAAATACCATACCCACTTGACGAAGCTCTGGCGCCAGCTGCAAAGTGGTGCTACTCACTGGCTGGCGTTGCAGACTAATGACACCCGACGCCACTGGTTCAAAACCGGCGATAGCGCGTAACAAGGTGGTTTTACCACAACCGGACGGGCCAACTAAACAGCCAATCTGGCCCTGCGCCAACGACAGGCTAACCTCTTTTACTACAGTGTGACCGCCGTAGGCGACAGCAACCTGTTGCAATTCCAGCATTAGGGCGCTCCTTCATGGGTAGCTTTTACTGAACGGGCCAGTAGTATCACCGGCAGCAAACTCACCAACACTATCGCCAACGCCGGTAAAGCAGCATCGGCTAACCGCTCGTCTGACGCCAGCTCGTAAGTACGCACCGCCAACGTATTAAAATTAAATGGCCTTAAGATCAGCGTCGCCGGCAACTCTTTAAGTACGTCGACAAATACCAGCAGCAAGGCTGTTAACACGCTGGTACGCAGTAGTGGCACATGCACGTTTTTCAGCACCCCTAGCGGGCTAAACCCGAGCGAACGAGCCGCATCGTCCATACTCGGTTTAATGCGTTGCAAGCCGGCTTCAACACTGTGAAGTGAAACGGCCAGAAAACGCACGCTGTAGGCCAGCACCAGAGCAAACAAGGTGCCGGAGAGGATCAGCCCGGTGCGCATACCAAACCATTGCTCAGCCAGCGTATCAATACGGCCATCCAGATAAGCCAGCGGTATCATTACGCCGATGGCAATCACCGTGCCAGGCACAGCATATCCTAAAGCAGCCAGGCGCACCGGTGCCTGCACCAGCACGTCACGCCGTAAACGTTTGCCATAAGCAAACAACAGCGCCAGCAGCACCGTGACCACAGCGGCCAGTGCGGCCAGTGAGAAACTGTTCCACACTAGCGTAATAAATTGCTGATTAAACGTGACCTGATAGTTACTCAGCGCCCAACTACTTAGCTGTATTGCCGGCACCACAAAGCCAAACAGCACTGGCAGGCAACACAGCAGTAATAACAGCATCTGCCGGCCTACCCCTACCCGGCGCAAGGCTGTGGGCTGACTGCGCTGCCCCTGATGATAGTAACGAATTTTTCGCCGCGACCACTGCTCTAGTAGCAACAGCACTAACACAAAGCCGGTTAACAAAGCGGCCAACTGAGCCGCACCAGCCTGACTGCCCATACCAAACCAGGTACGGAAAATACCGGTAGTAAAGGTAGTCACACCAAAGTATTGCACGGTGCCGTAGTCGGCGAAGGCCTCCATCATCGCCAGCGCAGTGCCGGTAAGAATAGCAGGCCGCGCCAGTGGTAAGGCTACACGCCAAAAATGCTGCCTGGGTGTTAACCCCAAAGTGCGACTGGCTTCGAACAGGGAAGCAGACTGGTCACTAAACGCAGTGCGCGCTAACATATAGACATAAGGATACAACACCAACGACAGCATAACGATGGCGCCGCCTAAAAAACGGATCTGTGGGAACCAATAATCGCCATAGCGCCAACCCGTTAATTCGCGGATATAACTTTGCAGCGGGCCGGCAAAGTCCAGCAGACCGGTGTAGGTATAAGCAATAATATACGCAGGCATCGCAAGTGGCAGCAGTAACATCCACTGCAACAGTCGCCTGCCGACAAACTGATATTGGCTAATCAGCCAGGCACTGCCGGTGCCGAGCAATATCGCCCCAATTCCCGTCCCACCAGCGAGCAAAAGAGAATTAACAACATAGTCGGCCAGCACCGTCTGGCGCAGGTGCTGCCAAATCTCGGTTTCTGGCTGTAACAGGCTGGCAAAAATCACCAGCACCGGTAAGGCTAACAGCAGCGCTGGCAACAGCACTGCCCAGCACCAGATATCGCGCCAGCCTCTCAGCATCTGGCGCATACCTTGTTACAACATACTGATTTCAAATATTACTTCCAGCCAGCGCGGTCCATTACCCGGATCGCCTCGGCGTTTAATTCGCCCAATTTGTCCAATTGTAACTGGTCTGCTTTAAATTCACCAAAGCCTTGTAAAATAGTGCTTACCTGCACACCGGCACGCACCGGATATTCGTGGTTTGTTTCGGCATACCACTGTTGCGCTTCTGCAGTAGTCATATACTCCAACAGCTTAACTGCTTCGGCTTTGTTAGGCGCATATTTCGCCACACCAGCACCGGAGATATTAATATGCGCACCACGGCCTGCCTGATTTGGCCAGAACACTTTTACTTTTTCGGCCGCCGCTTTTTCTTGTGGGTCAGCCAGCATACCGCCTAAGTAGTAGGTATTGGCGATGGCAATATCACAAACGCCAGCCGCAGCGGCTTTGATTTGATCGCGGTCACCGCCTTTGGGTGGCATGGCAAAATTAGCGACCAGACCTTTGGCCCAGCTTTCGGCCTTTTCGGCGCCATCATGCGCGATAATACTGGCGGTCATCGACTGGTTATAAATATTGTCTGACGAGCGAATACAAATTTTGCCTTTCCATTTTGGGCTGGCCAGGTCTTCATAGGTTGACAGTTGGTTCGGGTCAACTTTGCCCGGCACATACAAAATCGGCCGCGCCCGCATGGTTAAACCAAACCATTGGCTGGCCGGGTCGCGCATTTCTGCCGGAATGGTACCGGTTAATACTTCAGACTCAATGGCCTGTAGCACGCCTTGCTGTTTGGCGCGGTATAACCGACCAACATCAGTGCTAATTAGCACATCAGCCGGGCTGTTGCGACCTTCGCTGGCCATGCGGCTAATCAATTCATCCGGCTTGCCGGTGATCAGGTTAACTTTGATACCGGTTTCATTGCTGAACTTGTCCAGCAGCGGTTTTATCAGCTCTTCCTGCCGCGCCGAGTAGATATTCACCTCGCTGGCCTGTGCTGCAGACAAATTAAACAGTGCCGTTACCACGGCTGCGCCGACCAAACTTAATGCCTTAACTGATTTCATCACCAAACTCCTGAAGGAAAGGGACAACACAAAAGATACGCCATCTAAGCATAAATACGAATACTTCTCAACAATATTAAGTTTATAGCCATAAAAAAGCCGTTAAATTTTCTTAACGGCTTTTATTTTCATTGTCCATTGCACCGAGCTTACTCAGCGAGTCTAGAAGCTACCGCGCACACCTAATGCGACAGAGCGGCCTGGTAGCGGCGCTATATCTTTTAAAAATGAGGTATGTACCCGAACCAGCTCGTCGGTCAAGTTCTGCCCTTTCAGATAAGCTGTTAGCTGTGAAGAGCCAATATCAAAGCGGTAGCTGACACTGGCATCAAGCAGGGTGTAGCCATCGGTTGCCGTTTCAAGCTCAGCGGTTTTATCTTGTTTCATATAACGGGTAGCACGCAGATCAGCACTCACCGCATCCTGCTCATATGCCAGCTCGGCAGCAAAGCGCAGTGGTGGCGTGCGGGGTAAATCACCACCACCATTTAAACGGGCACGGATATAATCACCCTGCAGCGTTAATTTAAATGGGTCGTTAATCTGCCAGACATACTGGGCTTCAAAACCATGCAAGGTTACGTCGGCTGCAGTAAACAAATAAACCGGTAGCTCACCGCTATGATCATGGTCTTCGGTATGCTCCGCCTCTTCTTCATGCTCTGCTTCAGCAAACAAACCGGTATTTTGCTGATAATAGTAGTTATCTACCTGATTATAAAAGGCATTAAGGACAAAACCGGTGTTACCACTGAATTTACGCAGGGTGATATCCAGATTGTTCGCTGTTTCCAGTTTGATAGGCGACGTGCCTAAGGTGAATTCATCGTCGTCCAGCTTAAATAATGCGCCGATCTCATAAGATTCAGTGCCAATATGTGGGCCAAACGACAATAACTCTGCTGCTGAAGGCGCACGCTGTGAGCGTGATAGCGAAAACCCTAGGTTATACCCTTCAGCAAAATCCCACACAGCCCCAGCTGATAAGCTGTAGGGTGTAAACTGCTCTCTAACAGAAAACGCCGCGATTTCATCTTCGTGCACATCGCCTTCATGCATTTCATCTGTATGTTCATCTTCAGCGTGCACGCCGATATCAGCCACGGTTACCTGGTCAGCATCGATAGTGACTCTTTCGATGCGGGCGCCTAACTGTACCAGCCAATGACCAAAGTGACGTTCCTCCACCCAGGCCAGTGCCAGTTTTTCGGTTTCAGATGGTGGCGTAAAGGCCTCTTCACCTATGGCATCAAAGTCGCTGTGCTTGTAATGCAGACTTAACCCACCGCGCCATTCCTGATAAGGCCGGTGCAGTATTTCGATGCGTGCCTCGGTGCTTTGGTTACTGAAAGTGGTACCAACCATACCGTCTTCAATCTCGGCGTGTTCATAGTCAGTGAAGGCAAAACGGCTGTTAACCGCACGGATTACACCAGAGGAAAAAGTCAGCTCACTTAGCAGCTGCACCCGGTGCTGGGTCAGATCAGCAAACACGGCTTCCTCGGCGCCATGCTCTTCCTGCTCCTCTTCGTGCTCGTCAGCATGCTCGTCATGGCCGCCGTGAGCATGACCCGGTATACCGTATTCACGGTCTAAGCGACCATAAGCCAAACCGACATAGCCGTTATCCAGCAAATAGCTGCCGCCCAGCGTAAAGCCTTGCGCTTTTGCCGCGGTATTCTCTACCAGCCCTTTCTTAGCATCAGCTTCTGGCTCAACGTCAGCAAACCCATTAATGCTGTAGCTGTCATTGTCACGCCAAAATGCATCGGCATAGACCGCAATATTGTCTGCACCGGTGACGATAGAACCCGCGGCCAGCTTCTCGTTGTTAACTGACTCACGCTGCAGTATCCATTCTGCACGGGTGTTGTTGTCAGTAGGCACCCGCTCGTCCACTACATTCACTACACCACCAATGGCGCCGCTACCATAAAACAAGGTAGCCGGGCCGCGCAGCACTTCAATTTGCGTTGCCGTGCTGGCTTCACTGGCTACACTATGATCCGGACCAACGCGGGAGGCATCGCCTGCATCCAGGCCATTTTGTGTAATAAGCACGCGCGGGCCATCTAAACCGCGGATAATCGGGCTGCTGGTCACACCGCCATAAAAGGTAGAGTGCACACCGACTTCATTTTTCAGCGTATCGCCAAGCGTGGCCGCCTGGCGCATTTTTAGCTTATCACCTGCCAGCACATTCACCGGCAACGAAGACTCGGTAGCGGAAGCATGAAACGGGCTGGCTTTTACATCGATGGTTTCAATGGTGGTAGAAAGCAGCACTACACTGAGGTTTTCCAACCCGGCTGCAGGTACATCCAGATGCACGTTACGATGAGCAAAGCGGCTCGCTTCGATATGTAGCTCTGCTTCACCGGCATTAACGTTAGCCAGCATAAAGCGGCCATTATCATCAGTACGGGTTTCACCGCTGGCCCCCATCAGCTGTACCCGGGCATTCGCCACCGGTTTACCGGCGGCGTCGGTTATTGTGCCAGTAATACTGTCGGCATAGGCCGTTGACGTTAAAGCAGCAAACACTGCTGCGGTTAACAGAGTCGGTTTAAACATTGTCACTCCATATTAGCCATTTGCGGTCACAACCTGATCAGTCAATTTGACGGCCCAAGTGTTACGTTATAACATATTTTGAATATTGTGATGTTATAACATTTTTGTAGTGAGCTGCAATGCTTACGACAACAAAACTACAGTGCGCGGTGAATAACATAAACGGCATAGCTGCTCACCGTGCGGTACTAAGCGAGGTTGTATGAAAGATCTGATAGCAGCTGTTTTGTCCGGCCTCTGTGTTGTGCATTGTCTGACCACGCCGCTGCTACTGGCATTGGGCAGTTCCGGCGTAATGCTTGGGCTTGCCAGCTCTGAGTGGTTTCATTATCTGATGCTGTTACCGATCAGTGTGTTACTGGTGTGGAGCTTGCCGGGCGGCTGGTGTGCACACCGGCGTAAAGCGCCTTTTGTAATGGGCTTAGCCGGTTTTCTGCTGTTAGTTGCGGCGCTTTTCGCGCCACATGCCGCCGAAACGGCGCTATCCGTTAGCGGTGGCCTGCTGCTGCTGAGCGCCCATTTGTATAACCGTAAACTACTGCATAACCTGCAACGGCTTCAACATGCTACCAACTAATACTGCTTCTGACACACGTCTGCCGGTCACCGTATTATCCGGCTTTTTGGGTGCCGGAAAAACCACCTTGCTTAACCATGTGCTAAATAACCGCGACGGCTTGCGCGTGGCCGTTATCGTTAACGATATGAGCGACGTGAATATCGATGCCAACCAGCTTAATAAAGAGGTTAGCCTGAACCGCGCAGAAGAAAAGCTGGTTGAAATGAGCAACGGCTGTATTTGCTGCACCTTGCGAGAAGATTTGCTGCTGGAAGTGGGCAAGCTGGCCAAAGCCGGCCGCTTTGATTACTTGCTGATTGAATCGACCGGTATCTCCGAACCATTACCTATAGCGGAAACCTTTACCTTTGAGCATGAAGACGGCCAGAGCCTGGCCGATATCGCCCGGCTGGACACCTTAGTAACGGTAGTAGATGCGGTAAACTTTCTGGCCGATTTTGAGGCTGCACAAGACTTAGCCGAACGGGGCGAAAGCTTAGGCGAAGATGACGAGCGCAGCGTGGCCGATTTGCTGATTGAGCAGGTCGAATTTTGTGATGTACTGGTGGTAAGCAAAACTGATCTGGTGACCGGCCAGCAACTGCAGCGCTTAATGGCCATTTTACGCAGCTTAAACAGCCGCGCCCGTATTATTCATGCCGATAATGGTCAAGTTGAATTAACACAACTCCTCAATACCGGTTTATTTAATTTTGAGCAGGCACAGCAAGCACCGGGCTGGCTGGCCGAGCTGCGCGGAGAGCATACACCGGAAACCGAAGAATACGGTATTAGCAGCTTCGCCTTTACCGCCCGCAAACCTTTTCATCCGGCGCGTTTTCACACCTTTTTGCATCAGGACTGGCCAAGCGGCCGCCTGCTGCGCTCTAAAGGCTATTTCTGGCTGGCCAGCACGCCGCAACATGCCTGGTTGTGGCATCAGGCCGGCGATATAGCCCGGTACAATATGGCCGGGTTATTCTGGCAGACCGTGCCCTCAGAGCAATGGCCGCAAGAGCCAGAGTTGCAAGAAGCAATTATACAAAGCTGGGCCGAACCCTTTGGCGACAGGCGCCAGGAACTGGTGTTTATTGGCCAGCAACTGGATAAAACCGCTATGCTGGCACAGCTGAATGCCTGCCTGCTGACCGATGCTGAGCTGGCACTTGGTGAAGCACAATGGCAGCAGTTGGCTAATCCGTTTATACAGGAGCAACTGGCATGACTGCGTTAGCCTTTACTGACTTTCGTCCGCCAAGTCGTCAGCTGCGCGCTGATGATGCCGACGTGCTTACCAGCATCTTTGCTGATGACGTCAATTTAGTCAGTTGGCAGCGCAGCAATGATGCGGCAATTGCCGAGTATTGCCGTTCGCTGCGTTTTACCATGCCGCTAAAGCGTATTGTCAGCGCTGACAGCGTACAACAGGATATTGGCTGTGCCTTACCCGATGCACCGGGCAAGGAGGCACTGCTGGCGGATATTGCGCTGCAATGCCAGATGTTCGCCTGCCTGATGGATTGTCAGCAGCTGGGGCTGCGGCTGGAAACACTAAGCAAACCTATGTGCCCGAAGTTTCACACCGACCATCTGGTATGCCGGCTGGTGTGCACCTATCTGGGCCCGGCTACCGAGTGGCTCGACAATACCGGCAGCACCGTTCAGGCAACGCCCTTTGCCGTTACCTTGTTAAAAGGTTCAGGTTGGGAAGGCAATGAACAACAGGCCATAGTGCACCGTTCACCCACATCGGATTTACCAAGGGTGCTGCTGACGCTTGATCCAATGTAGACTCAACTAGGTGAACTCACTATTACTGCCCGGCCATTTGCTGAAGAAACTGCAGCCGTTGCAGCTCTTGCTCATCCGGTTGCCAGGGGTCATCACTGAGCTGGTTAAGCGAGAACGGCTCCAGCGCATACTCGGCTTGTTCACTATCACCATAACGGGTTAGCTCGCCGGGTACTGCCGGGCGTTTTTCCAGCATAAAGCTGCCCAGAAGATAAGGCCCGCTGTTGTTACGCAGCACGGCCTTAAAAGCGCGCAAGACCAGCTCTTGCTTGCCACTGCCAAGTTTTTCGGTTGCCGTTAACAAGGCCAGTGGCTGGCGCTGTTCGGTATATAAATTCGCCCGCAGCCGGTAAAAGCCGGCTTGTTTGACATCAACCTGTACCGGAATTTGCATGTCGGTACCGACACCACGGCTATCGGCGACGCCAACAATAGTGGCCACCGGATTATGATATTCAATACCGGTTTTTAGCACCTGCGTCGTGCCACTAGCGCTAAAACTCACCTGCACTTCAAAGGCGCCATTCCAGTCTTGCTCAGGGGAAATTGTGGCAGTATAACGCTGCGGTGAACCACGCATTTCTGCCGTATCACTACTACCGGCTGCGCCCTCTGCTACCAACTTCACACTGACATCAAACACCTGTAAGCCATTAATCTCCAGCGTTACCGGTACAGTTTCGGGGTAACTAAAGCGATACTTGGGCAGCACTATACTGGCACTGGCGCCGCCCTCAAGCGGCACGGTTTGGGGGATATAACGGTTGGGGTTAAGTAAATGCTCATCATCAACACTCAAAGGCCGCGAGTAGGGCGGTAGCTCAAGCTCAGCGGCATAAGCGCTGGCTAATAACTTAAAGCTTTCGGTGACTGGCTCAGGGATTTTCTCCGTCACGCTGATGGTAGGCTTAACCGCTTGGTCAGGTTTCGGCTTAGCCGCTTGCGGCTCAGGTGCTGCCGCTGCAGGTGCTGGCTTTGATGGTAAAACAGGCGCCTGTTTGGGCCAAAACAACCATAAGCCTGCCAGCAAGGCTGACAGGCTTAGTATTAATAACACTTTTCGCATCAGGGTTAGTTCGCCGCCTGATACACCAGCGCCGACATGCTGGTGTTATTCGAGTTACGCACCACCCGGTAGCGCGAGCTAAAAATCCACCAGCCACGGGTTTCGTCATAGGTACTAAACTGCAAACGATCACCGTTTAAGTAACTGGCGCCACTATTAGCCGCAGTAATTTCGTCGGCAGCACTGTTGGCAATCACATCGCTGTGACTATAGCCCTCGCTCATTAACATCGGATAGTGATACGGCATAAAGCTGGATGGTCCACTTACCGAGGTTAACTTGCCATCAAAGGCGATACTGCGTGAGCAGCTGTTAAAGCTGGCGGCACTGGATGCGCCGCAGCTGGAGTGACTGGCCACGACACCATCATCCTCGCCGGGTAAAAAGGCACCGGTGACCCCCAGGAAATCTGACCCGGCACCGACAAAGCGTAAACGCGGTACCCGCTCATCGGGAAAAGCCGCTAACTGGCGGGCGGTATTAACCCTTAAGTCATTTAATACACCAATGTTAGAGGGTGACGGTATTTGCCCCAACCACAGCGACAAGGCTAAGCGTAAGGTGGCATCAATTAAACCTGAGCCACCGGCCACGTTTACGGCTAAGTCGGCCAGCTCTACCCCACCGCCGGCGCCGGCAAAGTCGAAGCTGGCGACGATATTTAACGGTTGCAGACCGGTGTTTTGCAGCCACAGCGCCTGATTATCAATAATGTAGCGGGTGACTAAATCACCGGTAGAGTGCGAAACAAAAATACAGCCACTGGCACAGGTACCATTGCGCGACATTTGCTGCAGTTTGGGCCAAACATAATCGCTGGCGATTTTGCCGGCGACACGCTCTTGCGACGGCCAGTCAATACGCACATCGGCGCGGTCACGCCAGTACTGCGCCCAGTATTCCGCACCATTCGCCGTCACCTGGCTGCCGGTAGGCCGGCTGGCCAAATTGTCAGGTTGAAAGCCGTGCACTAATACGACAGGATAGCCGCCAACAGCCGCCTGCGAGCCAAAGCTTAACAGGCCTGCCAATAGCAGCAGGGTAGATTTTTTCATTGGGTTGTCCTCGTCTTTTTCTCTGCTGAATTTGGGTTCTTGCTGAGATGTTTTAATTATTATTGTTTGTCTCTTCCCTGCGACTGTACCCAAACCACTTGCTCTGCAGACGACGCCACGTTAATTCTTGCTGCAGTGTTAAGCAGGACGGGTATACCACTCCAACAACAAAATAGCCCGTCTCAAATTGATTGCAATACAGCTGCTTAGCCAAAAATCGCAGTAGGATGGCGAAAAAACAAGCAAGGCGTTTTAATTCCCTAATAGTGCAAAAAATGTAAAAGCAGCAATAGACGGTCATTAGACGCCTGCTGATAAATTCATCAACCCGACACCTTAACGCTGCTGTTTAAAGTGATTACTCGAACTATTTTCAGAATTTTTTGATGCCATAAAAAAACGCAGCCGAAGCTGCGTTTTATACCCTGTCAATAGGGCTACTGTCGTTTCATCTGGCGATGAAAGCTTGCTACGTCAGTGACCTTAGTCTGACCTGCCAGGTCGGCAAAAGGTTGATCTTTAAACTTAGTACCACGCATTTGCACTGAAATACGTGCTGCCTTGTCGTTTAACATGGTTTCACGGTAAAAGGCTTTTACATCGGCCAGGGTAACCTGCTCTACCGCGGCGATCAGTTGCTGCTTGCTGTCAAAGCTAAAACGCTCGCGGTACCAGTCGGTGATCAGTGGTGCCACTTCGTCATTCAGGTTTTTCGCCGGCTCTTTTAGCGAAATTAAGGCACTGGCTTTGAGCTTGGCAAACTCCTCTTCAGTCAGCTTATCCAGCTCAGCCGCATACTGTTGTTTAAAGCTGTCAAAGCGCGCTTGCATATCAGCAACGCCTTTTACCGGCGTTTGAATGTACATGGCAAAACCAACGTAGTTGTCCAACTGCATTGAGGTGCCACCTACCGCATAGGCCAGCTGCTCTTCGGTACGCAGTTTATCAAACGCGATATTACTAAAGTGGCTACGCAGCACGGTAGCACGCGCTAACTGGGTGTAGCCAGGCTCAGCGTGCACATGCACATCTACCAGTGCCACATCGGCGACATCAATGTCTTTTTGTACCACCAGTGTCTTACCCGGTGTTGGCTGCCAGAATGCTGTACGACTGTAAGGCAGCTCAGTGCGCACTGCCGGCAGACTAGCCGCCACAGTGCTGACTACCTGCTCCAACGCCGCTTTGTCGTAATTGCCAAAGGCAAAAATCCGCAACTGGTTATTCGCTAGCAGGTTATCAACCATGGCATTAAGTTCACTCAGCGTCAGGATTTGCGCTGCGGCAACTAACGCATCAGCTTCATAATTACCACTGCGCACCAGATTGTTGTAGGCCATAAATGCCTGCTGAAACGGGAATTGCTTGCCCTGATTCTGCACACCGCGAATAAAGCGGTCTTTTGCCTGAGCAAAGCCTTGCTCGTCAGTGCTAATACGTAAGCCGGCCAAAGCTTTCTGCAGCAGCTGCGGCTGTTTATCGGTGAAACCCGCCACCATCAGTGCCAGGCCATTGTTGTCTCGCAGGCTTAACTGCATACCGGCAATGTCGGCTTCAGTAACCAGTGCACCTTGTTGCAAATTGTACAGATCACGCCACAGTGCTTGTGCAACCCGGGCTTTAATCTGTTGCTGCGCACTGTCACTGTTAATTAAGATTTCCAGCACGCCGCGTGGCTGGCTGGCAAACTGCTGGCTGGGGTAAAGCCAGGCACTGATGCCGTCACGTTGTACCACGAGCTCCGGTTTTTCCTGTGCTTGTGGCGCTTTTAGCTCAAAATTCTCTGGCAGCAAGCGGTTTACCGCCGGTAAACTCAGTGCCAGTTGTGGGCTTTGTTGCCAGCTTTGCTGCTCTTCCAGGCTGATGTCAGCAATTTTGTATTTGCCGTCATAAAAATGCAGGCTGCTGTCATGCGGCTCTTGCTTGCTGATGTACCAAACCCGCAAGCGCTCTGGCGTTAACTGCGCCAACACCTGCTTAATCGCCTCGGCGTCAAAGCGCTGATAGTAGTAAGGCGCATTAATCGCATTGGCCGATGGCACCTTTTGCATAGCGTCGGCCAGACTTGATACATAGCCAAATTCATCGCTTTTTTCTAAAAAGCGGAACTGGTTGTTCAGGCTGGTTTGTATTTCACTGAAATATTTACTGTCTACTCCTCGCTGTCTTACCAGCTCGATGTACTGCATCAAGGTGGCGACTATACCCTCGCGCGCCTGCATGCCGGCATCAGTCAGCTCAATATCAATACTCAGCGAGCCATAGTTGCCGTACAAATCTGGCGAAGCGCTGGCATTAAGTTTGGAAATTAAGCCCATGGCTTTTAGCTGATAGGCTGGTGTGCCCGGCATTTCTGAACCCAACAGATAGCTGATAAATTCGTTTGGCTTAACGGCAAACTGATCGCTGTTGTTGCTGATGGTAAAATCCAGCTTCAGCAGTTTGACATCCTGGTTTGGCACATAATGAATGCGCTTAGCGCCTAACTGGCTGAAATCCAGGGTGTCGGTCACAACCGGCTTGTCGATGTTTTTATTTTCGATACTGGCAAAATGCTTAACGGCCAACTGCTCCATTTCAGCCAGCGGCAGGTTGCTCAGCAGCACTGCTTTCATAATATTGGCAGAGTAATATTGGTTGTAAAAAGCCACAGTTTCAGCATGTAACTGGCTACCCTCTTTGTCGCCTAAGGTTTCCAGGTTACCAATTAAAAAACGGTTAGCCGGATGGCTACCCATCATATTTCGCGCCAATTTGTACTGGCCGAAAAAGTCCATCTCACGGCGCATCGACCACTCGGCATTTACCGCATTCTTCTCTTTGTCAGTGTACTCGGGGTAAAGTTTGGGCGCTTTAAAGAAGTCTGAGAACCTGTCCAACGCTTCGTCATAAGCATTGTTGTTCACCTTAAACATATAGTTGGTAATATCCAGCCAGGTGTAGGCGTTTTGTGCGCCGCCATTGGCGGTCATAAAGGCGCTGTATTCATTGGTATCCGGGTAACGCTCAGTACCTAAAAACAGCATATGCTCTAAATAATGCGCCATACCCTGCTGGCTCATCGGGTCTTGCAGTAAACCCACACCGACACTTAATGCCGCGGCTGATTTTTCAGCAGCAGGATCTGACACCAGCATCACTTCCAGTTTGTTCGGCAACACCAGGGTTTTATACGCGCGGTTATCATTGGGGCTGGTAACCACCTGGCCTTGAAGTTGCTGGGCGCTAACCGGATTATCTACGCTGCCACTGCGCTCAGCCGCACAACCGGTTAGCACCGCCAGGGCTACCGCACTAATTACAAAGAGTTTTTTCATTTTGACTACCTGCAGATACAAATTTGCTGTGTTTTTGTTACCGACAATGTAATGAAACAGCAAGCGGGTGACCAGCAGTGCACAGAGAAGGATTGTAATGAAATGTGTCGGCGGGTATCACAGTAAGGCAGTGCCTTACTGTGAGTTCAAAAAGTTACATTTGCGATTGTAAATAATTGGGCAAGCCCAACAGCTTAATCAGGTTAAGTTGTTGTTCCAGCCAGTGGGCGTGATCCTGCTCTGTATCATCCAGCAGTTGCTGTAGCATGGCGCGGGTCACATAGTCTTGCTCACGCTCGCACAGTGCCATGGTTTGCTTTAGCAGTTTTTGTACCGCGTATTCCACATTGAGGTCATTCTGCAGCATGGTGGGTACATCATGGCCAACGTGAATAGCATCACGTTTGCTCATGTTGGGCACCCCTTCTAAAAAGATAATGCGCTCAATTAAGGCAGAAGCGTGGCCTTTTTCATCGTCAAATTCATGATCAATGCGCTCAAACAGCTTGTGCAGGCCCCAGTCATGATACATACGCGAGTGAATAAAATACTGATCCATCGCGGCAAGCTCATTGGCGAGCAGCACATTCAGCGCATCGATAATGGTTTTATTGCCTTTCATTTATTCACTCCCCAACTGTGCCTGCAGATAATTACCCAGCCCCATCACACTAATTTGATGCTGCTGGGTTTCCAGCCAGTCTAAATGTTCTTCTTCGTATTCCAGTATCTCGGTAAGGATGTCGCGGCTGACGTAATCCTGCTGCGCTTCACACAGGGCAATAGCCTCGCGCAGTAAGGGTAACTGGTCGGTCTGAAAATCCATATCGCACTGCAGCATTTCCGGTGTATCTTCACCGATACGTAATTTGCCCAATGCCTGTAAATTGGGCAGGCCCTCGAGCATTAGAATACGCTCAATCAGCTCATCGGCCTGCTTCATATCTTTAATCGATTTTTTATAGCAGACATCGTTCAGCGCTTTTAAGCCCCAATTTTTGTAAATGCGGGCATGTAAAAAATACTGATTTATCGAGGTAAGTTCGGCGGTAAGCACCTCGTTTAATTTTGACAGTACCTGTGGCTGGCCTTTCATAATGCTACCTTATAGCTGCGGCAAAAGATGGCATTGAGTGTAGACCAAAACCACCAAAATAACAAAATTATGTTTAAATTCAAAAGCATAACACTGATAACAATTCGCATTATTAACCTGTTTCGCGTCACGCTTTACTACCCGGCTTAGTGACAGCGTTTTTCTGGCAGCTGACCGCAAGCCTTTTGTATTTTTGTGCTTTTTACGTTAAACAGAGCACAGACCATAACAATAACGCCAGACTGGGGGAATAATGAAATTCAGCACAGCTTTTGCGGTGTTGCTTCTGCTTGGTAGCACGCTGGTGCAGGCAACAGAGCGACAGATTGAAATTGACAACAAGGTGGTGACCGAGCATAAAACCGAAGTTAAGGGTAAACGCTTCAGTTACAGTGCCACTACCGGCACCCAGCCGGTATGGGATGATGAGGGGAACCCTACCGCCACACTGTTTTATACCTATTATCAGCGCACTGATATTAAAGATCGCGCCAAGCGCCCGCTGTTAATTTCGTTTAACGGCGGCCCAGGCTCGGCTTCAGTGTGGATGCATGTCGCCTACACCGGCCCTAAGGTGCTGAATGTCGATGACGAAGGCTACCCGCTGCAGCCGTATGGCGTAAAAACTAACCCGCACTCGGTGCTGGATGTGGCCGACATCGTGTTTGTTAACCCGGTGAACACCGGTTATTCACGGGTGCTGCCGGGCAAAGATGGCAAAATGCCGAGCAAAGATCAGCAGCAAAAAATGTTTTTTGGCGTCAACGCCGACGTAAAATACCTGGCCGAGTGGATAAATACTTTTGTTAGCCGCAATGAGCGTTGGCAGTCGCCAAAGTTTTTAATTGGTGAAAGTTATGGTACCACCCGCGTATCCGGCCTGGCGCTGGCGCTGCAAAACCAGCAGTGGATGTACTTAAACGGCGTGGTGTTGGTATCCCCCACCGACTTAGGCATATCACGTGACGGCCCGGTAAAAGCAGCTAACCGCCTGCCGTATTTTGCGGCGACCGCCTGGTACCACAACAAACTGGCCAGTGAGTTGCAGCAAAAAGATTTATACGATATTTTGCCACAGGTAGAAGACTTTACCTTAAACCAGTACCTGCCGGCGCTGGCTAAGGGCAATGCCATCAGCAACGAAGAAAAGCAGCGCGTAGCACAGCAGGTAGCAACCTACTCGGGTTTAACATTAGAGGCGGTGCTGCAGAATAATTTGGATATTCCCACCAGCTATTTCTGGAAAGAACTGCTGCGTGACCGCGGCCAGACAGTAGGCCGGTTAGACTCACGTTATTTAGGCATTGATAAGCGCGACGCCGGCGACCGGCCCGACTACAACGCTGAACTGACCTCCTGGTTGCACTCCTTTACGCCAGCCATTAACCACTATATCCGCGAAGAGCTGAACTATAAAACCGACATGATATACAATATGTTTGGCCCGGTGCACCCGTGGGACAGATCTGATGACAACACCGGTGAGAACCTGCGCCAGGCCATGGCACAAAACCCCTATTTAAAGGTGTTAACCCAGTCGGGCTATTACGATGGCGCTACTAACTACTTTGATGGCAAATACAATATGTGGCAGTTAGATCCGAGCGGTAAAATGAAACACCGCTTAAGTTTCAAAGGCTACCGCAGTGGCCATATGATGTACCTGCGTGCGGAAGACTTGCAAAAATCGAATGACGATTTACGCGAGTTTATCTTAAACGCCCTGCCAGCAGAAGGTGTGGCGGCGAAATACTAAAGTTGTTTTAGTGATAAAAATCCCCGGCAGGTCCGGGGATTTTTGATTATACAGAGCAAAGCAGGACGATGGGGTTACATAGCAATCTTAAGTAACCGGGACACATTCTGGAAACTCTGATTAATCGACTGAGTACGATAATCATAGTTATACTGAATGAACATTTCCTGCTCAGTTTCTTTAATCACTTTAAAGTTTCGGTAATTAACCACCACACTCTCACCATTCGCCAATCGTTGCTCCATGGCATCAGCACACTCACTGAACGTTTGCTCATTTTCACACAGGCCGGTGTAAAGGGCCGTTATAGAGCCGTCGTTTTCTTGCTGCCATTTATATGATTTATAACCCGATATGTCATTGTCTTTATAATCGGTAAATAATGACGCGGTATTATCAGCGAAGAAGTTGTGATAAGTGGGTGTTCTGTTGGCGTATTGTTCCAGTAAATAGCTGCCCATTAAAGGTTGAGTTGCATTTAACTGTTGTGCTACCAGCAATGGGTAATACAAGTTGTAATCATTAACCAAGCTTAGTCCGTTAACCGGATGTTGTATAAAGCGATATCGGTATTCCTGCTCGCCTAACATGAGCACTAACTGATTGTCCTCTACTGACCAGTCAAACTCAGTTTCTTGTAAAGAAAAACGCTGCGGAATACTGAAACGCGCAACGCCCTTGCTGGCGCTGGTAAAAATAACCTCAGTGCCACCAAACAGCATATTGTGATTGTCAAAATCCGGAATCAGCCTGAAAGATGAGAAATAGGATTTGTTTAATTCAAATTGTGGTACCGGCAGTTGCGCACTCACACCAAGTTCCAGATGGCCGACATGAGACTGCGCCAAAGCATCGGTCAGACCATCAAAATCCTCGGGATTAATGGTGTTATCTGCAAGTGTAAATGACAGCTGATATTCGATGGTTAGCCTGCTCTCTGCTGAGGGTAATATTTTTCCGCCAATAACATTCACGTCAAAGCCAACATCGACATAATCACCGATTGTATAGCGGTAAAGTCTCATACTAAATTGGTGAACCTTGCTATTGGCTTGTAGTACACCATCCGGGCTGAGCTGAGTTTCAACCGACGCCCAAGAACTTAAGCTACTACCTGAAACGGCAAACTTAAACGGCGTATAAATCTGGATATCCTGGCCGTTAATACTATGTACATAGTCCACAGCAAGATGATTTAAACTGAACAGACCGTCTTCTATTGGTTTGGCTGTATATGGCGTTACAGTCACGGCCAGGACGTCTTCATCAGACTCGAGTACGATACGTTTTCTGCCTTCTTCTGAGGCGATAACATACACTTCGAAATAATCAAAACATTCATCAACAACACAGTTGACTTGAGTAGAACTGATTTCAATAAAACCATTCATGCCATACCAGACTAAATCGAATACATCACCATCTGCCGCCAGGTAACGACCTGTCTCATTCGCGTATAAATGCAACGCATCGCCGTTATCTAATGCCCACTGGCCGATGAACGCTTCTTTTGGTGTGGCAATTTCTGTCCATTTAGACGGGTCATCTGACACCGTTAAATAAATGGTGTAGTCAGAATGTAACTTACCGTCTGATACTCGAACATTAAATTGATGCTGCCCCACATCAAAAAAACCGGCTGTGGCAGACAATTGCAACTGATTGCCGTTATGACTGCTACTCACCCAGTCAGGTTTACCTGTGAAACTTACAGATAAGGCGTCGTTCTCAGCATCTTGCAATGCAAAGCTCAGTGCGCCGGTAGACGCTACTGACAACGTTAAACTTAGCTGGCCACTCAACACCGGCGCAGTGTTGGTTTGTACCTGCGGTGGGGCATCTGAACCTGATGATCCACCACAACCAAGCAACATAAAACTTAACAACAACATTAAATAGCGCATTTTACCCTCTTATATTTTTTTATATCCTTTACATCGGCGCTGAATAGTACACAGTTATGTTTCAACCAGCTATACCACTGAAAATATTTTCAACCGCAAAGTGCATGCCTATAAAGGCATAAAGTAACATCATGATTTATCTAAGAGATTATGCTGAGCATCAGTTTCGGTTCGGTTTTAAAACAACCAACGCAATACCGCCCAGAATAGCCAGCGCTGCCAGTAGCAAGCGCAGTGTTAACGGCTCATGCAACAGTAATATGCCAGCCAGCGCTGCCACTAAGGGCACACTTAGCTGCACCGTAGCGGCAGTGGTGGCGTTCAGCTGCGGTAAAACGCGGTACCAGATGGCATAACCGACACCTGAAGTAAGGGCGCCGGATAACAGTGCATAAACTACACCGGCATTATCTATTTTAAACTGGCTTACCAGCAGCAGGCTTAACACTAACGTTAGCGGTATAGTGCGCAAAAAATTGCCAGCAGTTACTTTAAGCGGATCTTTCGCACCTTTACCCCGCAGCGAGTAAACGCCCCAGGCCACGCCTGCAGCAATCATCAATAAAGCGCCACCGAGCGGCGGGGCGGCAAGCCCGGGTAATAACAAACCGACTAAGCCGCCGCACGCCAACACAAACCCCAGCCACTGCGCCGCTGTAAAGCGCTCGCCACGCCATAAGCCATAGGCCAACATGCTAAATTGCACCGCACCGAATAATATCAGCGCACCCATACCGGTATTTAACTGCAGGTAAGCAAACGAGAAGCCCGCTGCATAAACAAACAACGCCAGTGCTGAGAACCAATCCCCCTTAGGGCGCAGCCTGGCTGCAGCAGATGGCTGCTGTAAAACCAGCAAAAGCCACAGCGTGATCGCCCCCGATAGCAGCCGGATAGTGGTAAAGCTGGCAGCGTCAATGTTGCTATGCGCCAGCGCCGCACGGCATAGCAGTGAGTTACCGGCAAAGGCTAAGAGGGCCAGCACAGTTAACACTACCAAACGTCTAACTGGCATTTGCTCCCCTTAAGCCAATGATCATAAATAATGATATTTCTATAAAATACAGTGTCCAAGCGCCGCAAGTCGCGTTCCAAACCGTTTTATCATTATTGTGACTACCGAGCTTAATGCGCTGTTCCACTTGCCATGTCAGCTAATATTATTTTTCTTGCCGCTTCGACACCCGCAGTGGCAGACGATAACATGTTACGGTCATTAATCATCAAATCGGGGACTACTCCATCCGGATTAAGTTGCCCACTTGGCCTTACGATAAGCGCCTTAGGGTACCCTACTTTTATCCCAGTATGAGTAAGTTTGAAATGCTCCATCGCACCGTATGTTGTTGCTAAATCTGCTGTTTTTTCACCAATCAAGCGGCCAAAACCATAATCCTGCACGATAGCCGCTACCGATACTGCATTTGAATAACTATAACGGTCGATTAGCAAATAGACTGGTGCAGTAAAACGGAGGCCGACTTTAGGTACATTTAGTGGCAAGTTAAAAGAAAAGCGTTCGCCGTTTTTGTACTGCTGATAAAACTGCGCCAATTGGTGAGAGATATCATTGCTATCGTTTGAAAACGCTAATCGCTCAGCATTGGCCTGCTCAGATTGCGCACTCACCTTGATTATAAAATCAGCGGCAAACTTAAACGGTTTGTCTGCAAACCAAGCCAGCATAACATCACTGAACGAATTTGAACCGCCCGGGTTTTGCCGCAGATCTATCAATAAGGCCTTCGCCTGTTGCTGTATAAAGCTTTTAAACGCGGTATCGATAAACCGGACAAATTCGCAGTTATCCCAGACATTTTCAGCGCCGGGCGTAATATTAAAAAACGGTCCGGGTTTTAAATAAGCAATGCCCCCATCCAGCATGCGGGCGTCACGCTCGGGCAACTCTTCACTATTGGTTTGCGTCGCCGCGAACTGCTGCTGCATCGTCCGGTTTAGTGCTGGTACGACATATTCTGCTTCGCCTTGTACCGTTTTCACCCGCACACTAAAGGTATCCTGCTCACCTGCCAGCAACCAGATTAAAAACGGCCAGCGCCCTTCTATCAGCGTGGCAGCTAAGCGCTCATTATCAGCGGACAGCAGTGCCGCCATATCGGCTAGCCACTCATTAATTGGCCGGCCATTTATCGCCAGAATTTTTTGACCCGTTTTAATCGGCAGGTCAGCTCCATACACCTCGTCCACCGTTACAACATCGGCATCAATTTGCACATACAACGGTAACGCCTTGCCGCCGTCGCGGCGAAACTGGATAAACTGTTCCATCGGCAGGTCGATATTGGCATGAGCAATCTTGCCAAGCGCCATAAAGCGTTGAAAATGCAGCCGGACATCGGCTTCCGTCATACCACTGTGGATAAGTGAACTGAATTCAGTGAAATGTTTATCGTACAGCTCAGGGCTGATGTTGGCGTATAAATCATAATGCGCTTGCTGTAACTCAGTGTATAACTGGGTAAAGTCAGTTTTAATCTGCTCTGCAGTGTAGATATCTGCCGACGCAGGTATTGCTGCGTGCAAGCCAAGCATAAGCACGGCAACGGCCCATTTGATTCGATATAGGGATGTCATAGTCACTCCATTGTTGTCATAGTCAGCGCCAGCATGGCTAATGCTGCTGCAAAAGTCCTGACTAAACCCTCTTTTTGGTCTGACGAAACTCTGATGGTACACTGCTTATCTTGCGCGGGACGATAAATAACCACTATGACTGGCAATATTCTGCTTTTAAACCAATGGCGTATCGAAATGAGTAGCGGTGATATCTGGCCGCGTAGTGCTGACGATACAACCGCGCCCATCGAACGAATAGAACCCAAAGCTGTGCAGTTATTGGCGTTATTGGCAGCACATCCACAGCAATTAGTGGATAAGCAACAGATCCTGGATACTTTATGGCCACGCCAGACACTTACCGATGATCCACTGACCCGCTGCGTTTCGCGATTACGTAAAGCACTGCAGGACAACCCGAAGCAGCCAAAGTTTATCGAAACCCTGCCTCGGCGCGGTTATCGCTTAATCGCCAGCGATATAGCCTGGCAAGACCAGACTGCAAATGCAGAAACCGACTTAGCTCCCCCATTTATATTGCCAACTAAAACAGCGACTGATGTGACAACAAAACGCGTTAGCACAGTTGGTATTCTTGCTTTACTCAGTTTGGCAGTAGTGTTGATGCTGCTGTGGCTAAATTTTGATAACGACACGCCATCTCAGACCGAGACGGCTACCGCCTTGGTAAAACAAGCCGATGATTATTACCTGCAGATGCGCCGGCAAGACAATGAAATGGCGATAGAGCTGTATCAGCAAGCGATAGCACTGCGGCCTGAGTCGGGCTTGGGCTTGGCTGGTTTGGCCAATACTCTTGTGCAACAAGTTATTCGCTGGCCACATCCACCGACAACAGCCACACCGATAGCACAAAACCTGCGCGACGCGTTAGCCGAAGGCCGCCACCAGACCGCAGAAGCACAGCAAAAATTGGCCCGTGCGCTGGCTTTAGCCCAGCAAGCGGTAAAGCTTGCACCACAGCACCCCGGCAGCCATAAAGCACTCGGTTTTGTCTATTCGGCCTCCGAGCAATTTAAGCTTGCAGAGCAAAGTTATCAGCGTGCCATTGCGCTGGATGAAAACGCCTGGGATGCGCTAATAAACATGGGCGATATATTAGAGATCCAGGGACATTTACCCAAAGCGCTGCCTTATTACGAACAGGCGTTTGCCGCCATGGGACGGGTCTACGACAGTCAGTCGGCCCGTATACAACCCTGGTACGCTGACATGGGTGCATTAGTAGCGGAAAAACATCAGCAGCTGGGTCAACCGCAACAAGCAGAAAGTTGGTACCGCCATGTGCTGAGTTTTGCGCCATTTAACTTACGCGCTACCCGTGGATTGGCTGTCTTGTTGCAGCAGGCGGGTGACGCCGATGCGGCATTTCGTTTATGTCAGGAGTTCCAGCAACGTATTGGACAAAACCCTTGCGAATAACGTTATTTTATTAACAAAAAGCCGGGCATTGCCCGGCTTTTCAATCAATCACCCCTTATTCTTTAATACCCAGCAGGTTAAGAATAAAGGCATATTCCTCAGCAATTTGCGCCTGACGGGCGAAACGACCTGATTTACCACCGTGGCCGGCTTCCATGGTGGTTTTAAACAGCAGCGGGTTGCTATCCGTTTTATGCGTGCGCAGTTTAGCCACCCATTTAGCCGGTTCAAAGTACTGCACTTGTGAGTCATGCAGACCGGTAGTCACCAGCATGGCCGGATAGTCTTGCTTGCTTACCTGATCATAAGGCGAGTACGACAGCATATAGTCATAATACGCTTTTTGCTTCGGGTTGCCCCACTCGTCAAACTCGTTGGTGGTCAGCGGTATGCTTTCATCCAGCATAGTGGTCACCACATCGACAAAAGGCACATGCGCCACTAAGGCCCGGTATTTTTCTGGTGCCATATTGGCCACCGCGCCCATTAACAAGCCGCCGGCACTGCCGCCCATGCCAAACACTTTATCTTTCGCCGCATAATTATTGGCAACAAGATAATCTGTCACATCAATGTAGTCGGTAAAGGTATTAATTTTTTTCAGCAGTTTGCCATCTTCATACCAGTGGCGGCCCATTTCCTGCCCACCCCGAATATGCGCTATGGCAAACACAAAACCTCGATCAACCAAAGACAGCACCGCTGAGCGGAAGAACGGGTCCATCGAATTACCATAAGAGCCATACGCATACTGATACAGCGGCGCTGTGCCATCGCGCTTAAAGTCTTTTTTGTACAACAAAGACACCGGCACTTTCACGCCATCGCGCGCCGTAGCCCATACCCGGTCAGTGGCGTAGTTATTCTTGTCAAAACCGCCCGGGACGTCTGTTTGCTTTAACAGGGTTTTCTCACCGGTTTGCATATTAAGCTGATACACACTGGCTGGAGTGGTCAGTGAAGTGTAGGTATAACGCAGTAGGTTAGTGTTTTGCTCAACGTTTACCTCAAAGCCCGCCACATAGGCGGCTTCATCCGATGCCACGTAGGTGGCTTTATCCGGCGCGTTCCAGGGCATCACTCTAATCCGGCGCAGCCCTTCGCTACGCTCGTTAATCGCCAGATAATCATTAAAGGCCTTAAAATCCTCTATAAACACGCTATCGCTGTGGGCAATGAGTGGCTGCCAATTATTGCGATCGCCAATCTTGTCTGCCGCCACACTCATCATGCGGTAGTTCGGTGCCTGCCAGTCGGTTTGAATAATCCAGCGACCGTTAACATGATCAGCACTGTACTTGATATCGCGCTGACGCGGTGCCAGCACGCGGAACGGGCTGTCTGGCTTAGTGGCATCCTGCACCTGCATTTCACTGGATACCGTGCTGCTGCTGTAGATCACCACATAATTACCGTCAGTGGTGTTACCGACTCCCATGTAAAAGCTATTATCTTTTTCTTCATACACGGTTTTGGCATTGGCCGGGGCTTGCCCCAGATGATGCTGCAGCACCTGGGTGCTTAACAGCGTAACCGGGTCGTTTTTCACCGCATACAGTGTCTTGCTATCTTTGGCCCACGCAATGCTGGCAGACAAGCCGGTTAATACATCGGGCAAATCCTGGCCGGTACGCAAATCACGTATTTTCAGCGTGTACTGGCGCCGACCGCTGTCATCTTCCATATAAGCAAGCAGATTTTGATCCGGGCTTACCTTCCAGTTCGATACGGCATAGTAGCTTTTACCTTTAGCCAGCTCGTTAACATCCAGCAGCACTTGCTCAGTGCCATCTTTTAACGCTTTACGTAAATATATCGGGTACTCTTTGCCTGCCTCGACCCGGCTGTAATAGCTGTAGTCGCCCTTGGTATAAGGTACTGAGCTGTCATCCTGCTTAATACGGCCAATAATTTCGTTGGTCAGTTTGTCGGTCAGCGCCTGATAACCCGCCGCATATTGGTCGGCATAGGCATTCTCGCGGTACAGGTAGTCCAGTACAGTTGGCGAGCTGCGGGTATCGTCGCGCAGCCAGTAGTAAGGGTCTTGCCGGTCGCCATTCGGTGATGTCACGGTGTAAGGTTGCTGCACCGCCACTGGGGGAATAAGCTGTGTCGCTAATAAGGCGCTGCTAAACAAGCTGCTACCGAGCAGTAGTGCTATTGCGTGCTTTTGCATTGTTCTGTTCTCCTGAAAATAACATGACGAAATTAACATAAAGCTTACAGCCTCACTATGTCGGCCTTGGCATCGCCGTTAAAAAAAGTGTAAGCGGGTGTGTGCAATGCAGGTTTTAACCGCTTGTTTAGCGGGCACTATTCACAAATAGCGCAAACTACGCTATTACTATCTGGCTAAGTATCTAAAGGAAAACATGATGGCATTAATGACAGTGGATCAGGTAGCGGAGTTTTTAGGTGTTCAGGTAATTCGGGTTGAGCGGCTGGCGCGGGAGAATTTGCTGGTGCCGGCAGATAAAGACAGTAACGGCAAACCGATGTTTGATGCTGAGGACGTAAAACGCTACAAAACGCTGGCCGAGCGCCTTGGCGGCTTATAACCGCTTTGTGGCGTTGGCCTGAATCAGCGTAGATAAAAGGTGCTGCCAATGCAGTGCCTGTTCAGCTGCGCCTGGCCGCGAAAGGTACCATAACCAACAAAACCCGCTATATAACTGCCTGGCCCAGGGCAGCTTTTGCTCAAGCATGGGCAACAGCTCAGGTGTGCCACGCTGCATGGCATAATCTTCAAGCAATGCTTGTGTCTCAACCCCGGTTAACGCGAAATGTAAACTGATGGCCGCTAAATCCAGGCTGCTATCGGCGCGCTGACTGTATTCAAAGTCGAGCAGCCACAGCTTACTGTTGGCATAGAGTAAATTGCCGGCATGTAAATCCAGATGACACAATGCCGAATCAGCACCCCGCTGCTGTAATTGCAACGCTGCCTGCTGCAACTGGCGCAGCAAGCTTGGTTCTGGCGTAACGTTTGGCGGCAATGCCTGTAGCAGTTGCTGCAGGTAATGGCTGCAATCCAGCTCGCTGCTTTGTACCGCCAACTGATGATAAGCCGCCACGGCGCGCACTAAAGCGTTGCGGCCATGCTGCTGATAATCAAAGGGCACGCCATCAGCGATATAGTCGCTTAACATCAGCTGATAATGATTATTTAAACACAGCGGCGCCGGTGCTAAACCCCTCGCCGCGGCGGCATGTTGACAGCGCAGCTCCTGCTGGCGGCAGATAGCCGAATTGGCAGGGTAACAGCGTAGTACATAACTGCCGTTGGCGGTTTTTACGTAGTAACTTTGGTTACTCTCGCCGTGCGATAAGGCGGCAAACGTAAGCACGGGCTGGTCGACAAAAAACTCTAGCTGCTGACAAAGCTGCCTTAAGTGCTCAAGTTCACTGCCGGTTGCTGCTGATAGTGACTGCGCCAAATAAAGTACCCGACAATTGCAATAACGGTATACAGCATAAACAAGCCGGTTAAGAAATACAGGTGTTTTTGTGCATAAACATAAATTGATACCGCATCTATCACTACCCAGTACAACCAGTTTGACACCAGTTTACGTGCCACCAGCCAGGTGGCCATCACGCTAAACATGGTGGTTTGCGCGTCAATATAGGCAAAGTCAGCCTGAGTGTAATTCGCCATAAAAGCCCCCAGACCCAGGCCTGCCAAAGCCGTGAGAGCAATTAACAACGCATGGCGCTGCCAGCACCACTCATACACCGGACCTCGCTCGGCCGCACTGCACTGTTGCAACTGACGCCAACGCCACCAGCCATACAATGCCATAGCAGCGTAATAGAGCTGCAATAAGGCATCAGACAGCAATGCCGACTGCCACATCACATGGGTAAATAACAGGGTGCTTAACAGCGCTGCCGGCCAGCACCACAGGCTTTGCCTAAGCGCCAGCACCACATAAGCCAGCGCCAGCACAGTGGCAATAAGCTCGATGCTGTGCATCAGCTGCCACTGTGCTATGGCCTGGCTTAACAGCTGATTCATGGCCGCAAATCACCATGAATAAACTTCACTACAAAAACCACCTTGCCGTAGTGCTCGAACGACCACTTAATACAAGCCTGCAGCGCTAGCATCACAGTGTCGTAATCGCCAAACAGCTGGGTACTCATGGTATTGGTAAGCACCTTAATATCCGGGTACTGGTTTAGCTGCTCAATAAAGCCTTTAATCGGGGTAATATAGTCATCCGCCAGCGGGTACTTACTCATTTCAACAGACAGTTGCATTAGCCTCTCCTTAAAACTGATAACTGGCACTGGCACCAAAACGGCGCGGCTCGGCAAATTGCTCGTAGACATGCGGCTGGTAGCCATCACGGGGGTCGTTACCAAAATAGAAGCCACGCACACCAATATCCTGATCAAGCGCGTTACGTGTCCACAGTGCCAGCTCCCAGTTGGCCAGCTGATAACTTAAACGCGCGCCTAACAGCTCATAGCGGCTCGAGCGGGCATTGTGGCCATCAGAATAAAAGAAGCTGTCTTTACCCTGTAAACTCAAATTAAAGGTTAACGCCTCGGTGATATACCAGTCGGTCGCCAGGCTGTATTGGAAGCGTGGTGCCTGCGCCTGCTCGCGCCCGCTAAAGTTATCGCCGTCCAGCGTAACATAGCGGCCCAGCTTGGTTTTAAGCCAGCTGGCCGATAAAAACAGTGCCAATTGCGGGTGCAGCTGCAAGCGGTTTTCCATCTCAATACCGTAGTTACGGCCGCTGCCGGCATTATCAATAAAACCAGCAAATTGTGGGCCGCTATCTGGGTTCAGCCACCCTTTTACCTGCATATCGTCGCGCCACATGTAAAACGCCGCGACACGGGCGGTGATGCTTTGATCCAGCGCGCTACCCTTTACACCGAATTCGGCGTTATACAGGCTTTCTGGCTTAAAGCTGGCTTTGCTGTTCAGCTCGGCTAAATTGCCATCGGCGGCTTTCGCCAGGGCATCGCCGTTTACACCACCGGCCTTGTAGCCACGTGAGGCCAGCAAGTAAATAAGTGCCTGATTATTCACCTGGTAATTCAGGCTGATATTGGCACCCCACATGGTGTCGTGGTTTTTAATACTGGTGCCGCTGCTGTCGCTGTAGTCATCGTCGTAGCGCTCTAAGCGCAGGCCCGACACCAGACTCCAGCCACTGTTAAGCGGTGTGGTTAACTCGCCGTACACTGCAGCATTGGTGCGGTTTAAGCTGCTGATAAAGCTGTCGGCCTGCCATAAATCCCAGTTCCAGAACTGACGGGTTAAATCAAAGCCCTTGTTGGCAACATAAAGCCCCAGCACCCAGTCACTTTGGCCAAGTTTACCTTCGGGTATAGAGACCAAGCGGTAATCCAGTGTCAGTTGGTCACGTGCACGCAGGTAACGGTCGGTGGTGGAATATTCATCCGGGTGAATACCAACATAGCTCCAGTCTTCATCAAAGCCATAATCGCCATCGGCACTGAGCCAGCTTAGCTGGCCTTGCAAGGTGGCAAAGGGCAAGCCGCTGTAATCAGCCTTTACTGCCAGCGCTTTGCTGCGAATTTGGTCCTGCCCCGGCTCGTCTGACAAGGTGGTGCGGTTACGGTCCAGCGAAAAGGCATCATAGCCATTATCCTGGTCGGTAACATGGGCAATAAAGGTTAGCGCCAACGCATCTGTGGCCTGATACGCCAGCTTGGCGCGGCCGGTAAACTCATCAATATTATTGGTGTCGTCGCGGTTTAAAAAGGCGTTGTCTATAAAGCCGTCTGAGGTTTGCTGCTCCAGCGCCAGGCTGTAACCCAGTTTACTGTTGATACTGTTACTAAACTGGCCGGCAAATTGGCGGCTGTCATAATTGGCCAGCGTCGCACTGACTTTGCCTTCTGCTGTCGCCGTGGGGCCCTTGCTGGTTAAATTCAGCATACCGGCTAAGGCATTAGCACCAAAGCGGCTGGCTTCCGGTCCGCGAAATACCTCCAGCTGGGCAATATCGCTAATGCCGCTGATACCTAACCCGGAGTAATCGATACCATCAATTAAAATACCTACCGAAGGGTTTATCGTATCGACAAACTCACTGCGCTCGCCGATGCCGCGAATTTGAATATAGCGGCCACGCGAGGCGCCGGCAGCAAAGTTGACGTTAGCAAACTGGCTGAGTAAATCGTCCAGGTGCTGCGCCGACGTGCGCTTTACATCCTGCTCACTGACTACAGCGATACTACCTGCTAGCTGCTGTACCGATTGCTGGCGTAAATCGCCCTGCACGGTTAGGCGTTCAATAGCGGTTTCAGACGAACTGGCCAGCGCAGCAAAACTGCTAAGCACGGCTAAAGATAAAATGGAAGGTAAAACACGCATTGTTGTATGAATCTCCAAACTTCAGAGATCACACCAGCTTGAGGAGTTAGCACCATCCCTCCGCCGGTATAATCCGGATCAGGTTCTAAGGGTTTGCCTTACGGCATCTCAGCAATTGCACCCCTTGGTCGCGCGGCAAGTGTATAGCGTTTTATTGGTCCATGCAATGCACAACGGCGCCGTAACGCCTATAGTTGAAGCGGAATTAGGTTGTTTCCGCCGGCTTCTTCGCTGACAAGGACACATGATGAAAAGCTATATCGAGCGCGTTATTGCTGAAACTCCGTTATTTTTCTCGCACTTCAGCCAGTGTTTGTTCCGCCCCAAACACTTTATTCAGCAACAACTGGCGATTGCCGAACAACCCGATGAAGTCAGCAAAGGCATCGAGTTTCTTATTCTATCTTTTCTCATCGCGCTGTTTATCAGCCAGTTGTTACCCGAAGCGGTAAACCCTGTCACCCTACCCAGCGACGACACTGCTTTTACCAAGCTGGCCAGTAGCGCACTGTTTGATTTGTTTTTGCTATTTTTTGCCGCCGCTATCGCCTTTGGCTGCTTAAAAATGGTGGGCGCTGCCGGCAGTTTCTTTACTTTTTTCCGCTTGTTTGCCTTTTTCTGCGGTATCACCATGGTATTGCTGGTATTTGCCAACGCCCTGACCAATATCGGCATGATAGATCCTCTTGTTGCCAAAAGCTGGATCCAGCTGGAGCAAAGCGCTCAGGCACTGCAGCCAATGACAGCACAGCTGCTATGTAATACCGATGGTTCAGGCGAGGTAACGGCCAACCCGGCAGCAAGCGATGCCCTGCAACAGCAACTGGCGCAGGCGCAAAGCCTGTACCTGCAAGCAACAGAGCGGCCCTTGTTTTTGCTAGGGGTCGGGTTACAAGCAGGCGTGCAGCTTATTTTGGCCTGCTGGCTGTTTATTGCCTGGTTTGCCTACGGTAAGCAGCAACAACTAAGTAGCGGTAAAATTATCTTTTCCGCGCTGTTAAGCCTGGTGTTTGTTTATGCGGCCAGCCTGCTACTCAGCCTGATGCAAACCGGCAGCCAAATGATGGCACTTTATCGCGCTTGTCCGCCTAGTTAATGTAAAACCGATTAAACAGAGATATCAGCGGCCCATTCCCTACCTGCTTTTATAATGCTTGATAACATCACACTTGACTGTCATCAAAGCGTCATATTAACTCGGCACAATTACATATGGAAAAACAGATATAATGACTTTCTAATGGACCCGATAGACTTTTATAAAGCCCTTGCTGACAGCACCCGCCTTAAAGCGCTACTGCTGATGTGGCATAAACAAGAGCTGTGCGTCTGTGATTTGATGCAGGCATTGGACGAAAGCCAGCCAAAAGTCTCGCGCCATCTGGCGATACTCAAAAAAGTGGGTCTGGTACAACATCGCAAACAGGGGCTGTGGGTGTACTACTCACTGTGCCCTGCACTGCCGCTCTGGACACAACAGGTGCTGCAGCATACCGCCGAGCACAACACCGGCTTTATTCAACCTAACCTGGCCCGGCTTGCACAGCAAGCGGCCAATGGTTGCTGCTAAGGATTTTCAGATGACAATTAAAATTGGTATTAATGGTTTTGGCCGTATTGGTCGTTTGGCGCTACGCGCAGCTTTTGACTGGCCAGAGTTTGAATTTGTAAAGATTAACGATCCGGCTGGCGATGCCGCCACTTTCGCCCATTTACTGAATTTTGACTCGGTACATGGCATTTGGCGCCACAACGCCAGCAGTGATGGCGACAGCATACTGATTAACGGCAAACGTATTAGCGTTAGCCAACACAAGACCATTGCTGATACGAACTGGTCGGGCTGTGACGTAGTCATTGAAGCTTCCGGCAAGATGAAAAGCCAGGCCGTGCTGCAGGCCTATTTAGCCCAGGGCGTAAAACGCGTGGTGGTAACCGCACCGGTAAAAGAGCCTGGCGTATTAAATGTGGTCATGGGCGTTAACCATCAGCTGTATAACAAAAAAGTCCACAAAATTGTTACCGCCGCCAGCTGCACCACAAACTGTTTAGCGCCGGTGGTAAAAGTTATCCACGAAACACTGGGCATTAAGCATGGCAGTATTACCACGATTCACGATTTAACCAATACCCAAAGTATTTTGGATACGCCGCATAAAGATTTGCGCCGCGCCCGTGCCTGTGGCAGCAGCCTTATTCCAACTACCACTGGCTCAGCAACGGCTATTACTGAAATTTTCCCCGAGCTTAAAGGCCGCTTAAATGGCCATGCCGTGAGGGTACCGCTGGCTAATGCCTCACTGACCGACTGTGTGTTTGAAGTTGAGCGCACTACCAGCGCCGAAGAAGTTAACGCCCTGCTGCAAGCTGCCGCAGAGGGCGAACTACAAGGTATCTTAGGTTTTGAAACCCGCCCATTGGTGTCGGTGGATTATAAAACTGACCCGCGCTCCAGCATTATCGATGCGCTTTCCACCTTAGTAGTGAATGGCACTCAGGTAAAAATTTATGCCTGGTACGATAACGAGTGGGGTTACGCCAACCGCACGGTAGAGCTAGCCAAACTGGTTGGTTTGCAGGATAAAGCCTAAACATGCTTGCTAACCTGAGCGCACCGGTGCGGCAATATCTGCTGGTGACCGGCAACTACTGGGCCTTTACCCTGACCGACGGTGCGCTGCGCATGCTGGTGGTGCTGCATTTTTATAGCCTGGGTTACAGCGGCCTGGCTATTGCCATGCTATTTTTGTTTTATGAAACCTTTGGTGTGGTCACCAATTTAGTCGGCGGCTGGTTAGGCGCCCGCATTGGCCTGAATAACACCATGAATATCGGCTTATTGTTGCAGATTCTGGCGCTGGGTATGTTGCTGCTACCGCCAGAGTACTTAATGGTACCCTGGGTAATGGCGGCCCAGGCACTATCGGGCATAGCCAAAGACTTAAACAAAATGAGTGCCAAAAGCAGCATTAAGCTGTTGGTGGCTGACAGCGCCCAAAGCGCCCTGTTTAAGTGGGTGGCCATGCTTACCGGCTCAAAAAACGCGCTAAAAGGCATCGGCTTTTTTGTTGGCGGTTTACTGCTTAGTGTGTATGGTTTTCAGCTGGCCATTTTACTCATGCTGCTCATGCTGTTAGCCGTCTGGCTTATTAGCCTGTGGCGCTTAAAAGCAGATTTAGGCAAAGCCAAGTACAAAGCCAAATTCAAAGATTTATTGTCAAAAAGCCGCGCCATTAATGTGCTCTCGGGTGCACGCCTGCTGCTGTTTGCCGCCCGCGATGTCTGGTTTGTTATCGCGCTGCCGCTAACCCTGGCCAGTCAGTTCGGCTGGAGCCACTGGGCAGTGGGTAGCTTTCTTGCGCTGTGGGTTATCGGCTATGGCGCGGTGCAAAGTGTCGTGCCGCTACTTAGCAGCAGAAACCAGTTACCCGATGGCCGCACATTAACCCTGTGGGCACTGCTGTTATGCGCCATCCCGGCGGCTATCGCCGTCGCACTGCAGCTAAATTGGCACAGCGAAATAGCGCTGCTTGCCGGCTTGTTGCTATTTGGCGCGGTGTTTGCGGTTAACTCGTCTTTGCACAGCTATATGATAGTGCGCTTTGCCAATAGCGATGGCGTATCCTTGGATGTTGGCTTTTACTATATGGCCAATGCGATAGGCCGGCTGCTTGGCACTGTGTTGTCAGGTTGGGTGTATCAGCAAGCCGGTTTAGCCGCCTGTTTATGGATCGCCAGCGCCCTGCTAGTCGCCACTGTACTGGTCTCGGCGTTATTGCCAAAACAGCTGGCATGACAAGCAGTTAAGCTTGCTCTACACTGCAGTAGTTGAACGGCGTTTAACCGAAGAACATGCTTAGCCTACACCCACCTCAGCACAACAGGCGAGATATCGTCAGATGAATAGTGACAACCAAAACAAGCTTATCAATGAACACCGCCCAGCTGTAATACAGCAAAGGTTAAATGGCCCGGTGAAGGAAAACCTCATTTCGGATGCTGTACTCGGTGGTATTGACGGATGCGTAACAACCTTTGCTGTCGTATCAGGCGTGGTTGGCGCCGGCCTCCCGCCTGCCGTAGCTTTGGTGTTGGGCTTTGCTAATCTGATTGCGGACGGTTTTAGCATGGCCGTAAGCAACTATGAATCGATAAAGACAGACCGCGAGTTCATTCAAAAAATTCGCAACACAGAAATTGAACACATCGATCAAATACCGTCAGGTGAACGGGAAGAGCTTCGTCAAATATTCAATAAAAAAGGATTTTCCGGACCCATACTTGAGGAAATAGTGGACACCATAAGTGCGGATAAACACTTATGGGTAGAAACCATGTTAACAGAAGAGTATGGGGTGCAAAAAAACAGTCGAAATCCTCTAAAAGCAGCCAGTACAACCTTTGCATCATTCGTTATCGTTGGGGCTATGCCTTTGGCACCTTTTATGGTGTCGGGGTTAGCAACAAACACCCAGTTTATGATAAGTGCACTGCTCGCGGCTGTGATGTTTTTTTCTGTCGGCGCAATGAAAAGCTGGATGCTGTCTAAATCGGCTATCCGCTCTGGTCTGGGCACCCTGTTAACCGGCGGTACTGCCGCAGCGCTGGCATTTTTTGTTGGCTACGCCCTAAGAGAGATCTTTGGCATCGCCGCAGTGTAAAGCTCCCTAAGGATCTCGGTAAAGTAGAATACCTCTGCCCCCCTGCAACTGTGGACAGAGCTGGCGTTGCATATTGAGCCTGCTGACACTGGAGTCTACCCACCTTAGAGTCCCAAATACCAGGTGGCGATAGAGAAATACAGCACTACGCCGGCGACGTCGGCGATAGAGGTAATCAGCGGGCCGCTGGCGGTGGCGGGGTCGAGCTTAAAGCGGCTGAGCAAAAAGGGTAGCGACAGGCCGATCAAACTGCCGGCCAGTACCACCAACATCATGGTTAACGCGACCACTACGGCAATATCATAACCGCCGCGCCACCAGCCTAAGCCTACTACCGCCGCGGCCATGGTCAGGCCAAGCAAGCCGGCAACCAGGCACTCTTTACCGAGTAAATACCCCCAGTCGCGCAGTTTAATCTCGCCGGTGGCCAGGGCGCGCACCATCAGGGTACCGGATTGCGCACCGGCATTGCCGCTACTGCCAATCAGCAGCGGCAAAAAGAACAGCAGCGCCACATGGGCGGCAATAGTGCCTTCAAAGTAAGCAATGCCGGCGCCAGAGAAAATATTGCCAAACACCAGGATCACCAGCCACAGCACACGTTTACGGTACAGCAAGCCTATGCCGGCCTCTTTAACGCTGGTTTCCAGTTTGCCGATGGTGGCGGTTTTGTGAAAGTCTTCGGTGGCTTCTTCGGCGGCCACGTCCATCGCATCGTCATAGGTCACAATACCCACCATCTGATGCTGGCTGTTAACAATAGGCAGTGCCATTAAGTCGTATTTTGCAATCAGTGCCGCCACTTCTTCCTGTGGCATCTCCACGCCGGCATAGATAGGGTCATGGTTTACCAGCTCGTCAATCGGCATCGTCACCGGCGCCAGAATAAGATCGCGCAAGGTCACCACGCCTATTAACTTACGGGCGTCGTCCACTACATAGGCGGAATAGATGGTTTCTTTATCCGGTGCTTCGCGGCGTAATGACTCCAACGCCTGCGCCACATTAAGGTGCTGCGCCAAAATGGCGTAGTCAGATGTCATAATGGCACCGGCGGTGCCTTCTTCGTGCGAACTTAAACGCAGTAAGTCTTCACGCTCAGCCTGCGCCAGTGCGGGTAACAGGGTTTCGCGCTGCTCGTCACTTAAGCGGTTAAATAAGTCGGCGCGCTCGTCAGCTGACATCTGGCGGATTATAGGCGCCAGCTTGCGCCGGCTGATGCGAATAGACAGCCTAACCTGCTGCTCTGGCGGCAAATAGCCAAACACTTCGGCTTGCTCAGCGCGCGGCAGCACTGTCAGCAGTGTCCATAAATCTTCCGGCGCAAATTCTACTAAGGCGGTGGCCAAATCGGCCGGGTGTACATCCTCTACCTGCTCACGCAGCAGGTGCACGGTATCAGATTCAAGCGCAGTACGCAGTGTACTGATCAGCGCCGGCAATTCCATAGCAACCTCTTACTAAACTGGCTTAGCAAGGGCGGCTGGGCACCCGGCTAAGCGAACATGGCGTAACGAATGATGATTGGCAGGCTAGACCTGCTACCGGGCACGTCCATAGGGTTTCTCATTTGCGGTTAACGGCATTAACCTGTTGCACAATAAGCAAAAGATGGCGTTAGTTTATAAAGCTTAACGGTGAATTTCCACTGAATGTGCTAAAAACACCAGCAGACCTTAAGTTAACTACAACTAAATAATAGTATTACAGATTTTATTGGCACCTTGGCAAGGCTTAAGGTAGTTTTAAGGTTGCTGTACTACACTTTACAGCCTAGTGCCAAGGGAGCCGGTTATGAGAGCAAGCGTAAACCTAAGCCTGTTGTTGCTGTATTGTGGCCAGGTTTATGCTGACTGCCAGCCGGTAGCCGAGAACCAGTTTTTAACCAGTGACGCCGGCATCACTATCCGCAGCATCAACTTTACACCCAACAATATCTTTGATCTGGACGATCCGGCTTCTTTCTGGCTGCACGAATTTGCTAACTACACCCATACCGTCACCAAAACCTCGGTGCTGGCAGAAGACTTGCTGTTTGCTGAGGGCGATGCCCTGCAGTTAGAAGAGCTAAAAGAAACCGAGCGTTTACTGCGTAGCCGCCGTTACCTGCGTGAGGCCGAAGTGCGCATTAGCCATTTCTGTGCCAGTGATAACAGCGTGATCGTCAATGTCAGCAGCTGGGACAACTGGTCGCTGCTGCCCACGCTGGACTTTTCCAGTGAAGGCGGTCGCAGCAAAAGCGCTATTGGCTTTGAAGAGGACAACCTGTTAGGCAGTGGCAACCGGCTAAACCTGCTGTACAAACGCGACAGTGAGCGCAGTGGTGTCGGCTTTACGCTGTTTTCACCTAACCTGTTTGGTCAGTTCTGGAACGGCACCCTGGCCTATAGCAACAACAGCGACGGCGATAATTATCTGCTGAGTGTTAACCGGCCATTTTACCGGCTGTCATCGCCCTGGGCGCTGGGCTTTGAAGTTCAGAGCACCACCGAAGACGTGTTTGAATATGACGCCGGCGAAGAGTACAACAGCTTTAGCCGCCAACGCGACCATGCCAAGGCCGAATTTGGCTACCGGCTGTACCCCTACAGCCACAATATCCACCGGCTGCGCTTCGCGCTTGAGCTGGAAGACGTGCAGTTTAGCGCCAATGACAACACCCTGTTTGGCCTGCCAGAGCAGCGTAATCTATCGGCACTGTGGCTGGAATATGAGCTGGTAAAGGCTGACTATAAAAAACTATTTAATATTAACTCCTTTAACCGCACTGAGGATTTTAACTTTGGCTGGCAGTTTAATGCCCGTCTTGGTCAATACAGCAAGCAGCTTGGTGCTGACAATAACGCCCTGTTCTGGCAGCTTACGGCGGCAAAAAACTGGCAACTGGCAGCCGATCTGTATTTACTGACCGATGCCCGTTACTTGCAACGCGAATTTGCGCAACCACAATACCTGCTTAGCAACCACTGGCAACTGATCAAACAGTTAGATGAGTACCACAGCCTGGTGGGTAAATTACATTTGGATAAAGGTAAAAATTTGTTCCGTGATGAGCCGCTGTATATTGGTGGCGATGACCAGTTACGTGCCTACCCCAGCTATTTCAGAAGCGGCGAAGCCCGGGCACTGTTAACTGCGGAATATCGGCGCTATACCGATTGGTCGTTATGGCAGCTGCTGGACGTCGCCTTTGCCGGCTATATTGATGCCGGCAAAATCTGGCAAACCGCCGAGCAGGACGCCAATACCTCAGCCGGCGGCACGCTGGTGGGGGTGGGTGCGGGCATTCGCTTGTTATCTAACCATTCCAGCCGAGGCACCTTAATTCATATCGACCTGACCCGGGCGATGACGGATAACGACAATTTAAATGGCATTGAACTGCGCATTACCGCCACCCGGGGCTTTTAGCCTAGCGTTGACACTGAGGGCAAAATACCGTGCTACGCTGGCCCAGACGAATTTCATGCAGCGTTGTATTACAGGTTACACAAGGCTGGCCACCACGGCCGTATACCAATAGTTGCTGGGCAAAATAGCCCGGCTTACCATCTGCCTGGCTAAAGTCTTTTAACGTAGTGCCGCCTTGTTTTATCGCTGCAGCCAGGGTGTCTTTCACCACCGGTACCAGCCTGGCAATCTCAGCTGCAGTTAAACTCTTGGCTGGCCTGGTCGGCAAAATACCGGCTTTAAACAAAGCTTCGTTGGCGTAGATATTGCCCACGCCGACTACCACCTGGTTATCCATCAACACCAGCTTTACCGCACTGCCGCGCTTAGCAAAAGCCTGCGATAACTGGGCCACATTAAAAGCATCGCTTAAGGGTTCCGGGCCTAAAGAGGCCAATAGTGGATGTACCTCGCCTTTGTGCTGCCACAGCACAGCACCAAAGCGACGGGTGTCGTTAAGTCTCAGCACCATGCCACTACTCAGTACAAGATCGATATGATCGTGTTTAGACGCGGGGGTATCTTCTGGCACGACCTTTAAATGCCCCGACATACCCAGGTGCAAAATGATATCGCCTGCAGGCAACTGGATTAACAGATATTTGGCCCGGCGGGTAACCGACAGGATCGGCTGGTTAAGCTGTGCTAATACCTCGTCCGGCACATACCAGCGTAACTGACGCTGGCGGGCAATCACCTTAACAAGTTGCTGGTTATGTAAGTGTGGGCTTATCCCCTGGCGCGACACTTCAACTTCTGGCAATTCCGGCACGGCTACTCCGTTACATCAAGTAAAAATAACTGCGCGGCCTGCGCAGCACTTAACTGATAAAACTGCCCCTCACCGGCTTGCTGTAATAGAAACTGGCTATCCGCTGCAGGGTACAACAACCAAATCAGCGGTGCCGCCTGCCCCACCAGTTGCACGCTGGCTTGTGCTAGCGGTAACCGGCTGGTATCTGATGCAACGTCAACCGGCGTCAGTAAACTGTGCTGCCAAGCAAGCGCTAATTGAGCGGCATCTATCGGCTTATTTTGTTGAGGTTGCAGCTGCCACTGCGGTCCGGCTTTAATCAGCCGCTTTTCACCAAACGCCACCATTAACAGTTCAGTGTCGACCGGAATTAACCGATGCTCGATAGCAGTGCGCTCTGCCAGACGCTGAGGTATACCATATAGCACAAACATTAAAATCAGTACGGCAAAGATCAGTACATTGTTCCAGTTACGGCGGGAGAGTTTTAACATTGGCATACCTGTCAGCAAAGATGACGCGGCATAGTAACGCAGGCAGGGCTTAAAAAGCAAAAACCCGGCATAGGCCGGGTTTAGCTGTTCGATTACTTGATTTTCGCTTCTTTGAAAATCACGTGCTTACGCACTTTAGGGTCGAACTTTTTGATTTCCATCTTTTCTGGCATGGTGCGCTTGTTCTTCGTCGTAGTGTAGAAGAAACCAGTGCCTGCAGAAGAGACTAAACGGATTTTATCGCGCATTTTTTATTTCCTTACACCTTGTGACCGTTAGCACGCACTTCGGCTAATACCGCATCGATACCTTTCTTATCGATGATGCGCATACCACGGGTAGAAGTACGTAATGTAACAAAACGGTTTTCACTTTCAACCCAGAAACGGTGAGTTTGCAGGTTAGGCAGGAAACGGCGCTTAGTAGCATTGTTGGCGTGTGAACGACGGTTACCTACCATCGGACCCTTGCCAGTTACTTGGCACACTCTAGACATGTCAATAGTTCTCCAAAATTACATCAGCTCGAGCTGTCATCACCCTTCCGGCCAAGAAGGTTGCCCCAAAACAAGAGGGCGCAATTTATACACGAATAAGCCGCCTTATTCAAGCGAAATCTTTCGGTCGCGCGCAAGGATCCGCCGTGGATCTTCGCAGATCATCACAGCCAGCCACGCTCAGCAAAGGAGATCACATCGGCATCGCCCACTATAAAGTGATCCAACACCTTGATATCTACCAACATCAGCGCCTGAACTAAACGTTCAGTTATCGCTTTATCCGCCCGGCTGGGTTCGGCCACGCCAGAAGGATGATTGTGCGCCAGAATAACAGCGGCAGCATTATGCGCTAAAGCCTGCTGAACTACAATACGCGGATACACGGGTGAAGCATCTATTGTACCGGCAAACAACGGCTCGGCCTTAATTAGCCGGTGCTGACTGTCTAAATACAATAATAAAAACACTTCGCGCTGCTCGCCACTTATTGCGTGCTGCAAATAACGTTTTACTGCGGCAGGCTCGGTAAACACGGTTTCGCGCTGCATTTGCTGCTGCAAGTAACGCTTGCTTAGCTCCAGCACCGCCTGCAGTTGCACAAATTTCGCTTCGCCAAGCCCCTTGGCGGCACAAAAATCGGCCTGGCTGGCACCCAGCAAGCGCCTTAACGAGCCAAACTGGCCAAGTAGTTGGCGCGCCAGCGTAACCGCATCAGTGCCGGCAATGCCGGTGCGTAAAAATATAGCCAACAGCTCAGCGTCCGACAGTGCCGCCGCCCCTCTGTCGAGCAATTTTTCCCGTGGCCGCTCGGTGGCGGGCCAGTGTCGAATACTCATGCAATCACTCCCTGAATTGATGCTGAATTAGTGTTTCCGTGCTATCTTAGCGCCAGTTTTTTCTGTTGCCGGTGGCTCTGTTATGCAGCAAACGCTTGCCAATAAACGCATTTTACTGGGTATCAGTGGCGGTATTGCCGCTTATAAAAGTGCCGACTTAGTACGCCGCTTAAAAGAACGTGGCGCTGAGGTTCGGGTTATTTTAACCGACGCCGCCCAGCACTTTATTACGCCGCTTACCTTACAAGCACTGTCTGGCAACCCGGTTAGCACCAGCCTGCTCGACCCGGCCGCTGAAGCCGCTATGGGCCATATCGAACTGGCAAAATGGGCCGACCTGGTATTAGTTGCTCCGGCCAGCGCCGATGTTATTGCCCGTATTGCCCATGGCCTGGCAAACGACTTACTTACCACCTGTATTTTGGCCACTGCGGCACCGGTGGCTGTTGCTCCTGCCATGAACCAGCAGATGTATAAAAACATAGCCACCCAGCAGAATTTAGCCAGGTTAAGTTCATATAATTTTTACATTTATGGCCCGAGCGTAGGCGACCAGGCCTGTGGCGACACCGGTGCAGGCCGCATGCTGGAACCATTAGAGCTGGTTAGCGCGCTAGAAAAGCATTTTAATACTGAACGCCAACTTAATAACATTAAAATTACAATAACCGCCGGCCCCACCCGCGAGGCCATTGATCCGGTGCGCTACATCTCTAACCATAGCTCCGGCAAGATGGGCTTTGCCTTGGCTGCACAAGCAGCCGCGATGGGCGCAGAGGTCACGTTGATCAGTGGCCCGGTACAGTTAGCTACCCCGGCGGGTGTTACGCGAATTGATGTCACCAGCGCGCAGCAAATGTATGACGCTGCTATGGCGCAGGCAGTGCAAAGCGATATCTTTATCGGCTGTGCGGCGGTGGCCGATTATCGCGTAGCAGAAGTGGCTGGCGAGAAAATGAAAAAACAAGGAGATAGCGCGCTTGAGCTTAAGCTGGTGCAAAACCCGGATATTATCTCCAGCGTCGCCGCATTAACCACCAAACGTCCCTTTACTGTCGGTTTTGCCGCTGAAACACAAAATGTACTGCAGTACGCCCAGGATAAACTTAAGCGCAAAAAGCTGGATCTGATTTGCGCCAACGACGTATCAGTGCAGCATTTAGGTTTTAACAGCGATGACAATGCTGTCACTTTGTTATGGCAGCATGGCCAGCACAGCTTACCGGTACAAAGCAAAACCGCACTGGCTACTGCCATTTTGCTGCAGATAAAGCAGCTATTTAGCGCCAACTAATTTTAAACCTGATAAAAGAGCTACACCGTAAATGAAAAAAGCTATCGATTTAAAAATTCTTGACCCGCGTATTGGTAACGAGTTTCCATTGCCCGCTTATGCAACACTAGGCTCTGCCGGTTTAGATTTACGCGCCTGTTTAGATGCCACCTTAACCCTGGCACCAGGGCAAACTGTGCTGATCCCAACCGGCTTATCCATTTTTATTGGCGATGCTAACCTGTGCGCGACTATCCTGCCCCGCTCTGGCCTGGGCCATAAGCACGGCATCGTATTGGGCAATCTGGTGGGCTTAATTGACTCGGATTATCAGGGCCCGTTAATGGTATCGATGTGGAACCGCGGCAATGACAGCTTTACCATTGAACCGGGTGATCGTATCGCCCAGCTGGTATTTATGCCAGTGGTGCAGGCTGAATTTAACATCGTTGACAGCTTTGAGCAGACCGCGCGCGGCGAAGGTGGTTTTGGCCACTCAGGGAAAGCCTAAATGCCGGCAGCTCGCAGTACTAATCGTAAGGAAGATATCCTGCAGGCATTAGCCGCCATGCTGCAAAGCAATAATGGCCAACGTATTACCACTGCCGCGCTGGCAGAAAAGGTCGGTGTATCCGAAGCTGCGCTATACCGCCACTTTCCCAGCAAAGCGCGGATGTTTGAAGGCTTAATCGAGTTTATTGAAGACACCTTGCTATCGCGCATTAATGTGATATTGGATGAGCACAAAGACACCGCCAGCCGCACCGAGTTAATTCTGCAGCTGATTTTAGTGTTTGCTGAGCGCAACCCGGGCATTTGCCGCATTCTTACCGGTGATGCCCTGCAAGGCGAGCAGGAACGGCTGCTAGAACGGGTGGCCCAACTATTTGAAAGACTGGAAACCCAGTTAAAGCAGTGTCTGCGTGAGCGCAAACTGCGCGAAGGTAAAAACTTTAACATCGACGAAGGCGAGCTGGCCAACCTGCTGCTGGCCACGGTAGAGGGTAAGCTCAGCCAGTTTGTCCGCTCCGGTTTCACCCGCTTACCCACCCAGCACTGGGCTAATCAGTGGACACAACTACAACTGGCTTTATTTTCCTGAATAAAACACCGGACTGTTAGCAGCGTGGCTGGTATGCTTTCGTAGCAGCAAGCAAGGAGTATCGTCAGGGATTAGGAAATGCTTTCTTCGCCGGCTGCAAGGATCACATCCCTGTGCCCTCTCAGCCTGCGCGGCATCCATGCCGCTGCTACGAAAGCACACCTAATCCCTTCCTTAACCAAAATCAGAAGACTCGGCTGGTTAACAACAGCTAAACGAAGCGCTCATATAGCGCCGCGCCCCATACCAGCGCCACGATCACTAAACTGACAAACACCGCCGCCGACCCCATATCTTTAGCGCGGCCCGAGAGTTCATGCCGCTCCAGCCCTACCCGGTCAGTCAGTGATTCGATAGCCGAATTTAGCAGTTCCACCACCAATACCAAACACCATACACTGACTAACAGCGCAAACTGGCTAACCGAAGTGGCAAGCCAAGCCGCCAATGGCACAGAGATAACGGCTAAGGTGGTTTCCTGCCGAAAGGCCGATTCAAACTTCCAACTGGCCGCAAAGCCCTGCATTGAGCACTTTGCCGCTTTGATAATACGCCCTAAGCCGGTGCCGTTTGGTTTCAACATCTTTGCTGTCCTTAGTTGCTGTTTATATCGTGCTAACACTGAAACATCAGGTACAGGGTCAGGTGTGCTTTACGCGTTAACCCCATACTGCGCCCGGTACGCCTTCACGGCTTCCAGATGCTGTGCCATCTCCGGCTTATCGGCCAGGTAGCTGATTAAATCCGGCAGGCTGATAATCGAGATGACTTTAGTATTAAAATCCCGCTCTACTTCCTGAATGGCCGACAGCTCGCCCTGGCCACGCTCTTGCCGATCCAGTGCAATTAACACCCCGGTAAGCTCTGCGCCCTGCGCCTGAATAAGCTGCATCGATTCACGAATAGCCGTGCCAGCGGTAATCACATCATCCACCAGCATAATGCGGCCTTTGAGCGGCGAGCCGACTAAGTTACCGCCCTCGCCATGGGTTTTCGCCTCTTTGCGGTTAAAACAGTACGGCACATCGCGGTTATAGTGATCAGCCAGCGCTACCGCAGTGGTGGTGGCAATAGGAATACCTTTATAGGCTGGGCCAAACAGCACATCAAATTCCAGGCCACTATCCTGTAATGCCGCGGCATAAAAGCGGCCTAACTTGGCTAAATCACCACCTGTGTTAAACAAGCCGGCATTAAAAAAATACGGGCTGGTACGGCCAGATTTCAGCGTAAAACTGCCAAACTTCAGTACCTGGCGCGACAGTGCAAACTCAATAAAATCAATTTGAAATTGTTTCATAGGGTTATCTTTACCTGTAAACCTTAATGAAGTCTTACGCTAAAACGCGCTTTTGCTCGTCGATAATTTCACGGATAGCATGCTTGCCTAAATCCAGCATTTGCTGCATTTCTTCAAAGCTAAATGGCGCTTCTTCTGCCGTGCCCTGAATCTCGATCACCTTACCGGTTTCGGTCATCACGATATTCATATCGGTTTCAGCGTTAGAATCTTCGGCGTAGTCTAAATCGGCCACCGCCGTGCCTTTATAAATACCGACTGACACCGCCGCTACCATAAAATTCAGCGGGTTGGTTTTAATCATGCCTTTAGCACGCATAAAGTTAAGTGCATCCACCAAGGCGACACAGGCACCGGTAATAGAGGCAGTGCGGGTGCCGCCATCGGCTTGGATCACATCACAGTCAATAGTAATGGTATTTTCACCCAGCAGCTTTAAATCGACAGCGGTGCGCAGTGCCCGGCCAATTAAGCGCTGGATCTCCATAGTGCGGCCGCCCTGCTTACCACGCGCCGCTTCACGGTCATTACGGGTATGGGTTGCGCGTGGCAGCATGCCGTACTCGGCCGTTACCCAGCCTTTGCCCTGGCCTTTCATAAAGCGCGGCACCCCTTCGATGACGCTGGCAGTACAAATAACCTTGGTATTACCAAATTCCACCAGTACTGAGCCTTCAGCATGAGCGGTAAATTGACGGGTAAAGGTAAGGGGGCGGATCTGACTGGCGGTTCGGCCACTTGGACGCATAGCTGCACTCCTGAAATTAACAATGGAGATTATTATAGGGTGGATCCCGTTTGAGGGCGAGCAATTCGCCAAATTCCGTGTTCCTGCGGTATACTCGGTGTTTATTTGTCGCCAGAGAAATCATTATGATCCACAGCATGACCGCCTTCGCCCGCCACGAAACCAAAGCCAGCTGGGGCACCGCCCAGTGGGAGATCCGCTCGGTAAACCAGCGTTACCTGGAATCCTACTTTCGCCTGCCCGAGCAGTTTCGTGGTTTAGAGAGCCTGCTGCGCGACAAACTCCGTAACGCCCTGCAGCGCGGCAAAATAGAAGTAAACCTGCGCTACCACGCCAACCAGGCCGCCGGCGAGCTGACATTAAATGAAGTATTTGCAGAGCAATTGCTGCAAAAAGCCCAGCAGTTACTGCAAAAAGCGCCTCAAGCCCAGTTAAATATCGCCGACATTCTGCGCTGGCCCGGCGTAATGGAAACACCAAGCGAAGATGTAGATAGCTTACAAGCCGAATTGCTGGCCGGTTTTGATGCCGCCTTACAAGACTTTTTAGCCGGCCGTGGCCGTGAAGGTGACGCCATAGAGCAAATGATCCAGCAGCGCTTAACCGCCATTAGCGAGCAAGTCGCCTTTGTCCGTAGTCATTTGCCACAAGCGATGCAATGGCAGCGTGATCGCATCGTTAACCGGTTAAATGAAATTAAAGCCGATTTAGACCAAAGCCGATTAGAGCAGGAAATGGCGTTTTTAGCCTCTAAATCTGATGTCGCCGAAGAGCTGGATCGCTTAGATGCGCACATCAAAGAAACCCGCCACACGCTGAAAAAAGGCGGCGCTTGCGGCAGACGCTTAGATTTTATGATGCAGGAATTTAACCGCGAAGCGAACACCTTATCGTCAAAAGCCATCAGCACAGAAATCACCAATGCCGCAGTAGAGCTTAAGGTGTTAATTGAGCAGATGCGCGAGCAGATCCAAAACGTCGAATAATCTGAATTAAAAACCCGCCCGCACCCGCAAAAAGCGGGCGAAGCGTGGTAAGCCTGTGCTGGTTTCTCCGTTGTAGCGGTAGGTTACTACTGTACCTACTGCCGGTGGGTTTTGCCGTAGCGCGTCGGTTAAACCACTGCCCAGCGCAAAGGTTCTACCCTCTGGCGTTTTCACGACTAAAGCCCCTACCATACCCAGATACTTGCCTTTGCCTGGCCGGTAACCAATAACTTCAGCCTCGGTGTCCTGATAGGATTTCAGTTTTAATAACGCACTGCTACGGCCGGTGTGATACAAAGCGTCTTGATGGTGCAGCATTAAGCCCTCAGCACCGGCCTGCTCCAGCTCTGCCAGCTTGGCGTGTAACGCCGCCGCATCAGCCAGCCTAAATTGCGGCACCATAGTAAGGTAAGGGCTGTTTTGCTTTAACACCAACTGCTGCATGGCTGCTATACGTGAGCTAAAGTTACCGGCCGCTGCAGGCAGTTCAAAAATGTAGTAGCGCAGCTGCTGCCATTCAGCCTCAACAGCTTGCTGCTTGCTAACAACACTTAAGGTTTCGGCAAACTGATTACGCCCAAGCCACAGTTCACCATCTAATGGCTGAGCACCAAAGCCGGCAGTAAACCAGGCGGGAGCCGCAATAATATTACCGCCGCGTGAAATAAGTTGCGTGCCATTCCAATAAGCACGCACACCGTCGAGCTTTTCGCTGACCCAGTACTGCTGCACATCCACCGTATTGTTGTATGTTTCGGCCAACAGCAGCTCGGGTTTGGCGGCAATCAGAGGGGGCGTCCAACACAACAACAACGACAAAAGCACATTTTTAAACATGTTTAGCCATCCTTATGCTAAACACCAAGTGTAGACCCTAACCAAATATTTAACAAAAAATCAAAATATTAAACAGTTAACGCCGAGCGTAGCAATACATCCAGCTTGTCCAGCCCCTGCCGCAGGATGTCGGCTTCTATCGTTAGCGGCGGTAAGAAGCGCAGCACATTGCCATAAAAACCACAGGACAATAAAATCAGGCCGTGATCAACAGCACGGGCGATGATCTGCTGGGTTAAGGCCACGTCAGGCTCACCATCGCGCATAAATTCAATAGCGATCATGGCACCGAGCTGGCGTACCTCGGCAATACGTTTTGGAAACTGCTGCTGCAGTGCGGCTAAGCGTGCGGCAAAGGCTTCACCAATTAGATTGGCCTGCTCGCACAGTTTGTCCTGTTCAATCACCTCCAGTACCGCCAATGCTGCGGCGCAAGCTACCGGCGAGCCGCCATAGGTGCCGCCCAACCCGCCCGGTAACGGCGCATCCATAATGGCACTTTTGCCTACCACGGCCGCCAACGGCAAGCCACCGGCGATACCCTTGGCCATGGTGATAAGGTCTGGCTCAACCCCGCTGTGCTCCATGGCAAACAACTTACCGGTGCGGCCAAAGCCGGTTTGAATTTCATCGGCAATCAGCACTATGCCGTGTTGATCACAAACCTGGCGTAGCGCCTGAAGCAGCTCAGCCGGTGCCGGATAAAAACCGCCCTCACCTTGCACCGGCTCGATAATAATGGCCGCGACATCTTCAGGCGCGATATCCACCTTAAACAACTTATGCAGTGCGGCCAATGACTGCGCTGTGCTGACCCCATGCAGCGCCATCGGAAAGGGCAGATGGTAAATATCGGCCGGAAAGGGGCCAAACAGGGTTTTATAAGGCGCCACCTTACCGGTAAGCGCCATAGTCATATTGGTGCGGCCATGAAAGCCGCCGCTAAAGGCAATAACACCGCGGCGGCGGGTATAGGCGCGGGCGATTTTAATGCAGTTTTCTACCGCTTCAGCGCCGGTGCTGACAAAAATGGCTTTTTTCGCGCTGCAGCCAGGCGCCAGCTGGGTCAACTTTTCAGCCAGTTCGACCGCTTCGGCATAAGGGTTAATCATCAGGCAGCTATGACTAAAATCGGCCAGCTGGGCTTGTGCCGCCGCCACCACTTTGGGGTGCGCATGGCCGGTATTACATACCGCTATGCCGGTACCAAAGTCGATATAACGGTTACCCTCGACATCCCACACTTCAGCATTTTTTGCCCGCTGTACATACACCGGATACAGATTACCCTGGCCACGGGCGAATACGGCCTGCTTACGCTGTTGTAACTGCTGATTACTCATGCTGCTGCCTGTTCAATATGCTCGGTTAGAGCCCACCTAAACACAGGTATTTAACGTCGGTATAATCATCCAGGCCATATTTAGAGCCTTCACGGCCAAAGCCCGATTGCTTTACGCCGCCAAAAGGCGCGGCTGCATTGGAGATAATGCCTTCGTTAATACCCACCATGCCAAACTGGAGTTGTTGTGCCAGCCGAAACACCCGGCCAATATCGCGGCTGTAAAAGTAAGCTGCCAGGCCATACTCGGTGCTGTTAGCCAGCGCAACGGCGTCCTGCTCGGTGTCAAACGCCATCAGTGACGCCACCGGGCCAAAAATTTCCTCACGGCTTATGGCCATATCAGCGCGTACATCACACAACAAGGTGGGCTGATAAAACTGTTTCCCGGCGCTGTCTGCTTTACCGCCCAGCAATACACGGGCACCCTCTGCTACTGCGCTTTGCACTAAATTGCCGACTTTCTGTAGCGCGTTATCGTCAATTAACGGGCCTATTTGGCTGTCGCTGCTTAAACCATCGCCGACCTTCAGCTGGGTAATGGCAATCGCCAGTTTATCGGCGAAGGTCTGATACACACTGCGCTGTACCAAAATGCGGTTGGCGCAGACACAGGTTTGGCCGGCATTACGAAACTTCGATGCCAGAAGGCCCTGCACGGCGGCGTCTAAGTCGGCATCATCAAACACGATAAAGGGCGCATTGCCGCCCAGCTCCATGGTGACCCGTTTTACGCCATCGGCACATTGTTTCAGCAGCTGCTTACCCACCGCCGTAGAGCCGGTAAAGCTGAACTTGGCCACTTTAGGGTGCTGGGTCAGCACAGCGCCGATGGCTTTGGCATCACCGCCCACTACCACATTAAATACGCCAGGTGGAATACCGGCCTGATCGGCAAGCTCTGCCAGCGCCAGCGCCGACAATGGCGTTTGTTGCGCTGGCTTGACGACAAAGGTGCAGCCAGCAGCAAGGGCTGCAGCGGCTTTACGGGCAATCATGGCGTTGGGGAAATTCCACGGCGTAATGGCCGTTACCACACCGACCGGTTGTCGCTGCACAATAATGCGCTTATCGTTGGCAGGCGCCGGTATGGTATCGCCGTACAGCCGTTTGGCTTCTTCGGCAAACCATTGCAGATATGACGCGCCATAGGCAATTTCACCTTTGGCCTCGGAAAGCGGTTTACCCTGCTCCAGCGTCAGCAAGCGGGCCAGTTCATCCTGATGTTGTAGCACCAACTGATACCAGCGCTGCAGCAGCTCGCTACGTTTGGCTGCTGGCAACGCCGCCCAACCAGCAAAGGCTGCGCTGGCAGCCAGTACCGCTTGCTCAGCCTCGGCCGCGCCAGCATCGCTGACCTGGGCCAGCAACTGCTGGTTGGCCGGGTTTAGCACGGCAAAGCTGTTGTCGGCATCGCACCAGCGGCCATTAATATAGCAGCCGGTTTTCAGTAAAGGGTTGGTTGTGTCTGGGGTCATCTTTATCTCCACACCATTGGGGGTATTGCACCAGCTTAGCAGACCGGATTAAATACCAAACATTCAACGCTTAGTTTGAAAATACTCAATCTTATGGCCAGATTACCAAAAAACCTGACGCAGCATGATATTAAGCTGCTGCGCATTTTTCAGACGGTGGTGGATTGTGGTGGTTTTACCGCAGCAGAAACGGAGCTGAATATTGGCCGCTCGACCATCAGTATTTATATCGCCAATCTGGAACACCGGCTAAACCTGAGCTTATGTCAGCGAGGCCGGCAAGGCTTTTCGTTAACCCGCGAGGGCCAGGCGGTCTATAACGCAGTGTTACAACTCGAGCAGGCACATCAGCAGTTTAGTCAGTTGGTCGCCAGCCTCACTGATTCGCTCAATGGTGAGTTGGTCATTTTAACCGCCGATCAGTTGGATCAATCACGGTTGAACTTACTCAGTAAATTCAGCACCGCGCTGCAACAACAGGCACCGCAGTTAACATTGGCGCTGGATGTGTTACCCCTGCACCAAATTGAACTGGCGTTGCTAAAAGATCAGGCCCATCTGGCCCTGATGCCAGGCTACCGGCAGATTGATGGCTTACACTATCAACACGCGCTCAGCACACCGATTTTTTTATGCTGCGCTTGCACACATCCGCTGTTTGGCGTAGCTGATGACGCTATAAATGATGAGTTGCTCGCTCAATACCCGGCCATTCACCCGGGTGTCGACATTAACCCGGAAGGGCGCAAACAATTACAGAAACTAAAGGCCGGCGCCCGCGCCTATCAGTTTGATACCCGGCTTGCGCTGTTACTCTCTGGTGCCTATATCGGCTTTCTACCAGAAGAGATTGCCCGGCCCTACATCGATGATGCTCAGTTGCGTTATCTGAAAGCGGCTGAATATCAGTATCCTTTCAATCAGTCTATTGTCAGCAAACAAACACCCCGCGACAGCGCCAAGGTGCAGCTGGCCCTGAGTATACTGCAACGCCTGCTAAAAGCTCAGCACTAACAAGAATGAGCACAAGTCCGCCACCACCTGCTATCTCATTACCCGGTAGCAAAAAGCCTCTTTCTATCGTGTTAACCGATGGTGGCTCATTTTTATTATCAGTAATACGCGCTTATTCTGAGGCCGGTGGTGATTACCGCCTCGGGTTACAGGCCAGAACACTCCCGTTCCATGGCCTGCGTTTAACTTACCTCCTGGTATTATTTTTACCGCAGGGTGCCTAGCGCCCTGTTTTTTTATCTCTATTTTCACAAAAATGAAACAATTCATCGCATCAACCGATGCTAACCATTTTCCCAAGCTGTTTTATCGTTTTTATAGTCTGCCAATGGCCCAGCTGTACCGTGCCATCGCCACTACAAGGAGTAGTGAGATAACAAGACGGACAACGACAAAAATAACAGTTGGAGAACACCATGAAATACTTATCCGGCCTGTTGCTGCTATCAGCACTGGCCTCATTTGACACCCTGGCGCTGTGCCCGGATGGCTCAAGCTTTGATAATAATTTAAGCTTTTGCGCCAACAGCACCGATGTTTACGGCCCCTTTACCAAAACCATGACCGACCGCTGCGTTAGCGCCGGCGGTGGCAGTGCCTGCACGACACCACGCACCGTCAGCGTTAACGGCACCAATATCAGTGTACTGCGTTGGTCGCGCGGTTTTACCACTAACCTGCGCGGCACTAGCAGCTGCCCGGATGGTGCAGTTCGCTCAGCACAATATGGCAACCACTGCTTTGAACAGCGCACTGACGGCACGCCGAATAATGTTTATGGCAATTTTACTGCCGACGAAGTAGCAAAATGCCAGTATTTACAAGGCGGTACCGCCTGTTTAACCACCCGTTGGTCGGCACAGTTTTACACCAGTGTAAAAAACACTACCCTGCCCGGCAGCTGGGTAAACAAATTTGGTGCCTGGCTCTGGTATATCGACGAGGCGGGTGTAAACCGAACCCATACCCAGCTGGCCAATGAGCTTGCCGCTATGGGCGTCAAGCGCATCTTTATTAAAATTGCTGACGATGCTGCCGCTTGCTCACTGTTTGTCGATGCCTGCTCAACCACCACTACCAATATCTACAAAAACAAAGGTATAGAGCCCTGGGCCTGGTCGTACAATTATCCGGGTAATAATGCCGCCCAGGCTGATGCGCTGTATCAGGCGGCCCGCTATGGTTATGTCGGCTTTGTCTCTGATGTCGAAGTGGAATTTAATAACAAAACCACGGAACTGCACAGCCTGTTTCAGGCATTCCGTGCCGCCCGCACCCGCGCCATCAACGATGGCTATGCCACGAGTGATTTCCCGCTCGGTGCCACCACCTGGAGCAACCCGTCTGATCAGGGCATGCGGGTGGATATTATCGATCAGTACGTCGATTTTCATATGCCGCAGACCTATCTGGAAGTGTGGGGTAGCAGCTATATGGCCGATCCGAAACGCTGGATTGAAGCCGGTAATTGCGAATACCGTGCTTTAGGTGCCAATAAACCGATCTGGCATATTGTTTCTACCGAGTACGATACTATCAGCCCGGCACAGCTAAATACCTTCTTAAATGTGGCCGGCCCTAATGCCAGTATCTGGCGTGTGCCTGGCGGCTCAGTACCGCAAGCCGTATGGCAGGACTGGAACAATGTGAACTGGCAGCGCAGCAGCTTTGATAACGATGTCGACTGCTCAGCCGGTAACAACACTTTTAAAAACTATCTGAGCGGCAGCCCGACACCACCGCCGGCTCCGCAAGCTGTGCCGTATTGGGATCAAAAGCAAAATGCCGTTAACCCGAATGGCACCTGCAGCATTACCTCACTGGCGATGATTACTGATTACTTTGGCTTAACCGACCCGGCTGTGTTGGGCCAGCGCACACCGGATTATTTAAACAGCCGCTTTGGTGTCTTGCAGGATGTGCCCTCACTGGCCTGGGGTTTTAATACCATAGCGCAGGAAAAAGGCAGCCCGCTACGCGATATTGGTGTAACGAACGGTACCATCAGCGAACTGCGGGCGCTTGCCAGTGCCGGCAAACCTACCATAGTGCACGGCTGGTTTACCGTACCTGGCCATATACTGGTAGTAACCGGTTATGACGGCACCCATTACACGGTCAACGACCCCTATGGTGTGTGGAACCTGCAAAAATGGGGCAGCTACGACACCAGTAAGTCTGGCAAGGGCGTGCGCTACCCGAAAGCGGCGTTTGAATATGCCATTAACGATAATGGCAGTGGTAATGACTTATGGCTGCACCGGTTTGAATAAGCCGGCTTAGCCGTGAAGGCAGAAACCGGTTTGCTCACATCAACACGCCGTAAACCCTTCCCTGGGGGCTCGATTCGGCCATCCTGGCCTGCAACGGTTGATTTAGAGCAATCCGGTTCCTGCAGGCTAGTTCTGTTGTTAAGCCCTGCGCTGTGCCAACTGCAGGCACAGCGCACTTAATACAATCGCTACTGCCCCCAAAGGTAGCACTGCCGTCAGGCTAAAGGTACTGATCGTCAGTGCCGCTATCGGTGGCCCCAGCATTAAGCCCACTTTAAAGGCGCTTAAGCAAAACACGATTAAGCGGCCGGACGGGTCGACATCATTAAAAATGCCCATCATCACCGGCACCACAAAGCTCCAGAAAATCTGATACACAATGGTCGCTGCAGCATAAATCAGCCAGGCCGGGCAGCTGCTTAGCAAACCCAGCGCCAGCAAACAGGGTAACTGTACCGCGACCGTTAGCCACAGTGCTGCGCTGCGACCATATTTGCCAACAAAGGTGCCCGATAACAGCGAACCTACTGCACTAACGGCAAAACCTAACCCCAGCACATAGCCGACTTCTGCCATGGTGAGTCCTGCTGATACCCCTAAACGTTCGAGGTAGCCCCAGACGCCGCCCTGAGCAAAGTAATACAACACTACGCCACAAAACACCCATAGCGCCGGCGCTAACCGGCCGCTAAGTTCAAACCGTACACTGTGCTGCGGCTTTTGGTTTTGCGCAAAACGCACGAAGCTTAGCAATAAGGCTGCCAGCAAAAACAGATTAAAACTCTGATAAATGGCAGCGTAGCCAAAACGGCCAATCAGCTCTGGCAACACCATAAAGCCGACCGTGCCAAACACCACCTGTATGGTCACCATTACGCCAAAAGCTTTATCGACCCGGCTTGAATCACCCAGTGCCGCCAGCGCGATGGCATAGCTGACACCACAGGCCACTCCTGCGGCAAAGCGCAACAGCAACAAGGCACTATAGCCTTCAGCCCAACTGGTAAACAGGTTGGCAGCAATAAACAGCAGCAAACTCAGCTGTACAGCGGGGCGCCACGGCACCCGGCGCACCCACCAAAAAGCGGAAGTGGTAGAGAGTAAAATACCGGCCACATCAGCCGCGGCCAGATTGCCTACCTGCTGGGTGCTGAAGAGCCCGCTATCAGAAAAAGCACCAACAATCAGCGGCATTAAATTGGTCACCGCTGCGCCCATCATGGCAATCAGCATCAGGCCGGCATATTCGGCCCAGTAAGCGGCGGGTTTAACCCCGGTGTCCATGGATAATTCCTGCATCTACAGCTCCTTAAAGCAGAAAAAGTGAGCGCGGCGAACCGGCTCACTTTTACCTAGCCTACAGTACTGTTAATAGTATTTGTAGGAGAAATTGATACCAATGGTGCGTGGTGTCAGCGCTATGGTGCGCCGGCCCAGTACACCGCCATTTAAGTTAGATACAATAGCATCTTCATCAGTCAGGTTTTGCGCCCAAATCGCCACGTCCCAGTTATCTTTACCAAAGCCAATATTAGCGCTAAAGGAGGTGTACGACGGGTATTCAAATACCGGTGATGTTGGGTCGTCCTGGCGGTCGTTCTGCACTTTGCTGACATAACGGCCGTTTAACGCAGCATACGCGGTCATGCCGTTGTCAAAGTCAGTGTCATAACGTACACCAAAATTATGCCGCCATTTTGGCGAGCCGCCCAGTAAACCGCCCTTGTTCCAGGTGCGACACTCGTTATCGGCTTGCGCTACATCCTGATACACACATTTGGTTAAGGTTTCATCCCACTTACCCTCGGTCGTGGCAGTGGCGTAGCTTAGCGTAATATTGTCGGTTAAATAGTAACGGCTGTTTAACTCCCAGCCGCGGGTTACCGCATCCGGGCCATTGGTTGTGCCGTTAACCGGGAAAATGCCATCAATAGTTTGCGAGAAATAGGTTTGTACGTTATTCCAGTTAATCTGATAGACGTTGGTTTGCACATACCAGCCATCAGCCAGATAACCTTTTACGCCCAGTTCCAGGTTGTCGGTAGAATCTGGCTCATAGTTTTGCACATCATCTGCCACCACCTGGCCACCTTCATCACGGAAGCCGTTAGTGCCGCCACGACGGAAGCCCTGCGAATAGGTAAAATAGGCGAATACTTGATCACTGAATTTGTACGAGGCATTAAATTTATAAAAGCTCTCGCCATTTTCTTTATTGCTAAACTCACGGTTAGAGTCGGTGGTACCTAAGTAATCACGAATAAGCGCCAGGCCGGTATCTTCATAGTTAAATACCCGCGCGCCCACAGTGACATTTAACTTGTCGGTGATGTCGTAGCCAATTTCACCAAACAGCGCCAGTTCTTTGTATTTACTACCCAGGTCTTCCTCGTAGCCCTGGCCCGGCACACCGCCGACAGCGGCGCGGTCAAAACCGAGCCAGCCCACTTCTGAGGCAATGTCATCCAATTGCTCAAACCATTCGGAGAAACGAAAATTGCGCTTCTGATCCGTGTAATATATCCCGGCGATCCAGCTTAAGCGGCTATCGGTATCTGAGGTTAAGCGGGTTTCATGCGTCAGGCCTTTATAGGTGTTATCAAAGGTCATATAGGCCGAGTCGTTGCCATCTGCCAGTGCTAAGCCCGGGATCCAGCCATAATAAGCATCGCCCTGCGAGGCGTAATCGGCCTGGCCGATACTGCTGTCTTTATAGTACGAGGTGGTACTGTGCAGTTTAATGCCCGGCAGTTGCCAGTCTAAGTCCAGCGTATCCATCGTCAGTTCACGATCAGCATATTCCTCAAAGCGCGCCACTATAGTATGGTCGTTATACTGAAACGGGGTATCAAACGAGGTAAAGGTACAGTCAGCGATACCCTCACAGGCACGGTCCACCGGCAAGCGTGCTGCGCCATTAGTACCGTGCGCCAGCTGATCCTGCTGAATATGGCTAAAGGTCAGTTTTACATCATCACTAGCCTGCCATAACAGTGCTACCTTGCCGCCGGTAACATATTGGTAATCATCATCTTTATACAAGGTCTGATTCGGATTAGGGTCGCCGGGGAAACCTTCTCCCTCAGCCAGCCAGCTGGGGTTAACCTGGCGATCGGTGTAGCCTTTTTCATTCAGGTTAGCCAGTGAGGCACGCAGTGCCAGCCGCTCGCCCAGTGGCACGTTTACCACGATATCGGTATCGTTACTGACACCGCCATTTTTGGTTTGATACAGGCTGGTATTAAAGTCGAACTGAAAATCGTCCAGCACCGGCTGATTGGTAATGTAACGGATGGTACCGCCAAGGCTGCCGGCACCGTACAGGGTGCCCTGTGGGCCCAGCAGAGTCTCTACCCGGTTAATGTCTTTAATACGGTAGTTAATATTCGGCAGTGGCGTCGCATCGAGATAATACGCCATAGTCGTGCGAATAAACTGCTGAATATTGTTGGCATTCACGCCCGACACGTTTAAACCGCGCACCGATACCGAATCGGCAAAGCGGGCACTGTTCCCCGGCGCGCTAATCTCGACACTGTCGGCAATTAAATCTTTTAAGTTTGCAATACGCTTTTCCCGCAGTTCAGCTTCGGTCATCGCACTGATATTCATCGGAATTTCCGATGCTAATTGTGGCCGACCAGATGCGGTGACGGTAATCACTTCTATCTGCTTTTCATCTTTGGCCTGTTCGCTGTCCGGCGCTGCTTGCTGTTGCGCCTGAGCGGCGCCACTGAGTAATACTGCTGAAATTACCAGACTTAACCTGTGTTTAGTAAAAGGTAGCATGCTAAGTTTCCTTCCTGTTCCCGTTATTATTTTTAATTTACAAGTCTGGTAATCCTGCTAAATTGTTTGCTCAGAACTTGTACACTAGCATCAATAAAAGCTTTTTTATGCTAAGTACAGTTGCTAACCATCGGTTGAGGCGATACAAGATGCAGTTATCCTTTGAACAGCTACAGGCATTTTTAACCACAGTTGAGACAGGCAGCTTCTCAGCCGCGGCGCGTAAACTGGGTAAGGCCCAATCGTCAATAAGTGGTCTGATTAGTAATCTTGAGATAGATGCCGGCTTTGAAGTGTTCGACCGCAGTAAACGCACGCCGCCACTGACGGCTGAAGGGTTAGCTTTGCTTAACGATATAAAATCGGTACTTAAAAGCTATAACAACCTGCTAAGCCGCATTCAGAACCTGAATAAAGATGTCGAAACCGAGATTAGCCTGGCCTTTGATGATTTAGCCTTGCCGGTGCCGATTATGCTTAAAGTGGCCGAAGAGTTTAAACAGCACTTCGCCAATACCTCGCTGATGCTGCTAAAAGCCAGCCATCAACAGGGCTACCAGTTGCTAAAGCAGGGCAAGGTTGATATTGCTATTGCCATCAGCCAGGATGACTACCCGGAAAACGTGGCGTTTCGCGGCATCTCGCATGTGCATTACGGTACTGTCGTCAGCAGCAGCCATCCGTTGGCGCAGCTAAGTCAGGTAACGCCGTATGATTTATCGCAGCACCGCCATTTGCGCATTACCGATGCCGACAGCGGTTTTCGTCGTTTTGACTCAGATTTATCCAGCAATATCTGGTTTACCAACAGCTCTACCTTGCTGATTGATGCAGTAACAGCGGGCTTAGGCTGGGCCGAGCTGCCGCTGCATTTGATAAAGCGCCAGCTACAAGGTGGCGAGCTGGTTAAACTGCCCACCAGCCATCAGGCGGTGTCGTTTCCGCATTGCGTCGATATGGTGTGGCAAAGCGAAACGCCGGTGGGTCAAGGCATGCAGTGGCTGTTGAATGCGCTGACAGAGCAAGGCATTGCTTTTAGCAAGCAAAGCGGCGCGCTAAGTTAACATTTAAGTGGTTCTATCACCCACAAACGGGGGTAAAGCCAACCCCATCCGCCCGAACGGGGAATGGCTGCGCCAGCGTTAACTGCGGTACAACCTGTGCAATTGAAACAGGAGTACCCTATGAACAAGCCTTTTGATACTGCCGAATTAACCCGGCTCGACCAACAACATTTTACCCACCCCTGGACCGTGTTTGATGTATTTACTGAACAGGGAGCCTTACCGATAAGCTCTGGTGAGGGCTGTTATATTGAAGATACCAATGGCCGCCGCTACCTCGATGCAGTGGGTGGCCTTTGGTGCACCAATATTGGCCTGGGCCGCACAGAAATGGCTGACGCTATTGCCGCGCAGTGCCGTCAGCTGGCCTTTGCCAACCCCTTTGTCGATATGACCAATGTACCGGCCACCCTATTGGCTGCCAAGCTGGCCGGGCTGGCACCGGGCGATTTGAACCATGTTATTTTTACCTGTGGCGGCTCTACTGCGGTCGATTCGTCTTACCGGTTGATCCAGTACTACCAGAACTGTCGCGGCAAACCCGAAAAGAAGCACATTATCTCGCGCAAGAACGCTTACCACGGCTCAACTTACCTGTCGATGTCGATTGGCGGCAAAGCCGGTGATCACCCGCCGGAGTTCGATTTTATCAGTGATACCATTCACCATATCAGCTGTCCGAACTACTACCGCGCGCCGCAGGGTTTAACCGAAGCGCAGTATCTGAACTTTTTACTTGATGAGCTGGAGCAAACCATTTTGCGCATAGGCCCGGACAAAGTAGCCGCCTTTTACGCCGAGCCGGTATTGGGTGCCGGTGGTGTTATCGTGCCACCACAGGGGTATCATCAGGCTACATTTGACATTTGCCGTAAGTACGATGTGCTCTATGTCTCTGATGAAGTGGTTACCGCCTTTGGCCGGCTTGGCCATTGGTTCGCGTCGAAAGAAGTGTTTGATATTGAACCGGACATTATTATCACTGCCAAGGGCTTAACCTCGGGCTATCAACCGCTGGGCGCCTGTATTTACTCTGATCGTATCCACCAGGTGATAAGTGAACCCGGCCATGGTCGCTGCTTTGCCCACGGTTTTACCTATTCCGGCCACCCGGTGGCTTGCGCCGCAGCACTAAAAAACATTGAAATTATCCAGCGTGAGCAGCTGCTAGAGCGCGTGCAGCAGCTGGGGCCTTATTTTCAGCAGCAGATGAAAACACTGGAAGATTTACCTATTGTTGGTCAGGTGCGTGGTATGCAACTGATGGTGTGCGTAGAGAACGTGCGCTGCAAAAAAACCAAGACACTGTTCCCGGAAGAGCTGGATATTGGCAAACGCATTGCCGATCACGCCGAAACGCTTGGGTTGATTGTGCGGCCGATAGTGCATTTAAACGTGATGTCACCGCCGCTGACCATCAGTCGCTCACAAATTGATGATATCGTTGCGACTTTGCGCAAAGCGATTGAACTGACCATCGACGATCTTTATGCTGAAGGCCATTTAGTCCGCCAGCAAGACCCGTTGCCAGCGAACAGCATCTGCGCTTAAGGAGAGCATTATGCGTCAAAGTCATTTATTTTGCGGCCTGTTACTGGGCTGCTTATTGCAACAAGGCTGCGCTGTTGCGACCCCAGCCGATAAGATAATGCAGGCGGCTCTACCCTGGCAAAACCAGACCTTCGAGCAGGGCAAAGCCGAGCAGTGCATGAACTGGACCCGCGAGGTGCTAAAGCAGGCCTGCGGCGATAAGTTTGCCAGCCTGCAAAGCCAACAGCCGTGGGATCTAGCCCAGCTTGGGCCGGCTGATGAGCTAAAACCCGAGCATGCCGATTCACTCGCCGCCGATGAATTCGGCACTAAAATTACCCGTATTGATGCGCTGCAAGCAGGTGATTTAGTGTTTTTACAAAACACCTACGGCAACTGGAACCAGGGCGTGATTACCCATGTTGGTATCGCCACCGGCGATGGCAACTATATCCACCGTATGACTTCTAACCAAGGCTATGTGCGGATAGAGCCGATACCCCAGGCCGATTTTCAGGCCGGCCTGCGGTTAAAGCCGGAGTTATGCCAGTAACCGCCTGCACGCTGTTCTATCGCCACAGCCGATAGTAAATCATTTCAATTATTTAACCTCTGCAACTAGGGTAACTGAAACACTTTCAGGAGCCCTGGTATGCAGATTGTCCGCCCGCTTAATATTGGCTACATTTTTCTACTTTTAACACTGACTGGCTGTGGCAGTGGCAGCAGCGAAACAACTGCACCGCCAACAGCGGTTAGCAGCGGGCGAATCAACTGGCAACAACAAAGCAGCCCGACGTTACCGGACGGCCTGCAGTTTTATCGGGGTAGTAAAGATAATCAAGCCAGTTTCGCCGCCTGGTATCTGTTGTTGGATGGCCAGGGCAGCAGCTTGTCGCTTACCCCTGTCAAGTCTGAGCCGTTTTTAACCCTGCCCGAATTAACCACTGCCAATTTAATTGCGGCCGTGAATGGGGGATATTTTGGGGGCGATCAGTCCTATTCAGCGGCCATCGCTGGCAACGAATTACTCAGTAAAAATATTGTCAGCCTTAACCGTTTTGGCAAAAGCTATCCGGTAATGCGGGCGCTTTTTTACCTCGATACGGCTGGTAAGGCACAGGTAAGCTGGGCCTATCATTTTGGCAATGCCATCAGTGATATCAGAACCTATGCTGCGCCACTGCCTTACCAGAACAATGACGCCACACCGCAAACAGCGCCGGCTATCGCTGCCGGCAATCCATTACCCGCCTTGCAAATGGCAATCGGCGGTGGTCCTGTATTGGTTAGACAAGGCGCCAAGGTGCTGAGTTACAACGAAGAAATATTCTGGGGCTCTGGTGTTGAGCTGGATGATGTACGCCCACGCACTGCTATTGGCTATACCGCAAGCGGGCAGATACTGCTGTTTGTAACCAATGCTATGCGCTTAGCCGATTTACCCGATCACCTTCTTGAGCTCGGCGTTGAAGGTGCCATTAACCTTGATGGCGGGGGCTCAACTGCTATGCGTTTACTGGATAATAGTATCTATAACCAACAGCGCGCTGTGCCTATCGCGGTAACGATACAACAAACAACACCACAGCCTTAACCGGGAACTGCTGATGAAACTCAGATACCTTGCCGCACTTCTCTGTCTTTGCCTTAGCAGCGAGTTGGTTTTTGCCAACGCACCACTGCGGGTGGCTATAGTGGGCGATATTAATGGCAGCTACGGTAGCGAAGATTACCCCACACTTAGCCTTAAACTGCGCGACAAAGTACTGGCGCTGAAACCCGACCTTGTCATATCAACCGGAGATGTCGTCGCCGGACAAAAGCGCGGCTTACACCAGCAGCAGTTGCACAAAATGTGGCAAAGTTTTGACCACACCTTTTACCAACCTTTGTCAGAAGCTGGCATTGTCTGGTTGCCGGTCATTGGCAATCATGATGGTTCTAAAGCGTTAAACCCACTTGGCAAATACCTTTTTCAACAAGACCGGCAACAAGCCGAATCTTACTGGCGCAACAAACTGGCATCACACCCAGCGATCACCTGGCTGGATAAACAATATTATCCCTTTGCTTATAGTGTGTTGCTTGCTGATACAGCGCTGTTAGTTATTGACGCTTCCGGCGCTGAGTTGACCGCAGCAGAATGGCAGTGGTTGAAGCAGCAACTGGCCAGCCCGGCCATCTCGCACGCTAAACAACGGCTGGTGGTTGGGCATTTGCCGCTTTTTAGCATTGCCAAAGGCCGTGAAGCTGTGGGTGAACGCCTGGCAAAAACAGATGAATTACTGAAGCTTTTTTCCGACTATCAGGTTAGCTGGTATATCAGCGGCCACCAGCATGCTTACTACCCTGCCCGCGTTAAGCAACTTAATATACTGATGGCTGGCGGTATACCAGCCCGTCCTTTACTGGGGCAAACTTCAGCTCAGCCGGTATTGAGTTTACTTAGCCTCTCAACGCCACTGGCAATACAAAGCTGGGATTTACACACCGACACAGAATTACTGCCTGAACAATTGCCGGCTGCCATACCGGCACTGCCTTACAGCATATCGCGCTGGCAACCCGGCACTGTTATGCCTTGTCCAACAATCAAACAACAGGACCCACTATGTTAAAAACACCGATCCTCAGCATGCTCACTGTGGTTATGCTAAGTGCTTGTGGCAGCTCGACAACTGATACACCGCCACCGACATCTACAGCACCACCGCCACCACCTGCGGCAGCCAATACCGTTAATGTTACTGAAAACAAACTCGGCGCCTGGCTGTTTTATATTGATGAGCCCGGTCTGGTTCGCACCAACCATGAAGATATGGCAACTTACCTGGCGTCAATGGGCGTTAAACGGGTTTTTATTAAAATCAGCGATATTAATTATCAGTGGGCCAGTAACAAGATCACCTTTAGCGAAGACGCTGTTAACTGTGGCGTATGGCAAGATGCCTGTGAGCCAGCCAACCTACAATATTATAAAGCGCTGGGCATTGAACCCTGGGCCTGGACCTACAACGATACGCACTCAGTAGATGAACAAGCTGATATGCTGTATGCCGCGGCTAAAGTGGGCTATCAGGGCTTCGTGCTGGATATTGAAGCCGAATTTAATAACACTGATCAACCCCTGCACGATTTATTACAGGCTTATCACCACAGGCTAAGGCAGGCACGTGCTGAAGGCCTGATAGACAACAGTTTTTTACTTACCGCCACCAGTTGGGGTAACCCCAAAGATCAGGGCATGAACATCAGTATTATTGATCAATATGTCGATGCACATATGCCGCAAACCTATGTGGAAAAATGGGGTGGCAATTATCTGGCAGATATTGCTAACACCATCAAACTGGGCGATTGCGAGTATCGCCAGCTAGGTGCCACCAAACCGATCTGGCATATTGTGTCACATGAAGACAATATTATGACTACCGCCAGCCTGGACAAATTTGTCCATCACGCCGGGCCGCATGCTTCACTGTGGCGCATAGCCAATGCCAGCCTGGCAACAGCACCAGAAGCGATGAACTGGCAACAACTCAGCTATGCACCTAATGACTGCTCAGATAACAACCTCGAACTTAGCCAGACATCTCAATTAAACCTGGTGCCGTATTACAACCAGTTAGACAATGTAAACCAACCAACATCAACCTGCAGTGTCACCTCACTGGCGATGGTGACCGACTTTTTTGGCATCACGCAGCCGTCTGACACTGTGCGGGTACCTGATCAGCTTTACCAACGCTATGGCCTGTTGCAGGATGTGCCGGTACTGTCCGGCGCCTTTAACCAACTGGCTCTTGAAGCCGGAAGCTCAGCCCGCGCTACCGGGCTTACCAATGGCACCTTTGCGCAGTTACAAGAGCATGTCAGCAAAGGCCTGCCCGCAATAGTGCATGGCTGGTTTACGCCGCCGGGCCACATTTTGGTTGTCACCGGCTATGACGGCGAGTACTACACCGTGCATGACCCTTACGGGAAGTGGGATTTAACGAAATTTGGCGGCTACGACACCAGCGTGTCAGGTAAAAATATCCGCTACCCGAAAGCCGAATTTGAGCATGCCATTAACGACAATGGCACTGGGGATGATTTGTGGTTACATCTGTTTGCCCCGCAAACCGCCGATTAAAACCAAGCCAAAATTGAGTGGCAGTAGTGTAATTACTGCCACTCAATTAACCGCGTACGCATTAATTTTTAGCAAAACTCTGCCAGACAACAGCATTTAACCGCGATAACACGTATGTAAACCTTAATGCCGCTATTTCTGCTCTTGTTTGTAGCGGTTTACCTGCGCAACACCCCAAAAGAACACCCCAGCGCCAATACCGGAAAAAAAGAAAAACAACGCCAGCCCGACCGGCGAACCCCATGACAAAACCACTGTTAACTCGTGCATAATTTCCCTCTGTTGTTGCTGTTAATTTTAACTGCTGCTGATAACACTTTACCTTACGCAGCTTAATATCCGCAGACAAGTGCACTATAAAAGATCTTAATAAACCCTCAGGCGAACGCTTTGTCATCAGCACGCTTGAGCCCACCGCTGGCTTTGCCTACAATGGCGCACATTTTAAAAATTAAGGCCCATGCCATGAACGATACCACGCAAAATGCAGTAAACAACGAACAAGCCCGCCCGGCGTTACCGGATCGCCTGTCGGTTAACCCGCGCAGCCCGCATTATATGAAAGAGATTTTTCAGTACGATGTCGGTATTAAACTTAACGGTAAAGACCGTTTTGATGTAGAAGAGTACTGTATCAGCGAAGGTTGGGTAAAAGTAGCTGCGGCTAAAGCGCTGGACCGCCGCGGCCAACCACTGTTAATGACGCTAAAAGGCAAAGTAGAAGCCTTCTACCGTTAATTAGCGCTAACCCTCTGGTTAAACCTGGCGATAAACATACTGCTTTATCGCCGTTTATTTTTAATCTGCCTGTTTAAGGCTGTTATTGCTTAAATCGGCATCGGCTAACACCGTTAACTCAGCCTGCAGCACAGCAGCTGTCGGGTGCTTAACCTTCACACGAGTTTGCTGATTATTTAACCGCCAGCTATCTACCGGCACATGCCGCTCAGCCGTACTGCCATCGGCAAAGCTTAACTTAAGCGTAAACGGCATCACGATGCCACCGCGATTTTCAATACGCACACTTATGCCATCTTGCTGCTCATCAATACCAGCAATAGCTAAATCTACATGGTTGTTGCTATAAAACCAGCCGCGCCAGAACCAATGTAAATCCAGCCCGGTTTTGGCATGAAAAAAGCGGATAATATCGGCAAACTGCGCCCTTTTACCGCGCCAGTGGCGGACAAAATCGCGTAAGGTTGCATCAAACAATTCAGGCCCGATAAGGTGCTGGCGTAATATAACCCAGGCCACCGCCGGCACATGGTAGTGCGAGTCGAGCTTGGCGTTAAAATGGTCAGCCCGGCGCACCGGTGCGGCATAGGTGGCTTGGTGCATTACCGCGCCAACCTCGCTTGGGTCGCCATAAAAGCTTTGAAAATCGGTGCTCCAGCTTTGCTCCAGCAAGTACGATAAAAAGCTGACCATGCCTTCATCAAAGAAACCTTCTTGGCGCTCATCGGTATTGACCAGCATCGGAAAATAGCTGTGCGCCACTTCATGCATAATGCCGCCTAACACATCATGTTTTTCAGTGCGGCTATAGGCCGGCGCCGGGCCGTTAAGCGGCGCATCCGGGCCGCGAAAGCCGACAAAGGTGATCCTCGGATATTCCATGCCAATACCGGCAACATTCACCACGTTCATCACAGAAAACGGAAATTCACCGAAATACTCTGCTAATTGCTGCACCGAATGCCTGGTGCTAGCCAGGGCATATTTGTGCCACAGCCAGCGGCCATTGTCCGGGTAGGCTACATTTAGCCTGTGCCAGCGGCCGTTAAGCTTAAGTTGCTCTGTATGCCAGATAAGCTTATTACCGGCGGCAAACGCAATGTCGCGCACATTTTGCGCCTGAAACCGCCAGCTTTTCTTGCCCGAACCACTCCCCGGCTGCACTTGCAGTGTTTGGCTGCCACCCCGCTGCTGCCAGGCCTGGTACTGCGTTTTGCTTAACACCTCGGCGGCGTTTTGCAGCTCGCCGCTGGCCAGCACTAAATAGCCGTCTGGCACGGTGATATTCAACTGATAATCGCCCAGTTCAGTGGCAAATTCGGCATCTTTAATAAAAGGGCTGAGCGCCCAGCCGCTGTCGGTAAAGGCCACTGCGCGCGGAAACCACAGCGCCACGCCAAATAGTTTACTGCCATCATTAAAATGCTCGACACCGGCCCGCGGCCGGCGCGGATCGGTACGTTCGGGCAACTGTAGTTGCCAGCTAACATTTAGCCTGGTGCTGGCACCGGGCGCCAGCGGTTTTGGCAGACTGACACGATAGAAAGTATCCTGACGCAGTAGCGGCAACGGTTGTTTTTTGCCGAAAAATGCAATTTGCTTAACGCCGGCACTGCCTGAGCCCTCGCCATGCAAAGCGGTACTGATGCTATCGGGCAAAAATCGGTTAAGTGGCAGCTCAAACCACAGCTCGGTTAACGGCTGTGGCGAGTTATTCTGGTACTCAATGTCGGCACTGGCGCTGAGTGAGGCTGAATCCGGCAACAGCTCAGCCTGAATGCGATAATTGACTTGCTGTTGCCAGTACTGCGCAGATGGTACACCGGTACTGCTGCTGCCTGCGGGTAACGGCAGTGGCAAGGGCGAAAAGAGATCGGCCGCGACGCTAAAAGCGCTACTAAGTACGAACAGTGCACTGATGAATAGCCGGTTTTTCATAACGCTCTCCAAAGAATTCAGCGAATACATCTAAACAGGGGGCGGCTTACTCTAAGTCAACCGTTGCAGGCCAGGATGGCCGAATCGAGCCCCCAGGGATGGGTTCACGGCGTGTTGACGTGAGTAAACCGCCCCCGGTTAATTTGGCATGGACGAGCGAACCGCCTCCTGCCATACGAGCTTCGCTGCAGTGTCACCTATCCCGTACGCTTTAACTCTGCTGCAGCCGCTACCGGCAGCAGCGGGTCGCGCAGCACTGGTGCTTCTGAGTTGGCCAGCAGTTCAATAAACAGTGCCAGCAGCTCAGGGTGCGAGCTGATGCCCAGCTTAGCGTACAGGTTTTTGCGGTGCATTTTCACCGTTTCCAGCCCTAGTTTTAGCTGGCGGGCAATGGCTTTAACGCAATGGCCCTCCAGCATTAAATTCAGCACATCACGCTCACGTGCGGTGCACACCTCACTGCCAAAGCAGCGCTGAAAATCATCTACCAGATAACCGGTAGCGTATGGCTTGGGTTCGTCGGCATGAAATAGTTGCTGATGCTGCAGCACCAGCTGCTCAACCAGACAAAACAGCGCCTGCCACTGAGCAATAACTTCCAGCCGGAACAACTCACTGCCGGCAATTTGTGCCAGTTCAATATGCACAAAGCCCTGATGTAAGCCAAGCGGAATAATAAAGCCAACTTCGTCCTGAATTTTCAGATGGCGAAAGTAGCTGTTATAGTACTGTTCAAACTCAGCGTAGTTTTCCGGCGCGATATCACTTAAGCGCCACACACCTTTATGGCTACCGCGTAACCCAAGACGGTAAAACGGGTCCAGTACATAGGCCGACTTCAGGTAACAACCAAAGTTATCACCGGGTAAAGGCGCACGCTGATACAACAACTGTGGCGGCTGGGCCGGGCGAAACAACAGTACCACACATTCATCCGGGTGTTGTAACTGGCCCAGCAGCTGACACAGCGCCGAATAAAACCGTTCTGTACCCTGGCTTTGCTGCACCCGCAGCAGCTGTTCGCTCCAGTTCGCCAGTTGCATTTTTTAGCCGCCACCGGCTGTGCGATAGCTAACGCCGGGCAGCACACAAAGCATTTCATACACTAAGTTGGCCGCCAGCAGCGCGGTATTGCCACTGGTGTCATAAGGCGGCGATACCTCAACCAGATCACCACCGACCAGATTCAGGCCTTTAGTGCCACGGATAATCTGCAGTGCCTGCGGCACCGTTAAACCGGCAATTTCGACAGTACCGGTACCGGGCGCATAGGCCGGATCAATACCGTCGATATCAAACGAAATATAGCAAGGCGTATCGCCGATTGTCTGGCGCACCTGTGCCATTAATGGCTCCAGCGACTTACCCCAACACTCTTCTGCGGTAACCACAGTAAACCCCTGCTGCCGCGGCCAGTCAAAATCATCCGCGGCATAGCCGGTACCGCGCAGGCCAATCTGAAACACCTTATCGCCCTGCAGCAAGCCCTCTTCCACCGCCCGGCGAAACGGCGTGCCATGGGCTATCGGCTCGCCGAACATATGCTCGTTGACATCGGCGTGGGCATCGACATGCACCAGCGCCAGCGGGCCATGTTGCGCCGCCAGCGCCCGCAGTATTGGCAGCACTATGGTATGATCGCCACCCAGCGTCAGTGGCAGCACGCCAGCTTCCGTAAGCTGACGGTAATGCTGCTCGATAATATTGATGCTTTTGCTCAGGTTAAAGGTGTTAATGGCCACATCACCCAGATCGGCAACTTGCAACGAATCAAAAGGCGCCGCCCGGGTAGCCATATTGTACGGGCGCAGCATACGTGACTCGTCACGAATTTGCCGCGGCGCGAGGCGGGCACCGGGCCGGTTAGACGTGCCGATATCAAAGGGCACGCCAATAATGCCAACATCAATACCGCTAAGCTCTGTCGCCGTAGGCAGGCGCATAAAGGTTGCCGGCCCACCGAAGCGCGGCATCTCATTACCGCCAAGCGGTTGGTTTAACACCTTGCCCGCACTCATGCTGTGCCCTCAGAAACAATAGCTTTTAGCTCCAGATATTCTTCCACGCCTTTTAAACCCAGCTCGCGGCCATTGCCGCTTTGCTTATAGCCGCCAAAAGGCGCCGCGTTATGCCAGGGTGCGGCATTAATAAAGATAAGCCCGGCGCGGATCCCCTCAGCGAGGCGCTGTGCGGTAGCGTCATCATCTGCCCACACCCGGCCACTCAGACCAAAAGGCGAATCATTAGCGATACGCAGTGCATCGGCTTCATCCTGATAAGGTAAAATGCACAGCACCGGGCCGAAAATTTCCTCGCGGGCGATTTGCATCTGATTATGTACATTGGCAAACACCGTGGGCCGCAGGTAGTAGCCGGCGCCAAGTTCAGGCACAGGTTCAGCGCCACCGGCCACCAGCTCTGCGCCCTCTGCCAGCCCCAGCTCAATATAACGCTGCACGCTCTGATACTGAGCACTGCTTATCAACGGGCCTAAAAATACCCCGTCCTGATGTGGCTCGCCCAGTGTCAGGCTGTTAGCATGGGCCGCGGCAATGGCGACAGCATCGGCATACTGGCTGTGATGCACCAACATACGGCTAAGCGCCGTACAGGTTTGCCCGGAGTTGGCCATTACATCTTCTACCCCCAGCTTTACCGCTGCGCTAAGCTGCTCAGTCGGGCTGATAATAAAAGCCGACTTACCGCCCAGCTCTAAACAAACCCGTTTAACTGTGGCCGCTGCTTGCTGCTGAATATGGCGGCCAATTTCGGTAGAGCCGGTAAAGGACACGCAATCAATATCGGCATGAGTCGATAAAATATCGCCAATCTGGCTGCCACTGCCCAGCACCAGATTAAGCACACCCGGCGGCAAACCGGCAGCATCGGCGGCCATCGCCACACACAGCGCGGTTTTCGGTGTCAGCTCAGCCGGTTTTAATACTACAGTGCAGCCTGCTAACAGTGCCGGCGCCAGCTTGGCAATAATTTGATGCAGCGGGTAATTCCATGGCGTAATCAGTGCACATACCCCTACCGGCTCTTTGCGCAGCTTTAAGCGGGCATCCATTTGCAGCTGCTCGTTTTCAAGCACCCGGGCATACTCCAGGTGCTTGGCAAAAGCGTCTAACGGGTCATCAACATGCACTTCGCGGGCAAACCATAGTGGTGCACCCAATTCTGTCACCACGGCTTCGACCAGCTCGTCACGGCGCTGCTGTAGCTGCTGAATAAAGGCTGCCAGGTACTCAGCACGCTGTATAAAGCTCAGTGCAGCCCAGGCGGGGAAAGCATGGCTGGCCGCCGATACGGCGTCATTTACCAGGCCGGCATCAGCCCGGGCAACACAGGCATAGGCTTCACCACTGGCCGGGTTAACCAGCGTATGCCAGTCGGGCGCGGCTATCGTGCGCCACTGGCCATTAACATAATGCGCATTAATGCGTTGTAACATAACTAAGTTCCTCGCAGCGTTTCAGGCGGTAACCTTGCAGGCAGGCCCACTCGGTCATGGCGTCGGTAAGGGCGTCGAACAGCGGGGCTGCCCACTGCCGGCCGTTTTCTATACTGCCGGCCTGCTCAACAATATCGATAGCGCGGCTGACCTCCATAATGCTGACCGTAGCGCCGTAACCGGCAGCGCGCTCAATCAGTGGATGCCAGGCAGCTGAGGAGCCCTCGACATCCGAATGGCCACCACGTACCCGGGCGCCCTGATTGCCCAGGCCAACCTGCTGATAAAACGAGGCGATATGGCGTTGTATCAGTGCTTCCCACTGAAGATTACGCGGGTTAGTGCCGGTGACCAGCATTTGCGCTCCTGGTAGCGGGTTTTGCACATTGGGGTTATGCGCATCGGCGGTTAGCAGCACGGTTTGCACATGCCGGTTACCCTTGTGAATAGCGGCGATGAAATGCTCAAACGCCTGATAGCCATCGAGGTTTTCACCGTAGTATTGAATGCTGGGCGTCAGCACGAAAAAACCTTGCTGCCGTAAGCGCCAGGCCATCTCCTGCTGGGTGATGTCATTCCACTGCTTGCCGACATTACGACCATTCACCGCTGCGCCCGGCATCATCTTGCCTTCTGTCGTATATTGCTGCGGAATTATCGCAATAGGCGCTTTGGTATCGATTCGAATGGCGGCCACATCGGCCACCGTCCAGTTTTTACCGCTGTAGTTAAAACGCACCCGTTGCATACCCTCACCCCGGTCAAACTGATAGACGGTGTCCTGATCCAGTTGAATAAAGCTCGCTGTTGCCGTTTGCTCTGCCAGTGTCGGCTGCACAAACTTAGTACCGCTGCTGCAGGCGGTTAACAAGCTAACGAGCAATAATGAATAGACTCGCATAAGGTGTCCTTTTTACGCTAATTTCAACCGATGCTAGCAGTGGCCGTTGGCACTGGCATGTTAGTAACTATCGGTTTACACGATACGTCAGGCGCAGACAAAAACCGGCTTGCTGGCGCTTAAGCCCGGCCGCATCCATAGCGTAAACCGATGGTTATTCATTTTCTGCTTGTTCAGGCTGTGCGCACAATGGCGTATTATTTTTTGCCGGAGTTTGCCCTTGAGCCCACTTTATTTGCCTCTGACTGAGCAATTGCGTCAGTTTCGTAGCGGCCAGTTATCGCCGGTGTCGCTAATGCAGCAAAGCCTGAAGCGTGTTGCTAAGCACAACCCGGCGCTAAATGCGTTTAACTTTGTGTTTGCCGATACGGCACTGGCGCAGGCAGAGCAGGCCGCCAAGGCCTATCAGCAAGGTACAGCCGGGCCACTTTGTGGCTTGCCGCTGGCGATTAAAGATGAGACCTATATAAAAGGGCAAATCACCACTAATGGCTCACGCTGCCTGGCAGACTTTGTCGCCAAAGAAACCGATCCGGCAGCGCAGCGCTTGCTGGACGCCGGTGCTATTGTGCTGGGCCGTACCACCACACCAGAGTTTTCCACCTCAGCGGTCACCTGGTCAGATTTGTGGGGGGTTAGCCGCAACCCGTGGAATACTGATATCACCTGTGGTGGCTCGTCCGGCGGCTCCGCAATTGCCGTAGCCAGTGGCATGGCCAGCTTCGCCAATGCCACTGATATTGGTGGCTCGGTGCGTATTCCGGCAGCGTTTTGTGGCCTGTATGGCTATAAGCCACCGCATGGCCGGGTCGCTGAAATCAGCCCATACAACATTGATTTATATTGCCATCACAGTATTTTAACCCGCAGCCTGGCTGACTTACGCTATGTTTACCCCTTGTTGCGCGGCGCTGATTGGCGCGACTCGCATTCGTTTATTCCGGATACCAACCCGGATTTAGTTCCGCGCAAACCGGTTAAGCAACTAAAAATCGCTGTCTGTGCGCATTTAGGTTTTTACCCGCTGGCAAGCGATATTAAGCGCGAATTGCTGCGAAGCAGCGATGCGTTACGCGCACAGGGCTTGCAGGTGGATGAAGTACAACTTGACTGGGACGAGCGCGTAATAGACACCGCCAAAATTCAGCAACGCGCGCTGATGGGGTTATTGCTAAGGCGACAGTTTGGTAAGCCGGAGCAGCGCGCGATGATGACACCCTATATGCAGCAGTATCTGGCACAGGTAGATAGTTTAACGCCAGAGCAAATGCTGGATGCCAACTTATATCTGTGCCAGATGTGGGACGCGCTGGCAAAGGTGTTTAAACACTATGATCTGTTACTGTGTCCGACCGTCGCCACCAGCGATATCCGGCCAGACTTTGACTACAGCCAACATCAGGTTAGCGTGGAGGGTAAGCCGGTCGATGCCAATAAAGGCTGGTTTATGACCTACCCGTTTAACAGCTTAAGCCAGTGCCCGGTGTTGGCCATGCCCAACGGTTTCTGCGACAACGGCGTACCAAGCTCGGTGCAGATTGTCGGTCAACCGTATCAGGAAGGTGATGTATTTGCCGTGGCACAGCTGTTGGCCGATACTGTCGCCAGCGGTTTTTACCAAAAGGTGTTGCCGCCACTGGCTGAACCGGTTTAACGCCAAGCCCGGCATTAACGCCGGGCTACCGGAATTGGTCGCATCCGACTAGACTATTACAAAATTAGCAAGCAACATGAATAAATTATTTCTGCAGTGGTGGTGCGGCAATGAAATTAAATTGTGATCTGGGCGAAAGTTATGGCAGCTGGCAAATGGGGCTGGATGCCAATGTGATGCCGCATATTGATATGGCCAATATTGCCTGTGGCTTTCATGCCGGCGATGCCGATGTGATGGCGCGCACTTTAGCGCTGGCAAAACAGCATAGCGTAACCATTGGCGCGCACCCGTCTTACCCAGACTTACAAGGCTTTGGCCGGCGCAGTATGGCGTTGTCGCACAGTGAAATTGTCAACTGCATGCGTTATCAGATTGCCGCATTGGATGGTATGGCGCTAAGCGCAGGTGTAACGCTGAGTTATGTTAAGCCTCATGGCGCACTTTACAACGATATGATGGCCAAACCGGCCGTATTTGCCGCCGTACTGGATGCCGTAGCTGGCTTTTATAAACCGTTAAAGCTGATGATTTTAGCCACCGCCCGCCAACAGGAATTTGCCGCGCAGGCTAAAGCACAGGGCGTTGAATTATTGTTTGAAGCCTTCGCCGACCGGCGTTATACCGACGAAGGTACACTAACCCCGCGCAGCCAGGCCGGAGCAGTATTGCATGGCGATGATATGCTGGCGCAGGTGCGGCAATTGGTTAAACATGGCAGTGTTACCACCGCATCTGGCAAACAACTTGCGCTAAGCGCAGATACGCTTTGTGTGCATGGTGATAACCAGGCCGCAATAGCCCAGGTGCAGCAAATACGGGCGTTGCTGGCATGAGCAAGGTGCATTATCAGCTGACTGTCGCCGGTGAAAATGCGCTGATGCTATATTTTGACCAGCGCATCGATCCGGCTATTTCTGCACTGGTGCAGCAGGCGTGTGAGCTGATTAAGGCAGAGCTTGCTGAAGATGTCATCGATATCCTGCCGTCTTATGCTTCTGTACTGGTGATATTTAACCCCTTTAGCACCGATTTATACCGGGTTCAGGCACAGCTGCAGCATTGTCTGACACAGCTGCAAACCGGTGATAGTCATAGTGGCAAACTGGTTGAACTACCGGTGTATTACAGTGAAGAATCCGGCCCGGATTTAGCCCTGATTGCCCAGACAAAAGATATCAGTATCGATGAAGTGATTAAGCGGCATCAGGCGATAAGCTATAGAGTCTATGCCATTGGTTTTGCACCCGGTTTTGCCTATTTAGGTGAGGTTGACCCACTGCTGCAAATGCCGCGATTAGCCACACCAAGGGCCAAAGTGCCGCGTGGCGCTGTCGCTATTGCCGACAGGCAAACAGCGGTATATCCGGCACAATCTCCCGGCGGTTGGAACCTGATTGGCCTGTGCCCAACGCGGATGTTTAACCCGCAAGCCGAGCCGGTAATGCCGGTAGCGGTAGGTGATGAGGTGCGTTTTGTCGCTATTGATAAAGCCGAATTTATCCGCTTAGGTGGCGAGCTGCCAGAAGCTGAACTGACGGGAGCTAAGCCATGAGCGGATTTAGCGTAATAGCACCCGGCGTGCTCAGTTTGCTGCAAGACAGAGGCCGCTTTGGCCAGGGCGCACTGGGCTTAACCACCGGCGGGCCCATGGATGTACCTTCTGCCGCCTGGGCCAACCGTTTGCTGGGTAATGACAGCAATGCCACCTTAATTGAGTGCAGCGTTGGTGGCTTGCAGCTACGTGCCGACAGCCCAAGTTATATTGCCGTTACCGGTGCAACCCTGCCACTAAGTATCAACGGTAAGGCCGTCGAGCAATGGACAGTACATCAGCTACAAACTGATGATGTGATTGAACTTGGCATGGTAACTAAAGGCCTGCGTGCTTATATTGCCGTAGCAGGTGGCTTTAACATCGCGCCGAAGTTTGGCAGCACGGCGACCGTGCTGCGTGAAGGTATCGGCGGCTTAAATGGCACTAAACTGCAAGCAGGCGATAAGCTCAGCGCGCAGACAGTTAATAAGCTGCAACGCCAGCGCTTACCGGCGCGTTACCGGCCGCAATTTAACCAGACATTGACGCTCAGGTTAATTGAGGGTTATCAGGCCGGTAGTTTTAGCGCCACCGAGCGCCAGCGTTTTTATCTGCATAGTTACAAAGTGACACCACAGGCTGACCGCATGGGCTATAAACTTAGCGGCAGTGCGATAAAGTGCCAGCAAACGCAGTTGCTATCAGAGGGCATCTGTTATGGCGCGGTGCAAATTCCGCCAGATGGCCAGCCGATTGTATTACTGAACGACCGGCAAACGTTAGGCGGCTACCCGAAAATCGGTAGCGTGCTGTCGCTGGATTGCGCCTTACTGGCCCAGGCCGGCGCTGGCACCGATGTGTATTTTACGCCCATTAGCCCCGAGCAGGCACATAATGCGCTGTGCCTGGCCAAAGTGCGTACCGATGCCATAACCAGCCAATTGGTGAAACTGTAAATGAGCACAGCAGCAGTGGATTATCTGGCCATTAGCCAGCAGATAGAACAATTATTAGTGCGGCAAAATTTGCGTGGTATGGCGACTTTACAGCCACATTTACGGCCGGGTTACATTTTGCGCGCGGCAAAACTACTAAACCAATGCCATGGCACTGTACTGATTGGCACTGGCTTTCCGGTGCTGGATACCTTTGAAACCGACGGCCCGGTCGGTGCTATTGGTTTATACCAGTTGCTGCAAAAACTCGGCGCCAAGCCGGTAATGGTTTGCGGTGACCCGCTTTTTAGCGCACTCAAAAGCGATTATCAGTGCTACCAGATCAGCGTAAATCAGTATAATGCGCTACCGGAGATTGCCAGTGCAGCGCTGGCCGAACTAAAACCCCAGTTGGTGGTCTCGATTGAACGGCCCGGCTTTAACGCCAGCAAAGGCTACGCCAATATGCGCGGTGAAGACATTAGCCCACGCTGCGCCAGCTTCGATTATTTTTTAACGCAGGCAGCCTGCCCCACAATTGGTATTGGCGATGGCGGTAACGAAATTGGTATGGGCAATTTGTATCAGCAGGTGAGTGCGCTGAACATCACCCCCAGTGTTACCCAATGCGATGAATTAATTGTCGCCGATGTGTCTAACTGGGCGGCCTGGGCTTTAGCTGCCATGGTGTCGGTATTACGCAATGAGAACCTGCTAAGCGGTGCCGATCCACTGGCCATTTTGCAGTATTTATCGGCCAAAGGCAGTGTGGATGGCGTTACCCGGTTAAATACGCTCACCGAAGATGGCCTGGCGCATACTGAAGGCGAACAGCTGATTAAAGAGCTTGAATTACTAATGAAATGAGAACCGGTTTACCCTAAGCCGACCGTTGCAGGCCAGGATGGCCGAATCGAGCCTACAGGGACGTATTTACGGCGTGTCGGTGTGGGTGAACCGGTTCGATTGTGCACAACCGAACCGTGTTTACAGCGAGAACCGCAATGACAACAGTATATTTAAACGGCGCCTTTGTGCCGGCCAGCGAAGCGAAAATATCGCCGATGGATCGCGGCTTTCTATTTGGCGACGGCATCTATGAAGTGATCCCAAGCTATGGCGGCCGCTTTGTGGGCTTTGGCCCACATATTGCGCGCATGCACAGCGGTTTAGCTCAGCTGTCGATAGACCCCAAACTTAGCCAGGCCGACTGGCAGAGTATTGCCGATAAACTACTGGCTGATAACCGCGCCGAGCTTGGCGACAATATCGGCGTGTATTTTCAGGTAAGCCGCGGCACCGACAACAAGCGCGGCCATGCCTTCCCAGCGAATATCACACCAACGGTATTCGGTTTTGCCTTTGCTATCCCGCCCGAGCCGGTGGCCGATAAAAGCAAAGTGACCACTTATGCTGTGGTGACAGGGCAAGACTTACGCTGGCAGCGCTGCCATATTAAATCGACATCACTGTTAGGCAATGTGCTGCATTATCAGCAAGGCTACAGCCAGGGTGCGCAGGAAATATTGCTGTTCGATAAAGACGATAATCTAACCGAGGGCGCTGCGGTAAATGTGTTTATCGTTAAAGACGGCGTTATCGCCACACCACCGCTCAGCCATAAACTGCTGCCGGGTATTACCCGGCAACTGTTGCTGGCTATTTTAGCCAAGCACAGCAACATCAAGGTAGAAGAACGCGATATCAGCGAAGCTGAAGTGTTAGCAGCTGATGAAATCTGGCTCACCAGCTCCAGTAAAGAAATAGCACCAGTGCTGTTTGTTAACGACAAGCCAGTCGGTAACGGCGAAGTCGGCGATGTCTGGCTTAGCGTACAACAGCTATTTAGCGCACATAAATTCGACTACTAACTCATCTTAATCAGGCGCTGTAGCCACAGCGCCATCCCTCCTCTCTTGCTTTCATTAACAAATATTTAATTTACAAAATATTGTCTTTTAGTTATCTTTTAGCAACTTCACTGGTGCAGAGCTTTCCATGCAAGGTATGAGTACAAAGCGCAAGCCATGGCTGCTATTAACAGCCGCCCTAGGGTTTTTAGTATTTTTTGTTTTTTCACAACAGGTTATGGCAGATATGTTTAGTTGGTTTAAAAAAACAGAGCTACAACTTTCCCCTAAAGTGGCTGGCCAGATTTTGCTCAATGGCAAACCAGTTTCAGGGCTCACAGTACTCAGGGACCTTCACTATGGTGATGAACTGCACACAGACAAACAAGTAACAGATAGCGATGGACGTTTCTCCTTTCCTTCTAAAACAATCAAAATCAGAAATTCGATGTTTGATACTGACGTCAAGCACAGTCTTTATGTGGAAAAACAATCTGAAGTCATTAAGTTTTTTGCTATCTCCAGTTTAAACACGCTTGATTTCAATAGTTTTAATGTCTTGCTAAAAAACATGACCTGCGAACTTACCCACTCTGATTATGGTTTGGACTTAAAACCAGACCCTTCCCAACCCGGCATCTACTTAGGCGCTATCAGTAAATGCAGTTTCGCTGATGAAAGTGTTGTTACCAACAAGGAAAAAATGGAATGAATACCTTAACGCCCCAAATGGCTTCCCAATTGGCTAACGCTGCATACCTTATTCGAACTGCTGAACGAGATGGTTACAGCCTTGGTAGGTTGCCACCGCAAATTACAAAGAATTTTAGCTTTGATCTCAGCAACGGCCCAATACAAGGTGTCTCTGGAGGCATGCTGTCCCGTATGTTAAACCGAAAGACGGGTTTCGCAGTGATAGGGCAAGGCAAGAGTCAGTATGATGGCGATGTCGTTGTTGCGGTGCGCGGTACTTACATGAACTGGAAAACGGCAGAACTACGGGATGTTGTTACAGACTTACACTTTGGACTCGCCACAGGTGATAACCAAACACGCATTCACGCTGGATTTAATAAAGTTTTCCAGAGCATAAAACCCGCATTGGCGGAAAATCTGGATCCACTATTACGATCGAATGCAAAAGGTACAGTGCATTGTGTCGGCCATAGTCTCGGTGGCGCTTTAGCGCACTTAACGGCTGACTGGGTAAAGCGTTACTATGGCAATAGAGTATGCCTCTATACGTTTGGAGCCCCCAGGGTAGGCCTGACTGAATTTGCAAAAAAAACAACGTCAAGTATAGATAAGCACTTTCGTTGCGTGCATGCATCTGATCCTATCCCAATGATACCGGTGTGGCCATTTATTCACGCCCCCTACAACAGACATGAATTTGTGTTATCACCCGGTATGTCTATAAATCCTTTTGCTCACTCTATGGCAAAACGACCGGGCTACCTAAACACCGCCAATGGACATAGCTGGGCAGAAATAGCTTCAAATACCAGGGTAAATGCTCAGTCTGTCGTTTTAAGATATGCGAACCGCCATCAAGCATCATTCAGTACCTACTGGTCTCTAAGAATTACCGATGCACTGATCACAATTTTGAAAAAAGCAGGCCAATTGCCTGTTATTTTAGCCGCAGCTGGCGTTGGCACGGCGTTAACCTTTTATGATTTACTAGCCCGCAGTATGGAGCATATTGCAAAACTCTCGCCCGAGTTCTTTGAAGATGTTAAAGGACTACTCGGTCATATGTTGGTATTTGCTGGTTATGTAACAAAGACAGTTGCAGATCTGACTACACGCTTTATTCGCTGGGTATTTGATGTCACTTTGGGTGCGCTGTATCGATCAGCCCGTCAGGCATTTGACAACCTGGAATAACAAGTGTACCCAGCCCCTTTTGCAACATCGACGTTATAGAGCATTAGCGGTGAGGACAATGGCTAAAGGCATAACGCCAAAACCAGCAAGCCGTTGTAAATGCTTGGAGAATTGCCGAATAGATTATTCAATGCTCGGACAAAGGCCGCTACTTCGATGGCTCGCAGCGCTGAGTTCTCTGTTATTTTTAGTTTTCTCACAGCAGGTCATGGCAGATATGTTTAGTTGGTTTAAAAAATACGATGTGCATTTATGCCCTGCTGTTCAAGGCACCATCACCGAAAATGGTAAGCCGTTAGCCGGGATCAGAGTGTTTCGTGAGCTCGATTACGACAAATCCCATACCGATGATGCAGTGACAGACGAAAATGGCCATTTCTATTTCGCAGAAAAAAACATTAAATCACGCCTGCCAGGCAATAAATTTGATCAATCGAAAAGTCGGCAAGTTATATCACTCGACTATCAGGGCAAACTGTTTCTGCTGTGGTATCTGAACACATCCAGTATTAAGCCACAGCAGGCCGTAGTGCAACGGCTTGCCTCGTTAAACTGCGATCTTAGCAATGAAGAGCTGGAGCATGTTTTTCCAAATATTGAAAAACCTGACTTCCCGCATAGCACCTTTAGCATTTGCCGCTGGCCTGACTAAAAACGCTGTTAATACTCCACAAAACCAACCCTATAATAAGGATGTTAAATGGGCATAATTTTACTACCCGCTTTTGCTTTTTATGTTGCCGCCGCCATCTTTGGTGGAATCAGAAGCTATGAGCTTATCAAATCGCAGAGCTTTGGGCTGGACGTCTGGCTATTGCTGGCCAGTATCGGCCTTTGCTTAATAGTACCAACGCTACAAATCTACTTCCGCTTTAAATCAGCGACCAGTCTGTGGGTGTTCGATGTACCAACCAGCTTGTTGTTTAATATCATTACTGCGGGTTTAATCGTGCTGAGCTTCGCCATTCTGCACCTTCATCTGGTTATAGGGATGTCGTTACCTGCACCTGTTACTGCAGTAGCAACTGGCATAATTTTGGGCGTTGCAGCTGGCACCTTACTCAATTTGATTTTTGTAGAGCAACTTCTTGGCTTAGATAAGCTGCCTCGCACATACTGAGCCAACTGAACTAGTTTTTCATGTCACTTCCCTGGTACGCCGCTTCAAAATCGGTCAGCGGTGCAGGTTTACCAAAGTAATACCCCTGAAATTGCTGGCAGCCCAGTTGCAGCAATTTTTCATGTTGCGCCTGCGTTTCAACCCCTTCGGCTATTACCGAGAGCTCAAGGCTTTGCCCTAATGCCAACATCGTTTTAATAATCACTTCGTCATTTGGATCAGTGAGCACGTCGCGCACAAAGGAGCGGTCTATTTTCAACTGCGCCAGCGGTAGCCGTTTTAAATAACTTAACGACGAATAACCGGTACCAAAATCATCCAGTGAAAAACGGACGCCCAGCTCGGTAAGCTGCAGCATTTTATCAATCACACTGTCGACATCCTGCAACAGCTGGCTTTCGGTAATTTCCAGTACCAACTGCTGTGGCAAAGCGCCGCTTTCACTAATCGCTTTGTGTACATCTTGCACAAAATTAGCGGAGTGCAGCTGACGCGCGCTGATGTTCACCGCTAAGTACCAATTTGCGCTGTCTGGCTGTCTGGCCCACTCGGCTAATTGATAACAGCTTTGCTGCAGCACCCAGTTACCAATTGCCAAAATTTGGCCACTGCTTTCTGCCACGCTAATAAACTCTCCCGGTGCCAGCAAGCCGCGCTGTGGGTGCTGCCAGCGGATCAAAACCTCTGCACCGACTACACCGGCACTGTGTTCAATTTGCGGCTGAAAATGCAGCACGAATTGGTGTTGTAACAACGCCTCACGCAAACCTGCCGCCAGCTCAGCACGCGCACTGACATCGGCCTGCATTTGCTGATTAAAAAACCGCACGCCATTGCGGCCGCGCTCTTTGGCGTCATACATGGCCAGATCTGCCCGTTGTAGCAGCTCATCACTATTGCAGCCGTCGCTGAACATGGCCACACCCACGCTGGCAGACAAGCTGTAAGGCCGTTGCTGCAACACAAAGGGCTCAGACAGCAACTGGACAATTTTTTCGCCAATCAGGTTGGCTTTCTGGCTCGCCAGCTCTGGATCGGGATGTAAATCGGTTAACAACACCACAAACTCATCGCCGCCCAATCGTGCCAGTGTATCAACCTTACGCAAATGGCTCTGCAGCCGCTGTGCAACCTGTTGCAGCAGCTCATCGCCCATCGCATGGCCCAGGCTGTCGTTTAAATCTTTAAAATGGTCTAAATCGATAAACAATAACGCCCCCTGAGCGCCATCGCTCTGGCGCTGATGCTTGCCAACGCCCTGCTGCAGGCGGTCAAGCAACATGCGCCGGTTTGGCAGCCCAGTTAGCGCATCGTAAAAGGCTAGCTGATGAATAGCCTGTTGCTGCTGCTTATGCTCGGTAATATCGGTAGAAATGCCGCACAGCGCATAAATATTACCGCGATCATCGCGCAGTGGCAGCTTTACCGACAGATAAACGCGGCGGCGTTTACCATCACGCGATACATTATCTTCCTCTGATACCAGACGCTCGCCGGCCTGCAGCACTTTTTCATCGTTCTGGCGTAAATTTGCCACCGTTGCGGCATCAAAGAATGCCTCATCACGCCGCCCTATCACCTCTTGTGCCGTACAACCAAACAGCTGCGCCACCTGCAAATTGGCGTACTCATAGCGGCCTTTCAGATCTTTAATGTAAATATGCGCATCGACACTGTTTAATATGGTACTGAGCCTGGCTTCGCTGGCTTGTAAATGGCGAGTCTTCTCACTGACCTGCCGTTTAAACCACCAGACAGCTAACATCGACAACAGCAATAAGCCGCTTAATGCGGCGAGAAGCCAGCCGATATTATCAGGCAAACGTTTTTTTTCTGTATCACTGCCCCAACGCTGCAAAATGTCGTAATAGGGTGAGCGAACATTGGCCTGCCACTGCGCCAGTCGCGTTTCAATTACCGCCAGCAAGTCCTGGTTACGACCTTTTTTGGTGGCATAAAAAAGACGTGACGGCTGAAAAGTGACCGGGCTTGGGCTTAACTGATAACGGCTTAATTGGGCTAAGCCAAAATAATGATTTGCCGCCACCACATCGGCCTGACCTGCCGACACCATAGCAAAGGCTTCTGGCATAGAGCGAGCCGTTAATAATTCCAGCTGCAAGCCGGTCTCGGCGATCAGCCTTTGAACATAGTCCTGTTGGATGGAGTCCTGCAACACTAATAGGCGTTTACCGGATAGTTGTTGCAATGACGTCAAGTGTACGCCCGGTGCCGTAAAAAACTGCGACCAGCTGTAAAGAGCCGGGGTATGATGGAAATCCAGTTGCTGGGCACGCTGCTCGGAGTAGGCAACATCGGGCAAGAGGTCAATGTCGCCCGACTGCAATAACTGCAGGCAATATGCCCAGTCACATTGCACCGTTTTGAGTTGCCACTGCTGCTCGGCCGCAATTTTCAGCAGCAAATCGCCTAAAATGCCCGACGGGCTGCCATCCGCCGCCGCGACAATTTTCGGTGCATTCTGATACACCCCTACCACCACTTGCCGCGCCTGTACCGTTAACGCCAGGCCGTGCGACAACATCAGTAGCCATAAGGCCGTACACCTTTTCATCCCGTCTCCGGCGGTTAACTTTTTGCTCTGTAAGAACAGCTTACGTTAACCCTTAAAATTTGCCAGCGGCTGCAGCTATACCTTTAAAATAATTCCACGCTTAAAGCACCAGTGCATTAACAGGTAAGACAGTGCCAGAAACGCTAAGGCAAAAGCCAGGGAGCCGTTGTAGTCGCCAAACAGCGGGGCAAATAGGCTGTTATACAGCCAGCCATGCAAGGAACTGCCGGCTACCGGCACCATCAGCAAAATGCGGGCTAACAGCGCCGAAAACATATAAAACAGTATGGCATTAGCGCCAAACACCACAAAAGGTGCACCCCAGCGACGCCAGCCTTTTACATCGCACAGCCATAAGCAAGCGGCCAACGCAATGGCGCAATAGCCACTGCTTAACAGCACAAAACTGGGCGTCCACAGGCTTTTGTTAATCGGTAAACTAAAATGCCACAGCTCGCCCAGCCATACTGCCACCACGCCACAGAGCAGTAAGCCGCGAATTTTTTGTGTCAGACTACGCTCGGTTTGCAGCCACTGCGCCATGAGCACGCCGGTTAAGCAACTGGCAATGGCCGGCAAGGTCGACCAAAGCCCTTCGGGATCAAAGGCAAAAGGCGTCGCCGAGCGGTAATACACATGGTTGGCCCCCAACAGCAGTTGGTCCAGCCAGGCAACAAAGCTGTTACCAAACAGCAGCAAACCACGAAATTCATTACCCTGCGCGTCCTGATAGGGCAGCCACCACAGCGCGGCCAGATACACCGCCATTAGCCCCAGTAACCACAGCAGGCGACCACGCTGACCAAAGTACAGCACTATCAGTACTGTAGCCAGATACACCAGGCCGATACGCTGCAACACACCCAACCAGCGTATCGTCAGCAAACGGTCTTCGACATAATCAAACGCCGGGTCGCGAAAGTTGTAATAAAACAGCGCCAGCAGCAACCCTAAACCAAACAACTTGCTACTACGCAGAAGCGCCTGACGAATAAGTAACCCTTTATTATTCAGGCTGTGCTGGCGCAGGCTTAACTGCAACGACATACCGACAATAACAATAAAAAACGGGAAGATAAGATCGGTCGGTGTCCAGCCGTGCCACTGCGCATGCAGCAGCGGGCTGTACACATAATTCCAACTGCCGGGGTTATTGACCAAAATCATCGCGGTAATGGTCAGGCCGCGCAGCACGTCCAGTGCCAACATACGGTTGGTGTTGAGTTTGGCCAAAATGGCATCGGCATAGCGCCGGTACAGGCTTAGCATTAGTCGTTATACCCCGCAACTGTCACCGGCAAGGTGCCGGAAAGATCATACTGCTGCAACAGCGCCTGGGCTAAGGCTTCATAGGTGGCATTGCCGGCACCGATAGCACTGACATCCTCTGCAGTGTTGTACGCGTAACTGGCCAGCACCAGCTGTGCATGCTGGCCGTAGCGGCTGATATCATAAGGTGCCCGCAAGCTTAAAAAAACATGCTGTTTGCCGCTTTGACTAATCAGCGGCAGCAGCGCCTCGTAGTTGCGGCTTTGCCGCTCAAAGGCTGCCGCCAGGTTAGCAATACCGGTTAAATCGTCCATGCCGCCAATATCGGCCAGGCTTTGCATCGGCGCGATAAAGCCGCTGATCACCAGTTCCGCATCGGCAATTTGTGCACTGGCCTGGCTAAAGTCAGTCTGCTGCAGGCTAATACTGTCTATCTGTAGCGCTGTTTTGCTGTAATGCTTAAGCGCCGCCGAAAGCGCCTGTGCCTTGCTCATATCCGGCATAATTAGCAGCAACTTTTGTTTACCATTAAGCCTAACCGGCCAGTCTGCCGTGGCTGGCTTGACCTTGGTAACGGCCGCTTTGGCCAGGGCCAGCTCGGCTGCGCGATGCGCCGGATTCCCCAGCAGCGCGGTCGCCTTACTCAGCTGTTCATCGGCCGTTTTGGCTTTGGGTAACAGCGGATAACGCTGTTTCAGCGCCACGATACGCTGATAAGACGCAGTAAGCTCGGCCAGGCTCAGGCTGCCCCGCTCTACCGCATGCGCTAAGGCATCAAGTAGCTGCGTCAGTGCCGCCAGTTCGCCCGGGTGCTGTAACTTCACCGGCATTAATGCAATATCGGCACCAGCAGCAAAGGTTTGCACTACGGCTTCGGTCTGGCTGAAAAACTTGCTGATCCCGGCCATGTCCAGCGCATCAGTGACCACCACGCCCTGATACCCCAACTCGCTGCGCAGGACATCGTGCAGGATTTTACGTGAAAGCGTCGCCGGCTTTAGCATCTTCTCACCGTCTTTAGAGACAAAGGTGCTGCTATCCAGCGCCGGAAACTGAATATGCGCCGTCATGATCATCCCCGGCTGCTGACCGGCAATAATGTCGGCAAAAGGCTTTAGATCTACCGCCGCTATTTGTTCACGACTGTGCTCTACCCGCGGCAGGCCAAGATGGCTGTCGACTTCGGTATCACCATGGCCGGGAAAGTGTTTTAGCGCCGCTATCATGCCGCGGCTTTGCATCGCCGCTGTCATCGCGCTACCCAATGCGCTTACCACTGCAGGGTCTTCACCAAAAGCCCGCACGTTAATCACCGGATTGAGCGGGTTAACGTTAACATCAACCGTTGGCGCAAAATTCACATTAATGCCCAGGCTTAACAGCTCGTCGGCCAGAATGTGGCCTACTTGCGTGGCAAAGTGGCTACCGTGGCGCTGATACGTTGCCCCTATCGCCATATTGCCAGCAAAAGAGGTGGCCAGGCTGCGCGGCAAACGGGCCACCCGACCGCCTTCCTGATCAATACCAATAAACAGTGGCAAGCCCAGCGCGGAGGCCCGAGCCGCAGTTTGCAAGTCGCGGTTTAGTCTAATGGTTTGCGCAGTGTCGCTGAGGTTTTCAGCAAATAAAATCACCCCGCCTATCGCATGGTCACGAATAAGCGCTGCCAGCTCTGGCGGCAAGGTCGTCATCGGTGTGCGGCACTGCCCGTTAAGCGGCACAGTATCGCAGTAATAACGTAAATCCAGCATCAGCTTCTGCCCCAGCATTTGCTTAATGCTGGCGTTAGGTAACTTAACCGACATGGCGGCAGCAGACAGTGACAAACTGAACACAGTGCAACACAACAGCAGAGCACGAGAAAGACATAGCATAGGTTTCCTGACACTGGACACGATGAGTTCCTGTTATTGTGGCGAAAGCGCCTGGCAGTACAACAAAAATAAATTATTCATTCAAGATTTTTTTTTATGTATACTTTACTCATTCTCTGCAGCGTGTGCTAAGGTAAAGGCCTTTTAAAGTGAGGTTAGGCTGGCGGATCTAAAGCGATGCAAATGACTGTACTCGACTGGGGCGTGTTTTTCGGCTATTTCACGCTGCTCGCTGCGGTCGGCTGGTGGGTGAACCGCCGCCGGGCCGGCAACAGTGCCGATTACTTTTTAGCCGGCAACAGCATGCCGGTATGGGTAGTGGCCATCTCGGTGCTGGCAACCTCACAATCTGCCGCTACCTTTCTGGGTGGCCCGGACATGGGCTTTCGCGGCAACTTATCCTATCTGGCGACCAATATCGGCGCCCTGATCGCCACCTTTATTGTGATAAAGTTTTTGCTGCCGCGTTACTATCAGCTGAAAGTGACCACTGTGTATGAGCTGCTGCAGCAGCGTTTTGGTGCCAGCGCGAAAGAGCACGCCGGTAAAATGTATTTATTCGGCCGGGTGTTTGCCAGCGGCGCCAGGCTGTATATGGCCGCTATCGCCGTAGCCATGTTGCTGTTTAACAATATTGCGCCGCAAAGTGTGGTAGCCGCCATTATCTTACTGGCGCTGGTGGGCCTGGCCTGCACTGTGGCAGGCGGAATCCGCTCGGTTATTTACACCGATGCGCTGCAATGTGCTGTGTATGTGCTGGCGGCATTGCTGGTGCTGGGCTATTTGTACCAGAGTTTAGGGCTGGAACTGACACAGCTGCAGCAGGCATTAAGTACGCCGCCAGCGGGTGACTCTAAGTTACTGCTGTTTGACTGGCGTTTTGATGTCAGCTCAGCGGGCGTATTTAATATGTATTCGGCGCTAACCGGTTTTATTCTGCTGAATATTGCCGCCTTTGGCCTGGATCAGGATATGACACAGCGGGTGTTGACCTGTAAGGACAACAAAGCCGGTGCCCGCGCCTTGCTCAGCTCCACGCTGATGGTGATCCCCACTATGCTGGTGTTTATTCTGATCGGCTTTTTACTGTATATCTTCTATCAAAGACCTGACCTGTACCAGCCCACGCAAGGCTTTGCCGACAGCGTTGCCGGCGAAAAAGTCACCGTGTTTATGTACTATGTGCTAAACGAGCTGCCCTCCGGCCTACGAGGTCTGGTGGTCGTGGGCGTGATTGCTGCCGCACTGTCGACCATTACCTCGGGCCTAAACTCGATGTCGTCAGTATTAGTGGCCGATATGTACAAACCCTGGCGTCTGGCACGTCATGCGCAAACAGACGAGCAGCACTTTGTCCGTGCCGGTCAGGTTGGCATGCTGCTTACCGCTACTGCGCTGTCGCTGATGGCCATACTGTGTTTTTACTGGCAGCAGTATTCAAACATGCCGCTACTGGCCTTTGCCTTAAGCGTAATGGTGTTTTCGTACAGCGGTTTACTTGGCGTGTTTTTTATCGCGCTGTTTAGTAAGCGCGGCAACCGCTACTCGGTGACAGCTGCGCTTATCAGCGGATTTTGCGTGACCCTGCTGCTGCAACCCTATATTCTGCAGCAACTTAGCCCGTCATTGGCGGCACTGGACTTAGGTTTTACCTGGCAGTTATGTCTGGGCACCCTGATCGCGACACTGGTGTGTCTGGCGGGCAAACCTGCAACGGCCAGCAAGGAGTAATAACATGTGGACTCTTACCGTTGATGGCGGTGGTAGCAAAACGCTGGCGCGGTTAACGCATCAACCCAGCGGCCAGCACTGGCAGCAGCAAGCCGGCCCGGCGTCGCTGACTAATGACTTTGCCCTGGCGCTGGCCAATATTAATCAGCTTACCGACAGCCTGTGTCAGCAAGCCGGTGTTAACAGCTCACAGTTACGCTGCGTAATGGGGCTGGCTGGCGCCGGCAACCCACAACAGCAGCAACAGGCCATGCAAAAGCTTGCTGGGCGCTATCAGCAGCTGTTTATTACCACCGATGCCCGCACGTCCATGTATGGCGCCAATTTAGGCCAGCCGGTATTAGTGGTCGCACTGGGTACCGGCTCAGTGGCCATGCGCTTACTGGCCGACGGCAGTGAGCAACAAGTCGGCGGCTGGGGCTTTAACATTGGTGACGAGGGCGGCGGCGCCTGGTTGGGTAAACAACTGGTGCGGGAACTGTTATGGCAGGTAGATAGCCTGGCCGGTATTCAAAGCCCGTTATTGCAACAGGTCGCTGCGCAAATTGGCAGCCATGCCGACACCCTGCTGCCCTGGCTGAAGAACGCCAGCCCGAATGATTTTGCCGCCCTGGCACCGCTAGTCTTTGAGTATGCCGGCCACTGTGAGGTGGCAGACACGCTGCAGCAACGCCATGTCGCTGCTGTGCAACAGTTAATACAGGCCGGCCGCGAACACTTCGCCCTGCCGGTGGTATTACTGGGCGGCCTGTCCAGCCGTACCGCCCCCTTGTTAGATGCGCCCTGTCGTGCCCTGTTGCAGCCGGCGCGCGGCAGCGCTTTAGATGGCGCCTATTTATTGGCACAACAGCTTACTGACACAACGGTTTAGCGCTTTTACCGCAGGATACTCTTATGACCAACACGCAACAGGACGCCTTACTTCAACAACTGGCTGCGATGAGCTCAGAAGCGCGCAATCCGGCCAGCCATAATATTGATCTGCTGTCCAGCCTGGATATTGTCACGCTAATTAACCGCGAAGATCAAACCGTAGCGCATAACGTGGCACAGTGCCTGCCACAGATTGCAACTGTAGTAGACAAGATTGTCGAGGCTTTTGCCAACGGCGGTCGGCTGGTGTATCTGGGTGCTGGCACCAGCGGCCGGCTGGGTATCCTAGATGCGGTAGAATGCCCGCCTACGTACAGCGTGCCAGCCACTCAGGTGGTGGCCCTCATTGCCGGTGGCGCCAATGCGGTATACAAAGCGGTAGAAGGCGCCGAAGATAACGCCGATCTGGCCGTGGCCGATCTTAACAGTATTGCCCTTTGCGCCAACGATGTGCTGGTGGGTATTGCCGCCAGTGGCCGTACGCCATATGTACTTGGCGGCCTGGCTTATGCCCGCCAACTGGGCTGTTACACTGCGGCTATCAGCTGCAACGCCGGCGCACCGGTATTAACCGCTGCGGATACCGGCATTTGCGCTGAGGTCGGGCCCGAAGTGGTGACCGGCTCTACCCGGATGAAAGCCGGCAGCGCACAAAAAATGATATTAAATATGCTGACCACCGCCGCCATGATCCGCAGTGGCAAGGTATATCAGAACCTGATGGTCGACTTACACGCCAGTAATGAAAAACTGGTCGCTCGTGCCGTGCGCATCGTGATGCAGGCCACCGACTGCAGCGCCGCCATCGCCCGTAACGCGCTGCAAAGCGCCGGCATGAGCGCCAAGTTGGCCATTTTGCATATTTTAACCGGCCACAGCATCGACGCCTGTCGCCAGCAACTGGCGCAGCAGCAGGGTTTTATCCGCCGCGCGCTACCAGCACAGGAGCAGCAATAATGAAAACCCTGTGGCTAATCAGTTTGCTCTACCTAATCACTCTATGCCCCGCTATGGCGGCACAGCCAGCCCTGCAAACCGGCGCGGAACAGCTGCAGCAGTATTTGCCATTGTTAAAAAACAAAAGAGTCGGCCTGCTGGTTAATCAAACCTCCTTGATTGGTCAGCAGCATCTGGTTGATGTACTGCTAGCGCACCAGGTGCAGGTGGTAGCCATTTTCGCCCCCGAGCATGGCTTTCGCGGCGACAAAGATGCCGGCGCCCATATTCAAAGCGGCACCGACAGCAAAACCGGCCTGCCGCTGTGGTCAATGTATGGCGCCAGCAAAGCGCCGTCGGCAGAGCAGATGCAGCAACTGGATATCGTCATTTTCGACATCCAGGATGTTGGCGTGCGTTACTACACCTACATCAGCTCGATGCATTATATGATGCAGGCTGCCGCCCAATACGGCGTGCAAATGCTGGTGCTGGACCGGCCTAACCCGAACGGTGCCTATGTTGACGGCCCGGTGCTGGACTTAGCCTTTCAGTCTTTTGTTGGTATGCACCCGATACCACTGCTGCACGGTATGACAGTGGCCGAACTGGCACAGATGATTAAAGGCGAAGGCTGGATTACTGATGCGGATAAACTGCACTTGCAGCTGGTGCCGGTTAAGCATTACCGCCGTGATATGGCCTATTCGCTGCCGGTAAAGCCCAGCCCCAATTTACCCAATGATCAGGCCATAGCGCTGTACCCGTCACTGGGCTTTTTTGAGGCCACGCCAATGAGCGTTGGCCGTGGCACCGACGTTGCTTTTCAGGTGCTGGGCTATGACAAATTTGGCCCGTCAGACTTTCACTTTACCCCGGTGTCTACACCCGGCGCAGCACTTACACCGCCGTTGATGAATAAAAAGGTTAAAGCTGAAGACTTACGAAAGGTGACGGCGCAGGGCCTGAGCTTACAATATCTGCTGCGCTGGCAGGCGCTGTTTGCCAAACACAACGAGGTGTTTTTTACTGCGCCGGACTTTATGGACAAACTGGCTGGCACCGACCAGCTGCGCCAGCAGATAAGCCAGGGTTTAACGGAAGCCGAAATACGCCAAAGCTGGCAAAGCGCTCTGGCGCAGTTTAAACAACAGCGTCAGCCGTATTTGCTTTATCCCTGAGGGGTTATATAGCGCTGAATGATGCGGTGTAATTCGCCGTTCTGTTGTTGCTGCATTAAATACGCATTCAGCTTGGGTAGCACCTCACGCCAACGCGGGTTAAATGCGATATGCAGTTGCGACTGCGCCATCAATAGATCGGTCGGATACAGCTGCACCCGATCAAATTTTTGCTCCGCTAACCAATACACAATCAAGTCGTTCATGTACACCAGATCGCAGCGTTTGTTGAGCACCATTCTAAGTTGGGCTTCCTGACTCGATGAGTCCAAACGCAGCAAAACACCCCCAGCAAACAATGGCTCAAGTATTGGATACACATAGTATTCCCGGGTACAAATCGTTTTACCCCGCAGCTGGCCTGCTGAAGTAGAGACCTCCTGTTTAGTGCGGGCAAATAAGTAATCCCGGTAAGGCATAACACCATCGGTAAAAAGCAACTTATCCGGTTGCTTGGCCCAATCCGGGCTTAGCATCATTGCGTCAACTTCACCTTTATACAGCCGCTGCTCCGCGCCGGCCCGGTTATCGTACAGGTATTCCACACGAATATTTTGTTGACGAAAAAATGGCGTCAATAACTCAGGGATTATGCCCACAACGGCATTATCTGCACTGTCATTGTAGATATACGGCGGTAAATGCGGATGATAAACAACAAACCTAAGAATGTGAGCTTCTGAGCCAGTACAAAGCAGCGGCAAAATAAGCAACATAACACCCAGCAGCTTGCTCATTGCTTTGACTCTTCGAGGTGTTCAAAATCATCCAGCGACCGCCGTATGATCCATTGTTCTTCAGGAGGTAAAATACGTCTCAGATCAAATTGCGCCACATTAGACTGGTCTAGCATTTCAATCTGAGGACTCACTACTTTGGCATAAGGTTGTTTTTGTAAGATTCGCACGGCAAGATCAACTGCAATCCGGCTTTGAATAACAGGCGAATCGGTAGCGGCAGCGAGTAATTCACCATCCTTTAATAACCGCAATACTTCTGCATTGCTGTAAAACGCTACTACTGGTGTCTTATTATCAGCGCGGTATTTACGCAGGTATTTAACTGCCAATTCTGCGGCAACGGCATTGGCAATAACAACATCGACATCTTTATTGTTAAAACGAAAAAAGTTTTGCACCAAATTGGCTTGCACGAATGACTCTGTAGCACCATAACCGCCATGTTGCAGTTGCATTGGCTTTCCCTGCAACGCTGACTGCAGGCCAAATTCCGCATCCTGTACCCACTTTGCCTCTGCCGGACCTGGCAGCCAGCCAATTTTCAGCGCGCTGTCGCTATTGTGTTGCCGGTTAACCACATATACCGCAGTCGTAGCTGCCATATCGGCAAATGAAACCAGTGAGCGTGCTGAAACATAGTCTGAATCTATACCATTCACCAGATCCACCACCGGCACGCCTTCTTTTGCTAGCTGCTGTAAATCCTGCTCCAGACCATTTGCACTGATAGCTGCGACGATAAAAGCGTCTGCTTTCAAACTGCGGCAATGATGTAGCTGTTCACGTTGCTTCTCAAGATGCTGATAACCTCCGGCTTCATAAATCCCCAAGGTAATATTCAGCCGCTCAGCTTCCTGCGCCAATCCCCAAGCTACACCCCACCAGTAATTATCTTTACCATGCGGCAGCAAGGCACAAATACGCCAGCGTTTGTCTGCCTTTAACAATGGCTGATATTGGCCAACCTGGCCATCAGCCACTACGTCAACCGGAAACCATGGCTGGCTGGTTGCGTCCCTGGCAAAACCTAAAACAGAAATGACAACCAGCAGCGTCCTAATCATAATGCATCCTCTTGCACACAGCTAAAATCTAGCAGAGCTTTGATCAGGATGCAGTTTAATTGGCTTTTATTGGTAACGGGCAGCAACTTCAGCTTAATACCCGGTCTAAGGCAAATCGAACAATAACGCTTTAACTGCACCCTGTGCCTTAATCGCCAATGTGGTCTCGTCAGCGATTTTTATGCCGTCGCCCGCTTGCAAGCGCTGGTCCAGCACGGTCAGCTCACCGCTTATCAGGTGCAGATACATTTTACGGCCGGGCCTGATACTAACCTGCTCGGTCTCACCAGACACCAGTATCAGTTGATACAACAGCGCATCCTGGCGCAGGGTTAAACTGCCATCACGGCCATCCGGCGATAAAATCAGCGTCAGGCCGGGCTTCTCGCCAAAGGCTTTTTGCTGGTAGCCCGGCGCACCACCAAACTGATTTGGCTGCAGCCAAATTTGCAGAAACTTCAGCGGCTCAGTGTTACTGGCATTGAATTCACTGTGGTAAATACCGCGGCCGGCACTCATCAATTGGTACTCACCGGCTGGCAGTATTTTGGTATTACCGGCAGAGTCTTTGTGAGCGATGCTGCCCTGCAGTACCAAACTCAAGATCTCCATATCCTGATGGCCATGGGTGTCAAAACCGGCACCGGGTGCCACGGTATCGTCGTTAATCACCCGTAGCGCGGAAAAGCCCATCTGGGCCGGATCATAATAACGGCCAAAAGAAAAACTGTGATAGCTGTTTAACCAGCCAAAGTTGGCGTGGCCACGGGCACTGGCTTTACGTAATTCAACCATCTGCGTACTCCTGTTTATCGCTACATAGCGTATTGGCAAAGCTTAACCAGCCAGCTGTTGTAGAAAAAGCGGAATAATTTGCCGTTAATGTTCAGTTTTTTGAACCAAAGCAGAAGCAGAGCGACTGAACTACACTAGAGCACAGCACAAGTTACCCTAACCGAGCAAAGGAGAGAGATATGACGATGAATGTACTGGCGATTTGTGGCAGCCTGCGGGCTAAATCGACCAACCGCGGCTTGCTGCGTTACGCTCAGGCCAATGCGCCCGAGGGCATGAAAATTCATATCGCCGATATTCTGGATGTACCTTTTTACAATGCCGATTTAGCGGCAAAACCCGCTGCTGTCGAGCAGCTGCTAAAACAACTGGCGCAAGCCGATGCGTTGCTGCTGGCCTGCCCGGAATATAACTATTCAATGGCGCCGGCGCTTAAAAATGCGCTGGACTGGGCCTCACGCGAGCCTGATAACCACCTGCTCAGCGGTAAAGCCGTCGCCATTATGGGCGCCGGCGGCGGCATGGGCACCAGCCGGGCGCAGTACCATTTACGCCAGGTATGTGTGTATTTAAACCTGCACCCACTCAACCAGCCCGAGGTGTTTGCCAATGCCTTCAGCGGCAGTTTTGATACCGACGGTAACCTTACCGACGAGCGCATTCAGGGGCTGGTGGTAAAACAGCTTGGCGCCCTGCAAAAGTGGGCACTGCAGCTGCAAAAGTAACCACTAGGGGTTTGGCTGCTGAGTCTCAGCGCTACGGGCAGTGGTGACACACTGCCAACCCCAGCTACGTTGGCGCTCAGCAAACTCGGCCGCTTTTTGCTCACAGTAACCCGCCTCGTTGCTGGCGCGCCACAATACCTCTGTATTGCCATCCTTGGTGTATTGCACTTCACAGGGGAGTTCACCGCCTTGCGGATACACGACCTCAATCAATCGCACGGCGTCCCCGTTCTGACAATGCGTGGTTTGATTGGCATTCACAGCGAAAATACTCAGGCTGGCCAGCAGTAATATCAGGTAACGCATGACATCTTCCTCCGGTTTAACGAAGCCCGCCACAGCAGGGTGGGCAACATAGCTTAGGCTAAAAGTCATTTAGTATAGCAAAGTGGCTGAATTCGTATTCAGTAGGGTGCAGGCCGCAACATCGGCTAAAATCAGTTGCAGAATTCCTGCTATGTTCTGCCGTTGGAGGCGCTTTATGCTGAAATTACTGGCGCTGCTTATTCTGCTGTTTAGCTGCTTTGCGCTGGCCGACTTACCCAAAGTCAGCGCCGGCACCATTGAGCGGCTGGCCCATTTTACTTCAGCGCATGTACCCTCACGCCACATCGATATCTGGCTTCCACCAGGTTATGGCAGCAACCCAAACCAGCGCTATGCCGTGCTTTACATGCACGACGGCCAGATGTTATTTGACGGCAGTAGCAGCTGGAATAAACAAGAATGGCGGGTAGATGAAGTGGCCAGTGCACTGATAGCCTCCGGCGCTACCCGGCCATTTATCGTCGTGGGCATTTTTAACGGTGGCGCGCGCCGTCACAGTGAGTATTTTCCGCAGCAGCCTTTTACCAGCTTGCCAGAAGCGGTACAGCAGCAGCTGTATCAGCTGCAACGTGACAGCCAGCAGCCGCTGTTTACTGAAGCTATTTACTCCGATCGTTATCTGAGGTTTTTAGTGGACGAGTTAAAACCCCATATCGATAGCCGCTATCAGGTGCTGACAGATCGGGAAAATACCTTTGTTATGGGCTCCAGCATGGGGGGCTTAATTTCGCTGTATGCTATTAGCGAGTATCCGCATATTTTTGGCGGGGCGGCCTGTTTGTCTACCCACTGGCCCGGCGTGTTTCAGCAGGACGACAACCCGGTACCCGCAGCATTTTTTGCCTATATGCGGCAAAACCTGCCTGAACCCGCTAGCCACAAACTGTATTTTGATTACGGTACCGCCACCTTAGACGCCTGGTACCCGCCGCTACAAGCACAGGCCGATGCCATTTTAGCCAGCAAAGGCTATACCAAGGCAAACTGGCAAACCCTGCGTTTTGAAGGGGCTGAGCATAGCGAAAACGCCTGGGCCGAGCGCCTGCACCAGCCTTTAACCTTTTTACTCGGCCAAAGCCAAAACGCTAACCCCTGAGCACTCAACACTCAAAAAGTGTACGTTAAGTGCCCAGTGGGTTTAACAGCTTGCCGCTGCTAAGCTCTAGCAACTGGCCATTTAGCAGCGCCAGTTGTACGCCCTGCGTATTGGCCAGCAAAAAGGTCGCTCTGCGCTGGCGCTGTGGTGTATCACCCGGCAAGCTGGTCGGGTTTCGCAAGACCGGTAAGCGGGTTTCAATAGTCAGCAGGCGCTCATCGCCGCTAAAGTGGCTATAGCCCTGGCGCAATAATGCCAGATACGTCTGTTCGGTTAGCTGCAATGGCTTGCTCAGCACATAGGCTTTTGGTGGCTGGTAGCTTAACCCCTTGGCATCAAACTGGTGGTAACTGCCGTAAATCGATAAATCGCCAATATCGCTAAGCCGCGCCTGTTTAGCGCCTTCGATATCTAAATCGACCGCCAGATCTACCTCGGCTTGCTGGCCGTTTAGCCTTAGGCTCAGGTTATGGATCAGCAAATCTTTAATGCCGCCGTCGCGGTTAAACGGGATAGCCTGGTAGGCGCTTAATGGTTGTTGCTGATAGCGGCCGCTGGCAATGCTGTTAATACTGAGTACCAACAACTGGGTGATGAGCTGGCGCGCCACCTGGCGGTTATCATCAGCAGGGTGGCCGCCCGCTTCAATTAATACCGTGCTAATGCCCATGCCAGCAAAGGTATCGCCAAAAGAGCGCCAGGAGAAAGTATCGTCGTATTTGGCCAAATAGCCCGGCAACTCCCGCGCCATTAAATCGCGCATCTCGCCTATCAACTGCATAGCTTTAGCGCGCGCTGCATCAATGTCTTTCGCTTCGTTAAATGCTGGCGCTAACAATGAAATGGTCGCCTGCTTAGTGCTATCGCCCACGGCATAAAAGCGGTTTTGGTCATGCAGGTTTAAACCAAAATCCGGCTTAAACTCTTTGGCGGCCTGCATTAGCAGCCGGCCTTCCGGCGTTTGCAGCGCTTTAGCATCACGGTTAATGTCGATACCCATACTGTTAAAGCGCGAGCCCGCCGCGGCACCATCAGGATTTAGCATGGGTATCAGCCGCAGTGTCAGCTTGTCCTGCCAGCCTTGTAGCCATTGCTGCCCCTCTGCGGTGGCCAAAAGTTGCAGTAAGTCCAATACCGACGCGGTAGCGGTAGATTCATCGCCATGCATTTGCGACCAGGCCATGAGTTTGACTGGACCATTACCGATATCAATTTGCCAGATCGGTGTACCCAGCACCGACTGCCCTAACTGGCTAAAACGCAGCTGAGTGTTAGCGCGGTGTTGCTGCAGCAGTAGCTCGATGTCGGGGTAACTCAGCTGCGCCTTATCCAGGCCCGCAGCTTTTATCTGCAAATAGTGCTGTGCGGTTAACCCTTGCTGTGTCATTACCTGCTCTGCCCCTGTTTTAAACGTCATGGCCGCCAAAACCATCGCTCCCACCACGGTGGCCACCAGTAGCCCGTTGCTGAAACGCTGCATACAACCCTCTTTACTTAACAGTAAAGCCGTTAGCATGGCGCATTGCTGTTAACAATTGCAAGCGACTTAGTATCGGTTAAACCGCTGGTTGTGGCCAATGGCCGCAATGCACAGCTGACAAATAGTTGCAGCACTTTGGTACAATCTGTATAAATTATTCAGCAATGAAGCAAATTAAAATAATAATGACAGGAGGCCAGCTTGGCTGATTGGCTTACACTGCTACCGGCGCTGGTAGCAATTATCGTCGTGTTGTGGCGCAAAGAGGTGATCCTGGCGCTGCTGTTATCACTGTGCTGTGCCGAACTGCTTATTTTTATCCAGGCACAAGGTGCCGGCCCCGCAGTATTGCTTAATGGCAGTATCGCTACGCTGGAGCGCATAGTGGCAGTTACGCACGATGGTGACAATACGCGCATTTTGATGTTTTCTTTGTTAGTCGGCGGCCTGTTGGCCTATATGCGTGACTCGGGTGGCGTGTCGGCCACGGTAAAAATGCTGGTGGATAAAGGCATTGCCAAAACACCGCGTCAGGCGGGTTTAATGACGTTTTTTATCAGCTCTGTCACCTTTATTGAATCTAACTTAAGCTCGCTCACCGCCGGTATCAGCTCACGCGGTTTGTTCGACAAATTTAAAATGAGCCGCGCCCGGCTGGCCTATATTATCGACAGTACCAGTGCACCTATCTGCATTATCATCCTGTTAAACGGCTGGGGCGCTTATATTCTGGGTTTACTTAGCACCTATTCGCTCGGCGAGTCGGCCGTGTCGGTACTTATTGGCACCATACCGCTGAATTTTTATGCCTTATTTACCCTGGCACTGGTGCTGTACACCATTCTCAGCGGCAAGGTGTATGGCCCTATGCGCAAATCAGAGCAGCAGTTGCATACGCTGGCGCATCACACGGAAATTGATGTCAAACCCAGCCATCCGGCGTTTATGCTGGTTCCGCTACTCACTCTGGTGGCGTCTATGCTGGGCTTTATGTTGCTTACCGGCAATGGCCGCCTGGTATCCGGTTCTGGCTCGCAATCTGTGTTATACGCCACCACACTGGCTTGTTTGGTGGCCTATTGTATGATGCTGTTTAGCAAGCGCTTTAGCCATCAGCAGTTAGTGGATACCGGCTTTAAAGGTATGAGTGAATTGCTACCACTGGTCACCATTGTATTACTGTCACTGGCACTGGGCAGCAGTTTAAAACTGCTGGGTACCGGCACCTTTATCGCCTCTATCGTAAACGACAATCTGCCGCTGGTGCTGATCCCGGCGTTGCTGTTTTTGGCCGGTGCGCTCATCTCTGTCACAACAGGCACCAGCTGGGGCACCTTTGCCATTTTGATCCCCATAGGCATGCCAATGGTAGAGCTGTTGGGCTTACCGCCTTCGCTGGTATTGGCAGCCATTTTAAGCGGTGGCGTATTTGGCGATCATTGCTCACCGATATCTGACAGTACCGCCGTCAGTTCAGTGGCCTCGGGCTGTGACTTGCTGGAGCACGTAAAAACCCAGCTGCCCTATGCGCTGTTTTGCGGTTTACTGGCCCTGCTGGCATTTTTTATCGCCGGCATACTGATGATTTAGGGAGCGGCAAATGAACACAACCATATTAGTGTCCTGCGTGCTATTGAGCACCAGCCTGGCGGCCAGTGCGACGGCCAGCGATATTCCGGCCGATTTTCGCGATGTTGGCCAGCTCATTCCGGATGTACACATCAAAATGGCCTATTTGGGCAGCGATAATTTTGTCGGCGGTCCGGTTGATGGCTATCAAGCCAATAAATGTTATCTGCAACAAAACGCCGCCCAGGCGCTTATAAAGGTGCAGCAAGCCGCCAGGGCACAAGGTTACAGCTTATGGATTATTGACTGTTACCGGCCACAGCGAGCGGTGAACCACTTTATGCGTTGGGCCGCCGATTTGGCCGATACGTCAACCAAAGCAACCTATTACCCTAATCTGGGTAAAGACCAGTTGGTCGGCGAATATATTGCCGAAAAGTCCGGCCATAGCCGCGGTAGTACCATTGACCTTACGCTGGCCAAACAAGACGAACAAGGTAACTGGCGGCCAATCGATATGGGCTCACCCTTTGATATGTTTGACCCTATATCCAATGTTGGCAACCCGGCAATTAACGAAGCACAAACCGCTAACCGCCAGTTACTGGAAAACCTGATGCTGCAAGGCGGTTTTAAGGTATACAGCATGGAGTGGTGGCATTTTACCCATCAGCCACCGGCCTATACCGATACCTATTTTGATTTTTTGGTGCGCTAGCCATGATCTATGCCAATAAAGCCATTTAACATCCTTGTGTTGTCGGCCAAAGCCTGCTTAGCTTTTGCCAGGAGTGAATTATTTAAGTTGTAGCTAATGGCACCACACGCTGCTGAGCAGCAGTTACTGATCTTTATTATGTTGCTAACCAGCATCTCGGCAATCGCCTGGTTAGTGCTATCACGCCTGATGCGGGTTGCGCCCAGCGCCAGTTTGCGCTTTTCAGCCGCGAATTTTCTATTGTTGCTGGGTGTAGCAATGCTGTACCAGCGTCAACCAGACAATGACATCCTGTATTGGCAAGGTTCTGATTTACTGGTGCTATCGGCTTTTGTTGCAGTAAAGGCAGGGTTTCTCGCGTTATTTAAACGTCCGGATCAGCTGAAATGGGATTTGGGCTTACTGTTAGCCTGGTCAATCGCCGCCCTGCAGGTGACAGAAGCTAACCGTGAGCACACCTTAGGCTTACTTTTTTCCGTTGTCGCCGTTATTGTCCTTAGCAATAGTACCTACATTTTGTATCAGGCTTCAGCCCTTAATTTCAAAAAGCGTTATGCCGCCGCGGTATCAGCGCCACTGGCGGGTATCAGTTTGCTGTTTCTGGCACGCATGTTAATCAGCCTGTTTGACAACGCGCCTGCGGAAGTCGTCGTACATCAGGGTAAGGCCAACTTATATTGGGCTTATCTGGTGTTTGTGTTACTGGTTAATATCACCCTCTTTAGCAGCACGCTGGTGCGGTTAGTGGCTAAAATCCGTTACCTTGCCGACAGGGATCAACTTACCGGCTTGTATAACCGCTTTGCGTTAAACCATCGGCTCAACGCACTTCAACAGCTGCAACAGCGCCATCAGCAGCCTTATGCCGTGTTGTTAGTCGATCTGGACCATTTTAAGCATATTAATGACCAATATGGGCATTTGGCGGGCGATAAGGTGCTAAAGCATGCCGCGCAACTGTTTAGCCAGCATATTCGCAGTGAAGATACACTGGGCCGTTTTGGTGGCGAAGAGTTTTTACTGTTGCTTCCTATGACGGATCAACAGTGTGCAGAGCAGGTTGCTGCCAAACTGATTCAGGTACTACGCCAAAACCCGCTGACGCTCGCAGGCACAAACATAGCCCTTACCACCAGTATCGGCATTACCGTGGCTAACCCACAAGAAAGGATTACTGGCAGCGAACAGCTGCTGCAACAGGCTGATCAGGCGCTGTATCAGGCTAAAGCCAATGGCCGCGATCAACAGGCAACCTTTCATCAAACCGACACACTGCAGCCGCTCGTAACAGGTTAGGTTAAACACCTTCGCCTTAGAGTTATATTAGCAGAGGCCGAAACGCACCGGCTGTGTTAACATAAGCTTAATTTGTACCCCATTATTTGCTAGAGATGTTGCATGGCCAGACGTACCAAAGCCGAAGCTGAAAGTACCCGCGCGGCAATTTTAGATGCTGCCGAAGTGTTGTTTTATCAACAGGGCGTGTCGCGCACTACGCTGGAGAAAATCGCCGCGGCCGCGAATGTCACGCGAGGCGCCATTTACTGGCACTTTCAAAACAAGGCTGATCTATTTAATGCCATGTTAGAGCGGGTGCGGCTGCCGTTTCAGCATTTACTCGATGCGCTGGATAACAACACCACTGACGAGCCGTTCGGGCAAGTACGCCAGTTGTATATTGATGGCTTGCAGCTTATTGCCAGCAGCGAACAGCACCACCGGGTGCTGACTATCGTATTTCATCGCTGTGAATATATTGACGAGTTAAACCCTGCAGTTAACCAGCAAGACCAACTGGATGAACAGGCGGTGGCAGTGCTACAACGGGCTTTTGAGCGGGCGAAACAGGCTGGCAGCCTGCGTGATGGGGTATCGCCACGCTTAGCGGCCATGTCGATGCATATGTATGTTGGCGGTATTATCAGCCACTTTTTATTAAAACCGCAGCAGTGTGACTTGCGCCAGCATGCGCCGGCATTGATTGATACCATGCTGCAAGGGCTGAAACAGCCCTAAAAAAACCGGCAAGTAGCAAAGTGCCAACTCGCCGGTAAAGTACCAAAACCGCTTTAGACGGGCAGCACTAACAACGCTGCCCGTTTTTATTCGCTTATTTCACCGGCACTTCGGTACCTGCCGCTGCCTCAGTTTTGCTGGCAAACAGCCGCATTATCACCAGATAGAACACCGGCACTAAAAACACCGCCAGCACGGTGGCCGAGATCATGCCACCCAGCACACCGGCACCAATGGCATTACGGCTGGCAGAGCCCGCGCCCGAGCTTAACACCAGTGGCAGCACGCCCAGCGAGAACGCCATCGATGTCATAATGATCGGCCGCAGGCGCAGGCGCACCGCTTCTAAAATGGCCGCAGTAAGGGCTTTACCCTGTTGCTGCAACTCGCGGGCAAACTCAACAATTAAAATGGCGTTTTTCGATGCCAGCCCCATTGTGGTTAGCAGCCCAACCTGGAAGTACACATCGTTACCCAAGCCGCCTATATAAGCTGCAGTTAAGGCGCCGATAATGCCCAGCGGCACCACCAGAATCACGGCAAAAGGCACGCTCCAGCTTTCATACAAGGCCGCTAAACATAAAAACACCACCAGAATAGACAGCGCATAGAGGGATGGCGCCTGCGAGCCGGACAGTTTTTCCTGATACGACGTCGCTGTCCACTCAAAACCTATACCGGCCGGTAACTGGCTGATTAACCGCTCCATAGTCGCCATGGCTTCACCTGAGCTGGTACCCGGTGCAGGTTCACCCTGAATTTCCATTGCCGATACGCCGTTATAACGCTCCAGCCGCTGCGGGCCATACACCCAATGGCTGCTGGCAAAAGAGGCAAAGCTGACCATGTCACCGTTGTGGTTACGCACATGCCAGCGTTTAATATCCTCTGGCGTCATACGAAACTCGGGCTCAGCCTGCACAAACACCTTTTTCACCCGGCCGCGATCGATAAAGTCATTCACATAGGTTGAGCCCCAGCCAATCGCCAGCGTTTGGTTAATGTCATTCAGTGACACGCCCAGCGCCTGTGCTTTAAGCTGGTCTACTTCAATTTGCAGCTGCGGCGCATCTTCCATGCCGTTTGGCCTCACACCAACCAAATTGGCTTGCTGCGCCGCCATGCCCAATAGCTGATTACGCGCATTTAACAGCGCCTCATGGCCCAGGCCACCGCGATCTTGCAAAAACAGCGTAAAACCGGTGGCCCGGCCAAGCTCAGAAATCGGCGGCAGGTTAAAGGCAAAAATCTGCGCTTCTTTTACCGTAGCAAAAAAGCCCCAGGCACGGCCAATAACGGCCTGCACGGCATCCGCCGGGCCGCGTTCGCTCCAGTCTTTTAGCCGCACAAAGGCCAGGCCCATATTCTGGCCGCGGCCGGCAAAGCTAAAGCCCGTCACGGTAAATACCGACTGCACCGCTTCTTCAGTGGCGTAATGGGCAGAAATTTTATCCATTACCGCTTCAGTACGCTGCTGACTGGCGCCGGTAGGCAGCTGCACCAGGGTTAAAAACACGCCCTGATCTTCTTCCGGTAAAAACGAGGTAGGCAGGCGCATAAACATTAATGCCATTACCGCCACGATTGCGCCGTACACCAGCATCGAGCGTTTCGGCCGGGCCAGCATGCCGGCCACACCGCGCTGATAGTTTTTGTTGGTACTGTCAAAGCCGCGGTTAAACCAGCCAAAAAAGCCGCCCTTGGCATGATGATCACCTTTAATTGGTTTTAACAGGGTGGCACACAGCGCCGGGGTAAACATTAGCGCCACCAGCACCGACAAGGCCATGGCGGTAACAATGGTAATAGAGAACTGCTTATAAATAGCGCCGGTGGCACCGCCGAAAAACGCCATCGGCACAAACACCGCCGATAACACCAGGCCGATACCAATTAAGGCGCCGGTAATTTGTCCCATCGACTTACGGGTGGCTTCTACCGGGCCTAAGCCTTCCTCGCTCATCACCCGCTCAACGTTTTCTACTACGACTATGGCATCATCTACCAACAGGCCGATGGCCAGCACCATGCCAAACATGGTTAACGTATTAATCGAAAAGCCAAAGGCGGCCATCACGCCAAAAGTACCCAACAGCACCACCGGCACGGCCAGCGTGGGAATAAGCGTTGCGCGAAAGTTCTGTAAAAACAGATACATCACCAAAAACACTAAGATAATGGCTTCAATCAGGGTTTGTACGACCGAGCTAATCGAAATTTCGACAAAGGGCGTGGTGTCATAAGGAATAACCGTGCTTAAACCCGCTGGGAAATACGGTTTCAGCTCGTCTAACTTGGCCCGCACCGCCGCAGCGGTATCCAGCGCATTGGCACCGGTCGCCAGCTCAATGGCCAGGCCGGTCGCCACTTTGCCGTTGTAGCGCGCCATCACAGAGTAATCTTCACCACCCAGCTCAATGCGCGCTACATCGGATAGCCGCACCGTTGAGCCATCGGCATTTACTCTTAATAAAATCTGGCCAAACTCGTCAGCATTGGTCAGCCGGGTTTGGGCAATAATGGCTGCATTAAACTGCTGATCCGGCAAGGCCGGCGCACCGCCCAACTGGCCGGCGGTGACCTGATTATTTTGCACCTGTATGGCGGCGGTAACATCGGCAGGTGTCAGCTGAAACTGGTTTAGCTTGTCGGCGTCCAGCCATACCCGCATGGCGTATTGGCTGCCAAACACCACCACATTACCCACCCCCGGTGTGCGGCTTAGCGGGTCCCGAACGTTGGCGACAACAAAATCGCTGATATCATCACGGCCCAGGCTGTTATCGTCAGAGATAAAGCCCACCACCATGAGAAAAGCACCGTTAGACTTGGCCACCCGCACGCCGTTTTGCTGCACTTCCTGCGGCAGTAACGGTAGCGCCTGCTGCAGTTTATTTTGCACCTGAACCTGGGCGATATCCGGATCAGTGCCGGTTTCAAAGGTCAGCGTCAGGCTCACATTGCCAGACGAGTCAGAGTTTGCCGACATATACATCAGGTTATCCAGGCCATTCATCGCCTGCTCTATCACCTGGGTAACGGCATCTTCGGCGGTTTGCGCCGAAGCGCCGCGGTAACTGGCACTGATGCTGATGGCCGGCGGGGCGATGCGCGGGTACTGCTCTACCGGTAACTGCTTAATGGCCAGTAAACCGGCCAGCATAATCACCAATGCAATTACCCAGGCAAAAATAGGCCTGCTGATAAAAAAATTCGCCATAACTGCTCCCGTTACTCTGTTGCCATCTGGCTGGCAGCTGGCGCTGCGGCTACGGCCCGCACCTGAGCACCAGGACGCACTTTTTGCAGGCCCGCAACGATAACCTTATCGCCCACGGCTAACCCCGACAGTACCTGCCAGTGTTGGCCATGGCTATTGCCGGTGACAATTTGGCGCTGCTCAACTTCGTTATTGCTATTTACCAGTAACACTGTCGCGTCACCTTTGGGTGTGCGGCTTACCGCCGCCTGCGGCACCAGCAGCGCCTGGTTATCCACACCATGCTGCAAACGGGCGCGGACAAACATGCCAGGCAGTAACTCACCCTGGGTATTGGGGAATACCGCCCTTAGCGTCACCATGCCGGTGCTGGGGTCGACGTTGACTTCAGAAAACTGCAGGCTGCCCTGCTCGGCATAACGGCTGCCATCATCCAGCAGCAAATCGACTACCACCTCGCTGCTGCCCGCTTTGTGTTGGCGTTTTAGCTGCAACAGTTCAGTCGCCGACTGGGTTAAATCCACATAAATTGGGTCTAACTGGCGAATAACCGCCAGCGCCTGCGCCTGGTTCGCCGTTAACAGCGCGCCCTCGGTAACCAGAGAGCGGCCAATCTGGCCACTGATCGGCGCATGGATCGCCGTGTAATCCAGGTTAATTTGCGCCGTTTGCAGCGCCGCCTCACTGCTGGCTACGGCAGCTTCGGCCTGCATTAGGGCGGCACTGGCGTCATCATAATCCTGCTGGCTTACCGCCTTGCTGCCCAGTAAGCCTTTAAAGCGCTCGGCCTTAAGCTTGGCGTTGTGTGCCAGTGCCTTGCTGCTGGCTAAATTCGCCTTGGCCTGCGCCAACGCTGCCTGATAAGGCGCCGCATCAATTTGGTATAACTGCTGGCCAGCTTGCACAACCTGGCCTTCCGTAAATAAACGCTTAAGCAAAATGCCGCTTACCTGAGGCCTTATTTCGGCCTGGCGGTAATCGGTGGTGCGTCCGGGCAATTCAGTCGTTAGCGCCAGCTCACTGTGCTGCAGAGTAACCACTTCAACCTCGGGTGTGGGCGCGCCCTGCGCTGCTCCGGCTTGCTGTGGTTCACTGCAGGCCGTTAATAACCCGGCCGCCGTTAACATTACCGCTGCCCATACAGCCTTCGTTTTACTGTTAAACCCCATAGCCTCTCCTGTTGTCGCTACCCCTTAGCGCACCGTGCGGCATAGCACAACGTGCAACTGGGGCAGATTAGGCTGCGCAATATACATACAAGACTGTATGTAATCAAGCCAAAAGCTGCAGTGCCGAGACAAACGGCAGAAAAAAGCTGACCAAGCGCCAGCATCGTGATCAAGATTAGTGCATGAGTACGCTGCTGTCGGCGTATTGGTTGGGTAAATATGTGGGTAAGGGGTAATGGCAGCGGTAAAAACAACAAAGCCGTCATAAACAGACGGCTTTTACCAACACGCCAGGCTTAATGCTGGCGGCGTTTACGCCGTCCAGCGGCAAGTAACACCAAGCCCAGGCCAAAAGCGGCCAGGCTGGCTGGCGCGGGTACTGCCTGTACCGCAGGCAGTGCAGTTACCTGCACCGCGTCCAAAAAATTACCCACAGTGCCGCTGTTTAACGAGGTAAACTGCAGTTTGGTGGTGGTATCTGTTGCTACGAAGCGCTGGGTAAACTGATTCCAACTTTTGGTGGTGTGATCGTTAAGCAGCCAGTTAATGTCTGCCGCCGCGACCTGAAATTGCTCATTGTTATTCGCCCGGGCCCGGTAGAAAAAGCTCAGCTCATATTCACGGCCAATTTCAGTTTCAAATAACTGAAAAATAGACCAGCTGCCCTGGTTGGCACCGTGGGCGTTTAACTCAATAAAATGGCTACCGCTGGCGGCGAACACACCATTCATGGCGTTCCACACTTCAATGTTGCTACCCTGCCAGCCCTCAAACACATTGCTGCTCATCCAGGCCCAGTTGCCTGACTTTACGCCATGGCTTTCAAAGTCGCCGTTTACAATAAGCCCGGCCTGGCTGGAAAAACTGGCACCCAATAACGTCGCGGCACCCGCCAACATCCCTATCTTTGTTAACATCGTTTATTCCTTTAACTACAGCGGTTGAATTGCAGCAAATCATAGCAGTGTGGTTAACAAAACGGAACAAAAATTAAGCGTTACACGCCGTTATTTTTTGCTCTTTTGCTCACTGGCAAAAACCACATTTATGCCATAGGCTTAGCAGCATCCTTCGGCAAACAACAGGCGTGTTATGGCAATTCAACTACGTAAAAGCGACAGCGGTATTTACCGCCAAACCCTTCGTATTCAGCAGCACACTATTTTTGCCGATGTGGCTAAAGACTTAGGCGGCGATAACAGCGCGCCCGACCCACACGACTATTACGACGCCGCACTGGCCGCCTGCAAGGCCATTACCGTCATGATGTACGCTAAACGCAAGCAACTGCCGCTGGATTATATCGACATTGAAATCACCCGCGACAACAGTCAGGAAGCCCAGGGCACTTATGTATTAAACGTGCAGTTAAAACTACTAGGTAACTTGAGCGACGAGCAAAAAGCACAACTGGCCGCTATTGCCGATAAATGCCCGATACATAAGCTGATGACGGTAGCGAAAACAGAGGTAAATACACGTTTTAGTTGACAAAATTATTTGTTTTGGTGAAAAAAAATACTTTTTGCTTTAAACGTGTTGTGCTAATTTCTGCCAGTACCTAAAAATGGAAGGCAGAGCAATGGACGCGCAAACCCTACTTATTATCAACTTCTCGGTAGCTACTACATTAAACCTTGTAATGCTCGGGCTTTATGTCAGCAACCGGCAGGAAATTTGTCTGGTTCATTGGTCACTGGCGGCTGCAGGTTTTTGGGGCAATGCACTTTTGGGTTTACTTTATACGCCCGACACCACCCCATACTGGTTAGGGCCACCTGTTGGCAATACGCTGCTGGTCTCCAGTTATCTATTTTTACTCACCGGTCTGTGTCACTACTTAAAAAAGCCGCTACCGCTGCTGCGCGTTATCGGCCTGTTGTTTCTGGTCTATCTGATGCATTTTACTCAGTTTGCGCAAGCAGGCTTTATCAACCGATCTTTGTTGTGTTTTCCTTTACTCATCTCGATAAGCCTTTACACACTATACATATTATTCAAAGCCAACCTTAAAGGTATGCGTATCGCCGTATGGTTGTTTGCCATATTTATCAGCGTTAACACTGTGCAGTTAGCAGCCCGCCTGGTGGTTTTTGTTTACCATGAAAGCAGCGCTTTACCGCTTAACAACAACCCGCTTATTCACAATGCCGGCACACTGGCAATTTTACTGTTTATGTTAGGCACCCTCACCAGCTGCATGTTATTGCTGGTACGGCAAAAAACACTGCAGCTGCAGCAACTTGCGCACACTGACCCACTTACCGGCTGGTTAAACCGGCAGAGCATGCAGCAACGAATTGATGCAGAGTGGCACCGCTGCAAGCGCACAGAGCAACCTTTAAGTATGTTGTTGTTCGATATCGATTATTTTAAACAAGTAAATGATAAATACGGCCATCACACCGGTGATGACGTATTGCAACAAGCCAGCGCCCTGGCTAAAACACTGCTTCGAGACTACGACTTGTTGTTTCGCATCGGCGGTGAAGAGTTTCTGGTATGCCTGCCAGGTGTCGGTGCTGGCGAGCTGGCCCAAATTAGTGAGCGGCTGAGAAAACGCATTGCTAATTTACAGCTTGCCGCGCAACCCGACCTTAAGCTCACCATCAGTGTCGGCTGTTCTACCAGCAATAGCGACATGCAGTCATGGCAGCCACTGCTTGAACAAGCTGATAAGGCGTTATATCAGGCGAAACAACATGGCAGAAATCAGGTGCAGTGTTTTAGCGAAACGTGTGCAGCAGCTTAACCGTCAGCCTTTAGCCGACTGCGGCATGTTTGTTACGGTATCCAGTACCCAAAAGCGGCTGCTCTTAAAAATATGCTTTATCATCAAAGCCCCCCAGCGAAAGCCATTGTAACTTGCCTGTAGATTGCGGCAGCAGCAAAAGGTTGCGTTAACTGACGGGCAAATTCTAAAGCACCTGACACAGATTAATTTGTGGCATTACAGATACCGCTGTTTATGCTCTGCAATCAATAATTCAATTTGCGCAGTGACTTCTGCAACAGAGGGCTTTGCCCCCATGGCCTGCTGCTCGTCAAACCAGTCCAGCACTTCAATGTTAACCAAATAGGATAATTCATGGCAGTATTGCGGCTGACGCACCCAGACCTGCGAAGCAAAAGGCGATGGATTCTCAAGCTTGCTGCACTGGGTAAAACCATTCGCAGCTACATAGCTGGGCAACCAAAAGCCCAACACAATACGCGTCACAAACGCCAAGGCTAGCAATACCAGCGACGCCCTCACCCACAATGCAAAATGCTGCTCCGGCAAATTGCCAAAATGCCGCCGTAGCATAATGTAGATTGACATTAAAAAAATGGGCGCAGCAATCAACCCAGGGATAACCATCATAGAGACTCTGACGTAAAACTCTAACTTATTTAAACTGACAAGTTGCTGTAAAAACTGAGTAGCAAAAAAGGCGTAACCTGCAGTCATCGCCAACATCACGAAAGACAAAAATACTGCCAGGCCTTTTTTACGCTCAAAATCCTCAGTCTGCTGCGGCACTACTTCACTACTTTAAGGTGTTTTCGCTTATGCGCTTTATCAATAGCAATATCTTCGGCGATGGTTTTTACCGGCATAACATCCGCCCAACTGCGCGGGCCGGCAATTAAGCCACTGCCAACATCGGCCAGCTCTTCTGGGATTTCGGTGGTAAATAATTCATCAGACCATTTTTGCGCCCTGGCAAGCAGCCAGGCTTCAAATTCTGGTGTGCCGGGTTCTGGTTTATCACCTGTCATTTACTGATACCGCTGTTTATGCTCTGCAATCAATAATTCAATCTGCGCGGTTACTTCATCGCTAGAGAGTTTGGCCCCGGCAGCTTGCTGCGCATCAAACCACTCCAGCACTTCTGCATTCACCAGATAAGATTCATCGTGACAATAAGCCTGTTGGCTCACCCATATCTGACCAGAAAATGCGGCTGTACGGCTGAGCTTGTCGCAGTATATAAAGCCTTTGGAAGGTAAATAATCGCCGAGGTAAAAACCTATCGCCACGCGAGATGCCAGCAGTAAAAGCAAGCACGGCAATGCTGCTTTTAATAGCTTGTCCAAATTTAACTGCGGTAGTACCGGCAATGCTCTGGTTAGCAGAATATAGCTTAACATCAGCATCACAGGCACCAACCATAATGCCGCTACAGCGAATGGCATAATGTCGATATAAAAAGACTGTTTTTCAGCCTGTTGGAGCAGCTTTAACACTGACCAAGCTTCATTTGTTATCAAAAGACTAACCAACAACAACAACAGGCTATATATAAACGCCAATCCTTTCTGAAGTTCTGAAAGCTCAGCACTATCAACAGCCATTACTGTAACTCCAGTTTAGGAATTGCAAAGATGCGATGTAAAAAGTCCAGAGTGTCATTTGAATACTCATTGTTAAACTTGTCGGCAGCATGGCTCACATTGCTCATTGAACGGGCTAGTTTGGCGGATTCTTGCTTCAATAACGCTGCGAGATTCTCTCCAAGCCTGATTTTTTTATCTAAAACAGCAAATCCAATCGCCAACCCGACACCGACAATTACCACCAGTGCTAATGGCCCAATTGTAAAGGTCGCTATGCCGCCAACTGCTATTGATACTGCAGAATAAGCTATCGCAGTAGCTGCCCCGGCATAAATCACATCTGCCGCGACGCCACCGACGAAGTCGTGCCAGGTTTTCTGATCATTGAGCAGCTGGTCAACAGCATGAAAGCCCACGGATAACACTAACGACAAGACAAAACCACCTTTAATCGCCTTTGCAGCATCCATTTTACCTATGCCCATTGACACAACTTTGGGGTGGCTAGCCAAATAGCGGGTTCCTGTTAGATGCTGTCTTAATGCTGGATAACCTTTGACAATCACATAGGTGCGGCCATGGTAAGTTTTAATCTGGTATTTAGTTAGTAAGTTGCCGCTTTTACTTAAATCTTTCGCCAATACGGCCAGTGCAGCAGCATCTGCAGTTACCGGAATTGCCGACATAAACATTTTAACCCGCTCATTATACCGCTCCCATAACTGCCCTAGCGCTGGGTTTTGAAGCGCTAGTGTCTTCATCCAGGCATTTATTTCTGCCTGTTGCATACCTTGCTGGCGTTTAATATTTACCGCCAACTCGAAAAACTCGGCGTCATTCATAACAAACAGTGTGTGTGAATTAGCCGACAGCGCCTTGGCTAAGGCTTCTTTTTGCTGGTTTTGCTGCGCTTGCATGCGAATTTGGTTGGTACGCTGAATATCGTGAAGGGTTTTCATAAGCCTGCCTCATCCGTGAAAAGCAGAAAGATAACACAATTTACATTTTTAAAACAATTTAGCATTGCAACTGTGAAGCTTTTAAATAAAGACTAACAGCGGTAGTATCAGATTGCTTATCGCATAGTTACGGCTCAACAAATGTCATCTGAAACAATAAATTACTATAACCAAAACGCTGCGGAGTTTGCGGCAGCGACTGATCAGATAGACATGACAGCTTTGTATAAGGTGTTTTTACCTTTGGTCAAAACCGGTGGCCTTATTCTTGATGCCGGTTGTGGCAGTGGTCGGGATGCAGCTTACTTTAAACACCTCGGCTTTAACGTAAGCGCTTTTGATGCTAGCAGTGCACTGGCAAAAATAGCCAGCCAGCGCCTTAAGCAACCTGTTGCCGTGCAACAATTCGAGCAGTTAAATGACCTTGAACACTATGACGGTATCTGGTGCTGCGCCAGCCTACTGCATGTTGCAACTGATAACTTGCCGTCAGTCTTTTTCCGCTTACAACAAGCATTAAAGCCGGGCGCAGTAATATATGCGTCTTTTAAATACGGCGAGGGTGAGCGTGAACTAAACGGCCGCCGTTTTACTTTTATGAATGAAGAGAAGCTGAAAAGCTTAGTCGCGACAGTGAGTAACCTAAGCATAAGTAAAACCTGGCTGACGCAGGATCAGCGGCCAGAGCGCAGCCAAGAGTGTTGGCTAAATGCGCTGCTGTTTAAGGATGCAATCTAAACATGGCCGGTATGCAGCAACAACTGGATTTTATTGCTTATATTCAGCGCATGCTGAATGAAGGTGACTTTAGTGCCACCTATAAGTTTGCCTTACTGCATGCGATTGCCGATGTTTGTATTGAACACCCACTGAAACAACCAGACAGTGAGCTGGTGATCACCCTGGACGAACTGGTGGATAAATTTATCCTGCTTTACTGGCATCATGCCATGCCGTTTGCTGCTGGTAGTAATGGCGAAGCCGCACTTTTAAAGCAAAACACCGGCAGGCAATCTAAAGTGATTAGCGTGTTGTATGAGTGCCAGCAAAACGATATCCGCAATATCCGCCAATTAAAAGACAGTCCCCACTGGAAGCAGATTTACCGCGCTACGCTTACCACGTTAAAAGAGGGCCCTTTGTGGCGACTGCAGATCCTGGCCAAACAAGCGGAGTGTTTTTTATATCCGCACAGCGATAACGGTAAATTTATTAAACTTAATGCTGGCATCGCCTATTCGTTTCGCCGCTTTTACGATCTGGTCGTGTATTTGGCAAAAAATGCCTGGCTACAGAAAATTCAAAGCATTAGAGACAATCAAAAACTGCTTGGCGCACAAAGCCAGCTGCATGAGTTTTTGTTTGGCATCGATAGAAATGCGTTAAATAAAGCGAGACCAGTGTTAATTGAGATCCAGCGCGGCCAGTGTTTTTACTGCCATAAACCATTAAAGGATGCCAGCAGCACTGATGTAGATCACTTTATTCCTTTTGCCCGTTACTCTACCGATTTAGGCCATAACTTTGTTGCGGCCCACAGCAGTTGTAACAACAGCAAACGCGACTATCTCGCCGCGCAACAACACCGGGATAATTGGCAGCAGCAAAATCTGGTTAAGTTTGAAAAAGTACTCAGCACTGAGCTGGCGGCTTACTTTTACTGTGATGCCACGAAATCGTTAGCCGTCAGTGACTGGGCCTACTCCGTAGCACAGGCCAATGGCGCTAAACTCTGGTTGAGTAAAGATGAGTTTGTTATTGCCGGTAGCAAACCAGTTGCGACTTTGCAGCTGGCTAACACCGAGACTACAGCAGCAAACGACTCCGACACAGCAACCTTTGACGTAAAAGCTGCAAACACTGACACATTGCAGTTACGTTATTTCCCCAATATTAAAATCGCCTGTGGCCACTTTAAAACCGGCGACGACAGCGGCGTTGAATATCTTGATGCTCCCTCAGGTTTTGGTAACCTCAACCCTGACAAACACTTTCTTGCCCGCGCCAGCGGTAATTCAATGAATGGTGGCAAACAGCCAATATTAGATGGCCAACTGTTACTGTTGGAGCTTATCACTCCGCAAAGTGCCGGCTCGTTGCAAAACTGCACAGTGGCGATAGAACGGCAAGATGTAAGCGGCGACAACCAGTATCTTCTGCGCGATGTAAGGAAAATTGCCGATGGCGAATATCAGTTAATCGCAAAAAACCCTGACTATCCACCTCTTATCGCAGACGATAGCATGCGAACTTTTGCCCGGCTCAGAGGCATTGTTGAATAGTCCAGAAGTGGCATAGCTCCTATCCCATCTTTGATCCAGCGCACAACATCACAATCCCCCGCCCTGTAAATTAGCCAAAACTAATTAAACAAGGATAACCCAATGAGCAACCTGAAAACCGTTTCTGTAACCGCCAATATGGGCGATGGCTTTGCCATTAATAGCGTGATCGATGGCCACACTGTGCAAATTGACCAGCCGGTAGCGGCTAAGGGCACAGGCACCGGGCCAACGCCGCTGCAAATGCTGTTATTTGCTATTGGCGGCTGCATTGGCACTATTGGCCGCATTGCGGCGTTTCAGCAGAAAATAAATTTGCGCGGTATGCAGGTGAAGGTAGAAGGCGATTACAACCCGGCCGGTTTGCTGGGCAAGCCGACTGATGACCGGGTGGGTTTTACGCAAATTCGTATTAGCGCGGTAATAGATGCCGATTTAACCGACGAGCAAAAAGCACAGTTTTTAGACGAAGTATGTCAGCGCTGCCCGCTGCATGACAATTTAAGCCACACCAGCGAGGTGGTGCATAGTTTGGCTTAGGCTGATAGAGATCAATCTAAATGGCAAACTTGACAAAGTTTGCCATAGCAGCACAATTAGCTTAATTGCAGTAACAGAGACAAGCTAATGGCCACTATGAACGTATCGCTACCCGATGGCATGAAGCATTGGGTTGAGCAACAAGCACAAACCGGGCGTTACAGTAACGCCAGTGATTATGTGCGTGACCTGATTAGGCGCGATCAGGAACGAGCCGCCAAAGTTGCCCATCTACAACAGCTGGTTGACGAAGGCATTAATAGTGGCCGGGGGAAGCGCACTATGACACAGCTGGAGGCAGCGGCCATAGCGAAACTGGCTCGATAACTTATGCCTTATGCACTGAGTAACAAAGCTGAAGACGATATTATTGCTATTTTTGTTGCCGGTGCAGAGCAGTTTGGCTTGCTGCAGGCGCAGCGTTACCACCAGCAATTAACCACGACTTTTGAATTTTTGGCTGACAACCCGCTAGCAGCGCCTGTGCGAGAAGAACTTACCCCTTCTGTTCGTCTACACCCTGTCGGTTCGCACCTGATAATTTACCAACTTGAAGCTGACAACAGCGTTTTTATTATTCGTGTGCGCCACGCACATGAAGATTGGTTAAACAATAGCTAACGGCTTAACGATAAAAGCTCTGGCACCCAAATCGAGTGCCAGTGCGCGCAGTTCGCTTTGCTGGGCCACCGGCGCATAGGCAAAGCAGCTTATCTGCAGGCCGGCGTCGCTGGCGGTGTGAATAAACTGGCAGACTTCGCTAAAACCGAACCGGGTGGGCTTAACCGCTTGCTGATAAGCCGGTGGGTTGCTCGCTGGCAGGTACACTTCTAACCGCTCTACTTCCAGCTCAAGCAGCTGCTGGCATAATGCCGGGGCCTGCTGCGCGTCCACCAAACCATAAGTCACCAACGTTATGGGCACACCATGGCGTTTGGCCTTAAAGGCCGGTAAAAACGTATTTAATACATCTAAGTGCAGCAGTGGGTCACCAATACCAGCGATAGCCAGGCCCTGTAATTCAAATTCTGTCGCCGCCTGCTGCTCATAACCTTGCTGATAAGCCTGTTCGGCAGCATCGAGTAACTGCTGTGGCGATGGTGTCGGCGTTAACTGACTGACTAAAGCACTGTGCCCAGAGTGCTGCAATAAGGATTGTGCCGCCGGAATATCACTGCCGCAGTGCAGCGTAAGGCGCTGGGAGTCCAGGTAAGAGCATGTAGATGTTGTCATAGCGCTTCCTTTAAAGCTTGATGATATTGCCACTATTGCACGCTGATAAAAATTTAACCTTAAAAACCTGCTTTATATCAACCCAACATTATTAGCGGCTGCTAAACTTAAAGCCTGTAACACAAGCCAATGAAAAGCCATGAAACCAACGCCCAAATTCAGGATATGGCGAGAGCAGCGGGTTATTCTGGCCAGCGTGAATGGCAGCTGGAACCGCTTTACCGCCGAGGATTACGCACAAGAGTTTAAGGCGTTGGTCAAGCCTCTGGCGGGCACTGACTGGGCACACATTGTTTATTTGGATAACTGGCAATTGGGCGTGCCGGAAATTGAGCCCGTCATCACTGAACTGGTTAACTGGTGTCTTACTAACGGCCTGCGCTACGCCGCCCAGGTCTATTGCCCCAATATGATCAAGCGTTATCAGCTGGACAAAATGATTGTCGAGCATACGGCAACATTTGAACGCCGGGTTTACCCCGATGAGCAGCACGCCCTTAACTGGTTAAGCTCGCTTGGCTTCGCCGTTGACAGCACAACCTTACGGCAAGCCAGCTAGGCTAGCCTGTATCGATAAAAGCGATTAAACCAACCGCTAAAACTCGCTGTCGTAACCTAAGTTCGCCGTCTATAGTTTTAGGCACCTTAGCGGGTATCTGTTTAACAACCTGCACAAAATCAACGACCAAGGAGCAACTGATGGACAACAATACCGCCGGTAAATGCCCGGTAATGCACGGTGGCAATACCTCTGCTGCCAAAAGCGAGAAAAACTGGTGGCCCAACAGCCTTAACCTTGACATTTTGCACCAGCACGACAGCAAAACTAACCCGCTGGGGCAGGATTTTAACTATGCTGAAGCCTTTAAAAAACTGGACCTTGAAGCCGTTAAAAATGATTTGAAAGCGCTGATGACCGACAGCCAAAGCTGGTGGCCGGCTGACTGGGGCCACTATGGCGGTTTGTTTATTCGTATGGCCTGGCACAGTGCCGGTACTTACCGTATTGCCGATGGCCGTGGCGGTGGCGGCACCGGAAACCAGCGCTTTGCGCCACTAAACAGCTGGCCGGATAATGGTAACCTGGACAAAGCACGCCGTCTGTTGTGGCCCATTAAGCAAAAGTACGGCAATAGCCTGTCGTGGGCCGATTTAATGATTTTAGCCGGTAATATGGCCTATGAGTCGATGGGGTTAAAAACCTTTGGCTTTGCCGGTGGCCGCGCCGATATTTGGCACCCGGAAAAAGACATTTATTGGGGCTCAGAAAAAGAATGGCTGGCGCCCAGTGGCAGTGAGGGCAGCCGCTACAGCGGTGAGCGCGATCTGGACAACCCATTAGCGGCGGTAATGATGGGCTTAATTTATGTGAACCCTGAAGGGGTGGACGGTAAGCCCGACCCGCTGAAAACCGCGCATGATGTGCGTGTTACCTTTGCCCGCATGGCGATGAATGACGAAGAAACCGTGGCGTTAACGGCCGGTGGCCATACGGTAGGTAAAGCCCATGGTAATGGCAAAGCAGAAAACTTAGGCCCCGAGCCGGAAGCGGCCGATGTACACGAACAAGGCCTGGGCTGGAACAACCACAAAGGCCGCGGTATAGGCCGTGATACGGTAACCAGCGGTATTGAAGGCGCCTGGACCACCCACCCGACGAAATGGGATAACGGTTACTTCTATTTACTCTTTACCTACGACTGGGAGCTGAAAAAAAGCCCGGCAGGCGCCTGGCAGTGGGAACCCATAAATATTAAAGAAGAAGACAAGCCGGTTGATGTGGAAGACCCGTCTATTCGCTACAACCCCATTATGACTGACGCCGATATGGCGATGAAAATGGACCCGGAATACCGCAAAATATCGGAAAGATTCTATAAGGACCCGGCCTATTTCTCTGAAGTGTTCGCCCGCGCCTGGTTTAAATTAACCCACCGCGATTTGGGGCCGAAAAGCCGCTACTTGGGGCCGGATGTGCCAAAAGAAGACCTGATCTGGCAAGATCCGGTACCTAAAGGCAATTACGACTTAACCGACGCCGACATTAATACGCTTAAAAACCTGTTGCTACAAAGCGGCTTAAGCCAAAGCGAACTGATAGCCACCGCCTGGGACAGCGCCCGCACTTTCCGTGGCTCGGACTATCGCGGTGGCGCCAACGGCGCACGCATTCGCTTAGCACCGCTTAATCAGTGGCAGGCCAATGAGCCAGAACGCTTAGCCAAGGTACTTAAGGTGTTAGAGGGTATTAAAGCCAGCTTTAGCAAGCCGGTCAGTATGGCGGATTTAATTGTGTTAGGTGGCAGTGCAGCCGTTGAACAAGCCGCTAAAGCAGCAGGCTACAACGTTAGCGTGCCCTTTGCCCCGGGCCGCGGTGATGCCAGCGCCGAGCAAACCGATGCTGAATCGTTTGAGGTGTTAGAGCCGCTGCATGATGCCTACCGTAACTTCCTGAAAAAGGATTATGTGGTACAGCCTGAAGAGCTGATGCTGGATAAAACCCAGCTGCTGGGTTTAACCGCGCCAGAAATGACCGTGCTGATTGGCGGTATGCGTGTGCTGGATACCAACTACGGTGGCAGCAAACACGGCGTATTTACCGATAAACCCGGCGTGCTAACGAATGACTTTTTCGTTAACCTCACCGACATGGCCTACAGTTGGCAGCCGGCCGGTAAAAACCTGTATAACATTGTCGAGCGTAACACCGGCAAGACCAAATGGACGGCAACCCGGGTCGATTTGGTGTTTGGTTCAAACTCGATATTGCGCTCGTACGCCGAAGTGTATGCCCAGCACGATAACAAAGAAAAGTTTGTGCAGGACTTTGTTAAGGCTTGGGTAAAAGTGATGAACGCCGACCGCTTTGATTTGCAGTAATTGCAGTTTGGCTAAAAAATTGGGGCAGTACGTACTGCCCCTTTTTTATTAATTCAATTTAAAGCGCCGGCTTTCGCTGCGCAATTGCCCCGCCATATCTTCCAGCTCAGCGGAGGTTTCATCGGCCTCATGTGAACGCTGCTTAGTGTCTAGCGTCAGTGAATTTACCCGCAGCAGATTTTGATCCATTTCTTGCACCACCGTGCTTTGCTCTTCGGTCGCGCTGGCAATTTGCATGGTCATGTCGGTTATTGCACTAACCGACTGCATGATATCAGTCAGCGCAGCACCGGCCTTATCAGCCATTTCTACACCTTGCTGTGCTTTGGTTACCCCTGTATGCATGGTATTTACCGCATTAGCCGCACTGTGCTGTAGACGCTCGATCAGGTTTTTAATTTCGGTGGTAGAACTTTGAGTGCGGGCCGCCAGTGTGCGTACCTCGTCGGCTACTACAGCAAAACCACGGCCTTGTTCACCGGCACGGGCGGCTTCAATCGCGGCGTTAAGCGCCAGTAAGTTAGTTTGCTCGGCAATGGCCTGAATGGTATCCAAAATGGCGCCTATGTTTTGGCTTTCCTGCTGCACCGCAGCAATAGTGCCCGAGGCATTGTCTACCTCAGCGGCAATTTCATTGATGCTGCTAATTACCGAGCGCACGATCTTTTGCCCTTGCTCGGCATGTTGCTCAGACTCATGCGTAGCGGCAGAGGTATTCTGCGCATGTTTGGCTACCTCGGCTATGGTGGCCGCCATTTCGTTCATGGCGGTGGCCAGCTGCTCTATTTCCGCTGCCTGACGCTGTAAATCAACATCGGTGCGGCTGGTAATATCAGATACCCGGGCAGCGTGCTCGGCTACCTGATCCGACTTTTGCACCAAGTGGCTAATCAGCTGCCGCAATTGCTGCTGCATGGTGTTAAATGCCTGCGCAGCCAGGCCCACTTCATCGCGGCTTTGAATAACCAGCGGCTCGCCGGTTAAGTTACCAGCTGCAATGGCTTCAGCACGTTGGGTGAGTTGTTTCATCGGTAAAGAGATCACCCGGCGCAGCCAAAGGCCAAAAAACACTGCAGCCAGTAGGGTTAACACCAACACGGCCCACACCGCGCGCATAGCGTTGCGATCAGTGACTTCTGCTTTAGCAATAATAGCATCGCGCTCTGCCTGAAAAATGGCATGCAGTTCACCCAATGCCTGTTGCACTTGCGTCAGAGCCGAGAGCGAGTCTTGCTGGTAAATAGCAGCACGCTGAGATGGGTTGGCTTGTGCAATACTAACAGCACTCTGATGGAGTTGTTTGTGTGGGGTGTCTATAGAATCTAACACCCGGCGCAGCTCTGGGCTGCCATTTTTGTAAACGTCTGAGGCTTTAAATTGCTCATACCAACGGCCAAAAGCACATTGTTGCGGATTAAGCTGTCCGGCAAAAGACTGCTGTAACAGGATGCTGTTTGCCAGCTGGTTAGCCCAAACCAGATGATCGATTTCTTTTTCCAGCTGCAACACCGCCAGGTTACGTTTATCCGCCGCACTGGCCCGTGCAGTATCCATTGCCAGCTGTGCCAGCTGCACCACTACGGCAACCACCAGCATTAACACGCTAAGGCTGCCAAAACTAATAAACAGTTTTTTACCTACCGACAGACCAACAGAGGATAGGGTTTTTGTGGGGGTAGCTTGCATAACAACACCTTACAACGAGGATTGAACCGTCTATATTAGCAATAATTCATAATTATTAATTTGTTTTAACGCAAAAGTCTAAGCATTAATCATATTAGAGTTGCACAAAATTGCTGCAACGCCTAAAGTACATTAGTATATTCTTTATTGATATATGCATATTCCAAATATGCATACAAAAATTCCTTTACCACGCAGTGGCTGTAATGACTGTGACTGGAGGCAACATGAGTACACTAGTGGGGGCGCGCTACGATGTTGTAGTAATCGGCGGCGGTGCAGCAGGTTTATCTGTTATTGCCAGCCTGCTCAAACGACAACCGGATGTAAACATTGCGCTGGTAGAGCCGGCGTCTGAGCACTATTACCAACCTGGTTGGACGCTGGTCGGCGGGGGCGTGTTTAAACAGGCAGATACCGTTAAACCCATGGCCTCGCTGATACCCAAGCAGGTTAGCTGGTATCAAAGTGCAGCCAGCAAGTTTGCCCCGGCACAAAACCAGGTAACACTGGCTGACGACACCCGCCTTACGTATCGCAGCCTAGTGGTTGCAACCGGGTTATCACTGAATTGGGCGGCGATAGCAGGCCTGGGAGATAACCTGGGCAGCTACGGTATTACCTCTAACTATGCCCGCGGCCTCGCGTCTTACACTTGGCAATTGGTACAAAAGCTAAAACAGGGTGAAGCGCTATTTACCCAACCGCCAATGCCGATTAAATGCGCCGGTGCACCACAAAAAGCCATGTATTTATCCTGCGACCACTGGCAGCGTCAGCAGGTGCTAAATAAGATTAATGTGCAATTTTGTACAGCTGGCGCGGCACTGTTTGGTGTAGCCGACTACGTACCTGCACTGCAACACTATGTCGACCGGTACGGCATTACGCTGAATATGCAAACTCACTTAGTGGCAGTAGATGCCGCCAGCCAAACCGCACACTTTAAACAACCTCAGCCCGATGGCAGCAGCAAAGACATTGAAAAGCGTTTCGATATGCTGCACATCACGCCACCCCAGGTAGCCCCTGAGGTAATACAGCATAGCCCGCTGGCTGATAGCGCCGGCTGGGTCGATGTGTATCCCGATACCCTGCAGCACAAAACCTGGGCTAATGTGTTTGCCTTAGGCGACTGTGCCAATACCCCCAATGCCAAAACCGCCGCCGCGGTGCGTAAACAGGCGCCTGTTGTTGCCGAAAACCTGCTTAGCCAGCTACATACTAAACCACTGCGCGCCGCATATGACGGCTATGGCTCCTGCCCGCTCACCGTGGAGCGCGGCAAAATCGTGCTGGCCGAATTTTTGTACGGTGGCAAGGTAGAGCCCACCTTTCCTAAATGGCTGGTTGATGGCACCAAGCCGGCGCGGTTGTCGTGGTTTTTAAAAGAAAAACTGCTACCGCCACTGTATTGGTACGCCATGCTAAAAGGCCATGAATGGCTGGCAGCGCCGCAGCATCGGGACGACATTCCCACCGACAGGCACGCTAAACCCAGCGGTAACTCTGATCCCAGCTAGGCCAACTTATCATTAAAAGGAACTCTGAATGCGTTATCTGATAATAGCCGGGCTACTTGGCGTAAGCTCGTTGGCAGCGGCCGAAACACACCCTACCAATCTGGACGAACTGCAATTGCAGGCACAAGCGCGGATAAAAGGCTTTTCTGGCGAGCTAAAAGCAGCACTAAAAGCCGCTATTGGTAGTGGTGGTTTAGCCAATGGCGTGCAAGTATGCCAACAAGAGGCCCCGTTAATTGCACAAAAATGGTCGACGGATGGCTGGCAAGTAGGCCGTACCAGCTTGAAGGTGCGTAACAGCAACAACAGTGCTGATGACTGGGAGCAGCAAATACTTCAGGATTATGCCAATAAGCTGGCCAACGGCAGTATTCCAGAACAGCTAAAACATGCTGAAGTTGTCAGTAGCGCTAACGGTGAGGTGTTTCGCTATATGCAACCTATTATGCTGGACACCCTGTGTGTTGCCTGCCATGGCAGCCAGTTAGCCGAACCGGTAAAACAGCAGATACAACAGGACTATCCAAACGATCTGGCAACGGGCTATAACCCGGGCGAACTGCGCGGTGCCTTTACACTGCAAAAGCCACTTTACACTCGTTAAAGCAGCGAGTGCGTCGAAGCGCTCGCTACCCCACTGCTTAGAACTGCCAGTTCAGGTTTAACCAAAAAGTGCGGCCCGCTTCGTTGATTTGTGCCAGCGGTAAATAGCCACTTACCATAGCGCCACCTTTACTCAGATGCTCATTGTAGGCTTTATCCAGCAGATTATCGGCCCCGGCTGATAAGGTGATCTGCTTTGACATACGCCAACCGCCATGCCAGGACAATACAGCAAAGCCCGGGCTAGCTGCGATATCAGTACCGGCGATATTACCCTGCCCCGGCGCGACACGATGCTGCGCCGCAACAGCGCGCCACAGTACACCACTGTTCCATACCCCCGCGTCATAAGTCAGCCCCAGCTTTAGCTCTAGCGGTGGTTGTTGTGCCAGCGGCTTGCTGTCGCTGATATTGCGGCCGCGCACATAGGCCAGCGCCAGCGTAGTTTGCCACTGACGAGTAAGCTGATAACTTACATCCAGCTCGCCGCCCAAGCTTTGCGTGTCGATATTACGTGTTGCCGTAACCTGTTGCATGCCAAGCTGCCAGTCTTGCTGGGTCAGCAAATAATCGTCTACCCGGTTGGCAAACAGCGATAGCGACAACTGCCACTGTGGCTGCTGGTATACCAAGCCCATGTCTATTTGGCTGATGCGTTCGGGTTTCACATAAAAGGCACTGAGGCTTTGCTCGGCTGCGCGGCCGTTACCTGCCAGCTCCCAATAATCGGCAAAACGCTGGTTATAGCCAAGGCCGGCATACCATTGCCAGGCCTGGTGCTGCCCCTCGTAGCGAATAAAACCGGCACTGAGATTATCATCACGACGTTGGTTGGCCGTCGGGTTGGGCTGGGCCATTGCCATGTTGCCCAGCATTTGCCGGCTGTCGGTTGCCCGCCAGTGATCAAGGCGCGCCCCTGCTACCAGCTGGTCAGTATCGCCAAACTGATAGGTCAGCTCGCTAAACAGACCAAACTGGCTAAAGCGGATGTCTTCCTGCCGTTGTTGTTGCTGATAAGGCATCAATGGTTGATTCATGCTGGCACGAATACGGTGAATGTTTTGCGCGCCGTCCAAACCCAGCTGCCAACTGAGATGATCTTTTAGCTGCAACTGGCTGAACAAACGCGCCCCTTGCGTGCGTCTGTCCGGGTTGCTGGCCGCAGGGTTGGGCATCATCATAGTTGGGCTAAAGCGGCGCAGACTGTAGTTGTCCATCACGTGGTCGATGTAGTTGTAGTACCACTGTACGTCAACTTGCGTTAAGTACGGGGTGATATTAGCCAGTGACCATTTAACCCCCAGATTTTGCCGCGCAAAAACACTGCCATCCATCATGCGGTCAGCATAAGCTGCCTCGCCATCACTCTTGCCCAGTTTTAGCAACAGGGTCTGATCATCCGATGGTGTATACCCCAGCTCAAACTGACTGCTCCATCGTTGATAAGCTGAATGAATACGCTGGTTGTTGCCATCACGGTAATTGTCTGCCCGGGCAGCGGTAGCAGTGGCCCGGATAAAGCCGTTTGGGTTACCGGCAGTGAGATCCAGGGCGTTATCCAGCCGTCCTGCGCTTGCAACAGTACTGTTTAAGCTACCACTCACACCGGCGGCGCGAAGCCGGTTACTGTTGCGCTCAAACAATACCGTGGCGGCACTGTTACCGGGGCCATAACTTACGGTTTGCGGGCCTTTTATAATAGTAAGTCTGTCATAAGCTTGTGGCGCTATGTAGGCGGTGGGCGGATCCATGCGGCTACCACAGCCGCCCAGCAGCATATCGCCGTCGGTTAAAATATTCAGCCGTGAGCCTGCCATGCCACGAAACAGCGGATCACTGCTGGCACCGCCTTTACGGATTAGATTAAAGCCGGTAATACTGCTAAGGTAATCAGCACCGTCATGTGCCGGCAGCGGCTGGCGCGGTAATTTGGGGTTGGTTACTACGGTTAGCGGGCTTTGCATAGCGACGCCAGTAACAACGATATGTTCTATTTCTGCTGTGGCTGTATCAGCAGTATTTGGCTCTGCGCCAACAGATTGCCCTACCAGCATCATACTTAAACAGCCAGCTGCGACCCTGTTTTTACCTCGAAATGTCACCGTTTATCCTCAGTTTTTTCAGCGGAAATTGCCGCTAATGCTACTGCCATGAAGTTTGGCTGACGATGTGACATATTGTCGCAGGCGCCAACCGGGCAAAGCCCTAAGGGCGGTGTTTTGACAATTTACGCTGCAAGGTACGCCGGTGCATGCCTAAACTACGGGCCGTTTGCGAAATATTGCCCTGATGCAGCGCCAACGCACGCTGGATGTGCTCCCACTGTAACTGCTCGGTACTGAGTAAGGCGGTCTCAACCGGTGTCGCGGCAACCGCGTCAGTGCCGCCAATCAGAGCCTGCTGCAGCGCGGCAAAGTCGACCGGTTTGGTCAGGTAGTCATCAGCACCTAGCTTTACCGCTTGTACAGCGGTACTGATACTGGCATACCCTGTCAATACGATGATACGCGTGTGTGGCAGAGCTTGACGTAGCTGGGTTATAAACTCAAGCCCTGACTGCTGGCCGAAGCGCAAATCGAGTAAGTAGCCCTGCGCCTGCTCAACAATCAACTGGGCGGCAGTGAGAGGCTGGCTAAACGCCACCACTTGACAACCTTGTAAACTAAAACGTCGTACTAAGGTGCGCAGCAGGGCTTCGTCATCGTCAACCAATACCAGCTTCATCAGGTGCGTGGCTCCGCTACATGTTTCAGATCAGGCTGAAAAAATCGGATCAGAGTTTCCATACCCCCGTTAACCAAATTACGCCGTGCAACACTGCCACCTAACCGCTCAATAGACACATTTGCCAGAAACTGCCCCAACCCCAGGCCTTGTTCGCTGCTTTGTGGCAATTGGCCAAGCTCTGCCAAACGTTGTTCCGATAAGCCCTCACCAAAATCAACGATACGAATAACGAGATGATGATTCTCCAACTCAAGATATACATCCAATTTAGGCCGACCACTGCGCACACTGGCATCGGCGGCATTATCGAGGATTTGAAACAACGCCGAGGACACACTGGCAGGCTCAGCGATCTGGCAGAGTGAGTCATCACTTTGGCAGCTTAACTGCACGCTAATGTCAGGTCGTGTCACCATCCAGGAGTGTAAGCTCTGCTTCACCACCGGTAGCAAGGCTGTAGCTTGCTGCTGGCGCCATTTACCCGCATTGTCGCGAAGCTGCTGAATAATCTGTTGGCAACGCTTAAGCTGCTGGTCAATATCCTGCAGCACCGGCTGCTCCCGTTGCTGTGGTTGTAACTCCTCAGTCAGCAAGAGCAAATTTTGAATAGGCGTAGCCAGGTCGTGGGCCGCATTAGCTGCATAGGTCGCAATAGCTAATGCTTGCTCTTGTCGTAGCTGCTGTTGCTGCAACTGATTCAATCTTGCCGACTTTTGCCGAATAAGCTGAGCCTGCCCCGCGATAAACCAGCTGATTAAGGCTGCAGAGATGACAAAAGCCCACCACATTTGCCACATGTGGCGGCTAAAAGGCCGCATGACATTGCCATGTAGGGCGTGTTCGCCGTGCGCACCCGATTGCAGTAAGGTTAAGTCACCCAGCCACAACAGAAGGCTGTAAGCTAATACTGCTGCCAATGCGAACAGATACCCCGCTAACGCCGGCAGTAGCACCGACACTACAGCTACCGGCAGCAACAACAGCGCAACAAAGCCATTGCTGGCGCCACCGGACAACGCTAATAAAGCGGTTAGGGTAATAAGATCAATAGCGCAAAACAGTAAAAAAACCGCTTGCAGCGGGTAATGCTGGCGAGGCATGTATTGTAATACAACGTTACTCAGGCTGAGTGTTAACAACACCAGCGTGACCAGGCTCCAGCTGGTTACAGTGTACTGCAGCAGATAGCCAATCATGGCAATAATGACAGCTGAACCCACCATACCCCAGCGTAAATTGACTAGCTGCTGCAGCTGATGCGCGGGCGTTAACGCAGCAGAAATAAGCGCAAATCTGGACATAGGCCCTCAAAAAAGACGGCTGCCAGGCAGCCGTTGCAAAATGCACAGTTAGAAACGACAGCGGGTTCGTCGTTTGTAATGCTGTTGTAGTGTAATGGCTTTTTGCAAGCTACACGATGCGGCAATTTGTCGCAGCGAAACAACTTACGTTATTGGTTTGACTGATTAACCAGCCAACACAATGCAGCCCAAAATTGCGGTGGCGCAAACTTTTGCTACAGCGGTATTCGCTACTAAGACACAAAACGGCTAAAGTAATTAAGGCAACTCTAATTTAACAAGGAAACAAAATGCAAGCAAATGTCGGTGGTATTGATAAGGTAGTGCGGATAATTGGCGGCGTGGTACTTATTGCGCTGGCCGCAACGGGTACTATTGGGCTGTGGGGCTGGATAGGCCTGGTGCCATTACTTACCGGGCTATTTAATTTTTGCCCGCTGTACAGCTTGCTGGGCATCAAAACCTGCAAGCTATCCTGATTTGCAAAGACAGATAAACCCTAAAGGCGCTGATAGCGCCTTTTTATTTTTCAAACCACCATCATTATTTATCTATTTAATTCAAAACCTTACATTGAGCATCACAAAAACAGATTAGGTTAATCTAATAAACTTATTTCATTTAGTTATAAGCTTATTCTATATTGGAATACGAAAGTTGAGACCAACCCTAATTCACTGAGGATAACACCATGACTGATACCACTGTAACCTTCCCACAACTAAACAAACCGGCTCCGGCGTTTAATGCCAAAACAACCCATGGCATGAAAACTCTGGAAGACTATAAAGGTAAATGGTTAGTACTGTTTTCACACCCGGCAGACTTTACGCCGGTATGCACCACTGAATTTATGGGCTTTGCCACCCGTGCTGACCAATTTGCCGCACTAAACTGCGAATTATTGGGCCTGTCTATCGACAGCGTACACTCGCACATTGCCTGGGCACGTAGTATTGAGCAGAACTTTGGCGTAAAAATCACTTTCCCAATTATTGCCGACCTGTCAATGGAAGTAGCTAAGGCCTACGGCATGATACAACCAGGCGCCAGCGACACGGCTGCAGTACGTGCCACCTTTATTATTGACCCTAACGGCATACTGCGTGCCATGGTGTACTACCCAATGAGCAATGGCCGCAGTATTGACGAGTTTTTGCGGGTGCTTAAAGCACTGCAAACCAGTGATGAACATAAAGTCGCTACCCCGGAAAACTGGCAGCCAGGCAATGACGTTATCGTGCCACCACCAGCCACCATGGACGATGCCGAAGCGCGTAAAGGCCAGGGCTACAACTATGTTGACTGGTACTACAGCACTAAATCGCTGTAAGTCACGCATCTGAAACAGGGGCCCAAGGGCCCCTTTCAGGCGTTTGGCGAAACGCATAAAACAGCGGCTGCGACAAAATACCGCAGTGCCATAACTACAGATAAACAGTAACATCGCTGCGGCAAGATGTCCTTGAACAGCATCAAGCTGAGGGTACAAGCAAATGAATAAGGTTTTCCTAATAGAACGGCTGCTAATGCCTTTTATTCTGTCTATACTGATGACCTGCGTTATTTCGTTGGTCAGTATTATCAAAGCATTAGGTTTAGATGGGTTTAGTATCGCCGGTTGGTTAAGTGCCTGGCTCTGGTCATGGTGTGTGGCCTTTCCTACCCTGCTAATTCTATTGCCGCTGGTACGACGTTTCACCCAATCGATGTTGTTAAAAATTACTGATGCTACAGCCAGTCGCTAACCGGAGTTAATTATGGAACTTGATCCACTTCTACTTTCCCGCATCCAATTTGCGTTTGTGGTGTGTTTTCACGCTATCTTCCCGGTATTTACTATCGGCTTAGCCAGTTTTATCGCCGTGCTGGAAACCTTATCCTTCAAAACCGGTAATCCACTGTGGCAACAGTTGTCTAAATTCTGGATCCAGGTGTTTGCGGTGGTCTTTGGTATGGGCGTGGTGTCGGGCATCGTGATGTCATTTCAGTTTGGCACCAACTGGAGTAACTTTTCTTACGCCACGGCCAATTTTCTCGGCCCGGTGTTAAGTTATGAAGTAGTCACCGCATTTTTCCTCGAAGCCGCTTTTTTAGGTGTGTTGCTGTTTGGCCGTGACAAGGTGCCGCAGGGCGTGCACTTATTTGCCGCCATTATGGTGGCAACCGGTACTTTTATTTCCTCCTTCTGGATTTTGTCAGCCAACTCACTAATGCAAACCCCGGCCGGTCTGGAGCTACGCGACGGCATGTATTATGTCGCGTCATGGAGTGAAGCATTATTTACTGCCTCTTTTGGTTATCGCTTTTTACACATGGCACTGGCGTCATTTTTAACTGCCGCGTTGGTGGTCGCCGGTGTGAGTGCCTGGTTTGTGCTGCAAAAACGTGAATTTGAGGCCAACCGTAAGGCGCTATCTATTTCACTGTGGATGATACTGCTGTTAGCCCCATTGCAAGCAGTAGTGGGCGATTTCCATGGCCTGAATACGCTGAAACATCAGCCGATGAAGGTAGCGGCAATGGAAGGCAACTGGGAAACACGTGAGGGCGTGCCATTGCTGCTGTTTGCTATTCCCGATCAGGAAAAACAACAAAACCACTTTGAGTTGGGTATTCCAAAATTAGCCAGCTTTATTCTAACCCATGACTGGAACGGCACAGTACCCGGGCTAAAAGAGGTGCCCGTAGAAGAGCAGCCACCGGTGTTTATCGTGTTCTGGTCGTTTCGCGTAATGGTGGGGCTGGGTTTATTAATGATCGCCGTAGGTGTGTGGGGCTTAGTGCTGCGCCCGGGTGGCCGCTATTATCGCTCAACCGCATTTTTACAAACACTCAGGCTAATGAGTATTAGCCCGTTTTTGGCGGTGTTAGCAGGCTGGGTCGTAACTGAAACCGGCCGTGCACCCTGGCTAATTTATGGCCAGATGACGCACGCACAGGGCCTTACGCCGTCTCTTACCGGTGGCATGGCGTTATTTACGTTAATTGGTTATGTCGTGGTTTATAGCCTGGTATTCAGCTCTGGCGTTTATTACCTGCTCAAAGTGTTCCGTGGCGGTTTAGAAAAAGCCAATGCCCCACACGAGATGGACGAAGTTGAACGGCCTATGCGGCCTTTCTCTGCCGCCCATGCCAGTTTAGAAGGAGATAAGTAATGGCACAGCCGTTTGATTTAACCCTGATTTGGGCCGGCATTATTGCTTTTGGCGTCATGATGTATGTGTTAATGGATGGGTTTGACTTAGGCCAGGGCATTTTATTTCCGTTTGCGCCAACAGAGTATCACCGCGATGTGATGATGAACTCAGTAGCTCCGGTATGGGATGGCAACGAGACCTGGCTGGTGCTGGGTGGTGCAGGCTTGCTGGCGGCGTTTCCACTGGTGTACGCCGTTTTTCTGCCGGCGCTGTACATCGGTGTGTTTTTGCTGCTGGCCGGGCTTATTTTCCGTGGCGTGGCCTTTGAGTTCCGCTTTAAGGCCAAAACCTCTCGTTACTTATGGAACTGGGCGTTCGCCGGGGGCTCTATTGTCGCGTCCTTTGCACAAGGTGCCGTCGTGGGCGCTTATATTCAGGGCTTTGCCACCGAAAACTTCCGTTATGTTGGAGGCGCGTTAGATTGGCTAACGCCTTTTACCGTGATCACCGGCCTGGGCCTGGTGGCCGGTTATGCTCTGTTGGGTGCTACCTGGCTGATTATGAAATCAGAAGGTGATGTGCAGCAATGGGCTTACAAAATAGCACCAAGGTTACTGCTGGCGGTACTGGTGGTGTTTACGGTGATCAGCGCCTATACCCCCTTTGTCGACGAGCGGGTGATGTCACGCTGGTTCGACAGCTTTTCATTATTGTGGTTATTACCGGTGCTGGCCATGTACTGTGCCTGGGTGATCTACAGTTCGCTGAAACAAAAACGTGAAGGTACGCCTTTTGTCGCCACCATGGGGTTGTTCTTGTTTACCTATTTGGGCTTGTTGGGCAGTAAGTGGCCCTATATGGTGCCACCTAATTACACGCTGTGGGATGCAGCATCAGATTACAGCTCGCAACTCTTCCTGCTGCTGGGTTTCTTGTTTGTTATCCCTATTGTGCTGGCATACACCGCCTGGACTTACTGGGTATTTCGCGGCAAAGTAAAACAAGGCGGATACCATTAGGTGACTGCCAAGCAAGTCATTTCAGCTGAGCACGCAGCCGGTTTAGCTTTGCTAAAGCGGTTGCAGCAACAGGAAAAACCGCGCTTACGCCTTAGCATTCTGGCTGGCAGCACAGCCACTGTGCTGCTTATTCTAAGCTGGTACTTAATTGCCCTATTAATAGAACAGGTGGTGCTGGCAGAACCTGCCAGCACCACTCTACCGCTATACGGCGGGCTTATTGTTAGCCTGCTGTTGGTACGCAACTTAGCACTTTACTGGCAAGAGCAGCTGGCACAAACCGCCAGTAATAATATCAGAGCCAGCCTGCGCCAGCAGTTATTGCAGGCCTGGCAAGCCACCACATCTGCATCGCTGCAGCAACAGGCAGCCAGCAGCCATGCCGGGCACTGGCTTGAACATACCGATGCACTGGACGGTTACTTTTCCCGCTATTGGCCACAGCAACAGCTGATGCTGCTATCGCCGTTGCTGATCTTAGCGGCAATAACAGTAAGCAACTGGCTGGTGGGCTTACTGCTGCTGTTAAGTGCACCGTTGATCCCGCTGTTTATGTCGTTAATCGGCATGGGCGCCGAGCAAATAAATCAAAAGCATTTAACCCAGCGCCAGCGCCTGGCTGGCCACTTTTTAGATCGGCTGCGTAAAATGGCGCTGATTAACCGCCTCGGCGCTGCCGAACAGGTAAAAGCTGAAGTCGCAAGCCGCAGCGAGCGATACCGCCAACTGGTGATGAAAACCCTGCGGGTAGCGTTTTTATCTTCAGCAGTACTGGAGTTTTTTGCCAGCGTGGCGATTGCCGCTGTGGCTATCTATATCGGTTTTGTCTTGTTTGGCGCCATCAATTTTGGCCCGGCACAAAGTTTAACCCTGGCCAGCGGCATTTTTATGCTGGCACTGGCACCGGAGTTTTTTCAGCCGTTGCGCCAATTTGCCCAATCTTATCACGACCGCGCCGCCGCCCTTGCTGCCGCCACTGAGTTAGCACCGCAGTTGCTGCCAAGCGCTTTGCTATCCACTGAGCCGCTACAACGACAAGACACCAATAAGACAGCCAAGGCTTTTGCGTGCCGGGATCTTAGCGTTAATACCGCAACAGGCCGGCAGATTTGCCAGCAGGTTAACATTAACCTTAACCTGGGCCAGTGCTTACTGATCAGTGGGCCGTCGGGGGCCGGTAAAAGTACCTTATTAAAAACCTTCGCCGGCCTGCAAGCCCCTGCTCATGGCCAGGTATGTGTTGGCCAGCTGCCGGTGACGCAAGCCCGGGTATTTTATCTGGCGCAAAAACCCTGGGTGTTTAACGGCACGCTGCGTGAAAACCTGGCAGTACTCAGCCCTGATGTTGATGATGACGCCCTGCTCGCGGCGTTAAACAGGGTTGGTTTAGCCACGCTTTGCCCCTCGCCGGCACAACTGGACAAACCGCTGACAGAGCGCGCTGAGGGCCTGTCAGGCGGGCAGTTGCAGCGCTTGGCGCTGGCGCGGGTACTGCTGTCATCCTTTGATATTATTGTGCTGGATGAACCCACCGCCAGCTTAGATCTGGCCAGCAGAAAGCAGATTATTGCCTGCCTTGCGCTGTTAAAGCGCCAGCACGCACTGATTATTGTCAGCCATGATGCACAGCTGGCTAAACTGGCTGATCAGCAGCTGATACTGACCGCCGGGGATAAGCATGTTGCCGCCTGATAACATCAACGCTTTGCGTTTTTGGCTAAACCTCTTTATAACGCGCAATCGCCATCGTCTTGGGGTTGGCGCCATGTTAGCCGTTGCGACGGCATTATCTGGCATAGCCTTGTTAGCACTATCGGGTTGGTTTATTACCGCGACGGCACTTGCCGGCTCAGCTATAGCACTGGGATTGGTCTATGCGTTGGATATTTATCTACCCGGCGGCGGTATACGTTTTTTTGCCTTAAGCCGCACCGTTAGCCGTTACTTCGAGCGACTGTACAACCATGATACGGTGCTGGGGCAACTTGCCACGAGCCGGGTGGCGTTGTTTAGCGGCCTGCAGCAGCTATCACGCAGCCAAAGCCGCACCAGCAGCGACAGCGACTGGCTAAACCGCCTGACAGCTGAGCTGGATACGTTGGACAACCTGTATCTGCGACTACTGTTGCCGCCCATGGTTACCCTGCTAAGCACTATAGTATTTTTTGCTATCTTGGCTCTGTGGTTACCGTGGTTTTCCTTGGCTACAGCCGCTGGGCTGTTACTGGCATTACTACTGAGCGGTGTGCTGTTTTTACGCCAGAATATTAGCCAGGGTGCTACACTGGCCAGGCTGTTCCTGGCGGCACGAGCCGACGTAATACAGCTGCACGAAGGCATTGCCGAACTTAGCGCCAGCAAAAGCCTGCTGCGGTATCAGCACAGGCTTATTGCCAGCAACAGCGCCATACAACAGCAAGAGCAGCAACTACAACATCACAAAGCCCGCCTGCAGCTAATGCTAAATTCACTCCAGAGTGCAGTATTTGTGCTGCTTATGTTCATGCTACTCAATGCCTTTACCACCACAGCTGTATCAGCGCCGGTAGCGGTGCTGTTTATTTTAGGCTGGCTGGGTGTGGCCGAGTTGATAAGTAGCCTACCCGCTCAGCTTGATGTGTTCGGCAAAACCGCATTTTCTGCCGTAAGGCTGGCCCAGTTAGCGCAAATGCCAGATACCACTGCGCGTAAAGCGCAGCAAAGCCAAATTACCACGGTGCAACTTAACGTAACAGCTCATCCATATATTGCCTGCAGTGCGCAGCAAACGCTTGGTCTGGTGCTCAACACTGACAACGCCAAACTGCTGGTTACCGGCGAGTCAGGCTCTGGCAAATCGACCTTAGCCGCGTGTTTGGCTGCCGAGCAAAGCCACCCTGGCGTTGAGATCCAACTAAATGGCCATGCCTTAGATACCGCTGATTGGCCGCGTTATCAGCAACAGGTGGCCTATTTAACACAGGCCAATAGTATCTTTGCTGATACCCTACGTTATAACCTGCAGCTGGGGCAGGAAGCACTACCCGAGCAAGCACTGTGGCAAGCATTAGCGGCAGTGGAGCTGGAACAATGGGCCAGAGCATTGCCACAAGGCCTGGATACCTGGCTGGGCGATTGGGGGCAAAACCTGTCGGGCGGCCAGGCCCGGCGGCTGAGTTTAGCCAGGTTACTGCTGCGCCAAGCTGATTTAGTGATCCTGGATGAGCCATTTAATGGTTTGGATGCAGAAATGGCAAACCGCATATGGCACAATATTCAGCCCTGGTTAGAAAACAAGCTGGTGTTTCTTAGCCTGCATGAGAAACCAGAGCAGCAGGCTAACATCAACGGGTATTTTCATCTACCGTTAACGCTACACGCTGACACGAATACCTAATTAACTGCCCCGGCAAAACTGCTCCTGACTTACGCTTGATGTTTATTAGAGCGAAATACGCAAACTCAGCTTTATTAACGCTTGAATTGTTGATCCATCGCAAAAGCAAATTAGAGCAATCTAATATATTTATTTCATTTAGATATAACCTTATTCTATATTTTTATATAGCTGAGTTGGCCACAACTCTTCAGTGGTAACACGTAAACAAGTGCAAGGTTTACCCCCTGCAAAGGAGCACAAAATGACAGATTTTCATGTTGAGGCGTTTTTAGATAATGATAGCGAAACGTTTAGTTATGTGGTTAATGACACCACAACCAAACAAGCAGTGGTAATTGACCCAGTGCTGGATTTTGATTACAAGTCTGGCCGCACTTCAACCGCCAGCGCTGAGAAAATGCTGGATTACATCAAGCAGCAAAACCTCAGCGTGGAGTGGGTGCTGGAAACCCATGCCCATGCCGATCACTTATCAGCGGCACCCTTTTTTAAGCAACAGTTAGGCGCAAAAATCGGCATTGGTGATCACATTAAGCAGGTTCAGCAGATATTTAAAGACGTCTTTAATTTAGAGAAGGAATTTCTACCCAACGGCGCCCAATTTGATCATTTGTTTAAAGACGGTGACGAGCTAAACGTTGGTAGTCTGTCGATTAAAGTGATGCACACACCGGGACATACGCCGGCAGATTTGGCATACATTATCAACCAGAAAGCGGCTTTTGTCGGTGATACCCTGTTTATGCCGGATGTCGGCACAGCACGTTGCGACTTTCCGGGCGGCAATGCCACTACTTTGTATCGCTCAATTCAAAAATTGCTAACCCTACCGCAGGATACGCAGATTTATGTTTGCCATGATTACCCGACTGCCGGACGCAAGCATGAGTACCTGACCAGTGTCGCAGAGCAACGCAAACATAATATTCATGTGCAGGATGGCATAAGTGAAGCGCAGTTTGTCGCCAAACGCGAAGCACGCGATGCAACCCTGGAAATGCCGAGGCTGATATTACCCTCTATTCAGGTAAATATTCGGGCCGGGCAAATGCCACCCGCTGAAGCTAACGGCAAAGTGTACTTAAAAGTGCCTATTGATCAGCTTTAAACCAACTCAGCTTCAGAGCAACAATGGCTTAAGCGCCTGTGCCAGCACCGGCGCCATGCTGATGGCATTGCTGGTGTGGGCGATACAATCTGTACTCCACACCCGGTTTACGCCAGCGGCTTTAATTAGCGCCAGCGCGTCACCGGCAAATAAGGCATGGGTTACAGCCACATCGACCGAGGCGGCGCCAGCGCTGAGTAATAACTTAGCGGCTTTTGCCAGGGTGTGGCCAGAGCTAGCGACATCGTCCATCAGTACCACATTTTTGCCGCTGACGCTGATATCAGGTAGCTGAATGTGCACCTGTTTATCGCCGCTGCGCACCTTAGTGCATACGGCATAGTCGCAGCCTATTTGCGCTGCAGCCCTTGCCACCCACTGTTCTGATTCGGCATCCGGGCCAATTAACAAGGGTTGGCGACACTGTTGAGCAATCAGTTCAGCCAAGCGGGGCGCACCGCTAAGCGCTATCGCCTCGCCGCTGACAATGGCCTGGCTTAAATGCGTAATACGGTGCAAATGCGGATCGACGGTAATCACACCATCGAACAGTTCTGCTAAAAACTGGCCGATAATTTTTTGACTGACAATTTCGCCAGGGTTAAAGGCGATATCCTGGCGCATATAGGCCAGATATGGCGCGACTAGCCAGATTTTGTTAATGCCCAGCGCTCTGGCATGGCGGGCAATTAACAACAGTTCGACCAATTTACCGTTCGGGTTATTCAGGCTGCGATACAGGACCAGTTGCTTGGGCAAGCTATCGCTAAAAGGCAGTGTCAGTTTAAGCTCCTGATCCGGAAAACGATGCTGCTGATACACTGACAGCGGCAAACCCGCCGCCACGGCCAGCCGCTGTGCAGGGGCGAGCTCATCGCTACTGGCCAATAACATTACAGACATCATAAGACTCCCGTCAGTGTTCAACCTATTTTACTCTTCAACCGGCCTTAGTATTCGACAAACAGCGGCTGTAGCGCCTCGGCCGCGCCTATCGTGTAACCGCTGCTGCGCTCGCAAGCCTGACGGGCAAATTCAAGCTCGGTTGGAAAAGCCGCGTACACCCTGAACAGTAACTGCCCCTTTGTGACCTGCTCCCCCAGTTTTACCATTAAATCTACCCCCGAACCTTTGGCACGCGGCGCCCCGGCCGAGCGGGCAATACGTGCCAGCTGCACATTATCAATGCCAATCACGGTGCCATTATCTGGCGCTGACACATCAAAACTCAGTTTAGACAGCGGTGGCGCTTCGGGGTCGAAGTCGTTTTTACCCTGGGCGATAATAATATCCTGCATTTTTGCCAATGCCCGGCCTGAGTCGAGAATATCGCGCGCGATGGCAAAACCATCACCGCCACGCACGTCGGGCGCAAACTCTAACATACGCCCGGCTAACCGTAGCGCCTTTTGCCGTAAATCATTCGGGGCCTGCTCATGGTTTTGCAGTACGCGCATCACATCGCGCGCCTCCAGCGCCGGGCCTATACCGCAGCCTATTGGCTGGCGACCGTCTGTGATGACCACATCGATGGTAATCCCCATACGCTTGGCAACAAACTCAAATAACTTGCGCAGCTTTTGTGCCTCGGGCATCGAACGCACCTTGGCGGTGGGGCCAAGCGGAATATCCAGCAGTAAGTGGGTAGAACCGGCGGCGACTTTTTTCGACAAAATGGAGGCGACCATCTGGCCAGGAGAGTCTATCGATAAGGGCCGCTCAACCGAGATCAGCACATCGTCGGCCGGGGATAAATCGCTACTGCCGCCCCAGGCCAGGCAGCCCCGGTGGCGGTGCACTATCTCAGTTAACTGTTCAAACGGCATATCGACATTAGCTAACAGTTCCATGGTGTCGGCGGTGCCGGCCGGCGAAGTAATGGCGCGCGACGAGGTTTTCGGGCACAACATGCCATGTGCCGCCACTATCGGCACTACCAGCATGGAAGTGCGGTTACCGGGAATGCCGCCAATGCAGTGTTTATCAACCACCGGGTGTTCATGCCAGTCCAGATGGCGGCCGACTTTACTCATGGCGTCACTTAAAAAGAACACCTCTTCGCGGTCAAGCTCACCCTGATTACAGGCCACAACAAAAGCAGTCAGCTCAATTTTGGAATAGCGGTGGTTGGCAATGTCCTGCACGATACGGTGAAAATCATCGGCGTTTAATCGCTCGCCGGCAATTTTGCGATGCAGCGCCGGAATAGAGCGCGCTGGCTCGGCCGGACATACCGTTACCGCGCTGCCATCGGCTACGCCTAACATGGCAAAGGCCTCTTCTGATAAGCCCAGCTGCTGGCAAGCAACGATACTGGTGTCATCCACCACATTTAAACTGGCCAAAATACGCTTACCGCTGGCCTGCACCTCAATTTTTGCCAGCGCCTGAAAGCCCTCAGCCCGATAAATCTCGCAGTCCCGGTGTAAATAAGCGACGTTTTCGCGGTAGGTGTCTATGCCAACCCGCTTCAGTGTTAATTGCATTGCCTTACGGTTTTGAGAGTGCGTTGCAGATGAGGTCATGCCAGGTGAGCCAGGTTAATCACTTGAATAATTAATTTAACGGCATCCCCTACCTATGCCAAGCTTTTGTATGAAAAACTCACTGAATACAAATTGCACAAGATTGCTAAAAACCCTATACTGCGCGGGCTTTAGCAGCCAGATAACACCTGCCAAAAAAGCCAACATCACAGACAATTTCAAATCACAAAAAAGAAACAATTTAACGCCTTTATGACATTAAACAGCCTTATCGGGATTCGCATTTTTATAATGCGCTCTGCGCTATTACGCCTGATAAGTGTATTGTCAGGCATTTTCTGCTGCTTTACCGCTTATGCCGGGCAAAGCGCACCGCAATCTATCGCCTTTTATTATCAGAAAGTCGACTCAGTGCGAGAATTACTCAGTTATGACAGAGTAGTGGTAAATGCTGAGGGCATTAACCCAGCGCAATTAAAGCAACTGCAACGTGCACAGGTTAAAGTGTTTGCGTACCTCAGTGTTGGCGAGGCGTTGCCACCGCTTAGTCATGCGCTGCGCCAAGCGGTTATCACAGAAAATACCGCTTGGCAGTCACTCGTGATGGACCTGCAGCAACCGCTGTGGCAGCAACATCTGCACCAAAAAGCACAGCAGCTGACCGCTGCCGGCTTTGACGGCATTTTTCTCGACACTTTAGACAGTTATCTGCTTGCGCCGCCAGCGCTGCATGATAGCCAGCGCGAAGCCTTGGTCAGCATATTGAATACAATGGCTCAACATCACCCCAGGTTGATATTAAACCGTGGCTTCGAATTTTTGCCAGCGTTAACCTTTAAGCCCACTGCGATTGTGGCCGAATCGCTGTACACCGGTTATAACGCCCAGCAACAACAATATGTGCAGCAATCAGACAGCGACACGGCCTGGCTGCTGCAGCGATTGCAGCAAGTACAACAGCGCGATATTGAAGTTATCGTGATTGATTATCTGCCTGCGGATCTGACGCAACGTATTGCGCATGCCAGGCAGATTTTAGCTCAGGGCTTTACCCCATACATCGCCGATGGTTTACTTGAACAGCATGGCGTGTCACTGCACTACCCGCTGCCACGTCGTGTACTCGGGCTCTTTGACAACAGCCAGGGGCCCAAAAAACAGTCACGCTGTCATCGTTATCTTGCCACTTTAATTGAATACGCCGGTTATGTGCCTGACTGTGTGGATATTAGTACGCTACAGGGTGATACGCTGTCGTTACAGCCCTATGCTGCAGCGTTACTAATGCTGCCTGAGGTGTATTTCCAGCAACCTCAGGTAAGTCGTTTATTGCCACGCTTACTAAACACCATGCCCACGGTGTTTATTGGCAATTTGCCCACTAATGCGCAACAACTACAACAACTGGGCCTGACACAGCAGGGCTATTACCAGGGCAAATTACACTCCAGCCTGCCCACCTTGTACCCACTGCCACAGTCTGCCGGTGAGGAATATCCCCGCTATGTGATAACCGATACCTCGACCCAGGCGTTGGCGCACTACCATGACAGCAACGGCAATATCGGTGTTGCTATAGTTAAGGCCCCGTGGGGCGGCGCGATACTTGCGCCGGGTGACCTGCAAGAATTAACTAACGATAGACAGCGTTGGATGCATGACCCCTTTGCCACCATTTTGCCTTTATTGCGCTTACCACAATTGCCTGCGCCGGATATCACCACCGAGTCCGGGCAGCGCATTGTTACTGCACATATAGATGGTGATGGTTTCCCCTCAGTAGCCTGGCTGCCGGGCAAACCCTTTGCTGCAGAGGCTATTTATCAGCGCATTTTGCAGCGTTACCCACTGCCACATACTGTGTCGGTGGTCGAGGCCGAAGTGGCTAAGCATGGTTTGTATCCTCAGCTCTCTGACCAGTTAGAGGCTATTGCCCGCGATATTTTTAGGCTGCCGAATGTCGAGGTTGCATCACACACCTTTAGCCATCCGTTTTTCTGGGACCCCAGGGTATCTTCCCGCGAGAAACTCTATGGCGACGCCCTGCCTGTACCAGGTTATCAATTGGATTATGCGCGCGAAGTGGCGGGCAGCGTAGCCTACATTAACCAACAACTGGCGCCGGCCGACAAACCGGTTCGGGTGTTTTTGTGGTCAGGCATGGCCAATCCAACACCAGACATTATCGCCAAAACATCTGCCTTAGGCCTCGTGAATGTGAATGGCGGCAATACCTATGTGCTCAACGACAATTTTTCCTATGCGCAGGTATCGCCCCATTTGAACTGGTATCCCGATGCAGTGCAGGTGTATGCCCCCATCATGAACGAAAACTTATATACCGAGCTGTGGACTGAAAATTTCAGTGGCTACGCCCGGGTTACCGAAACGCTCACCAAGCTTGGTGAACCGCGACGCTTAAAGCCAGTGAGTATTTACTATCATATGTACTCTGGCATGTATCCAAGCTCTTTAGGTGCGCTGGATTATATTTACCAGTGGGCAATGCAACAGCCTTTTACGCCGTTGTATTTAAGTGAGTTTGCGCAGCGCGCTAGCGCGTTGTATGAAACCGGCGTCGCCGCCAGCCTCACGCACGAAGGCTATGTGTTACGCAGTACCGGTATCAGGAGTGTGCGCCTGCCTGCTGATACCGTGCTTAGTGCAGACTCCTCGGGTATTGCCGGTATTGTTGATGGCCCGGATGGCCGCTACGCCACCCTGGCAGGCCCGCTGGCCAAGGTCGTTGCCACTGAGCAGCGCAGGCAATTTGACGGCCAACCCTATTTGCTGCAGGCCAACGGCATGGTACAGCACTGGCAACTTGACGGCCAAACGCTGTCGCTGACGCTGCACAGTCACATACCGCTTATCGCTGTACTCGAGCAAGCTGAACACTGTCAGGTCGAACAGGCTTCAAACGCGCTGACAATAAGCCGCCAACAGCAGAAGATCCAATTTAGCAGTACCGTCGCCGGGCACTTTTCACTGACGCTGCGCTGCACCGCTACAGAGGTTGTGACGTTATAATGCGGCCGTTGCTTCATGTCAGGCAGCGCCTGGGTAAACACACTGAGTTAGTGAACCGGCGTACGCTGATAACCCTTACCGTGGTGACCAGCGTACTGCTGTGGCTGTTAAAACCCAATCTGACATTGCTGCTTAATGTATTGCAACAATCTGAAGATCCCTCTGTAGCCACTGCGTTTATCCGTGTGTTACAGCAAGAACAAGGCTCGTCCGCACTCGACAGGTTATTGGCAGAACAGCTGCATCGCGGTGGCGAACCCGAGGCCGCATTGGCGCAGTTGACGCCACTGCAAAAGTTTGACAACACCGCAGACTGGCTGGCCGCACACCAGCTGTACAGCCAGATTTTACTCAGTTTAAGTGCACATCAAGCGCCAGCCCGCCAGCAGTTGCAGCACTATCTGAGCCATCTGCCCGCCGGCCTGCCGGCGGATTACCGGTCGCAACTGGTTGACTATGCCTTACAAATTAACCAACCTGCTCTTGCCCTGAGCATCAGCCAGACATTGCCGCAGCGTAATGACGCATCGCTGCTGGCGTTATCACTGCAAGCCGGCGAAGCCACTAAAGCCGCCCACTATGCCGCGCAGCTGTATCAGCGTAGCCCTACCCAGGCACATTTACAGCAATTACTGGCATTATTAGAAACCATTGATCGCGGCGCGCAAGCACTGATGCTGGGCAAGCAGCACCTGAGCCAACATTCTTGTAATGCCAGCTGTTTGCAATACATGGTTGGGCTGGCGCTGCGTAACAATGCTGCTGATAGCGCGCTGACTTTTGCGATGGATAAAGTCGCCCTAACCGACAACAACACCGACTTATTACAAGCGGCGAATCTGGCAGAAGCCAAGGGTAATTTGCCTTTGGCCACGCGCTACCTGGAGCAATTGAGCCAGCGTGAACCCAGCAGGCAGCGTTATCAAAAGCTGCACCAATATTATCGCTGGCAGCAACAAACCGAAAAAGCTTTAGCGATAAGCCGTAAATTGGTGAGCGAGCAGCCAGATGAATCGACAATTACCCTCGCTTTGGAAGATGCCTTGGCAGAGAGTGATTTATCGGCGAAGGCCGACTTTTACACCGCACTGGCAAAATTAAAACCGCTTAGTGATGCTGAAATTTGGGCCCTGGTCGATGCCAGCGATAAAGCTTACGGAGCCACTGCGACCCTAACCACGCTAGACACCCTCACGCGCAGGCACCCTAACAGTGCACGTTTACTTGCACAAATGGCACGGTTTTATCTGTTTAGCGGCCAACCTGAACAAGCCATCGCACTGTGGCCGCGCTATCAGCAAACCGCCGATCTGCGTTTTGTCGAAGTGCAGTGGTTTGCCCGCGCCTTTAGCGATTTGGGACAACCCGAACAGGCACTGCAAGCACTGCATGACAGTGCTGACGAGGGCTCACTTAGCACAGCACAATTGGAAGAATTATTAGATTTAGCCAGCTACACAGCCAATGTGCCACTACAGCGCTATTATCAGCAGCAATTGGTGCTCAAACCTGACAATGTGCTCGACCCCTACCTGGCCATTGCAACCCACAGCGCCCTTAGCGAGCAGGATAGAGCCTTTTTATGGCAGCTATACCAACAAAACCGTGCCATCGCGATTCTGGCAACCCTGATTAATCACGCTATCGACACGGACAACGGCGAGCTTCTGGCCAAAACACACGCGGCACTGCAACAGCATGACAGCAGCCAGACCGAGGTTATTCAGTTACAGGTAGCTATTGCGCTGTATCAGCAAGATTATGCCCTGGCCGAACAGTTGGTGCGCCAGCAATTACGCCAACCTCAGGTGACTGATACGATTTGGCAGAGTGCCGCCTGGCTGGCCTTAATTCGTAATGACATTGACTGGCTACGCAGTATTTACCCCAGGTTATTACAGCAAAGCCGCAACCAGGCCGACACCTTGCGCTTACTGGCCGCAGTGGCGCAAGCCATCGGCCACGTTCAGCAGGCAGACTTTTGGCACCAGCAGCTGGCCGCACAAGACGACTACAATGTGCAAGACCGGTTAAACCATGCCTTATTAGCGGAGCACAGCGGAAATATCGCATTAGCGTCGCAATTACGTTGGACCGCCCTCACCCATCTGAGCCAACAGCTGCAGCAACTGCCTGATGGTCGTATCAGCTATCAGTCGCTGTTAACGACTCTGGCCGCCCCTGCAACGGGTAGCAGCCTGACGTTACGTGATCTACACCAGCAGCCAGATGCCAATAGCGTATTGCTGCTGGCGCAAAACAGTTTTGCCCGCAATGTGGCAGCACAGCAGTTTTGGTATCAGCAGCTGAAACAGCATGGAAAACAGCTTAACGCCAGCCTTAGCCTGGCGATCGCGCTGGCGCAACGTGACCAAAACACCATTGCTGCACTGGCGTATGACACGGAAAACAGCCTGACGGTGCTGGAACGCGCCGGCGCACTGGAGCAAATAGGCCATATGCAGGCGGCGTGGCAAATGTTACAAAGCGCCAAAAGCCCCTTGCTTCCTACACTGCAACGCTCGCCACTACAGCGTCTGGCGGCGGCTTTACATCCAAGCCGAACCCGCGCACTGGCGCTGGGCTACACCCACTTTTCCGACTGGGACCTTAACCAATGGCAGCTAAGCTACCAGCAACCCGATGATAACAACCACTGGCAGCTGACAGCGCAGCATACCCAAGCCAATGATTTAGGCTCCAGCAACAGTTACCAGGCCAAACAGCTACTGGCCCGTTGGCATAGCCCGTTATCCGATAATGTGGATGCGTTGACGGTAAGCGCCCTACTACGCCAGCGTCTGTCACAGCTGTCAATGGGCCAACAAGTGCAGCTCACGCTTGAGTCTTCTCCGCGTTGGCAGCACACCATACAGTTGCAACACCAGATGCCCGTTAACCAAAGCAAAAACAGTTACCTGTATGCGCAACAAGACCGCGTGAGCTGGCAGCCGGTGTGGCAAGTGTCGCGTTATAGCCAACTTAGCGCCACTGTGGCTAACAATCAGCTAAATACCGATTTTAACGAAGCCATTGCCAGGCAGTGGCAACTGCAACTGCAATGGAATGAGCAGCTTAGCAGATCGCCGCAGTGGCAGCTTTATGCGCAGTTTGACTTGCAACGTAGCGACTTAACCACACAGCCCTTTACCCGGTTGGCTGCTGAGACCGGCTTGCCATGGCAAGCAACAGACTTTACCACCCCCTATTATCGCCGGTTGTCTATAGGGCAGCGATTAGCACGCGGAGAGGTTGGCAAACCGGGGGCGCAGATGCCACATTATCGCTATGTGCTGGATACGGCGCTGGGCTACAACCCGGTGACATCATCACTGGAGTACGGCGTAAATGCCGGTGTTGGGATACGCGTGTTCGGTGATGATGAAGTGTTTTTTAATATGAACTGGCAAAGTGCCGACAGACTGGGGCAAAAGAGTGTAAATCTTAACCTTGGTTATTACATTGATTTTTAATAAGGAGAGTGCGGTGAAACAACTTTTGGTCATTACACTGCTGGTATTAACTGGCTGTGCATCACATTTAAGCAGTGACAGCCCGCCGCTGGATGCTAAGCAAGTGGTCTACATTATGCCCTTTACCAACCAGTCAGCTACCCCGATGGCTCAGGCGCAGGCCGAGCAGCTATTGGCCTCGGCACTGGCTGATGCCGGCATTAAAGCCGAACTGTATCCCAGAGCGGCAATCAGTGATTTACAAGCCAGTATCGAGCCAGAGCAACGGCAAAAGGCGGCTGAACAATGGCTGGCGACCAAACAGCAAGGTTATGTCATCTATGGCGTTGTGCAAGAGTGGCAGTACAAGTATGGCCTGGATGGCGAGCCTGCTGTGGGCGTAACCCTGCAACTGACTGACACACAGGGTCGCGAAATTTGGCGCGGCTCTGCGGCACGCAGTGGCTGGGGAAGAGAATCATTGTCACATCTGGCAATGAAAACCTTTGCCGACCTTAGCGAAAACCTGGACTGGAACTAAGTACCATGAAGCATCATAAGCGCCAGAGCACCAACAGTGTGTTGTATCGCATGCTGTTTGGCTCTGACCATCAGTTATTTGCCTGGTTCGAGCTGATACTGATTACCGCTGCAGCCATGCTGATTTGGGTATATCAGGCTACGCTCTCGTACAGCCAGCCACAAGAATACTTTTTCTGGCCTATGTTAGGGCCGGTGTTGATTGCGCTGCGCTACGGCTTTGGCCGTGGCATGATGAGTTTCATTTTAGTGTTAGTGGGTTTTTCAACGTGGCAGGCAACACATAACCAGCCGCTGCTACTCACTATGCCTGTTGCAGTGGGTACTGCCCTTATCACTATGTTGGTCGGCGAGTTTCGCGACCACTGGCATGATATTAATGAACGTTACGAGTTAAACCATCGCTACATTGAGCAGAAGCTTAAAAGCTTTACCCAGAATTACCATTTACTTAAAGTGTCTCACGATCAGTTAGAACAGCGGGTGGCCGGGAAACAAATGAGCCTGCGAACCGGCATTCAGCTATTGCAGCAAGATGCGTTAAATCAGGCGGGTGAAGACCCGGTTAAACTGGCTGAGCGCAGCCTGCAAATTCTCAATGAAATTATTAGCCTTTATCAGGCCGGTTTTTACCTGGTACGCAACGGTGAAATTCAGCCGGAACCACTGGCCGTGATCGGCTCCGGCCATCAGCTGGTGGCAGACGACCCTATGCTGCAAGATATGTTGCGCAGCAAAGCACTGCTGTCACCCGCCGATCTGATTGAGCACAGCGATTTACATTACCAGCTCACTATTCCGCTGTTAGACATTAATAACGAGTTACGCGCCGTAATCCTGGCAGAAAAAGTACGCTTTGTGCAGCTGACAGACGCTAACATTGCGCTGGTGGCGCTTTTATCAGGTTATATCGCAAACTTTATGGCGCATGAGATGTTTATTCCCATTCTGCTGCCACAACAGAGACAGTTATTTCGGCAATATCTGCACAGTCAGCAGCAACACCATAGCCGCTATGCCATTGACAGTTGTTTAGTGATTTTTACCGATCACAGCTCTGACCAGCGCCTGGCGCTAACCCAGGTAACCGACTATCGGCGGGGTGCCGATATCTACTGGTTATGTCAGGACAGCGCTGGCCGTCAAACGCTATGTGTACTGCTACCGATGACAACGCCGCGCGAAGCAAGGCAATTTGTTAGTCGGGTAAAAACCTTGCTAAGCCAGCATAGCCCATACAGTGAACACGAGCTTACCTTAGCCGGCCCGCTGAGGGTGAAAGCGCAACAAGCTGAAATAGCCAGTATTTTAAATGAGTTAGGTGCTTTTGATGAAGATTTGGCTGACACTACAAACGCTCACGTTTGAGCTGGCCAGTTTATATCTGTTAGAGCAATCGCAGATGACAACGGCGCTATGGCTGATGTTTTTCAGCAGCCATGCCGTGGCCGCAGCCAGCTTTACCGTGCTGTGTTGGTTGGTATTGCCGCGTGCTTACAAAACACCGGTTATTCCGGCGTTGTCGTTTATATTTGTTGCCGCCTTTACCATGCCGGTGTTGGGTATGCTGTGTTTGGCCAGCGTATTTATTGTCGCCTTGTATTTTCCTAAAGCAGAAGTTAAAAAGCGCTGGCAGTATACCTATAGCCAGGCGCTGCCAATACACCCAGAGCAGCTGGAAGCCAATCAGTACGGTTATGCTGCCCTAAAAGACATCTTGCTGTTTAACCCCTCAGACGAAAAGCGTTTAATGGCGACCAACTCCTGTCGCTTTTTACCCTATCAACAAGCCATGCCGTTACTTAAGTTAGCCCTCACCGATAAAACCGATGATATCCGCCTGTTGGCTTATGCGGTCATTGAAAAAATTGAATTTAATATCAACCGCAAAATTGCGCTGTTCAAACGTAAGCTGGAACGCAAGTCTAATGCAGACATCTTGCAGCGCATCGCTGAAGGGTACTGGGAGTTGTGTTACCTGGGTATTGCTGATGGGCCAATACGTAACTTTTATCTGGCCGAAGCTGCAGGCTATTTACAGCAAGCCCACCAACTGACACCGTCTGCGGCAATCGAGTTAAAATTGGGGCGCATCCTGCTGGAGCAACAGCAATACGCACAGGCGAAACAACACCTGGAGTTGGCACAGGAAAAAGGCTTATTAAAACGCCAGGTCACGCCCTATCTGGCTGAAGTGATGTTTGGCCAAAAACACTATCAAGCCGTTGCCACTTTGCTGCAAAGTTTGCCCAGCCGCCAGAGTGATTTAGTCACCGAATTAAAGGAGTACTGGCGCCGTGCAGCAAGCTGATATCTGTTTATTGCTAGAGGGGACTTACCCGTATGTGCGCGGCGGTGTCTCCAGCTGGGTGCATCAATTAATCAGCGGTTTACCCCAGTACAGCTTTTATCTGGTCTTCCTCGGCGGTACCAAAGAAAGCTATGGCGAACAGCGTTATACCCTGCCCGCTAACGTGGTAGGGCTGGAGACGCATTTTATTATGCAACATGAGCAATTTAGCCCGCCGCGCGGCCGCATGGGTAAAGCCCGGGCATTTGACATGTGGCAGCAGGTACTGGCGCGGTTTAACCGGGTTGACGATGCACTTAACAGCGAACAATTGCAGTTAATGTTACAGCAGTTGGGCTTACAACAGGGCTTAAGCTACGAAGACTTTTTGTATAGCGAATACTCTTGGCAGATTTTGGTCGAACAGTATCTGCAACAAGCACCTGATCAGTCCTTCGTCGATTTTTTCTGGACCTTTCGTAACATTTACACCCCGTTGTTCAGCCTGGTAAAAATTGCCCGCAAGGTGCCGCCCGCCAGAATGCTACACAGTATCTCTACCGGTTATGCGGGCTTTTTGGGGGCCTTGCTAAAACAGCGCTTGGACGTGCCTTATTTGCTGAGCGAACATGGCATTTATACCAAAGAGCGTAAGATAGATTTAACGCAGGCCAGTTGGATTCAGGACCGGCACTTTGTGCTGGACACCAGCATCCACAAAAAAATGGAGCATACCCGCCAAACCTGGATCAGTTTTTTTGAACAGTTAGGTAAAACCGCCTATCAGCATGCTAATCACATTACCGCGTTGTATCAGGGCAACCGCGAGCGCCAGATCACCGATGGCGCCCCGGCGGAAAAAACTGAAATTATTGTAAATGGTATTAACCTGTCCCGCTTTGCACCCGCCTTGCAACAGCGACCTGCGTCGCCGCCGAAGGTTGTCGGCTTAATTGGTCGCGTGGTGCCAATAAAAGATATTAAAACCTTTATCCGTGCTATTCGGGTAGCGGTCAATACAGAGCCGTCGTTGGAGGGTTGGATAATCGGCCCGACCGATGAAGATCCTACTTATGTAAAGGAGTGCCAGTTGCTGATTGACAGCTTGTCACTTCAATCGCAGGTAAAATTTCTCGGCATGCAGGATGTTGCCCAGATCCTGCCACAGTTGGGGGTGTGTATGCTGACCTCGATCAGCGAAGCGCAACCCTTAGTGCTGCTCGAAGCCATGGCTGCCGGCGTGCCCTGTATTGCCACAGATGTTGGCTCGTGCCGCGAAATCATTGAGGGTATGCAAGAGCAAGATAAAGCATTGGGCCCCTGTGGTTATGTTATTGGTATTGCCAACCCAAACCAGGCCAGCCAGGCCATTTTAAATATCCTTAGCGACGAGCAGCACTGGCATCGCATGAGCCAGGCGGGCTACGCCAGGGTTAACCAATATTACCAGGAACATATTATGTTTACGCGTTACCAGCAACTGTACGAGAGTTTGATCTGATGGCGGGCATAGGTTTTGAGCTGAGGCAAATACTGAAAAAGAACTCGTTGCTGTCGTACGTTGAGGCGTATGGCCTGGCAGCGGTTATTGGTTCAGGCCCCTGGGTATTATCAATACTGGCGCTGATGGTTATCGGTATGCTGAGCATTGGCCGGGTATTCCCTACCGATCTGATTATTCAGTTTTTGGTACTGGTCACGTATATGATGGCCGGCTCACTGATTTTAAGTGGTCTGTTTCAGCTATTATTTACCCGCTTTATCTCTGACCGGCTGTTTCAGCGGCAGGATCAGCTGGTCACCCCCAACCTACTTGGCTGCATGTTGGTTATGTCGCTGCTATCGGCGTTGGGCGGCGGGGCCATATTAACGCTTACAACGCTGTCTGCCGCGGTAAAAATAACCATGCTGACCGCCTTTGTGGTGCTGTGTAATTTGTGGCTGATTATCGTGTTTTTAAGCGGCATGAAGCAGTACTACCGTATTGTCCTTACCCTGTTAGGCGGATACAGTCTGATGGTGTTGGCAGCCTGGCTTATGCCGCCGTCTGGCTTACTGGGATTACTGTTGGTGTTTGCCTGTAGCCAGGCGTTAATCGCTTTTACTCTGTTGTTTTTCGTATTGAGAAATTACCCGGCAAATCAATTGGTCGCGTTTGACTTCTTACGCCGCCGCTACGCCTTTGTTTCACTGGCGTTTTGTGGTTTGTTTTACAACCTGGGCGTGTGGGCCGACAAATTTGTATTCTGGTTTACCGCAGATGTCTCAACACAGGTCATTGATATTTTCCGGGCGTCTTATATTTACGACCTGCCTATTTTTATCGCTTATCTGGCGATTATTCCGGGTATGGCTGTATTTATGCTGCATATGGAAACTGACTTTGCCGCGGCCAACGAGGAATTTTACGAAACCGTGCGCGAGGGCGGCACGCTCGACGCCATTTTCTTACTCAAAGATAAAATGGTACTGGCCTGTAAAAACAGTTTGTATCAAATATTTAAAATTCAGGGGCTAACGTTAGCGCTGTTACTGTTGTGGAGCGAGGAAATCTTACGGCTGCTGAAGATTGATCTCGCCTACTTACACTTGTTGTACGTTGACCTGGTGGGCGTGTCGCTTCAGGTGCTGGTGATGGCGATTTTGAACGTGATGTTTTATTTAGATAAACGCTACCAGGCACTGGCCCTGATCAGTGTCATGTTATTAGCCAACCTGGGGCTGAGTATGCTGTCGATAGAATTGGGGCTGGCTTTTTATGGTTATGGCTTCGCGACAGCAATGCTAATCACGACTTTGCTTGGCCTAGTTATGCTAAACCGCCAGTTTAACCGGCTGGAATATGAAACCTTTATGTTGCAGCGCTAACGGCATCGACTTACCCGCATTGACACACATACCATCATAAAAAAGGCGTGCATCAGCACGCCTTTTTGCTCTTGTTAACGACCACCGGGTTCGGCAAATTTTGTCATCCAGTCTTTTACCTGGTTATACCAATAAATCGAGTTGTTCGGCTTTAAGATCCAGTGGTTTTCATCCGGGAAGTAGATCATCCGCGACTCGACACCACGGGTTTGCAGGGTGCGAAACAGCTCAAAGCCCTGACCTACCGGCACGCGGTAATCCAGCTGGCCATGAATAACCAGGGTGGGCGTGTTAAACTTATCGGCATGGTAATGCGGCGAAATGCTCTTATAAATATCCGGGTTCTGCCAGAAACCACCAAAACGGGTGGAGTGCACGGCAAAATCCGCCGCCATTTGCGAGTACATGTTATACACAGCGGCATGAATAAGCAGCGCTTTATACGGGTGCTCAGTACCCAGCAGCACTGACGTTAAATAGCCGCCATAGCTGGCACCACCGGCCACCATGCGGTCTGTATCAATCCAGCTTTGCTGTTCAAACCATTTGGTCGCCGCCTGAATGTCCGCCAGCGGCTTGGTGCGCCAGTCCGGGTTTATTGCATCGGCAAAGTCCTGGCCAAAACCGCTGGAGCCGTGGAAGTTTGGCCAGGCGGTCACATAACCCCAGGAGGCAAAGGTTTGCGCATTCCAGCGGTAACTAAAGCTGTCGCCAATGGCGTTATGCGGGCCGCCATGAATTAGCATAAACAGCGGGTACTTTTTGCTCTTGTCAAAGCCCGGCGGGTAATGCACCCACATTTGAATATCGGCACCGTCAGCGCCCTTGTAGGTGACTGACTCATAGCTGCCGAGCTTGGCTTGGGCGAGTACCTCGTCGTTAAAGCTATCCAAGCGGCGGGTTTTACCGTTTTTGCTGTCGACCAACACCAGGCGCGCCGGGTACATAAAGCTGTCGTTGGTGGCCACCAACTGGTTTTTCGCTGTCAGCGCCGGCTGGCCAAAGCTGGTGGCTTGGGTAATAGCACGCGGCTTGCCGTTTTTCGCATCAATATAATACAACCGGCGCACGGCCGCATCGTCAATGCTGGCATAAAAGCCTTTACCATCGGCCGCCCAAACAAAACCAGTTACCGAACGATCCCAGTTAGTCGTCAGCTCGCGCTGCTTTTTCGCCGCCACGTCATACAGCTGCAACCGGGCAGTATCGGCATAAAAACCGGGGATACGCTGGCTGCTAAAGGCCAGGGTTTTGCCATCCGGGCTAAAGCTGGGGTTAAAGTCTGCCGCCGGGTTGGCATTGGTCAGGTTATCGGCTTTATCACTACCGATGCGGGCGATAAAAATATCAATATTCGGGTCTACCCGGTTGGTGCTGCCATTGGCGCTAAAGGCAACATACTGCTCTTTGGCATCAATGTCGTAGTCATCACTGCCCTGGGTTTCGCGCGGTAGCTCCAGCCCCAGCGGCTGAGTAAGCGGCTGTACGTCGCCACCTGTTGCCGCTATGCGAAACAGGTGCGCCTGGCGGTTTTCGTCTATCCAGTGATCAAAGTAGGAATATGGCAGCGCATTCCATTGTTTGGCTGACATTTTATTGTCTTTCTCGGCCTTAATATGTGCGGCCATCTCATCCCAGCTTTTTTCCGGCCAAACGCGGCTGATAAAGTACAAGTGCTGGCCCACCCATTTAATGCCATACACGCCGGTGGGCACTTCAGTTAAGCGCTGCGCTTCGCCCGGTTTGTTCATCGACAACAGGTAAATCTGACCGGCATCGTCTTTATCGCGCTGGCTAATAAAGGCCAGGGTGTTGCCATCGGGAGAAAACACCGGCTCACTGGCACGCAGGCCTTCCGCCGTTAACGGCGTTTGCTGCTTGCCATCGGCACTGAACAGCCACAGCCGGGTGTGGCCTTTGTCGGCTTTAACATCAAATTGGGTTACCGGCGCCACAATAAAGCGGCCATCATTCGAGGTAACCGGCTGGCCAATACGCTCAAGCTGCCATAGCCGCTCAACGCTCAGGCTGCTGTCGTCCTGCGCCAGTGCCACAAAGGGCAGCCAGCACAGCACCAGCAAAAGGTGCAGTTTTTTCATCGGGATAACTCCGTTGTTATTGTTTAGGTACCGGCAAAATACTAGCACAGGCGACAGACAACGCAGCAGGCAAGCGCCAAATGGCGGGGAATTTGCTGTGAGTTTTCTCAGTAGCTTAACAGCGTCCAGCAAGCTTAACGCCCCCATGAGCAGCAAAGCAGATTCAGGACACTCCCTAATAGTGCGGTGAAAACTGGCCTAAATAGACCAGTTACATAATGTTGCCACTGCAGTACGTTATCTTAGAGACATACAACCGGACTATTGTTTAAATACCCTTCAGCGACCAGCAGCTTGTGTTCAAGTGAGCAACAACATCAAATTTTGGCAAATGCCTGCGAAAAGTGCTTTTGGTGTTTGTGGAACCGCTGTCCACCGGCTGCATTTAAGCGCTTTTGATTGCAGTTGAACGGCTTTATTACGTAGCCCCAATTACCCTTTTGTGAGAAGTAAATTACATAGTCAATTTTGGTATCAGTGTTTTTCCACTGGTTCTTAACCAGCACAGAATCATCTGTGGTTTCCAGTGACTTTATCTGAACCCGATAAAACACATGACCGTCGGAAATAACGAGGTCGGTTTTTCTTCCATGGTCTAGTGCAGGCACAAGCACTTCCCAGCCATCATTCATAAAGAGGCTTGCGGCGTACTGCTCAAAAGAGTGGCTTTGATAGTGGCGCTGATGTTCTGAAGCTAAAGCAGATGATTTAAGTGGCATAGTTTATCCAAAAATTAATGCCGCTTCGTGTTTTATGGCTACACCGCTAACGACAGAGACAACCTTATGGTTAATCTCTTAATAATTTAAGAAGCACTATACAACTTAACGTTTGTACCGAGCAGTAACGGAGGCCAGTCCCGAATTTCCGAGTTTGCCTCGATACTCTTCGTTAATACTACTTTCAGCCCCATAACGAGGCGTGTTTCCAGTTCGAAACGGAGAATAATTCAACGCTTATTTTTCGTCAATGATGTTTTGCTGAGATTCAAGCTCATCACGCAGGAAACCAGAAACTGAGATAGACACAGAAACCGGTCAAATCAGCAGCGGCTATTACGACGGCTTTATTACTACCAAGCTAAAAGGCATTTGCTACCTTGGCCAAGCCATAATTACCCGCCTACACCAGTGGCGGATGGAAATCTTTCAGAGCGCTTTTCGCTCTCACTTGGAGTTCTGTAAATAACTGTACTTTTACTCCTTACCAAGGCACTTAAACACATAATTAATGTTGATTATGAAAAAATCCAAACAAGCTATTATGCAATTGATTTCCTGCGTTTAATTACTTTGACAATAGCTGCTGCGACTTCTTTAGCTCTATGGTATTCCAACTCTGATATTGCTCCCACTAACATTGATAATCGCCCTCCTCGAGTCTGCAGGCGCTCATTTAATGCCCTTTTTTCAATTTTTCCTATCTCGTTTAATTTGACACCATCTATTGTTCTCATTCCTTTTCTCGTCTTTCCTCGGAATATCCATCCTCTTGAGAGCTCAATGTGAGTAGAAAACATGTCGAAGTGCGGGTGTACCCATCTAAAGTCATCTGCTCTCGCTGGATAATCAGCACCGTTGAGAATTTCCGAGGAGAGTACAGGACATCTTGGTGCAAACAAGGTGTTACTTTTTGCATGCCTATCTTTGCGTTTTCTGTTGAGCTTTGAAACATAACCATTTTTCTGGCCGTTACAAGTTCCGCATGATAACGCTAAATTTCTAATTTCAAATGAAAACATCGTGTACAAGCTTTTTTCCACAAAATGTTCCAAGTGTGTTGCATAGTCGTCGAATAGTTGTCTTCTGCAGAAGCAGCACCTTCCACATTGAACTTCACGTAATTTTATTTTAAGGTCGCTCTTAAATTTTAGGACAACATCCCTTTGAGAATCCCATGTCAATCCGTTAAGTTGTGCTCTACTCACTGTTTGAGGATAATCTGGCGTCGGTCTAATAATTTCAAATCCTACGTTCATCATATCTCCCGTATATCGTTAGCTTCATCATCAAGAATTACATTTATAACTTCAGTCAGTGGATCATCAATACTTAATGATTCTCGGATTTTTTCTAACTCAGGGATAAGTTTAAGAAACTCGATATTTTTAAAGTCGCCTCTTTCTATCAGTGATACAGCTCGTTGCACAGTGTCAATTACAAAATTATTTCTACTAGAGCCGACGCCAAACTGAGAAAGCAATAATTCATCAGAAGACGCTCCAAATCGAACACTAGATATTTTTGATTCAGTTTTTGACAACTCAACTATTGAGCTGCCTTCCACTGCCGTTCCTACAATCAAAGGTGAGTGCGTACATACCACTAGATGTCCATTCTTTAAAATACCCTCACAAATGGTAAAAACAGATTGCATAAACTCTCTTTGCCATTGGGGATGAAGGCTATTTTCTGGCTCATCAATTAAAACTATTGATGACTCGGTAATTCCAAACCCTAAACCAAGCAAGGATGTATACATGTGGTATTCACCAGAACTCAGCTCGAAAATTGAGAATGGCTTTGACTCTGACAGCGATTTAACTTTTGCATCAGAAAGGCTGATTGCTCCGGTAAGCAGCCCAAGCCGAAGGGCGTTGGGTGAACAGCTAACACTATCAATCCCACCCTCTCCAATTACTACTCTGAGGCGACTTCCTCCTTTGTGTATTAAATTTTCAAGTTCGGTGAATTCATCGTAAGTAAACTCCTCGAGCAAGTACGTTGCTGTCCTTTGTGAGAGTTTTGTGAGTTTTCTGCCAATTTTATTATCAACGGCTTCCTTGAGAGTGTTTACGCCTGATGCCATTTTTTGAAGGATTTTAATTAAATCAAATGGCTTATCACTCTTTGTTATTCTGCGTTGGAAGTAAAACTCAACTAACGACTCAATCCCAACTATTTCGTGAGCATGTCGAAAAAAATCTGACTGATACCTAGTACTTTTTTCAGAATCTAAAGCAAAACTCAGCATAGTTTCGAGAGGGGCTCTTTTACTCAAAATATTTGGTCCAACTCGTTGCCCAATATATGCGTATTCAGGCACATCAAATTTAGACCTTGTCCCTCCGGGCGATTCTTTTAATGGAAAGCGATCGGCAATTGAACCTGACATGCACAAGACATGGTTATATTCTTTATTTGAGTTTGCTATATAAGCTACAGAGCTACTTTCATCTACAGTTAATGCAGCTACCAACTCGCGTAATAGTGTGCTTTTATTAGAACCATTCTGACCTGTGATGAATGTGGCTTCAAACCCTCGCTGTATTTCTTTGCGATCAAATGATAAGAAATTAACGTGCCTGCTGATTTCACTTGAATCCAAAAATTTCAAAGACTCTATTACTGCCATGTTTAATATCCGTTCTAATAAACCTTTTCTGCAAACCCACACAGAGCCACTTGTTTTAGGAACATACATGCAATTCATTTACTGCACAATAGCAGGAATAAAAGTGGTCATTTACTGTTGGGCAATTCCTTAGCGGAGCTGTTTACTAAGTTAAAAAAGACTATACGTCAGCACTTTACTTAGACATATGAGAGTTCACAGAAGAGGTTTTTGTCCTAGCCGAATACCTGAGAGTCTTGATAATCATCCTCACCAGAACTGCTATAAATACGCTATAAAATTTTCTTTCAGGCATAAAAAAAGGCCTCAACTATAAGCCAAGAACTTGATTTATATGGCGAAACCTATAGGATTACTCGGGCTGTCCTGCCCTCGCCCTAACGGGCCAGCGGAGCTGTTCAAAAACGTTCCTGACGTTTTTGTCGAACGTAGGTTCTAATCCACGGATGCACAAAACAAAAAACCGCCGAAATGGCGGTTGTTTGTTTTGGCGCACCCGATAGGATTCGAACCTATGACCTCTGCCTCCGGAGAGCAGCCCCGCGAAATGCGTTAAAAAGTCGCACATCGGCGAAAAACGACTTTAATAGATATATCATATACTTAAATTGAAATAATGATTTTCCAAACAACACCAATTTGCGACAAACGAACCCAGGCGTGTCACAAAACTTTTCAAATATCGCGGCTAAAAATGACCACTTTTCACCCCTGCGAAATGAAATTTTTTTTGTTAAAAATACCACTCCTCGAGCACGCGAGGGCACAAAGTAAGCAACGGAATAATGAGATGCCTTAATATCATATCCACTCTACAGACTCATCTGAGTGGCGATTCAGTTCTTTGGACTAGTCATATATCTTGGCTGCGGTAATGAGCGATGTATTAGCCTGATTGCAGCTATGAATTGTCACACATAGAATTTCTTACATTGTCGCTTTCTTGTATTTAGTCAAATCTTTCAATCCGATCAACGCTGCGATTTGGACGTTTTTTTCCTTAAAGACTCAATTCTCGGTTCCCATTGATCTCATCCGATAGAAAAGTCCGATTTACTATTGCTTAACGTGCCCTTAGGCTATTCAACAGGAAAAGCCATCTTAAAGGCAATTCGCTCAACCAACGAGCTGTTACAAATTATCTCACAATGTAGACAAATCATAAAAATGCGTTACTATACAATATCTTAACAAAAATTCAGACTTGCATTTTACTAAACATCTACCGATACTTCCTCTCGCAAGAGACACATCATGTTTTAAGTAATTTACTGCTGAACCGAAAAGTTCAGGCATCAAATCACCCAGCAACAAAGCGGTAAAACAAGCTATGTCAGACAACCAGCCAAAAATGACTACAATCGAACTAGACGAATATTTATTGCGATCTGCTGAAGCAGTGTTTGAGCAGTTACCAAAGTCTCCCAATGAAATTATTGAAAGATGGGCTTGGATAGGTAAGGCCGTTGCGGAGCAACTAACAGAGGATGAGCTTCTGAATGTTCAATGCGGCAACGCCAAAATACAGGTAATTATTCGTCCATAGCAATAATGTTGGTAGAACGCCAACTGAATTAAATTTGATTAAGTTGCTATTGACCAACCACGAGACACTGTATATATTAACAGTTAGCTTCATTGAAGCCTTACAACAACAAAAATGATTTTTAATTATTGTTGAAAGGTGTTTTATGAAGAAATTGAACGTTAAAAAATTGCCCCCTCAGATAGTTTGCCATCGGGATGCATTACCTGCGTACCAATTCACTCAATTAATTTTTTGCTTCAGAAGCAAAAGCGCACCCAATAAGTATCGAATTGCACTGTTCGCTCGAATAGTAAAATTAAACTTCAGCGTACGTGGCGGCTCGGAATGCTTTTTCGAAGGCTGGATGCCTTTATTATTTCCCGCAATGAATATAAGCGCTGATAAATGCCTAATTACAGCATCAAATATTGAGATCCGTTCCTGGTTATACGCGCTTCATTCAATTCTTATTTTGTCATCTAAAGACAAAGTTATAGGTAACTTAGCGTTATTTTTCGACCACGCGCCACAGCATATACAAACACGCATATTTGGCTTCAAGTTACCGCGAACAGTTATGGCCCGAGTGATTGAATTCAGTGGTGAGAGTAGAGCGGCCGTCAGACATGTGATGAATAAGGGGAAGCAATATGACTAATCCCCAATGCATCCAAAAAGTCTCTGCAGAACATATCCTCAAAAAGGAGAAAGAGCTTGCTTGTGACTATGACAATTTGACGCACTACGATGTTATGGTCTTAACCAAATATTGCTCTGAGACACAGAGCAATTTAGCCACCCATACTCTGTTAGCATCACTATTCACTGGCCGAAGCATTGAGGATCTTTTAAACAAGGCCGTTACGATAAATGCCTCTGTTTCATCTGGATTCGGCACGCTTCACTCGACTATTGAACACCCAAGGAGCCCTTGCTCCAGTGGGTGCGACAAAATTAACCCAGAAGTCGATAATGCAGCGCCGTATATTTTTCTGCCCTCAACGATTTTGGTTTCCATTCTCAGCGCTCGCGCTTTTGAAAAAACACTTATTGACCAGTTAAATAGCTACCTTGCGGAAATCAATAAAAACAAAGGTACCCGCCTAACTCTTGGTCGAATAAAAAGATACTTATTTAAAGAAGCGGCATGTTTAAATATTTCTCAAACTGAAGCGTGTTGGATTTCCAATACCCGCCTGAGAGATCATGCCGGGAGCTCATACTTATCAATGAGTTCGACTGAGCTAGCTTTGAAACACTACAGATTCATTAACAACATCATGCTCATTTCAGGGCTAGGGCCGTTCGATGTCCTAAAGCTACTTGATTGCCCTAATTCTAAAGAAAGAATTGGTAGCAACCGAGCTTTATCTGATCAAGATTTGCAAAACGAGTTAACGAAAATAAAGCTCTCCGTGCAAGAGGCTTATTCAAAGTTTCCAGCAACAATATGGCAAATATTTAATACCTTTACACATTACGCCGTTACTTTGCTCAACTTATGCACATCCCATCGATCGACAAGGGCGCCTTATGGAACTTTAGATAATTTTGATCTGATAAGGAAAGTCGTTTGGATAGAGGACAAAAAAGCTAGAACAGCTGCCAGTCGATTAATCCCGCTAAATTCAATCGGCACAGCCCAAATTCAATACTACATATCTTTTTTGTCCAAATTTTATGAGCTCGTCAAGTACAGCTACCCGATTGATGCTGAACACATTCAGATGAGCTTGAAGTCAGAAGCGGACCTTTTCAGCCTGAGAGGTCGTAGTGGAATGACTTTTTACAGCAACACCAATGTCAGAGAGATCTGTGACTTTGAACTTCCTAGCGCTTCCAATTGGAACCGTCATTGGATTAAACAATTCTTGGCAACGCAATCACGTGTTGATGCAACTGCTGTTGACGCATTTATGGGACACGAAAATCTGCTCGATGAGTCCTTTTCTCGTTTTAGTAATCTGGATACCGCTGAGCTACGCAAGATAGTTGATGCAATTGAAAAGCGACTGATTAATCTAAATGTCCAGGCACTAGAGGTGAGCTTATGACCAATCCTTCTCGTCAGGTATCGCCTTGGAGTAAAAGTGCATTTGACAAAACTACCGCGTATTCAAAAATGTATTCTGCGATCTTATCTGACATTTCTGATCAACAGAGCGCTTCATCTGAGACGGACAGTCTGCTTCGGGTCTTGGTTTTGGCAAGCGGTCCCGGCGGATTAGCTCAGCCCCAATACTTGGTTCAGTTAATCAAGAAGGTTGCAGAAAATCAATTAAGAATAGATGTCAGCCCTATCGGTCCTTATGTTGAGTTTGATAACCCAGACGATGCTGCTGAGGGTAATAAAGGTTATTTACGCTGGTTTGTTGAAACTCATACCTTGGCAGCTATCCATGCTCTAGTAAAAATGCAAAAAAAATCGTTGCTGTCGGGGATGAGTGAAAAGAAACTGTTATTACTTGCGAATACATATCTTAGAAAAAAAGGCATTGTGAGCCCTTTTTCAAGTTTAACGAAATTTTGTGAAGCTGCATCAATGTTCGCAATAGAGAGCGCAGATATCGCCTTACCTGCTTATTTAGCCAACTATAGTAAAGGGGACACGGCATCAACAAGTTTAAGCGATTCATCATTTGGGCATTTATGGTCAGACGCACCTAGGAAGTTTCAGCCCTATCAATCCAAACCTCATCTAGACGTTCAACGAGAGCCCCATAAGGCAACCAGTAGACCATTCATTCAGGATCGAATATTTCTCTCACGCCTTAGAGATGCAATTCGGGATAAAAACGAATTAAACCAGCTAATTCCTATAAGTTATACATTTTCGAACTTGGCGGAATTAACGGAGTATGAAAATTCGGTACCTCAAGAATTGCTACTCGCCTTTATCACTAGTGGACTAAAAGAAAGGGGTTGGAAAAGATCGTCAGCATTGACTTACCTTTCACATATTGGCACTCATTGGTTAAATGCAACGTCCAGTATTAATCTTGAAGAACTGGATGAAAATCAAATTACAGAGTTATTTGTTAGTATCACGAATAACTTCGAAAACAACCTGTCAGCTTCCGAGCAAGCGAGTGTGCTACATCAGTTTTTTGTCTTTAACAATATTCTTTGGGGGATAGCATGCCCAAATAGCAAAGCACTAAAATTTCAGAGTATCCAAAATGTTCGCAACTACTTGATTGCTGAGCAAGATTTCATAAAATTTCTAAACGAGTTAAGCAACGAGCCTTCACACAAGAATCTATCAGGCCAAGGTTTAGTCTTGTGTGCCATAATCATGGGGCGATGTGGGCTAAGGCCAAATGAAGTAATTAAGCTTCGTATCAAAGATGTAGAGCCATCTCCTGAACATTACATTTTTATACGAGAAAACCAATACGGTAAAAACAAAACGCTATCAGCCAAACGGAAAATTCCGCTGTATTTGCTCCTCACTCCAACCGAGTTCGATTTCTTCAAAGATTACTACGCACGCAAAATATCTTATTCTGCGGGTACAAATTATGTACTTTTTTCTCAGAATGATATTACCAATACTCCTTATACTATAGCCGCCTTTTACAAAGTTTTTAGCCCTTTACTTAGCAGTATCTGCAGAGAAGCAGTTACCACATATCATTTACGACATAAGGCGATTTCGATGCTGCAAATGGTGCTTTGCTCAGACTTGCTACTGCCATTATCGCCCTACTCAGAAGCACAAGTACAACAAATTAGGGCGTATTTTAAATCTGATATCGGAAAGGACGTCATTTATCAAATTGCTGCTTTTGCGGGTCATCTTAGCCCAGAGACAACACTGCAAACCTATATGCATTTCACAGATGTTGTGCTTTTTGAGCATTTATCAAAAACATCAGAGCGAATGAACCGAAGTTATTGGGAAAACCTTAGCGGATTATCTAAACACATCATTACAAGGCACTGTAGTTCAGACAAACCTGATACTAAGGAAATTAATCAATTACTACTTAAGTCTTTGTGCGGGAATTATCAGGCACCCAAATACGCAAGCACTACCACGGTTGAATCCATGATATTTCAGCCACCAAGTCAAAAAGTGACGTTCCAACTGTGTTTGAAATCTTTGGAACTACTTGATGAGGGAAAAACAATCTCTCAGGTATCTGAAATTACAGAGGTTGATCCAGCATTATTGGTTGCCTGGTACGACAGAGCAGGAGCATTGGCAAATCTTCGCACGACGAAGGGGAAACCCAGATTGTTTCCGGCTAATTCTAAAAGAAAAATAACCCCAATTCCGCCACCATCAGTCAGAGAACAGCAAAAAGCCGAGCAAATCATCATAATGGCCCGTAGTCATTATAAAAACTATAAAGAAGATCTCTGCTGGCTTGTGCAGGTCGTTATAAAAACCGCAATTAATAGCCACAGCTACCTTCAATTTAATGATGTTTATGACTTCAAAAAATTTACCACCATTGCCTCAAAGTTAACAATTCCTGAAGATTGGAGAGTTCATATCGATCCACCGTTAGAAGACAGAGCAAGTGCTTTGAAAGCCTGGAGGCAAGCCTGTCCAAACATCGAGCTAATCGTTTCCGATGTGAAAAAATCAGTTCGCTCAAAGAAACTTCAATTTGGGCGGGCATATGTACATTTTCTCAGCCCCAGAGATCCTTCGAAAAAGGAAGTAACACCACGTAAATCAAGTAATGGCTTCAAATTTGTATGCCACATCCTAGCGATTATGATTGCCGACATTCAGATTTACTGATTGAGCTTTTGAATTAAGCAATTAAATATCATCAATACTCAGGGAAAATGGTATTAAAATTTGTACTGCTGTACCTCTGGTATATTAATCAAGAGCCCTGAATATGATGGAAAAACGTGTTTTTACAGAGATAGAAACTGCAGAATACATTGGTATGAGTCGCTCATACTTGCGCCAATCAAGAATGGAAGGGCACAGAGAAAATCGCACACCCGCCCCACCATTTATAAAAATTGGCCGCTCTATACGTTACTTAAAGGAGGATTTGGATAATTGGCTGGATTCTCAGCCCAAGCATAAGTTCAATACTAGCGAAAGGGCCTGAACATGAAATTTGTGTAAAAGATCACTCTAAATTACCACCTGTTTCACTTCAAAGGTACCATATACACTTAACGCCAGCATTTGCTGCTGGTTTGCAGCATAGGAGATAACCAGTCCACCAACATGCGCTTGCCAACTGCCTTTAGGTTATACACTTTCAATCGACCCCTGCATCAATTGAGTAGCTGCCATCGTCTAATTGATAGGAAGCGCTTCCACCGACGAAGTTTTCTTTGTTGAATCCAGACAACACCGTTTCAACCAGTTCAGGCTGTACCGTTTGAAACGTGGTTTGGCAATAAGGCATGGCAATTTGCTCTTGTTTGAGTGCCTTTCCAATATAGCTAAATCTACAACCTATGCACGCCCTGAGCATTGAAGCTAGATTCACTTATCCTGTGCCACTTTGACAAATTCACAGCTGTATTCTGCATGGATTAATTCGTTAAATCATAGGTCAGAGACGGTAATAACACATATTGCTCGGATTTCTCACAGGTCGCAGGCCGTATCACAGTGTTTCTGCTCATTGAGCTCACAGGTTAGAGGGTCGATAAGGCATATTGCTCGGATTTCTCACAGGTCGCAGGCCGTATCACAGCGTTTTTGCTCATTGAACTCACAGGTCAGAGGCGGCAATAACGCATTTTGTTCGGATTTCTCACAGGTCGCAGGCCGTATCACAGTGTTTCTGCTTATTGAGCTCACAGGTTAGAGGGTCGATAAGGCATTTTGCTCGGATTTCTCACAGGTCGCAGGCCGTATCACAGCGTTTTTGCTCATTGAACTCACAGGTCAGAGGCGGCAATAACGCATTTTGCTCGGATTTCTCACGGGTCGCAGG
>JAJLKZ010000003.1:0-119813 GCA_033838465.1 Chromatiaceae bacterium
AATAAGCAGTAGATAGCTCTTCCCCTCACGCATGCCTGTAAGCTGAGACTCTGGAAGATCACCCCTAACAGGATCGCGTCGCGTCTTCGCCTGGAGACAAAACGTTAAAACCAATCAGGCTCGCCCGACGATAGCCTGCCATTCGGCGCTCATAGGGTTAACTAAATGAATGTGCTAAGCATGTAGTACCGACGATGTAGGTTTTTCGGACGCGGGTTCAACTCCCGCCAGCTCCACCAAATAGCACAAGGCCAGCGTAAGCTGGCCTTTTGTTTTTCTGCTTTATGCACCTGTGCTAGTAAGGGTATAAACTTCGTTTAATAGAAAAACGGAGGGTACTTATGAAAATAAGCAAAGTAGACCACGAACATAAGTCTCAGTGATGACTTGTGGCCTATATTCTGCTGGAATGAGCTTTGAACAAAAAATCAACATTATCGAATCACTAAAGTACTGAGCTATTTAAGGCAATTGCAAAAGGATATTTAATGAGCGCTTTTGAGTGGATTTACCCTTGGTTGGTCGCAGCCACCCCTTTGATTCTTGTCTTTATATTTCGGGAGTGGTTCAGGGTTAGACTGACGGAGTCAGTTAAGCATGAATACTCGGTAGAAGTTGAAAAACTTCGCTCAGAGCTTAGACAAAATGAAAAACTCTTTAACGAAAAAATTGAACGTGAGTCCCAAAGAGTAACTTGGTTAAGTTCCGGGGCGCTAACAAACAGTGCTAGCCGTCAAGAACAGCTTTTTAAACATCGTCTTGATAGTGTCGACAGACTTTGGGCCTCTGTCATCGAAGCAAGAAAGTACAATGCGATGACTCAGATTCTCGCAATGTTTAATGTTGACAAAATATTAGATCTTGTCGAGAAAGATCCATCACAGATGAAAAAATTTAAAGCCTCCGGCTTTTTTGATGTTTCGGATGATTTTACGTCAATGCTTAGTGCACATGCGTCACGTCCTTACGTTACGATTCTAACTTGGGCTTACTACTCAGCGTTTGAAGCTATAGTCACACATGCGGCAGCAACCGCTACTGCAATTACTCGGCCAATGCCAAAAGATATGTTGGACGATAAGAGGCTTAAATCCTTACTCAAGGCGGCTCTCCCTGAATCAGCATCAACAATAGACGAACTCAAGCCCAATCGTTGCTACGTTTTTTTGCAAGCGTTGGAGGATAAGATTATTTGGTCCATACAAAATTTTGATCTTAAAGGCCAGGACCTTGACGACACTTTAATTGCACAAGCGCGGACAATAATAGAAATAACTGACACTGGACAAAGTGAAGCGTCAAGAAAAGCTGCAAAATTTGACAGTTCAATATTCGGACAAGCAGGCACATCTTAATGTGTGATCAAATTGTTCCTAAAAAATTGAGACTATAAATACAAGCGTGTCCAGTTTTACGTCTAACAAACCATCGTTTGATTTGCAGCACGAGAGCGTCTCACAAACTAAAGGAGCAGAAGAAGCCGATCTCCTTTTACTTAACTGATGCCGCCAACTCGTAACGGCCATTATGTGTGTAAGTAGAAAGGACAATATGACAACTATCCCTACCTACCTTACTGGACCACTTATGAAAATCCTGCAATATATAGGAGTTAGTCTGCGGAGCATAGCAACTTGAACACCTTACGCAGTATGGAAAGTTCGGGGCGTTCCCCTTAATGTTCGGATGCGCTCCAATAGTTGTTAAACCGTTGCGCTCTAACTCTGAGTTATCAATATCAGCGAGTAAAGACTCGTAAAAGTTTGAACAGTGGGGCACGGTCATAATGAATTTGTCAAAGTTCGAACACTCCGTGTAGCCAAGACCAATTGGAACGTTGATCTTGGTTTTACACTTCCAACAGTTAGACACCATGTAATACAAGAGGACGTCATCCTTGTCTTCTTTCCAAACGAGTCCACCAGAAAGTAAAGTCTTAACGAATTGCTCTACGGATAACTTGTAGTCGGCCATTTGAGGCGCTGACCTTTCGTCCATGAAGTGTTTAATCTGAAACCTTGGAAAGCTCTTTAACGAGCTGTGACCGGAGTTAACGTAAACACTATCTTTCATTAGCCAAGCGGCTCTGACCCCTGACTCAGCATAACGCCTATGACGTGCGGTAAGATCGCTTGAGGTCTGTGAGGATAACTGAACCTCGAGAGCTACCTTCGCCTTATCTTTGATACAGTAGACGTCTGCGATCCACTTCTCGCCGTTTTTGCTGTGGCCTATAAACTCGGTTGTAACGTCCCATCCGACTGACTCAGCGGCAGCCGAGACGATAGCCTTAAGGCGTAAATGCTCCTTGGACTCAGGTTTGGAGATACAGTCTTCTGACTTACGGTAATGAGCGAAGAACTGAGTCCCAAGGGGGCTGGTCTTAACGACTGCCCTCTGATTACAACACGGTAAAGTCAGGAGCTTTTTCCTGTCAGATTGTTTCAGGTACTCCCATTCAATAGGGGACATTTTGAAGGAGAATAGAGGCTCCCCTTGAAGTTCTGCCCTTAATGGCATCCTTACCCCTCGTCAAAACTCTTTGAGCCGAGCCGACAAACAAACGGCCCCGTGGATATGTTCGACATATTGCCACAACTGATGATTATTCTTGAAGAACATCTCAAAATTAGGCGACCGGTACTCTAAATAAGCCCGAAACCTTCACTCCTTACAATACATTAAGTTCAGTTCCTAGATAACGAGTTGAACTGAAACCAAAGGTCAAAACCAAGAAGATCAGTTTTGCCCCCCCTTCTGGCCTCCTCCTCAAGACTCGGCAAGCCTTAAATATAGACGCTTAAAGGGTTGTAAGGTCAAATGTTGTAGGCTCCCGCCAGCTCCACCAAATAGCACAAGGCCAGCGTAAGCTGGCCTTTTGTTTTTCTGCCTTATGCACCTGTGCCAATAAGGGTATAAACTTTGTGAAGTGGAATACGGAGGGCGCTTATGAAAACCGGCAAAGTTAAACACGAAAGTAACGCACAGCTTGTTGAGCTGCCGCCTGAAGCGCAGTTTCCGGATAACGTGACCGAAGTTACAGTGCGGGTTAATGGTGCCGACCGTATTCTATCCCCCACAGCTAACAGCTGGGATTCGTTTTTCCTACAAGACCTGCCAGTAACTGATGATTTTATGCCTGATCTTAAGATATGACTTGAGCGTCGCTTTTACCTTCGACTCTTAGAACTTTATAGGCCCACTAAAGTACTTTAGATGCTTAAAATCTTCTTGCCTTTCAATACGAAATTGGCGTAAGAATCCGCTAACCTGTCAGCCAGCGTAGAAATATCACGCAGTTCCTTCTCTACTTCTGGCGGAATGAAGTGATCTGGGTCACAGTCCCCCCTGACACAGGTGGACCATTCTTCGGTCTTTGGGTAAATCAGCTCGCCTAGCTTATACCTGAAAGCCAGAAAGTCATCTACAAAAGGCTTAAAAATCTTTTTCATCTCTGGTAACAAGAAAATAGAATCAGGCGCTTGCAACAACTCACCGACCTCAAAAATAGGCGCGGAAGCACCTCGATGTATTGATGACGCAAAATTATGTTTTGTGAAAAGCACAACAGGAGATGAGTCTGTCGGCAGCAACGACAGTATCCGACGGTAAAACGCCCTATCGGCTTCAAGTGCATCGACTTTCAGCTTACCTTGGAACTGCGCCCGTTGCTGAACAAAATGCCCTCCCCAACCGAGAACTATTCCGACTACAAGTAACCCACCGTCTTTCAGCAACTCCCACATGTCCATGCGAAAACCCGAATTTATTGTTTATAAAGCAGAGACTAAACCATTTCCTATACAACCACCATACTAGGAAACCAAGACAGATCTGACCGAGTGGTTAAATTCGTCCTCAAAAGATGGGACTATAAATACAAGCATTTCCAAACTTCTTTTCACGGACTCTAAGATAAAAGGCCAGCATAGAAACTGGCCTTTTGTTTTTTAGCGTTTGGCTTAAACGCTTACGTGCAGGCGTACGTCGATATTGCCACGGGTGGCGTTTGAATACGGGCACACCTGGTGTGCTTTGGCCACTAACTCGTCGGCGGCGGCTTTATCCATACCTGGCAGGTTAACGAATAAATCGACATCCAGGCCGAAACCGCCTTCAATTTTGCCTATACCTACTTCAGCGCGCAGGCTGACATCGGCTGGCAGGCTGACTTTAGCCGCGCCGGCGACAAATTTTAACGCGCCGATAAAACAGGCGGAGTAACCGGCTGCGAACAGCTGCTCCGGGTTGGTGGCGCCACCGGCGCCGCCCAGCTCTTTTGGCGGAGCCAGTTTAACCTCTAATAAACCGTCATTTGATTTAGCGGCGCCGTCGCGGCCGCCGGTCGATGTCACTACTGCTTTGTATAAAATATCCATACTGATCCCCTTTGAGGTTTTGCCTTAACACAGGCGCTTTGCTTAACACGGCAAATACTAGCCCCAATTTAACTTGCACGCAAGATACTTGCATATAATTTATTTTATAGTCTTATAACCGCCGCGACTGGTTGCGACAATGAGAAATTTGCTACACTGCAAAAAAACCAACGAAACGGCGATGATGAGTAAAACCCTGCCACTGGAAGAGCAAATATGCTTTGCGCTGTATAGCGCGTCGAATGCTATGGTGCGGCTGTACCGGCCTTTGCTGCAGCCGTTTGACCTAACCTACCCGCAGTATGTGGTGCTATTAGCGCTGTGGCAGCAAGACAACATTAGCTTAGGCGAGCTGGGCAACAAAACCCTGTTTGACTCTGGCACCCTGACACCACTGGTAAAAAAGCTGGAACAAAAGGGCTGGCTGCGCCGGCTGCCAAGTCCAGACGATGAGCGGGTAAAAAAGGTGGTACTTACCGATGAGGGCAAAGCGCTGGAGCAGCAAGTTGCTGGCGTTACCGCTGCACTGCGCTGCCAGATTTCGCTGAACGATGAACGGATGATCCAGCTGCGCAGCCTGGCAAGGCAGGTTCAGCTGGATATTCAACGGCTTGAGCAATGTGGCCCGGGTTAAAACCTCGCCGCCGCCGTTTTGCGACATGACGCAACTTAACCCGCCCTGAATTACATTTAATAACATTCGTTAAATTGTAAATTTTTTTACCTATTTCAAATCATAGCCTTAGCTGCAGCATACTGTTTTTGTGCATAATTTAACCAAACTGACATTTGACGTTGTGCGTATTGATCTGCATAGTAAATCGGCTGCAAGGCTCTGCAATGGAATTGTCAGTCTCAGTACCGCACGGATCGCTGCCAGTTAGCGCATGTTACCAATAAAAATTTAACTCAGCGCATATACACACTTTTGGGGCGTTTTATGACTTCTCTGGCTGCAGTGCAGGGTGATGCACGGCAAAATTCAGCAACAACGGTTACACCTTTATTCGGCACTGAGCTGGCATCCAGCAGCCCTTTACGTCATTTTGCTCACTTTTTCCACGCCAGCCTGGCGCAAACTGACATTCAAAAGCATCAAACCTACCGGCTGCGCCACCGGGTGTATTGCGAAGAACTGCAATTTGAACCGCAGCGTGAAAGCGGCTTAGAGCATGATCAGTATGACAGCCGCGCGATTCATTGCGCGATATCGCGGCTGAGCACTGCGCAGCTGGCGGGCACCGTACGGCTGATTACTTCCGCTGATGCCGGGCAGTTGCTGCCGCTTGAGCAATACTGCGCCGCCACGCTGAACCATCCGACACTGAGCCCGGCGGCTTTTGCGCGTGAGCAAATTTGCGAAATATCGCGCCTGGCGGTACCGGGCGAAATACGCCAGCGTAAACAAAGCCAGTCGCCGCTTGGGCATAATTTGAATAAACTGCTGCTGCAGCTCGAGCAGCGTTGCTGCGAGGCAGTGGCCATTGCGCTTTATCTGGTTGCCATGCTGATGTGTCTGCACTACGGCAAACACCATGTGTTTGTCATGATAGAGCCGGCACTGGCGCGAATTTTAAAACGTATTGGTATGCACTTTGTGCAAATTGGTGAAGTGGTACACGTTAACGGCAAGCGTGCGCCTTATTATGTCGATGCCCGCGCCACCTTTCATACGCTGGGTAGTGAGTACAAAACCCTGAGTAATATTTTAGCTGCCCAGTTGTTTGCCCATGACACTGAAACTGGCACGCCACAGCGCGCCAGCGTGCCAGAGCAGTGCAAAGCAGCAGCGGAGCAGATAGGTTTAAATTAAGCAGTAGAATAGCTGATGGATTCTTTAACCCAATTGACGCTGGGTAGCGCCGTAGCTGCCGCCGTGTTAGCAAAAACACCTGGCAGCCGGGCCAAAGTGGTATTAACCGGCGCCGTGCTGGGCACCCTACCCGACTTAGACGTTATCATCGACTACGGCGATGCCGTCAGTAATATGGTGCTGCACCGCACCGAGAGCCACGCCTTGTTTTACCAAACCTTGGTTACTCCTCTACTCGCCTGGCTGGCCGCGCTGTGTTGTAACCAAAGAGCACACTATTGGCGTTGGCTGCTGGCCACCTGGCTGATTTTAATCACCCACACGCTGATTGATGCGATGACGATTTATGGCACGCAATTTGGGTTGCCTTTTACCAATACGCCTTATGCCGTAGGCAGTCTGTTTATTATCGATCCGCTGTATACACTGCCGTTAATTGCCGGCGTGCTGTACTACCTGTTTGGCACAAAGCGCGGCTATCAGTCGAATATGCTAATGCTAAGTCTATCCAGTATGTATGTGCTGTGGTCAGTCGCGGCGCAGTGGCATGTGCGTCAGGTGGTTAGCGCCAGCTTGCAACAACAGCAGCTGCAGTATCAGCAGCTATTGGTGACACCGGCACCGCTAAATACGGTGCTATGGCGCATAGTGGTGATGACCGAGCAGGGCTATGGCGAGGGATTTTACTCATTGTTGGATAACAGCCGTGATGTTCAGCTGCACTGGGTAGTGCAAGATCCGGCATTAAAGCAGCAATATGCTGCGCTTAAGCCGCTACAGCAACTGGCGTGGTTTAGCCAGGGCTTTTATGCCCTAGAGCAACAGGGCGACAGCTTGCTGTTAACCGATTTACGCATGGGGCAGGAAGGCAGTTATGCCTTTGTGTTTAAACTCGACCCAACTGACATCAGCGCGCCACAGCAGTTGCCGATGCGCCGTGATGCGGCTAAAGCCTTACCCTGGCTGTGGCAGCGCATAAAAGGCATACCGCTGCCCTCGCCTTATATTGCTACACAAAGCATGCCTAGCCAATAACCTCATAGCCAGACCAGTCTGGATGCATTGGCTGGCTCTGGCCTGATGGTGTCAGGTGCACATAAAGCCCCTGCAGTTGCTCTAAGGCAAAGCAGTCATCCAGCTCGAGTAAATCGTCTTTATGCTGGCTTTCGGCATCGGTCAACAACAAGGTTTTGGCCCGCGCTTTTGCAGCAGCGGCACTTGGCGCCACACACAACATAAACTCATGCTGCTCGGCAATTTTGTTCGGGTAATAGCCGCCAAAATTGACAAAAAACAGTTTAAGCTCGCTTTGCTGCGGCGAAGGCTGCAGCGACACCGCGTAGCCGTCGATGTGGTTTACCTGCATGTAGGCATCAAGGTGTAACCCTTTTACGGTGCCAAACCACTGCTGGCGTAGCTGCTCATGCGTTTGTTCAATATTGTCTGCGGCGACAAAGCGCACATCATGCAGCTCTATATTGGCGCCGGGCGCCGTACCACCTATGTAAACTAAAAACAGCTGCACCATGATTTCCTTATTTATCCAGTCGTTATAGTGGCTCGCAGTATACCTCATCCGCCAACACCTGGCCTAAAATACGCTACTGCGATAGCAGAAAACGGCTGTCTCAGCCATTTGGGCTGTTTTATAACCTGTTGTTTCATTCAGTTAAAACTGAACAACTCTACAGAATACTTCTGCGCAACCTGCTGAAACATGCTATACCTTAGTGGTGCTGTGTCACAACGCCCTGTCGGGTACTAAACCGGAGTAAACTGCGTAGTAATGCGAACCGAGTTGCAGGACATTCTCACCAGAATTAGCAAAAGCGCTGACGTTGATAAAGGTGACCTGTTATCGACCAACAGCCTGATCCTCAATGGTATAACCGAGGGCTTAGCCGTTGATAGAGCCAGCGTGTGGTTTTTGTCAGACAATCATCAGGTAATGCAATGCAGCCACTTGCTGGACAACGGTGACTTAGCCACTTCTCAGCTACAGCTGACGCGACAGCAGTTTCCGCGTTATTTTCAGGCGCTGGACGAAGAGCGCAACATTATTGCCGATGATGCACATAAGCACCCACAAACCAGCGAGTTTTCACAAAGTTACTTAACACCGCTTGGCATAACATCCATGCTGGATACGCCTATTCGACATCACGGCAACATGGTTGGCATTATTTGCATTGAGCACCGTAAGCCCAAACAGTGGCAACTGGATGAAGTGGTATTTGCTGGTTTTCTGGCCGACATTTATGGCCGGGCGCTCAGTGCATCCGAGCGCCAGCGCTATCAAACAGAGCTGGAGCAGGTAAACAGCTCGCTGGAGCAAATTATCAGTCAGCGCACACAAGAGTTAACGCAATCGCTGGAGCAGTTACAGCAAACCCAGCACCGGCTGATTGAAGTAGAGAAAATGGCCAGCTTGGGCCGGTTAGTGGCCGGCATTGCACACGAGATTAACACGCCGCTGGGCGTCGCCGTTACCGCCAATAGCCATGCCGAGGCGACGTTACACCAATTAGAGCAGTTGTTTCAGGCTGGCCAGCTTACCCGCCAGCAATTTAGCCAAAGCGGCGCCGCGATTAAAAACAGCATTGCCATGGTAAACACCAATTTGCAGCGCACGGTAGACTTAGTGAACAGTTTTAAACAAACCGCTACCGCGAGCAGCGATCAACGCCCGGAAACCATTACGCTGTCGCAGTTTATTCCCAAAGTACTGGCCAGTATGGCCTCTATGCTGCAGCAATATCAGGTAGAAGTTGTACTGCAGATACCCGAGCAGCTGCAAATAGACAGTTTTGCCAGTGCACTGGCCACCATTTTAAACCGCTTGCTGGAAAATGCCTGCCTGCATGCTTTTGACAGTGCCAAGCCACGACAAGTGGTGATAAGCGCCAGTAGCACGGCTTATAGCTGGCAGCTTAGCGTGACCGATAATGGCCGCGGTATGGACCAGCAAGAACTTAACCGCGCCTTTGAACCGTTTTTCACTACCCGTCGCAGTCAGGGCGCCAAAGGCTTGGGGCTGACCCTGGTGTTTAATCTGGTAACGCACCTGTTGCAAGGTGAAGTACAGCTGCAAAACAACGATACCGGCTGCACTGTTACCTTAAGCGGCCCCTTGTCGCTGAGCAATTCAGCCTAAGCGCTTACGTCTAAGCACTTACGTCTAAGCACTAAAGCCTGACCGTCAAGCCATCAGCCAGCGCTTTGCGATACGCCGACACCGCTGGTATCACCGCCAGTAACATTGCCAACAGTATGATGCCCGCCGCCCAATACAAGGTTGTTAGCTTGATAACATTCAGCCCGATAAAAAGACCATAACTGGCCGCCAGACTGTCCTGCAATAAAAATAAACTGCCGCTTAACAACAGCACTGCCGTAAGCATTGCCAGCACGGTAATTAACAACACCTCTAGCTGGATCAGCACAAACAAGTACCAGGGATGAGCACCGGTGGCGCGTAAAATCGCCATTTCGCGCTGCCGCTCTTTCATTGAGGCCAGTAAAGTGGTCATCATGCCGACCAGCGCCGCCAGCAACACCATGACACTGATCAGCAACAATAAGTTTTCCACCATCGACAACATTTGCCACAGCTCGGCTAAGGCAACACCAGGCAAAATGGCGGTTAAGGGCTCGGCTTTAAATTCGTTTATTTGCCGCTGCACAGTAAAGGTAGCCATGCGCGATTTTAACCCAACCATGGCGGCGGTAATCGACTTGGGGGTTAAATCTTGTGCCAGCACCTGCTCCACACTCAGTTGCCGGCCGGGCATAGGCGCGCCCTGCTGCCAATCCAGATGTATCGCTTCTATGGCTTCCAGGCTGACATGCACGGTTTGGTCTACCGGGGTACCGGTTGGCGCCAGTATGCCTACTACTGTAAAGGGCTTATCTTTATGCTGACTAAAACTGACCGCACCGACGCCATGCGACAGTACAATTTGCTCACCTAACTGATACCCCAGTTTGGCCGCAACTTCTGCACCTAATACGGTTTCGAACACGCCATTAAACTGCTCTCCCTGTGCCAGCGCAAGCGGCTGGGCGTTAGCATAACGGTAATGCTCAAAGTAGGCCGTACTGGTGCCCATGACCCGGTAGCCACGGTGCGAGTCGCCCAGCGACACCGGAATGCTCCAGCTGACCTGTGGGTGTCTGGTTAAGCGCTGGTAGCTGTCCCAGCTGATGTTAGCGGTGGCATTGCCGATACGAAAAACCGAATACAGCAACAGGTTTAGCTGACCGGAGCGGGCGCCGACGATAAGATCGGTACCCGATACCGTGCTGGTAAAGCTGTTTTTTGCTTCAGTGCGCAAATGATCAATACCCAGCAGCAAGGCAATGCTGATGGTTAGTGACAGCCAGGTCATCAGCACAGTACCGCGCCGGTTCCATAAACTTAAACGGGCCAGTTTCATCAGCATGGCTGTACTCCCTCTGCTAACTTTTGCATATCCAATTGACGGTGAAAATACTGCAGCAAACTCTGATCGTGGCTAACAAAAATGACCGTGCAACCATTAGCATCGGCCTCTGCCAGCATAACGCGCATAAAAGCATCGCGGTTATCGCTGTCCAATGCTGAGGTAGGTTCATCGGCAATCAGTAAGGTGGGTTTTGGCAGCAAGGCCCGGGCAATGGCTACCCGTTGCTGCTGGCCAACACTTAAGGCACTGGCGCGGCTTTGCTGCAGGGTTTCAGGCAGCCCCAGCCGGCTTAACAGCTCCCGTGCTCTGGCAAGGCTGTCGGCCTTTGGCTTACCGGCAAAATGGGCACTTAATAAGGTGTTATCCAGCACAGACAAATAAGGGATCAGGTTAAGCTGCTGAAACACCACGCCAATCTGCTGCGCGCGCAGTGTATCACGCTTACTGCTACTAAGCTGATGCAGCGGCTGACCATTGATATAAAGCTCGCCACTGACGGGCCGGGCAATGCCACTGAGTAAATTAAGTAAGGTGGTTTTACCGCTGCCAGAGGCGCCACGCACAAACAGATGCTCACCGGTGTCTAAGCGCAGCTCAGGTAAATACAGCTGCCAACTGTCTGGTTGGTAGAAAAATCGCAGTTGTTTGAGTTCAATCGCAGGAATTTTCGGCTTGTCGGTCACAGGCTGTTCCACTGTCATGTTATGATGTTGGCGTTTAGCCATTATGCCAACTTAGGGGAGCAAGCTCCAATGCTACGGACGTTATCTGTTGCGTTATATCTGACACTGGTCGCAAGCTTTAGCCTTGCCGCCAATGACGTGAAAACCATTGAATGGACTGACTTAATGCCGGAAGAAGATCTGAAGCTGTTGCAACAGATGCCGGAAGTACAACACGACTATAGCCAGCCGTCACCATTTGACGACAACTATCAGGGCGACGACCCTGTGGCAGCACAATGGCAGCAAATTTTAACCTCGGCCAAAGTGGTAGAGAAATACAACAACACCAAGGTTCGGGTGCCGGGATTTGTGGTACCGCTGGAGTTTGACGCCGAGCAAAATGTCACCAGCTTTTTCTTAGTACCTTACTTTGGCGCCTGTATTCACGTGCCGCCACCGCCACCAAACCAGATGATTTTTGTTACCGGCGCAAAAAACTTAAAGGCCGATATGATTTATTCACCGTTTTGGATAAGCGGCACCTTAACCACAGAAGTGATGACCCACGATTTAGGCCAGGCCGCCTACAGCCTGAAAGTGGACAATATTGAGGAATACACCTATTAAGGTGGTGTTATACCAGAAAAACGGCAGCTTAAGCTGCCGTTTTTTATGGCTGAACACCAGTGCAATAAAGCATTAAAACTGCACAGTACTATTTTGCAGCGAGGTTTTCGTCGCGCCCTGGCGGCCGTTGATAACCCATTGCACCTCTACCTGCTCTAACGCCGGCAGCAAGTTAAAAATGCTCAGCTGCAGCTGGTTTAACCGCGCCGGGCGCTGACACAGCAGCTGATAATTAGCGTAAAAATCGCCATGGCCAGCACTGCTGTTAGCCTGGGTTAAGTCGGTACTGGCCTCCGCCATCGCCAGCTCGCAGTTGGCATCGGCATTCACGCTAAACCAGTCGCCCTGATTAAAAATAGCAATAGCAGCGTCAATCTCCTGTTGCTGCTCTACTGTACTGGGTTTGTGCTCAAAACCCACCACGCTGTAAGCCGCTGCCTGAAACGCCAGTTGCATCTCATTGCCTTCTAACACTAACGTTAACAGGCCGTGGCCATGCACATGGGCGCTAAGCCCTGCACCCATTTCGTCGTTAGCGTCGGTACTGTGATCATGGTCATGGTCATGGTCATGTTGCTGCTTCTCATCATGGCTGTGAGTATGTTGCTGGTGCGCCTGACTGAAAAATGGCGCCGCCATCAACACTGTCAGGCTCAGCAGTGCGGCTTTAAGCATGGCTTGTTTCATCTTTGGTGTTCCAATGCAGGTTTAGGTTGTAACAATATAACACTGAAGTTTTTGCCCGCGCCAGCCATTGATCGAAGCCTACTCCCACAGCGTATTTTCAGCCAACATGACCTAAACCTTACTATCATGGCCAAACTTATTGTTGTTCTGGGCGATCAACTGAGCCCAGCCCTGTCGAGTTTGCAACAAGCAAGCAAAGACGATCTGATCTTACTGGCTGAAGTCGGCAGCGAAGCCAGCTATGTGAAACACCACAAACATAAAATTATTTTGCTCTTTAGCGCCATGCGCCACTTTGCCGAGGTGCTGAAAACGCAGGGCTATCATGTGTGCTATATAAGTTACGGCGCAGAAATCGGCATAACCACGATGACAGACGCAGTTCGCTTTGCGCTAGCCCAACAGCCCGCGCTTAACAGCATTATGATTACCCAGTGTGGTGAATATCGGCTGCAACAGGAAATACTCAGTTGGCAGCAGCAATTTCAGCTGCCGCTAACGGTACTGGATGATGATCGTTTTATCTGCGACTTAGCCCGCTTTGCCCGCTGGGCTAAAGGCAAAAAGCAGCTGCGGATGGAGTATTTCTACCGCGATATGCGCCGCTACACCGGCTTATTAATGCAGGGTGACAGCCCCGAAGGCGGCAACTGGAATTACGATAGCGAGAACCGCAAAGCCTGGCCAAAAGATTTAGCCCCCACGCCACCACTCAGCTTTACCCCTGATGCCATCACGACAGAGGTGATGGCACTGGTTGAGCAGCATTTTTCGGCCAATATGGGTAACGCAGCGAATTTTAGCTATGCGGTAACCGGTAAAGCTGCGCGTCAGGCATTTTTGCACTTTGTGGACAACCAATTGGCACAGTTTGGCGATTATCAGGACGCTATGGTACTAAACCAGCCGTTTTTACAGCACAGTATTTGCTCGGTGTACGTAAACTGCGGTCTGTTGGATGTGCGCTGGATGTGTAACAAGGTTGAGCAGGCCTATCAACAAGGTAAGGTGCCGCTAAACGCCGCTGAAGGGTTTGTTCGTCAGCTGATTGGCTGGCGCGAATACGTACGCGGCCTGTACTGGTTTCTTATGCCGGAGTATAAAAGCCGCAACCAGCTTAACGCCCATCGCGCCCTGCCCGGGTATTACTGGCATGGCAACACCAGGATGCGCTGTATGCAGCAGGCAGTAAAAAGCACCATAGATCATGCCTACTCGCATCATATTCAGCGGCTGATGATTACCGGCAATTTTGCCCTGCTGGCAGGGTTGTCGGTAGATGAAGTCACCGACTGGTATTTAGCCGTGTATGCCGATGCCTATGAGTGGGTTGAGCTGCCCAACACTCTGGGTATGGCATTGTATGCCGATGGCGGTGTGTTGGCTTCAAAGCCCTATGCCGCCAGCGGTGCCTACATTAACCGCATGAGTGATTACTGCAAACACTGCGCCTACAAAGTTAAACTGACCACAGAAGATGATGCCTGCCCGTTTAATGCACTTTACTGGGACTTTTTGCAACGTAACCAGACGAAACTTGGGCAAAACCCGCGCTTAAGCCTGGCCTATGCCAACTGGCACAAACGCAGTGAGCACGATAAAGCCGCTATTTTAGCCAAAGCCGCAGACACCCTGATTAAGCTGGAGCAGTTATGAGCCTGAGCCTGGTTTTACTGAACGACACCCTGCGGATACATGATAACCCCTTGCTGCAGCTACCGGGAGAGACTAAAGCGGCGCTGGTAGTGCTGGATTATAAGGCTTTTTTCGGCACACAATATGGTATCGCCCGCGCCAACTTAAGCCGCTTACAACAGCAACTGGCGGTAATAACCGAGCTTAAACAGCAGCTGGCCGATATAAATATTGGCCTTATCACCTTAGTGGGTGACAAAGTAAAGCTTATCAGCAAACTGGCCAGAACGCTTAATGCCACTAGGCTGTACTGCGCCGAGCCGGTCGCACCGGATGAGCGCAACGCGCTGTCTGCGCTATCTTCAGTGTTGGCGGTAACCCAACTTGACTGCAATTCTCTGCTAGGCGAGCCGTTTCGCCCCACACTGTCGCGCCTGCCCGATAGCTTTACCCCCTTTCGCAAGCAACTAGAGCCGTTGTTACAGGTAAGCCCGCCCATTTCATCTGATAGGCCAACTCAGGGCTGGTTAACGACCGACCAGTGTGAACCTTACAACAGTGCTTTTACGCAATTAGTTACGCAGTATCAGCCAGCCTTGCTGCAACCTGTAGCATCAGAGCAACACGCTCTGGCGCGGGTCGCGCAGTTTATCTGGCAAGGCCGGCATATTTTAACCTACAAAGAAACGCGTAATCAGCTGTTTGGGCTGCACTATGCCAGCTTTTGCTCGGCACCACTGGCCCTGGGCAGTTTATCTGTCAGGCAGTTATGGCAGGACATTGTGCAGTTTGAGCAACAGGTAGAGGCCAATGAGTCGACGTATTGGCTGAAGTTTGAGCTATTGTGGCGCGAATACTTTCGCTGGCAATTTCGCAAATACGGCAAGCTTTGGTTTAGCAAAAATGGTATTAAACAGGCAATACGTCAGCAGCCAGACTTTAGCCCGCCGCAATTAACAGAGCGGCAACAGCATAAATTTCAACGTTGGTGCGCTGGCCAAACCGGCATCGACTTTGTGGATGCCAATATGCAACTCCTTAACAAAACCGGCTTAATGAGTAACCGTGGCCGGCAAAATGTCGCCAGTTATTTGATGTATGATCTGGGCGTCGACTGGCGTCTTGGAGCAGCCTATTTTGAGCAGCGGCTGCTGGATTACGATTGTGCCAGCAACTGGGGGAACTGGGCATATATTGCCGGTACCGGCAATAGCAGTGAGCGGCGCTTTAACATTACCAAACAGGCACAGTTGTATGACGCCGATGGTAGCTTTGTCCGTGCCATATTAACAGCCCCATCTGCATGACGGCACTGGTTTGGTTTAAGCGCGATCTGCGCCTTCACGATCACCAGCCGCTGTTCGCAGCAGCGAAACTGGGTGCGGTGGTACCGCTTTACATTATTGAACCCGATTACTGGCAACAACCCGATGTATCGCTGCGCCATTGGCACTATTTGGCTGGAGCGCTTGAGCAATTAAACCAGCAATTAACCGCAATAGGTCAGCCGCTGTTGGTGCTAAAAGGCCCTGCCACGCAGGTAATTAAGCAGCTTTGCCAGCAGTTTTGTATTACTGATGTGTACAGCCATGAAGAAACCGGCAACCTGTGGACCTACCAGCGTGATCTGGCCGTGCAGCGGCTGTTGAAGTCGTTACAGATAAACTGGCATCAGTTTAGACAATTCGCCGTATTCCGCGCGCTGCCCGACCGGGATAACTGGTTCGAGCTGGCTGACAGCTGGTTAAAAAGCCCGCCAGTACCGTCGGTAGCGCAGCTGCCTTTTGTTACCGCAGCCAACTGGGACTTAACGCTACTTGCGCCAACCCGGCTAAAAGATCTGCCACTGTGCCAGAGTCTGCCCGATGCCTACATGGCCGATGAGACCTTTGACAGCTTTTTACACCAGCGCTGCCGACATTATCGCCAGCATATTTCGCTGCCGGCCAAAGCCAGCCAAAGCTGTTCCAGACTGAGCACTTACATTAGTTACGGCCAGCTTAGCTTGCGCCAGCTGCAACAACACAGTTTTTTTGCAATGAAGCAAAGCAGTGATACCCGCAGCGCACAAGGCTTGCAGGCGTTTTTCAGCCGGCTGCGTTGGCACTGTCATTTTATGCAAAAGCTGGAAGATGAGCCGGCTATCGAATTTTACAACATGCACCCGGGCTTTGATGGCTTACGTGAACCTTACTTTAACCCAACCTTGTTCGCTGCCTGGCGCACGGGCCATACCGGTTATCCGCTGATTGATGCCGCTATGCGCAGTTTGCTGGCAACCGGCTGGCTACATTTTCGTGGCCGTGCCATGTTGGTGGCCTTTGCCAGCTATCATTTGTGGCTACACTGGCGGCCACTGGCACTGCATTTAGCCCAGTGCTTTGTTGATTACGAGCCAGGCATTCATTACCCGCAAATACAAATGCAGGCGGGCACCACCGGCATAAACCCCAACCGTATGTATAACCCGGTTAAGCAAAGCCAGCAAAAAGATGCCGAGGGCCAGTTTATCCGTCAGTGGTTGCCAGAGCTGCGCCAGGTACCCGACAGCTGGTTGCACACCCCCTGGTTGATGCCGCTATCACTACAACAGCAATATGGTTGTGTGCTGGGGCGGGATTACCCAGACCCAGTGGTTGATCTACAACAGGCACAACAGCAAGCCAGAGCCAGATTAAGCCAGTGGCTTAAACAACACGACCGCCAACACTGGCAGCAACAGAAACAAGCGGTATTTCAGCGCCACGCCAGCCGAAAACGACCAGTGAGCAGCAAAAAACCTGCTCTAAATCGTCATCAGCTGAGTTTTGACTGGTAAGGTTGACCGGAGTTGATGGTATCAATGAATAAGGCCTGCAGTTAGCAGGCCTTATTGCAATACTTATGCTCTGCGACTTAACCTGCCAAGCAGCAAGAGCCCAAGGCCAAATACAGCAAAACTGGCCGGCGCAGGCACATCGGTAATTTCCCGCGCTGTAATAGTGAAAAACGGTTGTATGGTATTGGTTTGGTTTTCTATGGTAACAAACCCATAACAGCCAGAGCTAAATCCCATTAAACCGCAGGTTGCATCAGACAAAATAGCGCCACCCATCACGCCGATGGCGAAAGTGTACAAATAGTCATCTATTACCAATTGCTGCACTAAATCAAGCGGTGAGGCAATAGCGAAGATATCGCCGCAACCGTTGATATTCTGGCCCACCCCCTGCGCATTGCCATCAGGACAAAGCACACCATTACCCGGCGCATTCACCGTTTCAAAGAAGTTAATATTAAACGCTATGGTAGGTGCATTAACCGCTGGCCCTGCAGGAAATAATGGCGTTAACAATAATTGATTAAGCAGCGTTGCCTGGGTTAACAACTCACCATTATCAAACACTGGAAAGTTGTTATGCACCAGTGTGGTCCCCATCGCCATAGCACCATTGGTTGTCACATTACCCACTATTGGGCTGGTTACCGAAAAGGAGGATGGCGAGCCGTTCACCGGATCTCCCCAACTTAATGACGAATACCAGGTTTGTAATACATTAAACTCATCGAAATAGTTACCGGCACCGCTGGCGATAACCCCATCTGCTTGCCAGTTAATAAAGCCAGCAGTATTCACAAAACTCCAATCTGTGATCATGGCAGCTTGTGCCGCTGATGTTGTCATCAAACCTGCAAACAATATTGTTGAAAACTTTTTGCTTACTTTCATTGCAACGTCCTTTTTACATAGTGTGTTAGCCGTGAAAGTAATGCATTAAACGAACCAGAACTGGAAGTGCGAAAATAACGTAATGAAAAAATTCAATATAAATTATAAGTGCGAAGAGGACGATGCCGCCTGAACCTTGAATGTTTTAATGATGTAAAACTATCAGACAGTGACCTGGTTAATGGTCAGCATGAACAATATCATTGGGGGCTTGTTGCTCAAGCCAGCCTAGCGTTGTCCATATTACCTCAAGCGCCATGCTTAGAAATTCAGCATCAATTCGCTGCCAAGTATCCAGCTCGGTGTGATAATGCGCATGGTCCTGACCACCAAAAAACAGGTAGCCTATACCAGCACGATGAAAAGGCCCATGGTCACTTACGTTAGGCCAGTCGTAGCGGCTATGCGCGCGGGGTAATCGCCCCGGGCCACGGTGATGGAGAAACTGCAGCTTACTAAAACGTGGCGCTAGTGTTGCCATTAAGTCGGGAAAACGCTTAGCACCGGTTAAATACAAACGGCCTCGTCTGTCTGGCCGGCCCAGCATATCCAGATTCAGGTTAAGCACTATGTTATTCAGTGCCACTGGCGGCGCCCCAACAAAGGCTTTGCTGCCATGCAGCCCACCCTCCTCGGCATCTGTGGCAATAAAAATATAAGAATAGGCCGGACAGCGCTGGCTTAAACGACTGGCCAGCTCCAGCATCACCGCCACGCCGGAGGCATTATCATCGGCACCATGAAATATTTTATGGCCTTGTTTACCTAAATGGTCGTAATGCGCAGTCACTGCAATGTAATGCTCTGGGTAGGTGCAGCCGGGCAGATAGCCCACCATATTAATGCCAGTTTTACTGCGGCCATAAGAAAAGGGCTGGCTAAAGCTGCCATTAAAATAGTGCAGGCCCAGCTGCTGATAACGCTGTGTCAGATAATCGCGCGCCAGTTGCGCGCCAGCCGTACCGGTTTTTCGCCCTTCAAGCTTTGCATCACTAAGCCAGCGAATATCTTGCTGAACATCGGCTGCATTTGCAGCCAAAGCGCTCAACAGTACAACATATAACAGCAGGCGCATTTTATTGTCTTAATTCAATGGCTTGCAATTTGGCTTGATATCGCTGTTGTTGGTTGCCCAGAGGCGAGAGCTCAGCTGCCATACTCAGCGACTGACGGGCCTTTGCAGGTTGATTAGTGTAGAAATAGGCCAGAGCCAGTTCAAAATGCAACTGATGCAGGTAAGGGGCTTGCGTTATGGCTTTACGGTAGAACACGATAGCATCGTCATATTGTTGCTTGAGTGCCGCTTCTTTACCAAGGATATACCAACGATACGGGTCGTGTTCATCATGCGATTTTAACGACTTTAATAGCACTTTAGCTTGCTCATCCTCACCCATGCTGCGTTTCAACACCGCGTAATTACTGATCAACGTGGTTTTAGCATCAGCGACCTGTAAGCCGTATTGATAAAACTGCTCGGCCAGCGCCTGCTGTTCTACCCGACGATGGACAACGGCAATCAGGTTAATAACGGCAGCATAAGTCGGCGCATAGTCCAGCGCAGTTCGCAGTAACGCCAGCGCCTGCGTATAGTTGCCTTGTAAAACGGCATCTGCAGCCAAATTGCGATAAAACATAGCAATAAAAGTCTGGCTCGACACGCGCGGGCCAGTTATGTCGGTGCCTGCGGGCAAATAATCAACCACTATTGCCGGCTTGGAAAAATAGACCCTATCCTCTTCTTCCACGAAATCTGGATCGTATAAAAATGTTCGAACATGATCTGATGACAGCATAAAGTCACTTTCAATGCTGTAAACCGGCGCGCTGACGATGGTTTGAAACTCAATCTGTACACCAACCAAATCTGCCAAAGCCTTCGTCAGCACTGCCAGTGAGATACAATTACCACTTTTATATTGGTATGATTGCGCAGCGGTATAGTTCTTGCCCAGATAGGTAAACCCCGCCAAGTGTTCAGCTAAAAAATGATAGATCCGACGATGCTTCGCTATTGTTTGACGTGAAGGGGCATTGAAGTAGGCGAGAAATTCGCGTTGCTGCTCACCAGTTAACGTAAAAATATCAGTAACGGATGGTATAGGTGACTCGGCCGTTTGTAACAATACCGACTGAGGCAGTGGAGTAACCGCAGCTGTCGGATTTGATGTCAGCTTGGCACTACAGCCAGCAAGCAGCAAGCTTGTTATAAAGCAGGCTAATCTGGCTTGTCGAAACCGCATCATCGGCACCGGGTTAACAGAAGGTAAAAATGTTATATCGCATCTTCATCTTCTTCGCCAGTACGAATTCGGATAACTCGCTCAACATCGAAGACAAAAATCTTACCATCGCCAATTCGACCGGTTTGCGCGGTTTTCATGATAGCTTCAACACAGCGCTCAACCTGCTCATCCGGCACCACAATTTCCAATTTTACCTTGGGTAGAAAGTCCACCATGTACTCAGCGCCACGGTACAACTCAGTATGGCCTTTTTGCCGGCCAAAGCCTTTAACTTCGGTGACTGTCATGCCAGTGATATTAATATCGGCCAGGGCTTCGCGTACATCATCCAGTTTAAAAGGTTTAATTATGGCTTCAATTTTTTTCATCGTGTTGTCCGTTAGTTACGCAGCGATAGTGCAAGCAGTATAATACAAGCCGTTTCAGGGTTCAGCAGATAATGCCGAAGATTAGCTTGATCCACAGACAGTAAAGCAGGGTAAGATAGTCAATTATTTACAGCAGAGGCGACAAGCGATGAATGCAGCAGAGATTATTGCGCAAATGCGGGTACAACCACAGATAGACGCACAATTTGAGATCCGCCGGCGGGTCGACTTTATTAAACAACGTCTGCAAGCATCAGGGTTAACCACATTGGTGCTGGGCATTAGCGGCGGTGTTGACTCCACAACCTGCGGCCGGCTGGCTCAGCTGGCAGTGGATGAGTTGAACGCACAAAAAGCCGGCTATCAATTTATTGCCGTGCGCCTGCCCTATGGCACACAAAAGGATGAAGCCGAAGCACAACTGGCGCTGGAATTTATTCGCCCCACCAAGGCGTTATCAGTAAACATCCAGCAGGGTGCGGATGCGCTGCACCAGGCAACCTGGTCCGCTATGGTGGCTCAAGGGCTGGCCAGTGCCACTGAAGCACAGGCCGATTTTGCCAAGGGCAATGTAAAAGCGCGCAGTCGGATGGTCGTGCAATATCATATCGCGGCATTAACCGGTGGCCTGGTGCTGGGGACCGATCATTCAGCCGAAAACATTACCGGGTTTTACACCAAGTGGGGTGATGGCGCGTGTGATTTAGCCCCTTTGTTTGGCTTGAGTAAACGCCAGGTCAGGTTACTGGCCCAAACCCTGGGCGCACCTGAATTGTTGGTTGGAAAAACCCCTACTGCCGATTTAGAGTGTCTGGCACCACAAAAGGCCGACGAAGCGGCGCTGGGCCTGACGTATGAGCAAATTGATGATTTTCTCGAAGGCAAAACAGTGCCGACAGCGGTTAGCGAAAAGCTGATCGCTATTTACCTGCGCACCCAGCACAAGCGCGAGCCCATTCCAACAATATACGATTAAAAAACATTTAATTTACATTTAAGCAATTCATACTAAGCTTAGTGCAGACATTTACTGCAAGGAGCTTAGTATGACTTTTCCCGCCCGTACCGGCTTTAGCCTACCAGAGCTATTAATTAGCCTGGCAATACTAATTATGTTCGCGACTATGGCTGTGCCTGCTATGGCCAGCTTTATTGACCGCCAGCGTGCATCGGCCTATATTCGCCAGTTTAGTCAGCATTTAGCCTACGCCAGAGTGGCCGCCAGTAGCAGTAATTTGCCGGTACAGTTTTGCCCGATGCAAGATGGGGTATGTACTAAAGCCTGGCACAGTGCGCCCGTACAGCTTTTTGTTCAATATCCCTCTGATGGCAGTAGCAAGCTGCTGAGAGAGCTACCCGCGGTACCGCAAGGACACCAATTAGTATACAACCGTGAGGCTATTACTTTTCGCCGTGACGGTAGCTTGAACGGCTTTGAAAATGGTACTTTTTATTACTGTGCTAAACCTACACAACAGTGGCATTACCGCCTTACGGTAAATCAGGCCGGGCGTGGCCGGCTGACCGAGGTTAGCCAAGCCTGTCCCTATTAGTCCCAGCAGGACAGCGTCTGCGGTGACAACTGATTACGTTGCCCCAGATGGTTTAAGGTAAACAAACTGCATGAGGTATCCGCTTGCTGTGGCCCTTGTGTTAATGCACGCAACTCAAACGCCTGGTTTTGCTCCGTTAGCAGCACCTCAAAGCTATAACGGCTGGAATAAACCCCACCTAACAAAGCCAGATCTGCCGTGTAGCTACCATGATCTGCCAGATAATGCTCCTGGTTATTCGCCAGCTGCAATAATGTGGTGGTTGCTTCAGTGCGGTAAGTTCGTAATACATATTGCTGATATGACGGGTAGCATACCGCAGCCAAAATACCAATAATGGCGATAACGATTAACAGCTCAATCAAACTAAACGCCTGTTGCGAGCCCGCTATACACTGTTTCACTCATGGGCCCCCTCTTCATACTGAAACGTAGCCAGCCGCTTAACTTTGGGAAAGCTATGTGCTGGCAGCGGCTTAACACAGCTGGCACAAGCAGCATCAACGGCTAACAGCTCTGTCAGTACCAATTGCTGCTGATGCTCATTTTGCAGCAGTACTTCAAGTTCGCCCTGCGCATTTTGCTGCAGCGAGAGTTCTGCCGCATCTGGCTGAATAACCTGCCACTGCCGCTTAACATAAACCGCGCCGGCGTGATGTAAATGTAATGCATGTAATTGCGGCTGGGCGGAGGCACCTAAGCTGCAATCGGCATTAAGCTGTGACACTTCAGCTGAGGTAAAATACACCACACCGGCATAAACCGCTGGTTTGGCACTGATGCTGCGCTGCGTTTTCACATACCAACCACCACTTTGTTGCAGTTGCAACCAGTTGGCATCGCTAATACCGGTTTGTAGCTCTCCGGCGCTAAGCTCGCTGCGATCAACCAGCTTGCTGATATCCACAGGGGTTTCCTCCCCCTGACGGTGTTTTAGCATGATGAGTATATCTCCTGCATCCGCAGTACTGGCGATCAGTAACAACATGGTCTGACGCTGCCCGGCAAAACCGGCATCAGCGGCTACACTCTGTACCAGTTGCACTGGCTGGCGAAACTGCGCCTGCAACTCAGTAAAATCAGCCAGCAGCTGTGGCGTGTTAAAACCCGTATTATTCAGCGGCAGATACCATACCAGGCCGTACTCATCCACCGCATACAGGGCATCAGCGATGCCATCATAATCCTGATCCAGCACTGCAGGTTGTGCCCGAATACTGCCCACCTGACCGCTGTCTGTCGGCCAACTGCTTAGCTCAGCAATAAGTTGTTGGTTATCACTTTGTGTCAGACGGATCACACCGGGCGCCGCTGGCACATCAAGCTGCACATTATTGCTAATCAAAATTTCGCGCACTGGCATATTGGCCAAGGGTGACCACATGGTTGCTGATAAGGGCTGCGACGGGTTTAAATCGCAGGCTGCAGCCAAAGGGCTTAGCAGCAAAAGCGCTAAGATGCTTTTATTGCTCATGCTCAGATGCCCCATCAGCTAAGTTGGCTGTCAGCACGATACTGCGATAAGACGCATAAAATAGCCGGCTGTCGGAATAGGTTTCAGTATCAATTCGCGCTATCTGGCAGTTCAGTGCCGACGCCGACCAGGCAGCAAACTGTGCCGGACATTGTGCTAATGGAGTCATTGAGGGCTGATCGCCTGCATCGGCTAGGGTGACTGCTTGCATGTGCTCTGCCAATGCAGTCTGCTCTGTTTGCAGCTGTTGCTGTCCGGCGTAAGCGGCTTTGTGGCTTAATTGACTTACCAATAACATGGCGGATAACAATAAACTCATCACCAGCAGAAAAATCAGTACCATAATAAGCACCATGCCTGTTGTCCGTTTCATATGCCTCCCTGCAATAGCTGGTTATGAAAAAATACGCTGCTGCTAAGCAACAATCGTCTGTAGCTATCGTTCGGCGCCTCAAACTGCTGTTGCCCCATTTGATAGACCTGGTTATTTATGTAGGCAGGATCTGGCCGGCGCGAGCGCAGCAAAATATGGTAGCGCATACTTATGATACGACTGTGTTGTTGCTGCCACAGATCTGCTGTTAGCTGTGCTGTTGGCAAGATATAGTCGAGCTCACCATCAGCATTGGTGTCTATACCGAATTCAAAATGCAGCCGCTCCACCCCATCTAAAATGGCATCTGTGCTGATTACCGCTTCGCCTGCAGCATTTCGGCTTAACCGCTTGCGCATCAGCACCGGCACAGATTCATCATTTACCAGTTGTTGCTGCAGGTAGAACACCAGATGCTGGTAGGGCAGATAATCCAATGCTGCTTTCAGATCAGCACTAGCCGTATCGACAAAGCGGCTTTGCTGCCAGTTCGCTTCAAAATAAAAGCGGTTTGGCCTGAACTGTGCCGGTGTCGTCGGCTGACCAATCAACCGCTTAAGCTGCAATATTTCGCTACCGGCTAGCGGCGAGGCAATACAATTTAAGGCTGAGCCAGCATAGAGTGTAACAAAAGGCTTGCCTGCAGCAGGAAAGCTGCCACTGTCAAACACAGGGTCAATACAATCGCTGGCGGGTATTGCAGGTAATGTGGTACCGATGGCGGTTTCAGGTGAAGCACCACCACCCCAAAAGCCTATATTGGCCAGCTCGCGCTGAAAAAGACTATTAATAAGCTGCGCATTTTGCTGTAACTCGGCTAACTGCTGGGTCTGCCTCGCTGAGCGGTTTAAGCCACTAAACGCCGTCAGCGCCATGCTTATTATGGTCAACGATAATGCCATCGCAATCAGCAATTCAGATAGGGTAAACCCCGATACCGAGCGCATGGCTTAGCCCTCGCTGGCGGTTAATACAAGTTGCGCCCGCTGCGATTCAGCGCCACAGCCAGATGCGTTATCTGCGTGCTGCGGCGCTCTTCGCTGCCAGGTCATGGTAAGCTGCACAGCCTGCGGCTGTGGTGTTACGCAAAGCGCTGGCTGATAAAGCCTGCCTGTAGTCGTCTGTTGTAAGTGGCTAAGTAACTGATGCAGCTGTATTGATGTTATCTGCGTTTGAGTGCATGGCGTTGGTGGCACACAAGCTGGGAATTCAGGCAGCTCGATGTAGGGCGTCAGTTCATTTACAGCCGGTAATAAGGCGCTATTACCCGCCAGTTCATTTAATACCGACGTGCTAAAGGCAACTGCCTGGGTGCGCTGAAGCGCATCTTGCACCTGTTGCACCGCCAGCGTTTGCCCTGCTAGCACACCCAATAAGCCCACTTTTAAAATAAGCAGGCTTATTAATACTTCAATTAAACTAAAACCAGATTGTAACCGCATATCCGTATGCCAAAAGTTAATAAACTTAACTTTAAAGTTACAACATTATTTCAAAAGGTCAAATTTTACACCAAATTACCAACAGCGTCTGACATCAGCTGCGGCAAAGCCGCCGTTAGCGCCTTTGCGGCCGGCCTGATCCAGAGTGAGTACTCCACAACCATCACCAACTTGTGGCCCGATGGGCGTCGCACTTAGCGTGTAAGTGCGGGCAGCCAGATCGTTAAGCGCAAAGTTATAGCGACCAGCAGCATCAGTAACACACTGCAAGGCGGGTAGTTCAATGTCGGCATAACTAAAAGCGGCTGTATAGCTACGCTCCATAAACTGAGCCAACTCGGCCAAACATGCTACTGAGGCGGCACGATTTGAGCGTTGCACATGGTTCTGATATGACGGGTAAGCTATTGAAGCCAAAATACCCACTATGGCTACTACTACCATCAACTCAATTAGCGTGATGCCTTTTTGTTTGGTATTACTATTCATATAAGTACTCATTGGTTAGTTAGCTCACGCCATGACACCCGGCCCTGCAGGAAACCAGGCTGCACATCAGTGTCAGCTATGCGGGTATCCGCTAAGCCTGTTACCAGCGTCGCGGTGCCATCGTCGTTTCTGAATACCGCAGGTTCACTTGGCATACCGTCAAAGCGAACAGCTGACACTGGTGTTACGTCACCATTTACTGTTAATCCGTCCTCATTATCAAACTTATTATCTTTGTTTCGATCGAAGTAGGTGTAATTTAACCTGCCGCCGCTATAAGGGTTTACCGACATTATCCAGCCACTGCCTTGCGGATTACACTCATTATCACCAGGTGCCACGGTATTAATGACCAGGCTGTTACCCACCACTTGGGGCCGGTTAACGATACGCTCACGCGGGTCATTCAGGTTGATATACCAACCACGCAAATCAGCCATATCATAAGGCGCACCCGCTTCGATGACCCTGGCATTATCCTGTTGGGCAATAATATTGCGCTGCTTTAATTCCGCTTTATTGTTAATTACGATGCCATCTCTGATGCCATACCAGGTATTAGCATCACTGCGCAGCGGGTCTTCAGCCGATAGCATTTTGCCGGTACCGAAAAACACCCAAAGCTGCCCTGTTTCAGGTTGTGATGATAATGACACGCCACCGGTAATAGGTTGCGGTACACCAGCGTCATCAACCGCGGTAAACAATGGCCGGTCTTCATAGGCTACCCCCCACAAATCTGGGTTCTCATTAGACAAGTCAAACTTCCAGACATTGCCTTTTAAATCACCGCCAAAGAACCAATCGGTATTACCATCACTGTTTCTGTCCCAGCCTTCTATCTGGCCCATGCCATTTTCGCTGGCACTGTTGGTTGTAATGGTGCGGAGCACGCTGCCATTTGCTAAATCGATTACTAACAGCCCGGCTTTATTAGTGCTGTTGTTATAACCAAAGCCCACTACCGCAGCCCACTTACCATTATTTAACCGGGCGATGGCAGGTTTACTGGTGGTAATGCCTAACTCTGGAAAGCTTTTATCCCACAGAATTTTCTGCGCTTTGTTTTCACCGGCCAATGCCTGCGGGTCTGTCACGTCGATGGCAAACAAGCTGTTGCCACCACGACCTAAAGAACCCAGCAAAATCGTGCGCCAACTGCCGTTGATATACGCATCAGCCACCACTGGCGAACCATCAACATAATATTTGTGCTTATAGGTTTTACTGGCATAGTCAGCCAAATTTGCTTCAACAGTTAACATTTTTTGTGGCATATAGGCCATCAATTCAGTCCCAGTAGCACCATCAAACGCATGTAACATACCGTCGTTAGCGCCCACATATACAACAGGCGCTCTGGTTTTTTGAGCTGCTAAAAATGCTTGATAGCTGCCTGTTCCTTCCCAGCTATAACGCTGATAATCACGGTTAACCGATGCAGCAACATAAGCCGGTGATGAGTTCGCAATATCACCCAGTAAAGAGCTGCGTGGGCGGAACTGTGCATTATTGCCACTTTCCAGCGTCTTATCACCACGTAAATAGTTTACTAAGGTATCTTTGCCACTTAACGCGTTAGCGTCAGCATTGACATTACTGGGTGTAAATAATGCCGCTACGCCATTTTTACGGCCAAATAAAATATTGCGCTCGTCCCACGCCGGGAAATTAGACTCCCACACCACGCCATCTAACTCATCAACATTCTTTGCTTTTAACGAGCCACTCCAATCTGTGGAGTTTAAACTGCCCTGATAGACAAAGTTTTCTGTCTGCAGTGAAGTGGTGGTACCGGTGAGATTTGACGCCGAAGCAACGCGACCAGCAATAGCATTGAGGGTATTTTCCAGCTCCATAGCAAAGATATCTGGCCGCTCTGCAGTAAAGAAACCGCCACGGCTGTTTAATGAGGCATGCAGTAAGTCATCAATTTTTGCACTGTTTTTTGCATCAGTATCACCGGCAAAGGGGCTGTCCCAATTAATCACTTTCTTTGGCCCCACGGCATCAAAGGCTTCTTTGGGCACAACTTTACCCGTTACACCTAAGCCCACACCAAAGGTGACCATATGCTGCCAAAACGCCGGATTCACATAGAGGTCAGAAGGCACATTATTAATCAAGTTTAGCCGCAAATCGTTTTTCCAGTACTTCATAGCAACATCAGCCAATGTTGTACTGTGGCTATCGGCAAAAGGGCCTACCGGTTCATATTTATAATCATCTGCTGCGTCACCTTCTGGTCTTGGTATTGTAAGCCCTGGTGTACCGTCCTGGTTACCGATATCTGGTGCAGTATTACCATCTGACCAATAACCGTCGGTCATTAATATGGTAAAGTTTTGCCGGCAGGTAATATGATCCAGGGTAGATTCATCACCAGAACCCGGATTTAAGCCCCACGGACCACGGCTATCTTCCCTTGAAAAATAGCGACCGGCGGCATCAAGTGCAGATAATAATGGCGTACCTGCTGCCGGAATATCGCGGGTGTATAAGTCAGAGTAAAAATTACTTTTTGCCGCGCCTTTAAACTCCCTAACGCCTCGGACTATAACGCTGGTGTTTACACTATCTACCGTTGAGTTGCCTTTATTAATGGCGCCAAAACCAACCCGCATTTTCTCAGATTGATTCACAAAGGCCTGACCTATACCACCACGACTAGTTAAAATACGTGAACGGTGGTAGGTATACCAGTTCGCAAAGTTCTGCATTTCCTGGTTGTAAGTACAAGTGCCATTAGCACAATCGCTTCGGCCGGTACGACCATGGCCGGTGTACGTTGGAGTGCTACTTTTAATTTCAACTTTGGTGTAGTTATCCCAGTCCCAGGCGCTACCGCCTTCATGGAAAAAGTACGTCGCCGGCCAGAAACTGCGGTTGTTAGTGTCATAGCTACAGCTGCCACTTGAGCTACATTTATACCAGCGGTTACTGTTGTAACGGCCATTATTGCGGGTTAAATCACGAGCAACCGAGTTTACGGTAGTATCCGTTGGGCAAGTACCGGTTTTTATCGGGTTGTGCCAGGCACAGGCCGGGTTGGCATCAGGAAAACTGCTACCATCGGCTCTAACCCAGGGTTTATAAGTTACCGCAGGGTCATAATAACTTCTATTCTGCTGCGGAGAACGGGTTAAGGCGTTATAAGGCTCACCACTTTCAACAGTGGGTACATAGTTGTTGTAATCGCTGGGGCCATACACATTATTGGCCCGCGGGAAAATGTAGCGCTTATCACCAAACACAATATTATCGGGTAATAATTCAAAATGCATAGAGCCAGAGTCATCGATAATAAACATGATGTTTGGCGGCACTGCACTGCCGGTCTGCAGTGGCGTGCTGGAAATTTCCACAGCGGCATGCGCAGTGGCCGCACCAAGCAGCATTCCAGCCATTGAGGCTAAGCGAAATGACGGCAATAAATTACGAATATTCATCAGTACTTCCTCAGCGACGCCAAATAGTTTGCAACGTTACCTCAGCACGACCTTCACTGGCCGGCACTCTTGCGGTAATGCGAAAGGTGGGTTCTAAACAGCCAATAGGGGGCGAAGTCGACTGATTACAGCCCGGTGGAAACACCCAATCCCCCATGTATTCAATGATATAACTGGCCGGATTGGCAAAGCCGTTGTTCATTGGCGGCGCTTGCACCCAGGTAAGCACTTGCCCGGGCGCCCAGCGGTCGGGCAGCAAGGGGTTGGGAATGTCATAAATGCCAGCATTATTAATAAGCGCCACCGGGCCACCCGGCAACGGAGCTGCTTGCAATAAACGCTCTGCGACGAGCAATGCTGCTTCTGCCTGCTGCAAGGCCAACTGCCGGTCATGCAAATTTGCCGTCATCTGCTCTTGTACTGTGGTGCGTTTCATGGTGCTTACTGCCAACAAGGTAATAGCCAGCAGTAACAGTAAGCTGACAACTAACGCTACACCTTGTTGTTTAATGATGTTCGTTTGCATTATCACCTCACGACTTGTCTGTTGCGTAAAGACACTAAAAAGCTGAAAGTTCTGGCTGCCTGTGGCACTTCAACACCCTGCAGTACAGCAGGGTCTAACGTTACCGTTACATTTACTGCACTTACCTCCCCCCAGCCCGCAGCGGCAGTCACAGCAGCGGCTGTTTGAAACACCCCTGTGTTGCCGTTTAAATACTGAAACTGCAAGTCAGACACACCAAATAACACTTCTTCATTTACCTGAGTATCGCCAAGCAAAGACGCCCGATACAGTGATGACACGTCAGGATCATCAACACTGCGGGCGACAAACCAGGCAACCGACTCAAAACGCATAAACATAGAGTTCGCAGAAAAGTTTCTCGGCTCAGCCAAGCCCGGCGCCCACAGCTGAGGGTCGACAAACCCCAGATTGGCATCGCTATTTAAGCCGGCCAACAGGTGCGTGACGGTGCTGGCACCGGTTTCGTTAACCTGAAAAATACTGGTCAGGTTATCATCGCAAGCAATAGCCACTTCCCCAGCCTCAACAACAGAGTTCAGGTTAAGATTAATGACACTACCGTTATAATTATTAATAGTGTTGCTGGCGCCTGAGCCGTACATCACCCTTAGCATCTCAGTGTTGGCAAGCGGTGTAAGACCGTTTACCTGTGGCACAGGCGCGGCAAAGCCCTGAATACCTCTGCCAGTAGCCCAATCCGCCCATGCCGGACGCACGCCGGCAATGGCAATGGTGTTCGCCACCCGCATGTTGTTGGTACAGCCTGCAAAACCCGCATTACGAATATCATGTGACATCAACTGAAAGCTTAACCGGGCAACCGTTTGCAAGTCACTTAGTGCACTGTTCGTTCTGCTGGTGTTCTGGTTAGCAACAAAAATACCAATGGCGCCGCCCAGCACTAATAAGCCTAGCGTCATCGCTATCATTAGCTCGACTAAAGAAAATCCTCGTGACGTTTTTCTCATGGCATCACCTGAGTAACAATACTGTTATTCACATTCAAACGCTCATCTCCCCAGCTGATCGTTACCGTGTAACGGTCTCCCTCCCAAGAGACAACCGGACAGGCATCGTCTCGTGTAGCACGTTTTACATCCTGCACCCAGCCAGCAGTGCCCAAAGCCACACTGCCTGTGCAATCAGCAAAGGCGTAAGCGCCCTGCCGGGCGGCATCAGGATCAGTTTTCAATAACTCAGATAGGGTATCGGTCAAAATCACAGCCATTGTTTTTTCCAACGCACTGTTGGTGCTGCGCATACTGGAGGTTTGTAAGGCTGCAACGCCTAACAAACCAATACCCAGCACCAGTACTGAAACCAACACCTCTATCAGTGACACACCACGCTGTTTTGTTAGCCCTTTTAACGTGCTTTGCACAAGTCCTCCTTATACCGGGTCATTCGGTTGCGGGCAGTTCTCGCCCGCCGAGTCAGCAATAACCCTGGTACGTCCGCCTGAACGCATTTCGATATCGCGAATATTCATCGGCATTTCAGTGTTAGGTAAACACACTCGCAACACACCATTTAGCGGGTTATTACCATCACCACTTCGCAATAAACCCTGCGGGTTGAAACGAACAGAATGCCCCACACCATTTACCTGAGCGTTGGCCACATTAGTGCTGGACAGCATTACAGTCTGCTCTGACAACATAATACCGCTGGCAACCGGCGTATCATCTACGACCCCTAATACCAACCAGCCCTGCCAGCCTGCAGCCGGAGGTACTGTGCAATTAATGCTGTCGTCACTGTGACAAAACACCATACTCTCGTTGCGCTTAATGGCTTCTGTTCTGGCCAGCAATAAGGCTGCCAGGATCTCGTTTGACTGAGCGGTCAGGCGATTGTTATTCACCAGGTTCACAAAAGAAGGCACCGCCACGCTCATCACAATGGCCAGCACCGCTACGGTGACCATCAGTTCAAGCAAAGTAAAGCCTTTCGTTACATGCCTGCCCCAGCCGGAATTAGGTATTCTTGTCATGTCACTTTAGTCTCTTAAATAAGATCAACGGAATCTCATAACTCGACTTTACATCAGCATTTTTACAACACGAGTGGTTTACTGATAAGCGGTAAGTTTACCGGACTAACGGTTAGTTTCAGGTTAACAAATGCAACTTCTGATATTGGCAACTTCACGCCGGCTCACTTCAAGCCGGTCATCAAAGCCATGTAACCGGACCCAGTGCTTATTATTTGCACTCACCAGGCGATCAAGATGCATCTTATTAATAAGAGTACTGCGATGTATGCGCAGTAGGTGTTGTGGATACTGCTGTAACAGCTGCACCAGACTTTGCTCAATAATGGCCTCGCCACCTTTATGCACCATGCGGACATACTTGTCTTCCGCACTGAAAAACAGCACGTCTTTTAACACCAGCTGTCTTTTCACTCCGGCTTGCGTATAAATAATACTAGGTTCGGCACTTTTTTGCCGTTCAACATGTGCTTTGGTGCGTAAGCCAACCTTTTCCAGCGCCTGCTGTAGCCTCTCAACAGAGACTGGTTTCAGCAAGTAATCTGCCGGCGCCGCCTGATAGGCATCCAGCGCATGCTCCGGGTGCGCGGTTACAAAGATCACCGCAGGCGGTGTCGGAAGGCTTAACAATTCGGTAGCAAAGTCTATACCGTTGCAGCCTGGCATCGCGATATCCAGCAATAAGATATCTGGCTGCTGACTGTGCAGTAGCTGCAACGCCGTCATAGAATCACTGGCTTCACCCACCACCTGAAACTGGTTTAGTTGTGCCAGCAGGCGTCTTAGCCTGGAGCGGGCCAACGGCTCATCATCAACAATTAAAACCTTCATGCTTCTGCCTGCTTCGGTAACACCAGCTTCACCCTGAAGCGCCCCTCGTTACTGGCACTGTTTAACTGTGCATCAGCCCCAAAATGCAACTGCAGGCGTTGACGAATATTGTCCAGCGCCATGCCATTGCCCCGCTGTTGCTGTGATGCCTTATCGCCCAACGGATTGGTAATCACAATACTTACCGAGCGACGACTTTCCAACACTGTAATATGAATTATTGCCTTGCTCTGGCTTTGCTCTGCACCATGGCGAACCGCATTTTCCAACAGTGGCTGTATGGTTAATGCCGGCAACTGCAGTGCGGGTAAAGGCTCTGGCAGATCCCACTGCACCGTCATGCGCTCGCCTAAGCGCCACTGCTCCAACGATAAGTATTGCGACGACAGTTTTAGCTCATCAGCTAAACTAATGACTTGTCCTGCATTTAATGCTGCACGAAACAATGTGGATAAATTCAATAGCGCTTGCTCTGCGTCATCAGGCGCGACATGAATAAGCTCTGCGACAGTATTTAAACTGTTAAATAAAAAATGTGGCTCTATTCGGGCCTGCAGGGCATTAAATTCGGCACGGCTTTGAGAGCGGATCTGTTGGTTATGCTCGGTGTGGATAATAAAAAACTGGATAGCAATAACCGCAACAATGCCGCTGATCATCATATTGGCCAGCACAAAACCAGACAAAGAGGCTAACATTGATGGATGTTGGGCCTGTAACCAGGAATGAGAGATCAAACTGACCAGCACAGTGGCTATCTCAAAGATCAACACGCTTGCTATTAACAACCACACTGGCGCTAAACGGTTTAAGCGCCGTCGCAGCTGACAGAGACATACCGTTGTCAAAAGGGCGACCCAGTGCACAAACAGGCTAATTAGCCCCAACCGCTGCCACGGCTCGGCCTGCATGCCGGGCGCGAAGGCCAACACCACAGCGATTGCCTGCGCCAACACAATCAGCCGGATTAAAAATTGGCCCTGGCAAAGGTTAGGCAGCTGTAGCGCGGGTAACGTCCATTGCAGGTTCATTTATAGTTCCGCTAAAGCTTTAGATTAGCGCATACTACACCGGTTAAACGGTCAAAGTTAAGCCTGGCTTGCCGGGCGGCAAGCCAAGATCGCTCAGCGCAGCTCGGCGGGTATAGCAAACACCACGTTTTCTTCACGGCCCGGGTTTTCAGTAACGGTTTTACCGCCCCACTGCTGTAGCTGTTTTACCACTTGCTGCACCAGTACCTCCGGTGCAGAGGCACCGGCGGTTACGCCAACTTTAGTCACGCCCTCTAACCAGCTTTGCTGAATATCATTGGCAGTATCAATTAAATAGGCGGTGCAGCCCATTTTATCGGCCAGCTCGCGCAAGCGGTTGGAGTTACTGCTGTTCTTGGCGCCTACGACCAAAAGCAGGTCAGCTTTGGCCGCTAAATCCCGTACCGCATCCTGCCGGTTTTGCGTGGCATAACAAATGTCATCTTTGCGTGGCCCTTCAATATCGGGGAAGCGCTTGCGCAAAGCATCGATCACATCCGCAGTATCATCAACAGACAAAGTGGTTTGGCTACTAAAACACAGCTGTTGCGGGTTTTTCACCTGTAAGGTTGCGACATCGTCAGCCGATTCCACCAGGTAAATACCGCCTTCAGGGTTATCGTACTGGCCCATGGTGCCTTCCACCTCAGGGTGGCCAGCATGACCAATTAAAATACACTCTATGCCCTTACGACTGGCGCGGGTCACTTCCATATGCACTTTGGTGACTAATGGACAGGTGGCATCAAACACTTTTAAACCGCGCTGCCGGGCATTTTCGCGCACGGCCTGTGATACACCGTGGGCACTGAAAATAACGATATTGCCATCGGGCACTTCGTTTAGCTCATCGACAAACACCGCACCACGCCGGCGCAGGCCGTCAACGACAAACTTGTTATGCACCACTTCATGCCGCACATAAATCGGTGGCTCGTACAGCTCCAGCGCACGTTCAACAATGCTGATGGCGCGGTCTACGCCGGCACAAAAGCCGCGCGGGTTGGCGAGTAAAATATCCATAACTCAGTTTACCTGTACTATTTCGACACTGAAGGTCAACGTCTGGCCGGCCAGCGGATGGTTAAAATCAATCGTCACAGACTCACCCACTACTTCACGCACCAACCCCGGCATTTCCGAGCCATCCGGCATAGTAAAGCCGATAATCATGCCCGCTTTTGCCGGTGCATCAGCCGAAAATTTACTGCGATCAACATAATAAATGTTATCCGGATTAGGCATACCATAGGCATCTTCCGGTGCCAGGGTGAAGGTTTTCTTATCACCGGCTGTCAGCCCCAATAGCTCGGCTTCAAACGCCGCAGAAATACTGCCATCGCCCATTTGCAGCTTGGCCGGTTTATTATGAACCCGGGTACTTTCGGCGGCACTGCCATCTGATAACTTAATATCGAAGTGAAAAATAACGCTGCTGTTACTGCCTATCGCTGTACTCACTTTTTCGCCTCTTCGCTGCTAAAACTGTCCCAGATTAATAAGGCTGCACCAATACAAATAGCGGAATCGGCAATATTAAATGCCGGGTAGTGCCAGTTTTGATAATACAGGTGCAGAAAGTCAATGACGTAACCATAGACACTGCGATCAATAAGGTTGCCAATAGCACCAGCTAACACCAAACTTAACGCCAGGTTTAGCTTAAGCTGGCTTTTACTGTTGCGTGACAGCCACACCGCCAGCACCGCACTTATTACCACTGCAATGATAGTAAAAAACCAGCGCTGCCAACCGCCGGCATCACTTAAAAACGAAAATGCCGCGCCGTAGTTACGCACATAGGTCAGGTTAAAAAAGGGCAGTAAATCGATAGAATCGAACAGCTGCATATTAGCAATGACAACTTGCTTGCTGACTTGATCAACCAGCAACACCAACACAACTAACCACCACAGGTGCCAGCCTGTTTGTTTAAATACCTGCATTATGCAAACGCCCGTTGTTCGCCGTCACCTTCAACATTCGACACACAACGCAAACACAGATCGGCGTGTGCTGCATTAGCGCCGACGTCATGACGGTGATGCCAGCAGCGACCGCATTTAGCTGCGGTTGATGCCTGCACCTGTACGCTAAGGCCCGCCAGTTCGGTAACCACGGCATCGGCTGGTGCCTTGTCAGTACTAACCTGCGCGGTAGAAGTAATTAACACAAAGCGCAGCTCATCACCGAGCTTGGCTAAATCCGCCGCCAGCGCGCTTGAGGCATATAAGGTGACTTCAGCTTGCAACGAGGCGCCGATTTTCTCTTCGCGCCGTGCCGCTTCCAGCACCTTGTTTACTTCATCACGCACCTGCAACAGTTGCTGCCAGTAAGCATCATCAAACTTGCCAGCTGTTAAGCCGGCAAAACCGCTATACCAGACATCGGTAAAGACAAACTCTTGCGTTTGCCCCGGCAACTCCTGCCAGATTTCCTGCGCGGTAAAGCTCATAATAGGTGCCATCCAGCGCACCATCGCCTGGGCAATATGATACAGCGCCGTCTGACAAGAGCGACGTGCCACACTGTTAGTATGGGCGGTGTACTGGCGGTCTTTAATCACGTCCAGATAGAAACTGCCCAGCTCAACCGTACAGAAGTTCATCAGCTTCTGGCTTACCAGATGGAACTGATAATTATCGTACGCGTCAATAATCTCCTGTTGCAATTTTGCCGCCCGGTTCACTACCCATAAATCCAGCTCAACCATGTTGTCATAACGCACCGCATCGGTAGCTGGGTTAAAGCCGTTTAAATTGGCTAACAGGAAACGCGCGGTATTACGGATACGGCGATATTTGTCAGCTGCACGGTTTAAAATTTCATCCGATACGGTCATCTCTGAGGTATAGTCAGTTGTGGCTACCCACAGGCGCAGAATATCGGCACCCAGTTTGTTCATCACATCCTGCGGCGACACCACATTGCCTAAAGATTTAGACATCTTGCGCCCATCAGCATCTACGGTAAAGCCGTGTGTTAACACCTGCTTGTAAGGCGCCTTGTGCTTAATACTCACACCCGTCATTAACGATGACATAAACCAGCCACGGTGCTGATCTGAACCTTCCAGGTATAAATCAGCCTGATCGGCGCCGCCAAACTCCGGCCGTACATCTACCACACAAGCGTGGGTTACACCGGAGTCAAACCAGACATCCAGCGTATCGGTTACTTTCACGTATTGCGCTGCATCATCACCGAGCAGGCTTTGCGCGTCTAAATCAAACCAGGCCTGAATACCATCTTGCTCAACCAGCTTGGCAACCTGCTCTATCAATTTTGCCGTGTCAGGATGCAAGGCGCCGGTATCTTTATCGACAAATAATGCAATTGGTACGCCCCAGGTACGTTGACGGGAAATACACCAGTCTGGCCGGCCTTCAACCATTTTTTCAATCCGTTGCTGGCCCCACTCCGGGATCCAGCGGGTTTGCTCAATTTGCGCAAGTGAAGTCCTACGCAGGCCCTGCTGCTCCATGCTGATAAACCACTGCGGCGTAGCGCGGAAGATAATTGGTGTTTTGTGGCGCCAACAATGCGGGTAGCTGTGTTTATAGGCTTTATGCACCAGCAGCGCGCCAGCCTCTTTTAATGCTTCTACCACGCTGTCGTTCGCTTTAAATACATGCTGGCCGGCAAACAGCGGCGTGTCTGGTAAATAGACACCATTAGCGCCCACCGGGTTAGCCACTTCCAGATTGTAGTGTTTACCTACAACAAAGTCTTCCTGACCATGGCCCGGTGCAGTATGCACACAACCGGTACCAGAATCGGTGGTAACGTGCTCACCCAAAATCACCGGCACAGTAAAGTCATACAATGGGTGCTGCAACTGAGCCAATTCAAGCGCGGCACCTTTGGCAAAGCCCAATGCATGGTAATGCTCGATGCCAGCACGCGCCATCACGTCTTTTACTAGGTCAGTGGCGATAATTAAGCGCTCAGCGCCCAGCGGCCCCTGCTCTACCTGCACCAGGCTGTAATCTAACTTGGCATTCACCGCGACTGCCCGGTTGGCTGGTATGGTCCAGGGTGTAGTAGTCCAGATCACTACCGATACTTTACCACTGCCGCGCTTACCTTCAGGGTGATCAAAACGGTCGACCACCGCCTCATCCACCACCGCAAAACGCACATCAATGGCCGGTGATACTTTATCCTGATATTCCACTTCGGCTTCTGCCAGCGCCGAGCCGCAATCAGTACACCAGTGCACCGGTTTAAAGCCTTGCTGCAAATGGCCGTTGTCAATAATGCGGCCTAACGAGCGGATAATATTGGCTTCGAAGTTGTAGTCCATGGTGCGATAGGGGTTTTGCCAGTCACCCAGCACCCCTAAGCGGATAAAATCGGTACGTTGTGCATCAATTTGCGTTTGCGCGTATTCTCGGCATTTCTGCCGGAATTCTGCCGCGGTTAACTTAGTCCCTGGTTTACCGTATTTTTTCTCGACCACCAGCTCAATTGGCAAGCCGTGACAATCCCAGCCCGGTACGTAGGGCGCATCAAAATCGTCCAGCGTTTTGGCTTTAACAATAATGTCTTTAAGGATTTTGTTAACTGCATGCCCGATATGAATATTGCCGTTAGCATAAGGAGGGCCATCATGCAGGATAAAGGTCTTTTTACCTTTTTTCGCTGCACGAATTTTGCCGTACAAATCGGCCTCGGTCCACTTTGCCAGCATTTGCGGCTCACGCTGCGCCAGATTGGCGCGCATCGCAAAAGCCGTTTCTGGCAAATTCAGGGTATGCTTATAGTCGCTCATCCGTTCTGTTCCGTCTTATCAGTAATAGCAGACACCATCGCGTGCTGCCCAAAAAAGGCTTTTGCCGCCTGCACATCCGCGGCAATTTGTTGTTGTAACTGTTGCAGTGAGTCAAAGCGTTGCTCGCTGCGTAACTTGTGCTGCAGTACCACCTCAATCTGGCTGCCGTACAAGTCAGCTTTAAAATCAAATAAATGCGCTTCCAGTTGCTGGCGTTGCCCTTGCACCGTTGGCCGGTTGCCGATATTGGCTACCCCTTTATACTGGCCAAACACCGTTTTAGCGGTGATAGCGTATACACCCGCCACAGGCAACTTGCGCCGGTAGAGAAATACATTGGCGGTAGGGAAGCCTAAATCACGTCCCAACTTGCGGCCGTGCCGTACCCGGCCTGTTAAAGCAAAAGGCCGCCCGAGCATGTCTGCCGCCAGCTTCAAATTATCCTCAGCCAATGCCTGGCGTATCAGCGTACTGCTGATCCGTTGCTCGCCGAGCACCAAACTGGAGGTGCTGTACAAGCCAAACTGATAACGCTCGGCAGCTAACGCTAATAACTCAAAGCTGCCACTGCGATTTCTGCCAAAGCGAAAGTCGTCACCAACAATCAGTTGCTCTACCCCAAGCTGCTTTAACAACAGCTGTTCAATAAACTGCTCCGGCGCTTGCGCAGCAAAGTCTGGGGTAAAATGCACACAAATCAGCCGGTCTATACCCAGGCTGGATAAAGCGCGATACTTTTCCCGAAACCGGGTTAACCGCGCGGGTGCTGCATCGCCGGCAAACAGCTCCAATGGCTGCGGTTCAAACACCATTACACAGGCCGGCAGTTGCCGTTGCCGGGCAATCGCGACCACCTTGGCTAACACTGCCTGGTGCCCCAGATGCACGCCGTCAAAATTACCAATGGTAAGCACACAACCGCGATGGCGGGGCAAAATGTTGTGTAAGCCGCGAATTAACTCCATGCCTGCCGTATCTGACCTGTGATTACAAACCGCGCATTATAACCAGTTAATCATTTGCTTTCAGCAACAGAATTGGCTTTAAAATGCGCCAAGCGTACCCCTAACAACCACAGCAGGGTAAAATAGCCCAGCACAGCGAGTAAACATAGCAGGCTAAGACGCCATACTTGTGCACTAAATGCCAACTGCACCCAGGCGTCAAGGCTAGGGGTTTGCCAGTACAGCAGCCCTGCCATCAGCAAACTTGCCAGTAATAGCTTTACTAAAAAAATCAGGCTAGATTTACTTAGCTGATACACACCGGCCAGTTTTAAGCCCCGATAAAGTAAATACGCATTTAAACTGGCAGACATGGCGGTGGCCAGCGCCAAACCAACATAGCTTAAAAAAGGCGCCAGCATCAGGTTAAACACCATATTCGCCACCATGGCAATAATGCCGATGCGCACCGGTGTTTTAATATCCTGTCGGGCGTAAAAGCCCGGTGCCAGTACTTTAATCAACATATAACTTAATAAACCGCAGCTGTAAGCTACCAGGCTGTACGACACCATCAGTACGTCTTGCTGAGTAAATTCGCCACGCATGAACAGCAGGGCAATAATGGGCTTGGCCAGCACCATTAGGCCTGCCATTGCCGGCATACCGAAAAGTGCAACAAAGCGTAACGACCAGTCCAGCGTCTGGCTAAAACGCAGACTGTTTTCATTGGCATGGTGGCGTGACAAATTGGGCAGAATCACTGTGGCAATGGCAATGCCAAACAAGCCGAGTGGAAATTCTATTAAACGATCTGAGTAATACAGCCAGCTGACAGCGCCGGTGAGTAAAAATGAGGCAATCACGGTATCAAGCAGTAAGTTAATTTGACTGACTGACACACCAAACAAGGCTGGCAGCATTAACTTGCGGATTTTTTTTACATTTTCATCACGCCAGCCCCATTTTGGCCATACCAGTAAGCCGGCTTTGGCTAAAAACGGTAACTGAAACAACAATTGCACCGCGCCGCCAATAAATACGCCCCAGGCCAGTGCCAGTGCGGGCTCTTGCAGTGTCGGCGCCATCCATACTGCACAAGCAATAATGACGATATTTAAAAATACCGGTGTAAAGGCGGCCACCGCGAAGCGGTTATAGGTGTTAAGCACCGCGCCTGATAGCGCTACCAGACTGATAAACCATAAATACGGAAAAGTAATTTTTAACATCAGGCTGGCCAACTCAAACTTGTGTGCTTCGGGGCCATCGTTTAACCATTCGACAAACCAGCCCATACCAAACAACATGGCCACCAGTGGCGAAGCAATCACACCAAACAGCGTTACCAGCGTTACCACCACACCCAGACTGCCGGTGACTTTGGCCAGCAACACACGCACGGCATCATCACCATGTTTGGCTTTGACTTCTGCCAGTACCGGTACAAACGCTTGCGAAAACGCGCCCTCAGCAAACAGACGGCGCAAAAAATTAGGAATGCGGTTAGCAAAAAAGAACACATCGGCAGCAGCGCCGGCGCCAACGAAATTGGCCACGACCACATCGCGCACCAACCCCAGTACGCGGGAAATCAGCGTCATAAAGCTGACAATAAGGCCTGATTTTAATAACTTTGCTGACACTTAACGGTCCTTCTGTTAATTGACCGCTATTTTGCCCCGTTAACGACACAGATTACCAGTAGGCAGCCAGATTAAAATCTGTGACTTTACCGTTAAAGCATTTGACAATGGGCCATTAAATAGGCATATTATGCGGCCTTTGATGGGTCCGGTTTAGTTTTTTAGGAGTGTTACCTTGGCTAACATTAAGTCTGCTAAGAAGCGCGCAATTCAATCAGAAAAACGTCGTCAGCAAAATGCTTCACAACGTTCTATGATGCGTACTTTCATTAAGAAAACCTACGCAGCGGTATTAACTGCTGACGTAACTGCTTCAACTGAAGCATACAAAAAAATGGTGCCTGTTCTGGATCGTATGGCCGCTAAAGGCTTAATCCACAAGAACAAAGCAGCACGTCATAAAGCTCGTTTAAATGCTCATGTTAAGGCATTAAGCGCAGCTTAAGACACAGTTCCAACAAAAAAGCCGGCTATTGCCGGCTTTTTTGTTGTGTCTAATCCTCGCTTTAACTGCAATACAGTTTGTGTAATAACGCAATTAACGCTTCAGCTTCTTTGCTGTTCAAACTGTAATATACCGTTTGTGCGGCTTTACGTGTTTTCACCAACTTATGCCTACGCAGCAACGCTAAGTGCTGCGATAGCGCAGATTGGCTTAACTCCAACTTTTGGTTCATTTCGCCGACAGAAAGCTCGCCTTCGAGCAAATGACACAATATCAACAATCTGCGCTCATTTGACACCGCTTTTAACAGCTTCACCGCTTTGGCGGAGTTTTTCAGCATATCTGATAAATTCATTTCATCTAACTCTGTCTGTCTGGATGGCTCAATATTACCGATTTCCGCTCAAAGCGACAATATAATCATTCTTATTTAACACTTAATCACAGCGGGTAGCAGCATGGCTATAACGCGACTTCATTGAGTAAAGGTTGCACCAGTTTATTAATACGCTGTGCACTAAAGGGTTTTACGACAAAAGCGCTGGCACCATTGGCCACAGCGTGCTGCAGGTTTTCCACACTGGAAAACGCCGACACCATAAAAATGTCGGTCTGCCGTTGCTGTTGTTTGAACTGTTTTAACAGTTGTTGGCCATTGATATCGGGTAGCTGAATATCCAGAAACACCAATTGCGGTTGATGCTGACAAAACAGTGCTTTAGCACTGGTACCATCGGCTGCTTCTAACACCTGAGCTATACCCAGTTGCCGCAAGATTTCGGCAATAAAGCTACGTACTGCAGCAACATCATCAACAATGAGTGCTCTGAGCTGGGGTGATGGCATTGTAAGATCCTTTCGTGCCTGCTTTATTCCATCGGGAGAAATACGGCTTTTGCCGGGCAAACCCTGTGGCACCGGCAAAAAAGGTGGTAGAGTCTGCGCTACTCTATCAATAGCGGGACAAAATGAAAAGATGAAATTGTGGCTAACAACAATCACAGCTGCGTTAAGTCTGCAGCTTAACGCCAGCGAGCTAAAACTGGACAATACCCTTGCCTATCAACTAACCGAGTCGCTAACCGTCGAGGTGGGGCAACGTCTGGCCGGTAGCGAAGCAGACCGCCGTGCCGTGGCCTGGGCGGAGCAAAAATTTCAGCAACTTGGCTATGACAAAGTGTGGCGCGAGCCATTTACTATGCAGTACTGGCAACGTGGTCAAGCCAGTTTAAGCGTAAGTGCTCCCTTTCATCAGCAGTTGGTCGTTACCGCCTTGGGTGGCTCTATCGCCACCCCTTTTGACGGCATTAACACTCAGGTGGTGATGTTCGACAGCCTCGAACAGCTAAAACAGGCTGATGCTGCACAGGTAAAAGATAAAATCGTTTTTATTAACAAAAGCATGGCAAAAGACAAACTGGGCACCTTTTATGGATCTGTGGTCGGCGCCCGCGCTCAGGGTGCAGTTGAAGCAGCGAAATTGGGTGCCAAAGCCATTATTATCCGCTCGGTTGGCACCAGCATTAACCGTTTTGCCCATACCGGCATTATGCGCTACAGCGAAGAGGTGCCGCGCATCCCAGCGGCCGCTATTTCAGTGCCAGATGCGATACAACTGGAAAAAATGCTCAGCCGCCAGCCAGAGTTAACCCTGCACCTGCAAATGGACAATAAACTACCTGGCGAAGTCGAAAGCCATAACGTCATTGCCGAAATTACCGGCAGCAAATACCCGGATGAAATTGTACTGATAAGCGCTCATATCGACTCCTGGGATGAGGGGACCGGGGCACTGGATGACGGTGCCGGCGTTGGCATAGTGATGGCCACCGGTGCTTTGCTAAAACAGCAAGGCAGGCCTGAGCGTACCGTGCGAGTTGTACTGTTCGGTAACGAAGAAGGTGGCTTAGTGGGTGCCCGCGCCTATGCGGCTAAACATGCGGCCAAGCTAAAGCAGCACGTGTTTGCCTCTGAATCTGACTTTGGTGCAGGACGCATCTGGCGACTGGACACCGGTTTTGGCCCTAATTCACAGCCTTTTGGCAAGACGCTGCAGCAGCAGCTGGCACACCTTGACATTAGCCTGGGTGACAACAGCGCTACCGGTGGGCCTGATGTGTCCATCTTAAAAGCGCAGGGCGTACCAGTGGTAACCTTACAACAAGATGGCACTGACTACTTTGACTATCACCACACGCCGAACGACACACTGGATAAAGTAGATCCGGCAGCGATGCAGCAAAACCTGGCAGCTTGGCTTATTACCACTAGAGCCATCGCCAACAGCCGCATCGACTTACGTCAGTAGCCTAATGCCTGTGACGCAGCGGCCGGTTTATCATGATCGGTCGCTGATGCTTACGGTAACTGCGTCTTAGCATCCACAACTGTATACCCAGCACAAGCAGTACCATGGCAAAGGGGTACAAATACAGGTTATCACTGTGGATAAACAACAGCAGCGCCAGCATTGAATAGCTAAACGGCAATAACTCGTAGCACCAATATGGCAACACGCCACCGTATTTATGCCGGGCATTTTTAATATCTGAGCGCCGGTTTTCAGAACGCAGCACCCACACTACAGCCCCCGCAAGCGCCAGTAAGCTGCCGGCAGCTGTTGCGAACAGCAGGGGGGAGGACAACATAATGCCAATACCTGCAGCTACATAAATATAAGGTAAAGCTTCATACAGTTTGCTGGGTAACATCGGCCGCTCCTTCCTTGTTAAGCTGGCATAAAATGCAGACCCATTTAGTGTAGACGATTGTTAACAAACTACCGCATCGCCGCCACCAAAGCATCAATTAAACTAATACGAGATCGGTAAAATTACTCAGTTGAGCGGCAGTGCATTGCACAGCATAATGCACGCCTTACATCTTCGCCGTAGTACCCCGGACAGCGCCATGGAAACTATCATATACGACATTATCAGCTGGATTGGCCTAACTATATGTATTGGTGCATTTTTTATTAAAGACATCTTTTGGTTGCGCCTGGCCACCCTGATTGGCTGCAGCTTGTTGTTTGTTTATTACAGCCATATTGCCATCCCGCAGGGGGCCATCTCTAACTTATTAGTATTATTAATTAATGCTTACTACCTGCTACGCTGTTTTGGTCGGCGTGCCAGCACGGTCTCTTCTACCTCGCCGGCGGTTAACAGCCAGGTGGCAGCGCCCGAGTAGCGCCCGCAACGCTTTTGCCCTGCTTAGGCTTTCGCTATAATGGCCAGCCTTCAGGCAGGAGTACCCGCTATGCAAAATGACGAACTGGATTTGTTTCTGCAGGAGATGTCTGGTGTCAAGCCGCTGTCTCAGGACGAAGTGTTGCCAGAGCATGGTGAATTCAGCCCTACTCTGGCACAACTGGCCCGGCGCAAAGCAGCCGAGCAGGAAATGGAATACGACGCCAATTACCTCAGCATGGAATATGTTGATCTGGTAAAGCCGGACGAGCCTTTTACTTACAAAAAAGACGGTGTACAGGATGGCGTTTATCGTAATTTGCGCCTGGGCAAATATCAGCTCGATGCCACGTTGAATTTATTGGGCAAAAGCCTGAGTGATGCCAGGCGTGAGCTGTTTTTCTTTATCGAAGATTGTCACAAGCGCGGCATTCGCACTTTGCTTATTCACCACGGCATGGGCCGCAACAGCAAACCTCACCCGGCAATACTGCGCAGCTATGTGTTTAAGTGGCTGCCGCAAATGCCTATCGTGCTGGCCTGTAACACCGCACAAAAACAGCATGGCGGATACTCTGCCACTTATGTGCTACTGCAAAAAAACGCGGAACAAAAGCGGGAAAACCGCGAACGACATGCCAAACGCTGAGCTAAAAGCTTAGTAAAAAAATAGCCCCCGACTATGCGAGGGCTATTTTTTGTCAATCCATTTGACGCTGTTCGTCCTTTAGCTAGCCGCACAACAGGCAGACAGCTTCGGCTTTGGTCAAGAATGCCGATAACGCCATTACACTGACAACAACGGCGATTGCGGTAAAGCCAAAACCACGACTGGACGCTTTACTCATAACTAACCTCAGTAACACATTTTATTATTCTATTTAGCAACTTGGCTTAGGTTTCCCCAAACCGCTACTGAGTGTAGTTAAGTTGTAACAAAGTTACAATAACTGTGTATTTAACCAGCATTTTCAGTGTGATAAGCCAGCGCTGAATAAACAAATTGTTGCGCCAATAAGCGCGGATCATTCAGGCTGGGTAAAGCTTCGCTACTGTACTGAATGTCGGTAATAACAAAGCCTGCGCGCTGGTAATTTGCCAGTGCAGACGGATGATCTGCACTGCAGGTATGCAACCAGACCCGGCTGGCCTGCCACTGCTGTGCTTGTTGTATCGCAGCCTGCGCCAGCGGCAGCCCCAAACCCTGGCCAATAAATTGTGGTAATAATCCGAAAAATTTAATTTCGACACTCTGATCAGGCTGTTTCAGCAGCTCTATATAACCTGCCGGCGTGCCCTTTACCCATAAGAGCCAAGTACGTACCTGCTGCAAGGTTAAGTAGTCCAGCCACTGCTGATAGCTCCAGCTTAACCGGCTAAACCATTGCCAGCGCCCGCCAACAGCACGGAACATAAACTGACTAAGCTCCGGGCTGGCAATTTCGGCCTCTACCAGCTGTATACCTTCAGGCCAACTAATAGCCTTTATAGCAGGCCCCTCGTATTGCAAATACCAGGTAGTGACCTCTACCGGTTGTACACCTGTTGTCATCTTAATAACCCCTTGTCACATCGACCAGATTACGCAGTGGCAAACCTTGCTGACTGCGCCGGTAGTTCTCCGCAATTTGCCCAACCACGGTAGCCACATTAGTTACTGCAGACACATGCGGCGTAATTAAAATGGCTGGATGCTGCCAAAATGCATGCTCTGGCGGCAGTGGCTCCTGGCTAAATACATCTAAACAAGCCGCTTCCAGCTGGCCGCTTTGCAGCGCATCCAGCAAAGCCTTATCATCAACAATAGCGCCGCGCGCCACATTAATAAAAATAGCGCCCGGTTTGGTACGGCTAAAAAAGGTCTGGCTCAATAGCCCCTGCGTAGCCTGGGTTAATGGCAATAAGCAAATAATCACATCGGCCTGCGCCACAGCAGCAGCTAACTGGCTACTGCCATGATACGCCTGTACCTGCGCAAGCTGTTTCGCCGTTCTGGCCCAGCCACTGACCTGATAACCCAAACTGACAAAATGCGCCGCTACCGCACTGCCAAGCTCGCCCAGCCCCAGCACGCAAATATGCTGTAAGCGGCGCGGGCTTTTCGGCCGCCACAGCGCCTGGCGCTGCTGCTGGCTGAACTGATCCAACCGCAGCCGGTAATGGCTTACCACCCCATCGACATAACGCACCATCGTTTCGGTTAAACCAGGGTCAACAATACGGGCAATCGGCAGCGGGGGCAAAGTGGCGTCGGCCAGAATGGCATCTACGCCGGCGCCGTAGCACTGAATGGCTTTAAGGTTGGGTAGCGCCGCAAGACAGCCCGCTGGCTGTTTCCACACCACGGCAAATTCAACAGCGTCGGGCTGATGGATATCGGGCCAGACGTCAATACGGGTATCAGGCAGTGCCTGGGTTAAACGCTGCTGTAAATCATCCAGTTTGCGGTCGGGAATAATCAGCGCAAGGCTCATAGGTCACCAAAACTTCAAAAAAACGTCATGTCGTTGCCACAGCCTGCCACCAAGCTGGCGTGGCCTAAAGATAACACGGTAACCACCGATGCTAAACTGCCGCACCTTGTTTTTATCTGATGTGCATCTGGGCTGCAAAGATTGTCAGGCTGACTATCTGCTGGCGTTTTTACAACAGTGTCGGGCCGATACCATCTATTTACTGGGCGATATTGTCGATTTGTGGGCCATGCAAAAACAGGTACACTGGCATCAGCAGCAGAATAAATTACTGCGCTGCCTGCTGGACAAAGCTGAGCAAGGCTGTCGCCTGATCTATATACCGGGCAACCATGATGAAGCATTCAGGCTTTATGCCGGCAAGCAGTTTGGCAATATCAGTGTGCAGCTGCGCGCCAGCCACACCACTGTTCAGGGCAAAAGGCTGTTGCTGCTGCATGGTGATGAATTTGACAAAGAGGTTAACTTTGGCCGCTGGCATGCCTGGCTGGGCGATAACCTGTACGACTTGCTGCTATTTTTAAACCGTTGGTATAACCGGCTGCGTCGCTTAAGTGACGGTGGCTATTTTAGCCTGGCCGCTTACATTAAAAGCCGGGTACCCGGCGCGCAAAAGGCCATTGCCCGTTATCGTGCTGCCGCAGTGGCCAAAGCCCGCCGTGCTGGCTTTGACGGTATAGTGTGCGGCCACATTCACCACCCGGAGATCCGCTTAGAGCAAGGTATTATTTATTGCAATGACGGTGACTGGATTGACAGCTGTACCGCCCTGGCCGAGCTCCATGATGGTAGCCTGGTGCTCTATCACTGTAGCGGGCAAGCCGAGCAAATTGCGCTGTTAGACCAATCAACAGCCAGCAGTAAGGCGGCCTAAAGGTAGCGTAAAAATTCCGCAAATTGCCATAAAACCGCAACCGCATTGTCATACTACCGCTTTAGCCTAAGCGCAACCTGGTGTTGCATTAGCGGAGCGAACAATGATCAGTGTTGAGCAGGTGTTATCACAAAATATGCCAGGCTTGGCCAATAAAGCCTGGCTGTATAAACCGGTGAAAGGCGCCCTGCGCCGCCTGCTGCATGAGCAGGAGTTTATCAACTTTGCTAAACGCTACCCACACTTGCAGGGGCTGGAATTTGTCGAGCAGGTGCTGGAACATTTTAATTTTCGCTTTTCAGTACGTGATAACGAAATAGAGCGCATCCCCGCCACCGGCCGGGTCGTGATTATTGCCAACCACCCTATCGGCTCTTTAGACGGCCTGGCACTGCTTAAATTGGTCAGCGACATTCGCCCCGATGTAAAAGTCGTGGCGAACCAGCTGCTGATGGCATTACAACCGCTACATAACCTGCTGCTGCCAGTCAATAACATGCACGGCGGCACTGAGCGGCGCGCGCTGGATAATATTCAGCAACATTTAGCCCAGGAAGGCGCATTAATTTTATTCCCCAGTGGCGAAGTGTCACGCCTGCGGCCCGAAGGCATTCGTGACGGCAAATGGCACAGCGGTTTTTTACGCTTTGCCACTAACGCCAAGGCGCCTATTTTACCGGTGTATATTGATGGCAGAAATTCGGCACTGTTTTACGGCGCCTCTATGCTGTACAAACCGCTAGCCACCATGCTGCTGGTGCAGGAGATGTTTAAGCAGCAGCGCAAAAGCTGGATATGCGTATTGGCGAGCTGATCCCTTACGACGCCTTTGCCAATCTGGCACTGGAAACACCGGCCAGGGTCAAGCTGTTTAAAAAGCATTTATACCGCCTGGCCAAAGACAAGCCGGGGCTGTTTATTACCCAGAGCGCTATCGCCCACCCTGAGGATCGCATCGCGCTGAAAAAAGCCATCGCCCAGTGCGAGCTATTGGGCCATACCAGTGACGGCAAACACATTTATTTGTATCAGCACCAGCAAAGCTCACCGATTATGCGCGAAATTGGCCGGCTGCGTGAAATAGCATTTCGCGCCGTAGGCGAAGGCAGCGGCCAGCGCCGCGACCTTGACCGCTATGACAGCCATTACGAGCAGCTGATTTTATGGGATGAGGACGACTTAGAGATTGTGGGTGCCTACCGCTTTGCCAATAGCCGTAAAGTGCTAGCAGAGCACGGACCTGAAGGCTTGTATACCGCTAGCCTGTTTCAGTTTGACCACAGCATGCAACCTTATCTGGCAGCCGGGCTGGAACTGGGGCGCAGCTTTGTACAGCCGCGCTATTGGGGCAAGCGCAGCCTCGATTACCTCTGGTATGGCATAGGCGCTTATTTGCGCCGTAACCCCGACATCCGCTATTTATTCGGCGGCGTCAGTTTGTCGGCCAGTTACCCGCAGGCAGCACGCGATTTAATGGTGTACTTCTACAGCCTGTATTTTGCTGATAGCAGCTTGAGCGCGGTGTCGCATCAACCTTATCAGTTACCACAGGCCATACTCAGTGAACTGCAGCAACATTTTAGCGGCAATGATTATCTGGCCGATTTTACCCAGCTAAAACACCTGCTGGCCAATATGGGGCTGAGCATTCCCACACTGTACAAACAGTACAGCGAGCTGTGTGAACCCGGCGGCGTCAAGTTTCTCGCCTTTGGTACCGACCCCGACTTTGCCAACTGTGTCGATGTCCTGGTGCTGGTCGATCTGCAGCAGCTTAAGGCAGCAAAAAAAGCCCGCTATCTGACAGCCAATTAAGCCGGCTTTATGCTGGCATTTGGCGGCAACATGGCTTGCCAAAATGCCAGTGTAAAGGTTGCGTAAAGTTCAGTTTCAATTCAGCCTCAGCGCCCTATAAGCTATACAGTGTGTAAAAAGCCGGCAATACTTACCTGTATTAAGGTAAGGCTGACACGGCCTAACTGAGGATGGCACCATGAAAAAGCTGATACTGCAACTTAGCCAGGCACTGGCGGTGTGCGTGCTGCTACTAAGCCACAGCCTGAACGCCAGGGCAAATGACACGCTCTGGTCACAAGCCGAACTGGACCAGATGCTGGCGCCGGTGGCCCTGTACCCCGATACCGTACTGACCCATGTACTGATTGCAGCTACCTATCCGCTGGAAGTGGTACAGGCATCCCGCTGGGTAAAAGACAACCCACGGCTAAGCGGTGAAGAGGCTGTGCGGGCTGTCGAAGATAAAAGCTGGGACCCAAGTGTAAAAGCCCTGGTAGCTTTTCCGCAGCTGCTAGCGCGGTTAAGTGACGACTTAGACTGGACCCAGCAATTAGGCGAAGCCTTTTTAGCCGATGAAACCGCAGTACTGGCCAGCATTCAAACGCTACGGCAAAAAGCGTATAGCAAAGGCACGCTGCGCGATAACAAACATATTGTGGTAGAACGTGAGCGTGAAGTTATTGTGATCGAGCCGGCACGGCGTGAAGTGGTCTATGTGCCGGTGTACGACACCCGCGTTGTGTACGGCGACTGGTGGTGGCCACATCACCCACCGGTATACTGGCACACCGCCGGCGTGTATTACCGTAACAGCCCGTTTTACTGGGGAGTAAGTGTTAACGTGCGGCCCTGGTTCTATTTTGGCATTTTCGACTGGCGCCACCGCCACGTGGTTGTGCACCATCATTATTACCATACACCGCCACGTTACTACCCCAAACGGCATAAACACTATGTTGACGCGCGCCGCTGGCAGCACAGCCCCGAGCATCGCCGTGGTGTACATTACCGCCACGAGCCGCTAAACCGTACCTATAACAGTGGTTATGGCTACCAGCAGCCCACACGCGAAACCCAGGGTAAGCCCATACGCCATACCCGGGTGACAGAGCATCGGCCTGCCAGTACCGTGCAGCTGCGGGAAAACAAGGTGCAGTATCAGCGTAAAAGCGCCGAGCAGGTGCAGCTGACAAACCGCCAGTGGCAGGATAACGAGCGCAGCCCGCGCCAGCACAACGAAGCGCTGCGCCAACAGCGCCAGCAAAGCTCTGAGCCGCGTATGCGCACTACTCAAGTACACCCAGAGCAGCGCCAACAGCAGATTAAACCACAATTTACCGCGCCGCGCCAATACGATCGTGTACAACGCGAACGCCAGGTGCGTGACACGCCGGTTGCGCGCGAACAGCGTCAGCCGCAACGCGAAACACCTGCCGTGCGTGAAATGCGCAATCAGCAACGCGAAGTCACACCCGTACGTGAAATGCGCCAGCCACAGCGCGAAGCCGCACCCGTGCGGGAAATGCGCCAGCCTGCGCGGGAAAACAGCCTAGCGCAGCGGCAAAACGTCCAAGCGCAGCGGCACACCGGTCAAACACGTCGCATCGAATAACGGCTATTTTATTGATATAAAACAAAGCCGCGGGCACTAATACCAAGTGCCCGCTTTTTTTATTGATCCAGGCCAAGATCTCTCCCAGCCAAGGCGCGACAATCGGCATAACTTAAACACTATGCGGAGCGCATTATGAAAACAACTCTAGCGGCACTTTCTTTAGCCAGCCTGTTAGCAGCAACCCCTGCCCTGGCCGAATTTGGTATTAATGTCGGCGCCATCAGCGTTATGCCGGATGATTCCAGCGCTAACCTGAATGTTATCGAGCAGGTAGCCGGTTTGACCTCTGGCTCAACAGCAGTAGGCGTTAATACCAATACCCAATTGGGACTCACCTTTGATTATAAGTTTATGCCCAACTGGTCAGTACAACTGATTGCCGCTACCCCGTTCAGTCACGATATTAAGGTTAAAGGCTCAGCGATTGATGGCCTAAAAGTAGGTAAAACCAAACATTTACCGCCAACCCTGCTGGCGCAGTATCACTTTATGCCAGAGCACAACACCTTTGACCCCTTTGTTGGTGTTGGGCTTAACTACACGGTGTTTTTTGACGAACAGGTAGATAGTCAGCTTGAAGGCGCGCTGGACGCGTTAGCGGTTACCGGCGCTGACGATAATGTCGGCCTGAAGCTGAAAAGCTCGTTTGGCCTGGCATTACAAGCCGGCGTTAATGTAAAACTGAGCGATAATCTGGGGCTGCATGTAATGCTGAGCAAAATGGATATCGACACTACCGGCCGGGTGCAGGTAAATGGCATCACTATTCAAAGTGTTAAGGTGAATATCGACCCTTATGTTGCCATGGCTGGTCTGCGCTGGACCTTATAACCAAAGCACATTAAGCTAAGACTAAAGGCGACTAAAACAAGGTCGCCTTTTTGTTTTACACTTCTCATTATTAACTGAACGAACCAGCTGGACGTCAACAGCAGCGAGTCAACTGCAGGAGCGCTAAGCGGCATGGATAAACTGAACTGGCAACAACTGCTCAAATCCGGTGACCGTATTTTTATCGGCTCGCATGCGGCTACGCCAACCGCACTGCTGGATGATTTAATTGCCAACGCCAAACAGCTGCACGACATTGAAATTGTGCAGGTGTATTCGTTGTCGGATAACAAATGGGCCGCACCGGAGCACCAGCAACTGTTTAAGGTTAATGCGTTGTTCATCGGCGGTGATGAAGTACGCCGCGCTGTTGCCGAGGGCCGCGCCGATTACACGCCCTGCTTTATGTCCGATATTGCCTCTTTGTTTGGCGACGGCATACTGCCGCTGGACGCCGCGCTGATTATGGTCAGCCCGGCCGATGAACATGGCTACCATTCGCTGGGCGTGTCGGTTGATATCGTTTCAGCGGCGGCGAAAACGGCGAAAAAAGTTATTGCCCAGGTAAACCCATCGATGCCCATTACCTATGGCCAGTCGTTTATTCATAAAGATCAGATCCACGCCTACTTTTACGCCGAGCAGCCGATAGCGCAAATGCCACAAGTAAAACTAGACACAGTAACAGAGCGGATTGGCCAATATGTGTCGTTACTGGTAGAAGACGGTGCCACTATTCAGATTGGCGTGGGCAAAATGTGCGATGCCGTGCTGCGTTATCTCGGTAACCATAAAGATTTAGGCATCCATAGCGAAATGATCACCGACTCGATGATGGAGCTGATTAAAAAAGGCGTGGTCACCAACCGCAAAAAAACCTTTCATCCGGGTAAAACCGTGGCCAGTTTTTGTGTTGGTAGCAAAGCCCTGTACGACTTTGTGCATTGCAACCCGCATATGGGCTTTTACCCCAGCGAATATGTTAACTCGCCGGCCAATATTGCCCGTAACGACAATATGGTGTCGATTAACAGCGCCATCGAGGTCGACTTAACCGGCCAGATCGTGTCCGATTCTATCGGCCATCAGTTTTACAGCGGTATTGGCGGCCAGGTCGACTTTAGCCGTGGCGCATCGATGAGCAGCGGCGGCAAGCCAATTATTGCCCTGCCCAGCACGGCGAAAAACGGCACAGTTTCCCGTATTGTTGCCCACCTGAAACAAGGTGCAGGCGTTGTTACCTCGCGCGGTCATGTACACTATGTGGTCACCGAATTTGGTGTGGCATCGTTACGTGGTAAGAGTATCCGCGAGCGCGCGCTGGAGCTTATCCGCGTGGCACACCCAAAGTTTCGCCAACAGCTATTAGAGCAAATCCGCGAGCATTTCTGGGTGCCGCATTATCAGCTTCACACCCCGACTGAAGTGCCGGAGCTTGGCAGTGTCGGCTTTAAAGAGCTGCATATTGACGGCGAAGAATTCGACTTGCGCCCGCTGAACCCCTCTGACGAACGCCGGCTGCAGGAGTTCTTTTACTCGCACACCAAAGAAACGCTGCAGCTGCGCTACAGTGCAGTGCCCACGCAAATGAGCCGGGAAAAATCCTGCACCCTGGTTGGCGTGGACCAGTCTAAAGATTTAGCACTGTGTATCGTCAAGCAAAAGGGATCAGTGGTACAAATTCAGGCGGTGGGCCGTTACTACCTGCTACACGATGGCCAAGGCTGCGAAGTGGCCTTTGTTACCCGCGAGAAATATCAGGGCAAAGGTATGGCCAAACGCTTGCTGCAGGAGATGATCAGCATTGCCGAGCAGCGCGGCCTGCAAAGCATGGTGGCCTTTGTCCGCGCCGAAAATAAAGCCATGCTGGCGGTGTTCCAAAAAGCCGGCTTTGGCCGCCTGCCAGGCGATGACCCAAGCGAAGTTTATTTACAGCTGCGCTTGCCGCGCGGCAGTGCCAGCACAGAGAGCAGCTAATGGCCATTACCTTATTCAGTCACGCTAACTGTTACCGCCATCTGGCCGGTGATGACCATCCGGAGCAGCCGGCACGCTTAAGTGCCATTAACGATCAGCTTATCCGCTCAGGTCTCGAGTTTGTGCTGCAACAGCGCGACGCCAACCCGGCCATCAAGCAACAACTCTACCGCGCCCATAGCCAGTTATACGTTGATGAAATTTATACCAAAGCTCCAACCGAGGGCTATATATGGCTGGATCCGGATACCCAGATGATGCGCCACAGCTTAGACGCTGCACTGCACGCTGCCGGCGCCGGCATTGATGCGGTGGACTTAGTGCTACAAGATCCCGATCAACAGGCGTTTTGCAGTGTGCGCCCGCCAGGCCATCATGCCACGCGCGACCAGGCAATGGGTTTTTGCATCTTCAACAACGTCGCCATCGCCGCGCTGCATGCGCTGACCCAGCATGGCCTTGAACGAGTAGCTATTGTTGATTTTGACGTCCACCATGGCAACGGCACTGAAGATATTGTCGGTGGCGATGAGCGCATTCTGTTTTGCTCGTCGTTTCAGTCGGCGCTTTATCCGTATCGCGATCAGCAAAGCGGCGCCGCTAATGTGGAAAATCTGCCGCTGCCGGCACTGTGCAAACCAGCGCAGTGGCGCGAGCAAATCCAAAACCACTGGCTGCCAAGGCTAAATGCGTTTAAACCACAGCTTATTTTGGTCTCCGCCGGTTTTGATGGCCATCGCGAGGATGATATGGCGCAGTTTCTGTTGGTAGAGGATGATTACCAGTGGATTGCCCGGCAGCTAAAACAGCTGGCCGACCAGCATTGTCAGGGCCGTATTGTTGCCATGTTGGAGGGCGGTTATGCGCTAAGTGCACTGGGGCGCAGTGTGGTGGCGTTTTTAAAAGGTTTGATGTAACCGTTAAAGCCGGGCGGCTTGCACATGCATCCAGTCATAGTTACGGCTGCGGCCCAGGCTTACCCAGCCTTCTTCTTCCCAGCATTGCCACCAGTAGGCGTATTCAGGCCGGGCCAGGCTGGCCTTGCTGCTGTCCCACTTTAACTGGTTATGCGCCGGGTCAAAATCAAAAGCAATGCCCCAGCTGTGGGTAGACAAACTGCTACCGCCACGTTTGGCACGCAGGTTAAAACCACCACCATAGAGGTCCAGCCTGAGCTGCTGCACAGCATCAAAACCATAATACAGCAGCACCTGCTCCAATACCTTTTGCATGCTGGCGACGACCTTTTGATGGCACTGGGTGCTAAGCACTGTGGTGCGGGTGTCCCAGGCCAGGCGCAGCGGATAGGGCAAGGTCATTTTAACCAGCTGTGTGCCCGGCTCACCATAAAAGGCGCGCAGCTCTGCCTCGCGATCCAGCGGCCAGCCGTGCGGGTTGGCTGGTGTACTAAAATTATCGCGCCAGGGCAGTGGCAGTTTGCCTTGCTGCTGCAGCGCCGCCAATTGCTCGCTGGCGTAGTCGGTTTGCGGCCCCCACCAGCCATCCAGCTTACCTGGCGACAAACCGGCTTGCTGGCAACAAAGCTGCAAACATAACACGGCCTGCCGCTGTGCCGGCCAGCTTTGCCAGTCAGAGGCTGCACCTAACGCGCCTTGATGTTGCTTAAGGTAACTAACAATGTGTTTAGAAAGCTGATGCTCTGCAACAGTAGGGGCAAGTTGCAATGCCTGTTTTAACGTGACTACAGCAAGTGGGTCCATGATATTGCTGCCATTTGGGAGAAACAGCCTAAGTCTAGCTGGCGCCAGACCAGGCTGCCGGATTTATAACCAGTTAAAAAACAACACCCTGCAATTGCAGGGTGTTGTGGTAGTTCACAGCAGGCGGCGGCTTAACCTAGCCAGACGCGGGCGTTGCGGAACATACGCATCCAGGGGCTGTCCTCCTGCCAGCCATCGGGCTGCCACGAGTTGGCCACCGCGCGGAATACCCGCTCCGGGTGCGGCATCATAATCGTCACACGGCCATCAGTGGTGGTCAGCGAGGTAATACCGGCTGGTGAACCGTTCGGGTTCTGCGGGTATTGCTCGGTAACTTTGCCGTAGTGGTCAACAAAGCGCATGGCGACAGTGCCACTGTGGTTGGCTTTGGCAAAGGCTTCACTCGAGGCAAACTCGGCATGGCCTTCACCGTGCGATACCGCGATAGGCATGCGCGAGCCTGCCATACCGGCGAAGAACAACGACGGACTTTGCTGAATTTCGACCAGGCTAAAGCGTGCTTCAAAGCGCTCTGACTTGTTGCGCACAAAGTGCGGCCACAGCTCTGCACCCGGGATCAGGCTCTTTAAGTTCGACATCATCTGACAGCCGTTACACACACCCAGCGAGAAGGTGCTGTTACGCGCAAAGAAATCAGCAAACTGCTGACGCGCCACATCGTTAAACAATACCGACTTAGCCCAGCCTTCACCAGCACCCAATACGTCACCGTACGAGAAACCACCACAGGCCACTAAGCCGTTAAAGTCACTCAGCTTGGCACGGCCGGCCAGAATGTCGCTCATATGCACGTCAATCGCGGTAAAACCTGCACGGTTAAAGGCGGCCGCCATTTCCACGTGCGAGTTAACACCCTGTTCGCGCAGAATAGCGACTTTCGGCGCAGCACCTTTTAAGATAAACGGCGCAGCCACATCTTCGTTGATATCAAAGCTTAATTTAACGTTTAAACCCGGATCAGCCGCATCGGCTTTGGCATCAAATTCCTGTTTGGCGCCAGCTGGGTTGTCGCGCATGGCCTGCATCTGATAGGTCGTTTCTGCCCAGATACAGCGCAGGCGGGTACGGCTGTCCACCAATACTGGCGTATCACCACGGCGGATCACCAACTCATCTGCAGTGGTCACCTTACCAATTACATGACAAAGCTCAGCCAGATTATGTTGTGCCAGCACTTGCTGCACATAAGCCAATTCGCTGTCACTGACCTGAATAACAGCGCCCAGCTCTTCAGAGAACAGTACAGCCATATCATCGCTACCCAGTGCGCTGATATCGGCCTGAATACCCGCTTTACCGGCAAACGCCATCTCGGCCAGGGTGGTGAATAAACCACCGTCAGAGCGGTCATGATAAGCCAGCAGTTTTTGTTCAGTGGTTAACTGCTGCACAGCGCCAAAGAAGTTAAGCAGTAAATCCGGGCTGTCTAAATCCGGCGTCTGCTCGCCTAACTGCTTGTATACCTGCGCTAAACAAGAAGCCCCTAAGCGGTTTTGTTTATTACCTAAATCAATCAGCAACAGGCTGGTCGCGCCTTTGTCGGTGCGCAGCTGCGGCGTAACCGTTTTACGGATATCTTCAACCCGGGCAAAGGCAGTGATAATCAATGACATCGGTGCAGTAACGGCATGCTCTTTACCGTCTTTTTGCCACTTGGTCTTCATCGACATCGAGTCTTTACCCACCGGAATAGTGACTTCCAGCGCCGGACATAACTCTTCACCGATGGCCTTAACCGCAGCATATAAACCAGCATCTTCACCCGGGTGACCGGCGGCAGACATCCAGTTAGCTGATAGTTTAACCCGCTTTAACGAGCCAATATCAGTGGCCGCGATATTGGTAATGGCTTCAGCTACCGCCAGACGCGCTGATGCAGCAAAGTCTAACAGTGCCACTGGCGTGCGCTCACCCATCGCCATGGCTTCACCGTGGTAGGTATCGTAGCTGGCTGCGGTTACACCACAGTTAGCCACCGGCACCTGCCATGGGCCAACCATTTGATCGCGCGCCACCAAACCGGTAACGCTGCGATCGCCAATGGTTACCAGAAAGGTTTTTTCGGCAATCGTCGGTAAGCGCAGTAAACGCTCAGCGGCATCTTTAATGCTGACACCGGCTAAATCTAAGGCTTTACCCGCACCGCTAGCGCTTTTCACATCGCGGTGCATTTTTGGTGGCTTGCCCAGCAGCACGCTTAGTGGTAAATCGATAGGCGTGGTACCAAAATGGGTATCGGTCAGGGTTAAATGCTGCTCGCTGGTGGCTTCACCTACTACAGCGAAAGGCGCGCGCTCACGCTTACAGATCTGCTCGAACACCGGCATTTTGTCCGCCGGAATGGCCATCACGTAACGTTCTTGCGACTCGTTACACCAGATTTGCAGCGGTGACATACCCGGTTCATCATTTGGTACGTTGCGCAGCTCAAACTTACCGCCCACACCACCATCATTGACCAGCTCAGGGAAAGCATTAGACAAACCACCGGCACCCACGTCGTGGATAAAGACGATAGGGTTGTCTTTGCCCAGCTGCCAGCAGCGGTCAATCACTTCCTGACAACGGCGCTCAATTTCCGGGTTCTCGCGCTGCACTGAAGCAAAGTCCAGATCTTCGGCAGACTGACCTGATGTCATCGAGGATGCTGCACCACCGCCCAGGCCGATATTCATCGCCGGGCCGCCCAGTACCACTAATTTGGCCCCTACCGGCAAGTCACCTTTTTGTACATGCTCAGCGCGGATATTACCCAAACCACCGGCAATCATAATCGGCTTGTGGTAACCCCGTACTTCTTCGCCATTGTGGCTCGGTACACGTTCTTCGTAAGTACGGAAGTAACCGTTAATCGCCGGGCGACCAAACTCGTTATTAAACGCCGCGCCGCCCAGTGGGCCTTCCAGCATAATATCCAGCGCCGTAACAATACGATCCGGCTTACCAAAATCGGTTTCCCATGGCTGTTCAAAGCCCGGAATACGTAAATTCGATACCGAGAAGCCGACTAAGCCCGCTTTCGGTTTAGAGCCCACACCAGTAGCACCTTCATCACGGATCTCACCACCAGAGCCTGTGGCAGCCCCCGGGTAGGGTGAAATGGCGGTTGGGTGGTTATGCGTTTCAACTTTCATCAGTACATGAATATCTTCATGGTGGTACTGATAAGTATTGTTTCCTGGCTGCGCGAAGAAACGCCCCGCGGTTGAGCCTTCCATTACCGCAGCGTTATCTTTGTAGGCCGATAACACATAATCCGGTGTCTGCTCATAGGTGTTTTTAATCATTTTAAACAGCGATTTAGGCTGTTGTACGCCGTCGATGGTCCAGTCGGCGTTGAAAATCTTGTGCCGGCAGTGCTCTGAGTTGGCCTGGGCAAACATATAGAGTTCAATGTCGTTCGGGTTGCGGCCTAAAGCAGTGAAATTGCTAAACAGGTAGTCAATTTCATCATCAGCCAGTGCCAGGCCCATCTCGTTGTTGGCCTTAGCCAGAGCCTCACGGCCACCCGAGAGAATATCTACCGACGCCAGCGGTGCTGGCTCTGCTTTAGCAAACAGCGCTTCTGCCTGTTGCAGTTCGGTAAATACCGCTTCCATCATGCGGTCGTGCACTAAGGCCGCTACCTGGGTTAACTGTTCTGCGGTTAGAGGCTGCGCCGCTTCTACGTAGTAGGCAATACCGCGCTCAAGCCGTTTGACTTGTGCCAGACCGCAGTTATGTGCGATGTCTGTCGCCTTAGATGACCAGGGCGAAATCGTGCCCGGCCGCGGGGTTACCAGCAATAACTGACCACGCGGTTCATGGCTGGCAATGGCCGGCCCGTAGGTGAGCAGTTTATCCAGCGTTTGCTGCTGTGCGTCAGTCAATGCGCTGCTGGCATCAGCAAAGTGCATAAACTCAGCATAAAGGCTGCTGACAGTTAAGCCACTTTGGGCGCATTGGTCGAGTAACTTCTGAATTCTGAAATCGGACAGTGCTGGCGCACCACGCAGGATCAACATAGGCTTTTTTTCCCGTGGGTTGAACGACGATGGAACCTAAAACAGGCGCGACATTATAAAGAAATTTCTGCCTAAGTGGTATGAGTAAACACTGACGGCGTGACAGAAGTTTGCTATAACAGCGCAGAAGATGACGATTCAGGTTAGCAAAGATGTACAAATGCGGCGCCTGGTTGCTGTTAGTACTGTGGTTGTCCGGCTGTAGCCCTGCGCCCTCAGAAAGCCAGCTTTACCAGATATATCAGCGTGATAGCTTAAAGGTAGGCATTTTGCACGGCCCTACCAGCTATTACGTTGGCGTCGATGGCCCGGTTGGCTTCGAGCTGGAGTTAAGCCAGGCATTAGCAGACAAACTGGGGGTAAGCTTAGAGCTCTATCCCAGCTATCATTTGGACGAGTTGTTGCAAAAGCTCGACTCTGGTCAGGTCGACTATATTGCTGGCGGCCTGACGTTAACCGAACGACGTAAAGGTAAATACCGCGCCGCCCCCGCCTATCGCTGGATAAACGAAGTGCTGGTGTTCAAACAAGGCAACACCTGGCCCAGAACCCTGCAAGATTTAACCGATACGGTAGTGGTGGTAAAAGACAGCAGCCACGCTGAAACACTGCAGCAACTGAGCCAGGAATACCCTGAGCTGGACTGGCAGGTACACCCAAGCTTTGATAACGATGAAATTCTGCAACAGGTGGTTGATGGTAATATTGCCTACACCCTGACAGATTCAAACCAACTGGCGCTGAACCGGCGCTTTTATCCCAACCTCAGCATTGCCTTTACCGTGCGCGACAACCTGCCGGTAAGCTGGCTGATACCCGATAACAACGATGATTCACTGTATGCCGTGCTAATCGAGTTTTTCGGCACCATGTATCAGGGCGGCGAGCTGATTGCGCTGGAAGATCGCTACTTTGGCCATGTGCAGCAGTTCGATTATGTCGACACACTGGTGTATATCGAGGCAATAGAGCAAACCCTGCCGCGCTTTAAAGCCTGGTTTGAACAATACGCCGGTGAGCTGGACTGGCGCTTGTTAGCGGCGCTGAGTTATCAGGAGTCGCATTGGGACCCGAAAGCGAAAAGCCCAACCGGTGTGCGCGGCCTGATGATGCTCACCCTGCCCACAGCGCAGCAAATGGGGGTACGCAGCCGGCTGGATCCTGAGCAGAGTATTCGTGGCGGCAGTCGTTATCTGCACCGGTTAGTCAGCCGCATTCCCGAGCGTATTGCTATGCCCGACCGGCTCTGGTTTGCACTGGCCTCGTACAATGTCGGTTGGGGTCATGTCGAAGATGCGCGCATTTTAACCCAGCGCCAGGGCGCGGATCCGGACAAATGGCTGGAAGTGAAACAACGCCTGCCACTACTGCGGCAGAAAAGCGTGTATCAAACCACCAAGTATGGCTACGCCCGTGGCGATGAAGCGGTGACTTATGTCGAAAATATTCGCCGCTACTACGACACTTTGTTGTGGGTAGATGAACGCCAGCAGGCAGAGCTGCGCCTGCAACAACAAAAGCAAAGGCTAACCGAGCAACCTGATGTGGATGACAGTACAGATAACTTGCCACCGGCAGCAGATACACCACCGCCACCCTATTGAAACCGGCTAGCAAAGCACCCATCATAGCCAACAGAACGACTGAACAGGTGTGCTATGTTAAAACGGAAAAAACCTCAGGTAAGGGCCAAACGTCGCCGGTTATTGGATGTGGCCTCCAGCCGCCGGCGTATTAAACGCAATATCGCTGTGGCCAAGCTACACCAACGCCGCCGTCATTACACCGGCTTTTTCAACCAGCCTGCCGAGCTTGCTTAAGCGCTTTGTGCTCGGCGCGCCGGCGCTGAAAAAAACCAGACAACTGCGCCGCACAGTCTTGTGCCAACACACCCGATACCACCTCCAGCTGATGATTAAACTGCGCATGCTGCACCAGGTTTAACACCGAGCCAGCTGCGCCGGTTTTGGCATCAGTCGTACCAAACACCAACCTATCGATACGGCTGTGTACCATAACGCCGGCACACATAGTACAAGGCTCCAGCGTAACGTATAAGGTGCAACCTGGCAGCCGGTAATTACCCAATAGCGTTGCCGCAGCCCGTATCGCCTGCATTTCAGCATGGGCAGAGGGGTCATTTAAGCTAATCATCTGGTTCCAGCCCTCTGCCAACAGCGCATTGTCTTTTACCACCACCGCACCTACCGGCACTTCCCCCTGGCTCTCGGCTTTAGCAGCCAGCATAATGGCATGACGCATCCAGTCTTCATCAGTCATAATGGCTTACAATTAATTGCGGGATCGATGGCAAAGTTTATCACTATATTCTGGTGAAATTAGCTAAACTTTACCGCATTTGATTAGACTGAATCCCCAACCAAACCTTAAAGCACTGATAATAAAAAATATTACAAATGGCACTGGCCTTGCTTGGTGCTATAGAGTTAAACGAACAGGAGAGCGCACAAAATGGGACCGTTTGAAATTGCCGCTATTGCTATTATTGGTGGTTTAGCTTATTCAGCTTACGATTCACACAATAAAACCAAAGCTAAAGCCAACAGCCAGGACGTCAGCGAGTTAAAAGCAGAATTGGAAAAGATGAAACAGCGCATCGCCACGCTGGAAAGCATTGTTACCGATAAGTCTTATCAGCTTAAAGAGCAGATTAACCGCTTGTAATAGTTGGCATAGCCATAACCCGGATGCTGTAGCAGTTCGCCGCTGTTATGATACACTGCCGGCAACTGCAGACAGGAGCTGACAATGTCGACAGAAATTCTGGTTACCCGCGCCCGCGCCATATGCGAAAAAAATGGCGCCCGTTTTACGGCGATACGAGAAAAAGTATTTCGTTTACTGGCTGAGCTTGATGGCGGCATAGGTGCCTATGAGTTATTAGAACAGCTGAAACAATCCGAGCCGGGTGCTAAGCCTGCTACTATTTACCGGGCGCTGGAGTTTCTTACCGAACAAGGCTTTATTCATAAAATAGAGTCCAGCAACGCCTTTTTGCTCTGTCACCATTTCGGCCAGCACCACCCGGCGCAATTGTTGATCTGTGACCAGTGCGGTAACGTAACAGAATTACACTCGCATCTGTTGCAAGAAGAGTTTAACCGTCAGGCCGTCGCACTGGGCTTCGACATAAAGCAGCAAACGATAGAAGCACATGGTAGTTGTAAACGTTGCCGTAGCAGCTAATAAATTTCTCCTGAATCAAAGCGCTAGCTTGTACATTTAGTAAAAGGTTTCTAATCTTAAACAAGTTGTAGCCCAATTCTCCGACATTACACAGGCGTTGACATGAATGTTGAATTTATAAATCCGTTTTTATCGTCTTTAGTCAATGTGCTTAGCACTATGGCCAACACGACTATTGTTCCCGGCCAGCCGAGAATTAAAAAGGACGAAATCGCCCGTGGCGATGTGTCAGGCCTTATCGGCATGGTCAGCCCGCAAACTAAGGGTTCATTTTCTATTACCTTTGAAGAGTCGTTAGCGGTTGAAATTATGTTTCGTATGCTGGGCGAGCGCCCCAAAGGCATTACACCCGATGTTACCGATATGGTGGGTGAAATAACTAATATGGTCACCGGCGGTGCCAAGCGCATATTGGGAGAAAAGGGTTACGACTTCACGATGGCCACACCGGTGGTGGTATCCGGCAAAGGCCACACCATTTCGCATAAATCGGAAGGGGCAAAAATTCTAATGCCGTTCGATTCAGACTTTGGCAAGGTGCATATTGAAGTGAGTTTTGATAAGTAAACTGTCAGCCTGAACCGCGCAACGCCAGCACAAGCTGGCGTTTTTTTAGGTTGAGATGGTTCGCTTCAAGCCGCCAACGTAATAAGTCACCATATCGCTGCCCGAGCCTAAGCTGAAGGGCACGAGTAACCTACATACTCTTTTAAGATTGCTGAATTATCAGAAGAGGGCTTATACCTCGATCAACTACAAAACATGAATATCATCGATAGTGATTACAAATTCACCGCTCTCACTCTTATGGATATCAGCGGACAAAGTTAGGTCACTAATCTCTTCGTCATACCACAAGTCAAATTCAACTTTCCTTGCTTCAGTGGATTCATCGTAGACATCATAAACACATACTGTGTCGTAAGCCGAATCCGGAGGTAAAGTTATAGAACCGGGATAATCATTTATCGCTACTTTGATCTCATCCTCCGAAAGTCGTCCATTCTCGTTCCGAGTTACAATTTCAGCAAACTTCGAATTCACAAGAAGCTCAACCAAGTTCTTAATTAACAATTTTATTATGTCGTCCAATTTCCAGCTCCTTTACTTTCGGTTACCGACGGATCGCATTGATGTACTCGGTGTTACTCCAATCCCCTCGAAGTATTCATCAGCCCTCTGAATGTGGCTACGTGCTTCACTTTGAGGTAGCCCCGCTTTACGAAGAGCTTTGTATCCAATCCGCCGTTCAGCAGCGTAAGTTCCACCTCCACGTTGTCGCTGTACTTGTGTCGCGATGTAATGTTCCGAACCTTTGGCTGTAGATGGCCCCTTGAGTTGTACTGCTGGCGCATCCATTCGGTTGTAGCCGGGAAGACTCTTAGCGGCAGCATCCTGAATCACATGATGAGAATCTGTTGCCCCAGCATTATTTAGCTGCCTATGAGTTCCTGATGCTCTGTTTGGATCATTACTAAATCAGATCAATTCAGCTTCAAGCCAATCCTTTCAAGCAAGTCGCTCAATTCGCTTTCACTTACTGGCTCACCCCATGCATCTTCACCTTTACCCAAATTATCAAGGACTTCAATAGGCGGCAATTCAAGCCCAAGGTTATGCACAACACCAATGCACTTTTCCAAAAACATTTTAGGTTGTTCTGTGCTAGCACCATACATATCGACAATTCCCACTTCTACACAACATTCCACCAGAGTATTGAATGTATCTTTATAATTTTCTGGGATAGCTTCATCAACCTCAGCTGGGACAGGGTCGCCTCTACCAGTAATCGCAATTCCTGTACCTGCCTGCTCCCAATCAGGAAGGCTCTTAGCCGTTGACATGGCAAGCAGATGTTTTATCAACTCAGTAATCGCACTATTAGTAACGCGAATATGATTGCAAAAAATTAGCAGACATATAGCCGCATAAGCCTGCATTTGACGAACATTAAGATCATTTTTCATAATTGCGTATATTTAACCCCTAGCTGATCTAAAACGCTTGAACAAGTAGTACAAGGTGCTTTTGGTGTCCCATGAATTCCAGATGTACTTCCGGCCCCACGAACATTCGAAACGGATATGGTTGCCCCATCCAAACTTCTACCCTTATTTAGGGCGCGAGACAGAGCACTGATTTCCGCACATTGGCCAGCGAAGCAATTTGCTGGCGCATTATCTAGTGCATTTTGAACAGTAGAGTTTTGATAACCACCCTGATTTCTGCCTACAGTTACAGTTCCATCTTTATGTTTTATAACCACGACTGTATTTGGTCTTTGAGAAGATGGTAAACCTTGAGCTTTATCTGCCAACCTAGACGCTGGACTCTTTGCAACATCAAATTAAGTTACAAATGAAAATCTATTCCAATTCAGCGGCCTTCTCCTTAACCAAACTCTGACTGTACTTTAAAAACGACTCATATTCTTCAAGCCAAGAAGATAGCTCTTTTTCAGAAAGCTCTATCATTTCGGCAGATGGCCCTTCAGCTAAAATAAGGCCATCTTCACCACAGATATCTGCTTCAATGAAATAACTGCCATTGCGATTAACAACATCAACGGTTACAGAAATTTCGTTCCCATTCTTATCTTTCATAATTGTAAGATATGCACGCAGGGGAAAAGCATCATTACTGCTTTTCCCTACATTATGAATAAAATCATCTTTTGAGCTACATACGTACTGAATCAACGAAACAAATAACGACTGCAATCGTACCCATAAAAATTTGGTTAGGTTCTCATTCATAATTATCTATCTCTTATTTTTTTACCTGGTCAACAACTGCGTCCATAAGTTCTTGCGTTAAAGGATGTGCGGTACCACTTCCTCTACTATCGATCCAACCTTGCATCTGACTCATGTCTTTAGGCTTTATTGAAACATGTCCAGTTTTCGCGTTGTCACAAACTGCACATAATTTGTCGAGCTTTGAAGTATCAATTACTTGGTTTTTTCCTGGCATAGGATTGACGTTACCGGATAGCCCAGTCGTATCTTTGGCACGTGGAGTTAAGTTGGTAGGAGTACCTGAACCGCCACGGTAAACTAAGTTATCTTCGCCCTTTGTAACGTTTTTAACATCCGCTTTCGGCTTACCACCCGTCGTCGGCGACGGTGTTAACGCCATCACTACAGCTGGCAAGGTGGTTGACAGCAATGCCACTTTCGCCGCATCAACACTATCAGGATTACCTTCCAGCTCGGCCCGCTGCACATCCATTTGCGCATTGGCAACATCAACAAAGGGATTATTCAGCATCATGCCCATCCCTTCAACAATATTTGTTGCTAAGCCAGACAGGAAGCTTGGTTGTGTGCTGCTACCACTGGCTACCTTAGCCGAGTTCTGCAAATCAGCACTCTGGTTGCCTTTGTTAACATCTTGAGCCTTCGAGCTGCCCCGTGTTTTTTCGGCTTTAGCCGTATCTTGTTCCTGCTGGTAAACCGTTGCAGGACACTCTTTACTCTTGCAATCTGCTGCATACCCCGTAGGGTCGGTATAACTTAACGGGTTGTTATACACGTAACTATAACGGTTTAAACTTTGTGCATCACGTGGGTCTTGCACTATCGGGTCGGCCTGGATAAACCGGCCTAGATCCGGGTCGTATATCCGCCCACCCATATGAATAATGCTGGCATGGTCTACCTGTATATGGCCGGTATAGCCCTTCTGCGTAATATTCAGCAACGCTTGCAGGTTAGGCAAATGACTAAACGGGTCAACGTAGCCACCCCACAACTTTGCATCCCTTCGCTTACCAAAAGCATCAAAACTGGCGGTTTCCACCACATTGCCATTGGCATCGGTAATGACACTACCCGAGCCTAAGTGGTCATTAAACACATAATGCAAGCTTTGGCTGCCCGTGCTTTTTATTGTGTGAATAGCAATATCGCGGATATAACGCTTTATCTCACTGCTGCCATCTGGCTGGTAAATCGCTTCATGGCCACCAACGTAATAGGTCACCATATCGCCGCCGGCTTTTTTATCCGTGCGTTTAACCAGCTTTTCGCTCGCATCATAGCTAAACCGGCTTTCGCCCTGGCTTGACCAAATAGTATGCGGTTTATCGAACGGCGTGTAATCCACCCGCCGCGTTAAGCTGCTGCCTACATAGCGGTGTATATTAAATAGAAAATTAATTCGACAAAAAACTAAACTGCACCCGGCTGGTGATATTACACAGCAGCTCGTAGGGAATGGTATCAATACAGTGCGCCAGGCGCTCTACCGGCAAATCAGCCCCCCAGAGTATCACCTTATCGCCGACCAGGACGGGCTCGGTGCCGATATCCACGGTAATCATATCCATCGATACCCGGCCCACAACGGGGAAACGCTTGCCGTTAATTAAGACATCAGCGTTGTTGCCCGCTGCCCGCGGATAGCCATCACCATAGCCGATGGCCACAACAGCTAAACGGGTGTTGTGCGCGGCTATCCAGCTGCCACCATAGCCTACGGCATCACCGGCTTTTACCTCACGCACGGCAATCACACTGCTGCTAAGTGTCATCACCGGCTGCAAACCCAGATCTGTGCCAACACTGTCAGCCATTGGCGATACGCCATACAGCATTAACCCCGGCCGTACCCAGTCACCATGGCTTTGCGGCCAGTTAAGTACCGCCGCAGAATTAGCCAGTGAGTGCTCGCCGGCTAACCCCTGGGTAAGCTCGTTAAACAGAGCAAGCTGATTAGTGGTGCTGGGCTTGTCTAGCTCATCTGAACTGGCAAAATGGCTCATTAGCCTAAGCGGCCCCTGCACATTAGCACTTTGGCTTAACTGCTGGTACAGCGCTGCAACTTCGTGCGGATAAATGCCCAGCCGATGCATACCGGTATCAATTTTAAGCCAAACCCGCACCGGTGCGTCTAACTGTGCCGCTAACAGTGCTTCAGCTTGCTCGCGGTGATGAATAACCAGCTGCAAATTAGAGGCTACAATTTGCGGCAGTTCATCCGGGTGAAAAAAGCCTTCCAGCAATACGATGGGCCGGGCAATGCCGCCGGCGCGCAGTGTTAAGGCTTCATCAAGCCGGGCTACGCCCAGCGCATCGGCCTGCTTTAACGCCTGGGCCACCGCCAACATACCATGGCCATAGGCATTGGCTTTTAATACCGCCAACACTTTGCTATTCGGTGCCAGCTGCTTTACCCGGCTGTAGTTATGCGCCAGCGCCGCTAAATCGATACTGGCCTGAGGCCTGCGGCTTTGCATTAATCGTCCTCAAAACGGGCACTGCCGGCATAATTATCAAAGCGTGAATAACGGCCGTGGAAGGTCAGGCGAATACGGCCAATCGGGCCGTTACGCTGCTTACCTATAATAACTTCCGCGGTGCCTTTATCCGGACTGTCGTCGTTATACACTTCGTCGCGGTAGATAAACATAATTAAGTCGGCATCCTGCTCGATAGAGCCCGATTCACGTAAGTCGGAGTTCACCGGGCGTTTATCGGCGCGCTGCTCCAATGAACGGTTTAGCTGTGACAGAGCGACCACAGGCACTTTCAGCTCTTTCGCCAGCGCTTTTAATGAGCGGGAGATTTCGGCAATTTCCAGCGTGCGGTTTTCACTTAAGCCGGGCACTGTCATTAACTGCAGGTAGTCGACCATGATCATACTTAAACCACCGTGCTCACGCGCGACACGACGCGCACGTGAACGCACTTCGGTAGGTGTTAATCCTGAACCATCATCAATATACATTTTGCCCTTGGTGTTCAAAAGCTCAATGGCAGAAGACAGCCGTGCCCAGTCTTCGTCTTCAAGCTGGCCGGTACGTACCTTGGTTTGGTCGATGCGGCCAAGTGATGCCAGCATACGCATCATAATTTGCTCTGAGGGCATCTCTAAGCTGAAAATCAGCACCGGCTTGTCACTGGTGATGGCCGCATGCTCACACAGGTTCATCGCGAAGGTGGTTTTACCCATCGACGGACGGGCAGCGACGATAATCAAATCTGACGGCTGCAAGCCGTTGGTCATTTTGTCTAAATCAATATAGCCGGTGGAGACACCGGTAACGCCGTCATGGGGCGAGCGAAACAGCTCGTCAATTTTCTCGATGGTTTTCGCCAAAATGCTGTTAATCGGCTCTGGGCCTTCATTAGCATTGGCGCGCTGCTCAGCAATTTTAAATACTTTGGTTTCAGCAAAATCGAGCAGCTCAGCCGACGTGCGGCCCTGCGGGTCATAACCGGCATCGGCAATATCGTGTGCGACTGAAATCATGTCGCGCACTACAGCGCGCTCCCGCACGATATCGGCATAAGCCAGAATGTTCGCCGCACTAGGGGTATTCTTGGCAATTTCGCCCAAATAGGCAAAGCCGCCGACATCATCCAGTTGCTGGTTGGCTTCTAAATCTTCCGATACGGTAATAATGTCGATAGGCTGGCTGGCTTCGGCCAAACGAGACATGGCAGCAAAAATAAACCGGTGTGCCCGCAGGTAAAAGTCCTGCTCTACCACTTTTTCGGCCACGCGGTCCCAGGCTTCATTGTCCAGCATCAGGCCGCCTAGCACCGATTGTTCGGCCTCAATAGAATGCGGCGGCATTTTAACAGCGGCAACCTGCTTATCTTTGTTACTACTCATAGCACCTGTATCTGTTGGCAAAAACAGCCTAATGCTAACCTGCCGCAGGCAGATCACAAAGCAAAGTCAGAGAATTTTTTATCAGAAAAGGGGTAGCGTGGGATGAAGCGGAGAAGGTAAAGCGCACTGCAGTTGCAGTGCGCTTTTAAGCAATTAAGCTTCTGCGATTACCACAACTTTAACCGTTGCGATAACTTCAGCGTGTAACTGCAGATCGATGTCGAACTCGCCAGTTTCACGTAAAGTACCGTTTGGCAGTTTAACTTCTGCTTTAGATACTTTAACGCCCGCTTCAGTGATAGCGTCCGCGATATCGCGGGTACCTACTGAACCGAACAGTTTGCCTTCATCACCGGCTTTAGAAGCGATAGTCACTTCACCCAGCGCAGCAATTTTAGCAGCACGGTCGTTAGCCGCGGCTAAGTCAGCAGCTAATTTAGCTTCTAATTCAGCACGACGGGCTTCGAACTTCTCGATGTTAGCCTTAGTAGCCGGAACTGCTTTACCCTGTGGGAATAAGAAGTTACGAGCATAGCCAGACTTAACAGTTACATTGTCACCTAAACCACCCAGGTTAGCGACTTTGTCTAACAGAATAATTTGCATTACTTATACCCCTTCTGTATTAGCTGTGTGAGTCGCTGTACGGTAACAGAGCCAGGTAGCGTGCGCGCTTGATAGCACGGGCTAATTGACGCTGATACTTAGCGCTGGTACCAGTAATACGGCTAGGTACGATCTTGCCGCTTTCTGTAACGTAGTTTTTCAGAACAGCGGTATCTTTGTAATCAATCTCTACAGTGCCTTCTGCAGAAAAACGGCAGAATTTACGGCGACGGAAAAAACGTGACATTTGCCTGTCTCCTAACTTATTTGTTCAATGTGTTGCGCATGCAGTACCAACTTGGCTTGTCCACTGCGGCTTTGGTGCCGATTCAAAAACCCGCTTACCTTAACCATGTTGCCCAACGTTAACGCTTTAGTATGTTGTGTCAGTTCAGTCCCGGTGAGTACCACCTGTATCCTGACATAAGCCTGGCGGTTTAAGCCGGCTTCTACCTGGCTACTGCGATGTTCCAGTGCCAGAACCGTGTGCGGTATACCCGCCGGACTTTCGCTGTGCTCTGGTGTACGGCAAATTGTGCCTACCAGTACCATGCAATTGTCCATTAACGACAACTTACTCTTCGTTTGATACTTGCTCTTCAGTTTCGCGAGGAGCACGCTCACGACGTTCTTCACGTACCTTAGCCATTGGTGATGGCTCAACGATGGCACTGTCGGTGCGCATAATCAGGTTACGTAAAACGGCGTCGTTGTAGCGGAAGTTAGTTTCCAGCTCATCAATCACAGTTTGTGGTGCTTCTACGTTCATCAGAACATAGTGTGCTTTGTGCAACTTCTGGATTGGGTAAGCCAGTTGACGGCGCCCCCAGTCTTCCAGACGGTGAATAGCACCACCCGCTTCTTTGATCGCGCCAGTGTAGCGCTCGATCATGCCTGGTACCTGCTCCCTCTGATCTGGGTGAAGCTTAAAATCGATTTCGTTATGACGCATTGTAGCTGCTTACGGTTAGTAAGCCTCGGGGGAACTCGGCCGGGGTTCTCATGGAGGCAAGGAACGTTAGTGTATGGCCGAAGGTCGCGTATTTTACGGACTTGGCGGGCAAATAACAAGCAGAAAGCCTTCAATTTGGAAGATTAAGCAGGTAAAAGTGAGTGATAGCGCAGCCACAAACCCATTTCGCGTAAGCGAAGGCGGCGGACAAATTCGTCGGGAACGAATTTGGCAAGCTTGTCTGAGCCGCCTCACTGAGGGAAGGATTGCCCGAAGTGCCGTTGTGGCGAGCATAGCGCTCACTTTTACCGGTAACCACCCAATTACCAAGGCAGTAATTGTTGCTAGTGCAGATAAAGCAAACTTTTAATTAACAATTAAAGGTGTTAAATTTCACGCCATCAACCATAAGGGAGTTTGTTAATCAGAATAAGCTCTATTAGCAGCACGGTTAAAGTAGCAGGTTACAAAAAACTGGCCAACGATACCCATAGCCCAGTGTTTATTATGGGTTCAGGCATGGATGCTATAGGGTCTTTATTCTTTTGTGATGGCAGTGTATTAAAACGACTGAGATAATTTATGAAAAATCTACTTGGCACTGTATTAGCTTTATCTGTATTGGGCTGTTCTACATTCCCGGCTAGCGCTGAGAAATTCGACCTTGAAGCGTTTTATAATGGCGCGTCTGTTCATACTGTCAGCCTTACCCAACTGCTTGCCACACCTGAGAAATTTCTAAACAAAAGGGTATCGGTTAATGGCTATTATGCTGCAACTTTAGGTGATTGGTTGTATTTTAGTGATCAACACAAAACTATTGCGGACTACGCTTCTGCGATCAACATTCTGGACGATTCCGATGAAGGAGAGCTTGCCAACTCAGACTGTAACCAGAGTTGGGTTAAAATTGACGGCTATTTCTTGGCTACGTTCAAGCAAGACTCACGCACATTAGAAGGCCGCCTGGTTGTTGACTCGGTATATTCACACAAGACAGGAAAGGATTGCTGGGAGCGCAAATCCATATTTAAGTACCTTTAAAAAGGAATTTTGCAAGGCTAGGTATTTCGCTGTGCACGCCACAGCAACTCGCTCGCGGCTTCCGCGCTCACTCAAACTCTCTGTGGCTGCGCAATCGAAACACCTAACCTTTGCTATCGCCTTATCGAATCGGCCATAGCTTTTTATTGGCGCTGGCGCACGGCTTCAAATAAGCAGATACCGGCCGCAACTGACACATTAAGGCTGGACACGGTGCCAAACATTGGAATTTTTACCAGGGCGTCGCAGGTTTCACGCGTTAAACGGCGCAGGCCTTCACCCTCTGCGCCCAATACCAGCGCTAGCGGGCCTTTTAAATCCGCATCGTAAACTAAGGTGTCGGTTTCACCGGCAGTACCCACTATCCAGACGCCGGCATCCTGCAGTTCACGCATGGTGCGGGCTAAATTGGTAATGGTAATAAAAGGCACACTCTCAGCCGCACCACAGGCTACTTTGCGCACCACTGACGTGAGTTTTACCGAACGGTCTTTTGGCGCCACTACCGCATGCACCCCGGCAGCATCAGCGCTACGCAAAATTGCACCTAAGTTATGCGGGTCGGTTACACCGTCGAGGATCAAAATAAATGGCTTGTCATTAGCCGCCACTATAGCGGCTAAATCCACTTCGTTACCTGTGCTTTGTAAACGCGCTTTAGCGACGACGCCCTGATGCTGGCCGCCGACCATATCATCCAGCGTTTTACGGTTACAAAACTGCACCGACACGCCGTTTTGCCGGGCTAATTGAATGATCGGTTGCATGCGCTTATCGTCGCGATCTTTCATCACAAACAATTCCAGCACATCTTGCGGCGCACGCTGCAAAAACGCCTCTACCGCGTGAATACCAAATACCAGATCTGCGTTCATTATTAGCCCTTGTTTCGCCAGCCAGAAAAATTGGCCGGCAGTTTACCTTATTACTTCGCTTTACGCCGTGGCTTTTTGCGCGCGGTAATATTACGCGCGCCTTTCGGTTTAGCTTCTGTTTTGGCCGGCGCTTTAGCGCCCCGGCCGCCACTCTTTCCAGAACCTGCTTTGCCGCCTTTTGCCGCTTTACCACTGGCTGCCAGTTTCGATGCTTTAATATCCGCTTTATTGACGAAGCGTTTGGGCTCGCCCACCAGCACTAAATCAATTTTGCGCGCTTCTAAATTTACCGCCGCCACCTTCACTTTGAGTAAGTCACCCATGCGGTAACTGACTTTACTGTGCTCGCCAGTTAATACGTGTCGATCGCTATCAAAGTGGTAATAATCATTTTGCAATGAGGTGACATGCACCAGGCCTTCGATATACAGCTCGGTTAAGCGCACAAATAAGCCAAAGCTGGTTACGGTAGACACTACGCCTTCAAACTCTGCGCCTAAATGATCCTGCATATACTCGCATTTCAGCCAGTCGGCCACTTCACGGGTGGCGTCATCGGCTCGCCGCTCAGTCATCGAGCACTGCTCGCCCAGTGGTGTAATTTCCGCCTCCGTATAAGCGCGAGCACCGGTCACTTTTTGCCCTTGCTTAGCCAGCAAGGCTTTAATGCCGCGGTGCAGCACTAAATCTGGGTAGCGGCGAATCGGCGAGGTAAAATGAGCGTAAGCCTCTAAAGCCAGGCCAAAATGGCCCTGGTTATCGCCCTGATACACCGCCTGTTTCATTGAGCGCAGCATGGTGGTTTCGATCAGCTCACGATCGGGCCGCTCACCGATGCGGTTTAACAGCTCTGTTAGCTCCAACGGTGTTGGCTCTGCCGGCAAATCAGCCTCAATACCTAGTTCACCTAAAAAGCGGCGGAAGTTATCAAAGCGGTCACCGTCCGGCCGTTCGTGCACGCGAAACAGGGTATGGGCTTCATGCTTTTCAATAAAGCGCGCTGCGGCCACGTTCGCCATAATCATGCATTCTTCGATGATTTTATGCGACTCAACCCGGTGTACCGGCACAATTTGTTCAATTTTGCGGTGGCTGTTAAAGATAAACCGGGTTTCGACCGTTTCAAACTCTATAGCACCGCGTTGGCCGCGAACTTTGGCCAGCTTTTTATACAGGGCGTACAGGGTCTCAATATTGGTCAGGTTGGCCTGATATTGCTGGCGCAGCTCCGGGTCGCCCTGCAGTATTTTATGCACCTTGTTATAGGTTAAGCGGGCGCTGGAGTGCATGACCGCTTCATAGAACTGGTAACTTTCCAGTTTACCGGCGGCGCTAATGTGCATGTCTGCTACCAGACATAACCTATCAACATGCGGATTAAGCGAACACAAACCATTGGACAAAGCCTCTGGCAGCATCGGCACCACATGATCAGGGAAATACACCGAGTTACCGCGCTCAAGTGCACTTTTATCCAGGGCGGTATCGGGCTGCACATAAGCGCTGACATCGGCAATCGCCACCCATAAGCGCCAGCCGCCGTTTTCTTTTGCTTCAGCGTATACTGCATCATCAAAGTCACGCGCATCTTCGCCATCAATGGTAATTAAACCAAGCTGGGTTAAATCGACCCGGCCTTGTTTGGCCGCTGCCGGCACCTCTTCACCGTGTTGCGCCACTTGCTGTAATACCGCATCAGAAAACAGATGCGGAATACCATGATTACGTATGGCAATTTCAATTTCCATACCAGGCGCCATATGCTCGCCCAGCACTTCCGTCACTTTACCAACCGCATTAACCCGTTTTGACGGCCGCTGGGTCACTTCTACCAGCACCACCTGGCCATGCCGGGCTGCGCCCTGCTCACCATCGGGGATCACAATGTCCTGCGTAATACGCGGGTCGTCTGGCACCACTACGCCTAGGGCAAAATCTTTGTAGTAGCGGCCCACTATGGGCTCGCTACGTGGTTCCAGCACACGCACTATGCGGGCTTCGGTTTTATCTTTGCTATTAATGCTTTGCGCCGTGGCGAGCACGATATCGCCGTGCAGCAAGCGCTGCATTTCAAAATTGGGAATAAACCAGTCTGGCCCACCTTGCTCCAGCTTTAAAAAGCCAAAACCTTCACGGTGGCCCAGTACGGTGCCCTTTACCAAATCCATATTATCAACCAAACCATAACGGCGGTTTTTGGTGTAAATGAGCTGGCCGTCACGTTCCATGGCGCGCAAACGCTTTTTCAGCGCAAAAATGGCATCATCATCGGTTAAACCCAGCTCTTGAACTAATTCATCAAAATAAGCGGGGCTTTGGCGTTTTTCGATATGCTCGAGAATAAATTCACGGCTGGGGATGGGGTTTTCGTATTTCTCTTGCTCACGGGCAAGGTGCGGATCATTTACCGTCATTAAGTTTTCTTGTGTGTCCTAAATTGTGTTAAGTGTAACAGCTAAACCGGTAAAAGCGTATGAACTTCACTTGACCGGTCGTTTCGCATTCGCTACCACCTTAGCGGGCATTTTCTGCGCCAGCTGCGCCAGCAGCTGTTGTATTTGTTTATGCGTAGCAGTATCTGCTGTAATAGCATAATGCAGCCAGCGGTAGCTTTGCTCAAAGTCGACTGGGCTGCCGTGGCCATCCACCAATATTTGCGCCAACCTGAGCTGGGCTTTTAAATTACCCAGCGCCGAGGCTTCCCGTAAATAGACAATGGCTTTGTCGATATCAGGCTGCACAAAGCGGCCAATATGGTAATAGCGCCCTACTTGCTCAAGCCCTTCCGGTAAGCCCTGCGCCGCAGCTTGTAGCATTAAATCCCAGCCGCGCTCAACGTTACGTGGCACGCACACCGCGTAAGCCAGCATATCACCGTACAAAAACTGATAGGCCGGCAGCTGCATAATGTCAGCGCGGGCTTCGATATCACGCACCAGCTGACAATCGTCTGCCCGCACCCGCTTCAGGTGGTTGTTGGTACGGATAAGCGCCAGCAACTCATCCTGGCTGTACAGTTGTACCGCTTCCAGCTCTTGTGCTGATGTCGTTGTTGCGGCTGGCAGGTAAAGCGCTGCCAGCAAGCACCATAGCGTTTTTTTCATTAATACCGCCACTAAATTGTCATTACAGCCGTTATCGGCCGGATTTGACATCAGTTGAGTCATTATCTGGACAAAAAGCTAAGCAAAAACCGCGCCTTTATTGCTCGTTGTTAAGCACCCATGGCGCTGCCAGCCTGGTTTTTTGTGCCGCCGATTTAATACTGGCGCTACCTACCGCAACATCGCTACAACTGCCACTGCTCATGTAGCTGATGGCTTCGGCATACAACGGATCTGTCTCAACCCCCCAATCACCGGTGATGGCGTCATTAACCTGACAATTTGGCTGCAGACCATCAAAATAGTCGCCCTGATCCAGTGCGTTCACGGTCTGGAAATTAATCGCAAACAGTACATAGTTGCCTATAATATCTGGCTGTTGCCCAACGGGCTTACCACAGGTGGTGTCACCAATTTGTACCACGTCAACAAAAGGCGCTAAGGAGTTAATCACCAGCTCACTGGACGAGCAACTGGATTGGGTTGTCAGTACAAAAACCCGTGGCAAGTTAAGCACACTGCGGCCCGCACCCAAGGCAAAACGGGTGGTCGTGTTCTTCGCGGTATTCTTGTCATTATATTGATATTTCACAAACACCTGGTTTTGCACGGCGGCTTGCGCAATTTGCGTGGCTAACTGGTTAGCAACCCGGATAAGACCGCCGCCGTTGTAACGTAAGTCCAACACCAGCTCATCCACCCCCTGGGCGGCAAAATCAGCAAAAGCCGTTTCAAGCTCAGACTCTGACAATTCAATAAAAGTATTAAACACCAGATAGCCTACCAGCTTGCCATCCACATTACTCACCGAGCGGTGCAGTACGGTATTGGTGGTCACTTCACTTTTGACAAAATCCGCCGACAGTTCAGTGCCATCGGGTTTGCGCCAGACAAAGTTGCGCATCACGCCGTCTTCATTCGGGCCGTACACATCATCATTAGTGGCAGTGCCTGCATCGAGGCGACTTAACCACTCTGCAACGCTTACACCCTCAATTTCAATAATTTTGTCGCCGCGGCGCAGGCCATTTTGCGCTGCTGAGCCATCGTCATACACGTAAGCAATTTGCAAGCTGCTGTTGTTGTCTGCCCGGCTACTGGAAAAACCATAACCAAAGAAGGTCGCATTGATAAAACGATCTTCATATTCCTGCCGGGTCAGAATAAAGCTGTAGCGATCTTGTGGTGCAGCAACCGCCTCTAATAGCGCTGAAGGTGAGTTATAACTGTTGGGATTAATGCTGGCTGGCAAGTCGCGGTACCACAAATAGTCTTGCTGCAGGGCGCAAAACACCTGTGAGTTAATATCGCTGCGCTGACACAGGTTAGTGCCGGCGCTGTCGTCATTGCTACTGCTGCCACCACCGCCACAAGCAGTAAGCGCCAACAATAAGGCAGAGGTAAGTAATACACGCATAGTACTGGATCCTTAATAAGCTATTTGACCAGCATAAAACAAAAATGCTGCCCTTTGGCAGCATTTTTTATACGCAACAAACAAAGTTTCAGATGTTAGCTGGCAAAAGGGTGACGCAGCACTATGGTTTGTACCCGATCTGGCCCGGTAGAAACGATATCAATCGGTACACCGGTAAGCTGTTCTAAGCGACTGATATAGTTACGCGCCGCCTGCGGCAGCTGCTCCAGAGACTGCACACCAAAGGTGCTGTCCTGCCAGCCTGGCATTTCTTCATAGATGGGTGTTACCAGCTCATAGCCTTCAGCAGCTAATGGCGGTACATCGGTAACATTGCCAGCGGCATCTTGATAGCCAGTACAAATTTTTACTGTTTCCAGGCCGTCTAAAACATCCAGCTTGGTTAAGCAGAAACCGGAGATGCTGTTTAACTGTACTGCACGTTTTACCGCGACCGCATCAAACCACCCACAGCGACGTTTACGACCAGTGGTGGCACCAAACTCGTGGCCTTTCACACCTAAATGCTCACCTACAGCACAATCTAACTCAGTCGGGAATGGACCCGAACCCACACGGGTGGTATAGGCTTTGACTATGCCCAAAACATAATCCAGATAACGCGGACCAAAACCGGCACCGGTAGCAACACCACCGGCGGTCGTGTTAGACGAGGTGACGTAAGGATAAGTACCGTGATCGATATCCAGCAGCGTACCCTGGGCACCTTCGAACATAATTTCCTGGCCTGCTTTACGGGCGCGATCCAGAAGATCGGTCACATCCACTACCAGCGGTTTTAAAATTTCCGCGATCGCCAACGCGTTATCCAATGTGGTCTGGTAGTCCACCGCCGGTACTTTGTAGTACTGGGTCAGGGTAAAGTTATGCAGCTCCATCACTGTTTTTAGTTTTTCCGCAAACAGTTCAGGGTTAAACAGGTCGCCAACGCGTAAACCGCGACGGGCCACTTTATCTTCATAGGCCGGGCCTATACCACGACCCGTGGTGCCGATAGGCTTGTCACCGCGCGCCAGTTCACGGGCTTTATCCAGCTCCACGTGAAATGGCAAGATCAGCGGGCAAGCTTCTGACAACAGCAAACGTTCTTTTACCGGCACGCCACGCTGCTCCAGCATGGTCATTTCCTTTAAGAAGGCTTCCGGAGATAACACTACACCGTTGCCGATAACGCATTTTACATTAGCGCGTAAAATACCCGACGGAATTAAATGCAATACGGTTTTTTCGCCATCTATCACCAGCGTATGACCCGCATTATGGCCGCCTTGATAGCGCACCACATAACTGGCTTTATCTGTTAATAAATCGACAATTTTACCTTTACCTTCGTCACCCCATTGGGTGCCGAGCACTACGACGTTTTTGGCCATGGTTCCCACATCATGGAAAAAATTAGGCGTGGATTCTACCAAATAGCCAACTAAGTTTCAGCCGTCTGGATGAAAAAAAGCCGCTTTTTTCACAGCGGCTTAATCCATCTTTAACTATCAACAACTTAGCTTGCTAAACGGCAAGACAGGTTAAATCATAGTCGACACTATTATGGTATAGACCAAAACCAAAGCGCAGCCGGTCACCACGATAATCGGTTTCAATACCGGCGCGCTTTAGCTGAGCGGCCAGCTCAGCCACCTCTGCAGCAGAACCTAAGCGGAAGGTAAGAAAATGGCCATGTTTGGTTAAATCCTGTGCTAACAGATTGGTCCGATTTAGCTTAGGATGCTTTACCGCACTCAGCTTTTGTAAAAACACCTGCTGCAATTGCTGTACATACTGGTGGATACGACCAACACTGATGCCTTGCTGCTTAAACAGCCGCAGCACAGCATTCAACCGGTATAGCGCGCTAAAATCCATGGTCGCACCGGCAAACCGATAGCCATCTTCGCTATACAGCACCGTGGCAGACTTTTCTGCCGCCAGGGTGCCAAACTCGGCAAACCAGCCGGTATATAACGGCCGCTGCGCGCTGCCCAGTGGTACTGTCATAAAGCAGCAACCTTCGCCCCCGCCTGCATATTTATAACTGCCCGATAGATAAAAAATGCGCTCGGCAATCGCCGATAAGTCAGTCGGCAGCGCCATAAAACCATGGTAGCCATCGATTACTATCATGGCCGAACTGGCATCCGCCAATTGCTGCACAAAGTGGCTAAGATTGGCGATAGCAAAGCCGGAATTAAAAAACACCTGGCTGCAAAAAATCAGCTGATAAGGTTGCTGCCCAGCGGCGGCGATAAAGCGCTGCTCAAAACTGGAAAATGGCTCAGTGGCAATATAGTCCACCTGCACATTGTCATATTCAGCCAGTCTTTTTACCTGCCGGCTGAAGCTGTGAAACTCACTGTCAGTGGTTAGAATCCGCAGCGGCTGGCGTAAGTCAAAGCAGCTTAATAAACGCATCACCAGCTCGTGAGTATTGGGGGAAAATACAATTTGCTCGGGCTGCGGCAAATGCAAAATATCCGCAATAAGCTGCTGTGTTTGCGGTACTTTTTCGCCAAAGATATAGCGCCATTTGTCATCGACTAACCTGGCACTGTCATCCCAGTATTCCAACATGGCATCACGACTAACATCAGGCCAGTAGTGATGCGAGTGGCAGGCAAAATGCTGCTTGCCAGGGTTAGCGGCTAAAAAGCGCTGAAAAAACTGCTGATACATAACACTCTCCGTAAGGTGCCGCAGAGCTGTGCTTACAGGCACCGATAAAAAAGGCCCAAACGGGCCTTTTTTCATCAGGTTAAGCTTTAGTTTTGTACTTTGTCCGATTTCATATACTTAAAGAAATCGTTATCTGGCTGCAGTACTAACACATCATCTTTGCTCTTAAAGCTATTTTTATAGGCTTCAAGGCTACGAACAAAAGAGTAGAACTCGGCATTTTTGTTGTACGCCTCAGCATAGATGTTGGCAGCGGTTGCATCACCTTCACCGCGCACGGTACGTGAGTTACGCTCGGCATCTGCCAACATCACAGTGACACGGGCGTCAACATCGGCGCGGATAATTTCAGCCTCTTCCATACCTTTAGAGCGGTGCTCACGCGCTACAGCATGACGTTCAGCTTCCATCCGGGCGAAAATAGAGCTGCTCACTTCCTGCGGCAGGTTAATTTGCTTCACCCGCACGTCTACCACTTCTATCCCCAGCTCTTTGGACGCCTCACCGGCTTGCTGCAGGGCGCTCTTCATTAACTGAGTACGCTCACCGGAAACGATTTCCTGAATGGTACGCGCACCAAATTCGGTACGTAACCCGTTGTTAATGTACTGCTTTAACAGCACTTCGGCTTGAGCAATATTACCGCCGGTAGCAAGAAAATAGGCACCAAAATCACTGATGCGCCATTTTACATAGCTGTCTACCAACAAGTCTTTTTTCTCAGCGGTTACAAAACGGTCCTGCGCATCATCCAGTGTTTGCACACGGGCATCTAGCTTACGCACGGTCTCGATAAACGGCAGTTTAAAGTGCAGCCCCGGCTCGTACACCACGACATTTTGCTCAGCGTCGCGCTGAATTTTACCAAACTGAATCACGATGCCACGTTGGCCTTCCGGCACCACAAACAGTGCAGACAGAAAGATAAAGGCGACAACGGCGATAATAATGAGTGTAAAGTTTTTCATCGGTTACCCCCTGCCACTGCGTGTTGTGGTATTACGTGAGCTGTCCGTGCGGTTACTGCCACCCGCATCTGTTGTAGTGCGCTGCGGCGTAAAAGGCACTGCGCTTGACGGTGTCGTCGAACCACCGCCAGGATTCAACATCTTATCCAGCGGTAAATACATAATATTGTTACCGTTTTTCACATCCACCATCACTTTAGACGTATTGCTATATACCTGTTCCATCGTTTCCAGATACATACGATCGCGGGTGACTTTCGGTGCAGCCAGATATTCAGGCAGCAGCTTTTCAAAACGGGCCACCTCACCCTGGGCTTTTAATACCGTTTGCTGTTTGTAGGCTTCGGCTTCCTGCATTACGCGGTTAACCTGACCACGGGCACGTGGCTCAATTTCACGCGCATAAGCCTGGGCTTCCTGAATAAAGCGCTCCTGGTCTTCCTGTGCTTTTATCGCATCGTCAAAGGCGTCGCGTACTTCTTCTGGTGGACGGGCATCACGGAAGTTCACGTCAACCAGTGCAATACCCATGTTATAGGGCTCAATGATACTTTCCAGCTCCTGACGGGTATTCTGCCGAACCACTTCACGACCGCGGGTTAATACGTCGTCCATAATAGAGTGACCGATGACGTAACGTAATGCTGCGTCGGTAGCCTGATGTAAGCTGCTGTCTGCATCAACCACAGAAAACTTATACAAACGCGCGTTGAACACACGGTATTGAATTTCAAAGGTCACCCGAACCAGATTTTGATCCTGAGTTAACATAAAACCATCACTACGCAAGGTGCGTACGCTGGTCACATCAACGGGTAATACAGTGTCAATAAACGTTGGCTTCCAGTGAATCCCCGGACCAACTTCACTGTTGTACTGGCCAAAGCGCAGTACCACGCCACGTTCCGATTCTTTAATGGTGTAAAAACCGCTGAAGGCCCATACTAGCGCAGCGACAATCAGCACCAGCACGGCGGCGGCTGAAGCCCCACTGCCATTACTACCTGATGATTTACCACCGCCGAAGATACCACCGAACTTTTTGCCGAAATTACGAAACACTTCGTCTAAATCCGGCGGCCCCTGATCACGACCACCCTGCTTCCAGGGGTCGTTATTTTTGCCGTTGTTGCCGGGCTCATTCCAAGCCATGCTCTACTCCGTTCTAAGTTGCAAAATAAGCGTTAATGTATCAAATAAGCAGGGCGCTGACGATATAGTTTTCCAATACGCCCTGCGACTGTTTCACCATACGTTGCCACTGCGCAGCACTTAACCTCAGCTGCAACTGGCAGGTACCATCTTCAGTGTATTGCTCTTGCACTACACAATCTTGTTGGTGGCAGCGCGAGCGCCAGCTCGCCTGTGACGGTGGCAACGCCAGCGCAATATCGATATAGCGCTCTGACAGCAGCTGTACCATCGCCTGAGCCAATAAGTCGAGCCCTTCTCCCGTCATCGCCGACAGATACACCGCGATCGGCTGCCCGGCTTCGTTGTATTCTATACGTGCAGGCTGGCCTAGCAGGTCAATTTTATTAAATACCAGCAACTGCGGCAGCTGGTCAGCGTCAATGTCGGCTAATACCTTAGCCACTTGCTGCATATTGTCATCTATACGGGCGTCGGCCACATCAACCACGTGCAGCTGTAGGTCTGCGTCTCGGGTTTCTTGCAAAGTAGATTTAAACGCGGCGACTAAATCATGTGGCAAATGCCGGATAAAGCCGACGGTGTCAGCCAGAATAATATCACCCACCCCTTTGAGCGGTAATTTACGCAGTGTCGGGTCCAGCGTAGCAAATAACTGGTCCGCCGCATAAACGTCAGCGTTAGTCAGGCGATTAAACAAGGTCGATTTACCCGCGTTGGTGTAGCCCACCACCGACACAACCGGTACCTCAGCGCGCTGGCGTGCCCGTCGGCCTTGCTGACGTTGCGTCTGCAATTTAGCCAGTCTGGCCTGCAAGGCTTTGACGCGCTCGCGTAGTAAACGGCGATCAGTTTCCAACTGGGTTTCACCCGGCCCGCGCAGGCCTATACCGCCTTTTTGCCGGTCTAAACTGTCCCAACCGCGCACTAAACGTGATGACAAATGCTTTAGCTGTGCCAGTTCAACTTGCAATTTACCTTCAAAGGTGCGGGCACGCTGGGCAAAGATATCCAGAATAAGTGTAGTGCGGTCGATAACCCGGGCTAAACATAAACGCTCGAGGTTGCGGGTTTGTGCCGGGCTTAATGCATGATTAAAAATCACCAGCGTAGCGCCAGTATCGGCGATCAGATTAGCGATATCCTGCGCTTTACCGGAGCCAACAAAAAATTTCGCATCGGGCGCGCTGCGGCTGGTAGTAACCACATCAATAGCATGCACACCGGCAGAAGACACCAGTAACTTAAGCTCACCTAAGTCTTCACTGGTGTGCTGCTGGGAAAAGTTGACATGGACAAGGATCGCTTGTTCCGACACCGCGTTAAGTTCAGACAAGCGACTAACCCCTGCAGTTATTCCGTGTCGTCTTCGTCACTCTGGCCATTGCTTGGGCTCATCATGGTATTCACCGCGCGAGCCGGCACTACAGTTGAGATGGCATGTTTATAGACCATCTGGCTCACTGTGTTTTTCAGCAGAATAACAAACTGATCGAAGGATTCGATTTGACCCTGAAGTTTAATACCATTCACCAAATAAATTGATACCGGAATACGTTCCCGTCTCAAGGTGTTTAAAAATGGGTCTTGTAAAGATTGGCCCTTTGCCATGTGCCGCTTTCCTTTTTTTATTAGTCCGACTTATATAGGTATTATTTTTTTTATTTCAAGTTGTTAAAACGTCTTTTTTATCCATCGTGTTTAGCTTAGCGAAGATAAAACGGCTTGCAAGTTTTCCTCAAGCGGCGCCTCACTATTTAACCAGTTTAAATCAGGCCAACCCCGCAGCCAGGTAAGTTGCCTTTTGGCCAACTGCCGGGTTGCCGCTATCCCGCGCTCGGTCATTTGCTGATAACTGCATTCACCGTCTAAATACTGCCACATTTGCCGGTAGCCAACACAGCGCATTGATGGCAGGTCCGGATGCAAATCTGCCCGCTGCTTTAATCGCAGTACTTCTTGCTCAAAGCCCGCGGCCAGCATTTGCTCAAACCTAATGGCAATACGTTGATGCAGTACCGCCCGATCTGCCGGTGCAATCGCAAATTGGTGCACAGGAAAGGCAAAAGGTTCCCCTTTTTCTGCGGTAAGTTCAGTTAAGCTCCGCCCTGTTAACCGGTAAACTTCAAGCGCACGGTTAATCCGCTGCGGATCATTAGGATGGATCCGTGCCGCTGATACCGGGTCCACCTTGGCTAACTCTTCATGCAGCGCGGCCCAACCTTTACTTGCGGCTTCTGTCTCTAGCTGCAAGCGCACAGCAGCATCCGCTTCAGGTAAAGGTGAAATGCCGTCAAGCAGGGCTTTAAAGTACAACATGGTACCACCAACCAGCAGCGGAATGTTACCACGTTGTTGAATTTCGGCAATTAATCTTAGCGCATCACTACGAAAGTCTGCCGCAGAATAGCTTTGCGCCGGGTCACGAATATCAATCAGATGATGCGGCGTTATCGCCAGCTCTTCAGCGGTGGGCTTGGCCGTGCCGATATCCATCTGTTTGTACACCAGTGCGCTGTCTACACTAATTAACTCGACCGGTAACCGCTGGTATAGCGCTGACGCCAATGCCGTTTTGCCTGACGCTGTTGGGCCCATCAAAAAAACGACCGCCTTAGTGTGCATCGTGGTCCTCATGTAACCGGGCTAAGGTGTGGTCGAGTTGCAGCGGAGCACTGTGCCAGCACGACGGCGTGTCAAGCAACTCTGGGTATAAGTTTAGCAACTGCTGCGCACTTACCCCATTAGCATTAAGTAGCATAGACAACAACAGCTGCAGTGGGTCCTGCTGTTCACTAACGCGGCTAATCCATAACGGCAGCCATTGGCTTAGCAGGCTTTGCCGCAGCCAGGCTGGCACCGCCCGTACTATTGCCGTCTGGTCGGTTAACAGTACATCAAAGCCAGCATCAGACAACTGTGTCGCCACACGCGTAAGCAGCTTTAACTGCGCTTTGCTAAGCGTGATACGTTGCGGCAGTAAAATTGGCTGCGCCGGCTGGGGTTGTCGCGCAAAATAGGCCGCCACCGTCGCGACCAAATCAATCAGCAGCAGGCGATCATCGTGCTGGGTTAACAAATAACGGTTTTGCACAATAAGATAGCGGCCCTCGCCGCTCTGACCATTGGCGGGCGTCTGTGGTGCAGCCGCGATGGGGCTTAGTTCCCGCGCGGGCGCCTGCCGTGCTGCAGCGTCAGCATAACTATGCTGCCAATAACTCAGCTCACGCTTTACCGCCGCGGCGCCAGCTGGAGCTGGTGCATACCCGGCGCCCCCCGGATAACGGGCCGTGCCCGGTTGATTTACCTGATAAGCTGACTGACTGGTTGGAACAGACATTACCGGCATTGGCTGGTCCGGCGCCAGATAGTGGTCAGCAGGCTTTGCGCTTAATTGCGCCAGTGCATCACTCAAGGCTGACACGACGAAGTCATGAATTAATCTGGCCTGATGAAACCGCACTTCATGCTTGGCCGGGTGCACATTAACATCGACCTGGCGCGGGTCCAGTTCAAGATAGAGCACGAAAGCGGGCTGCTGCTCAGGACTTAAGCTGTCACCATAGGCCTGGCGTATTGCGTGGTTAAGCAGCTTATCGCGCATCATACGGCCATTAACATAACTGTACTGACAAGCAATCTGAGTCGGGCAGGCTTGTGGTGCTAAAATATAGCCGCAAATTTTTACGTCGCCATACTGGTTTTCAATAAAAGCCGCCTGCTCGGCAAAAGCCCGGCCGCATAGCGTTGCAACACGCTTTTGCCGCTGCTCAGCCGTGTCTGCCGCTTTAAGCCGGCGTACAACCTGGCCGTTATGGCTTAGCTGCCAGCTGACGTCAAACCGGCTTAGTGCCAGCCGTTTCACCAGCTCGTCGATATGACCAAACTCGGTTTTATCGGTGCGCAAAAACTTACGCCGCGCCGGTGTGTTAAAGAATAAGTCTACTACTTCAATGCTGGTACCCACCGGATGGGCAGCGGGTTTTACACTCACCTGCATATCACGGCCCTCAGCACTGGCTTGCCAGGCGGCCTCTTGCACTGCAGTGCGTGACGTTAACGTTAGCCGTGATACCGAGCTAATACTGGCTAAGGCCTCACCACGAAAGCCCAAGCTGCAAATGGCTTCTAAATCACTTAAATCGGTTATTTTGCTGGTCGCATGCCGGCTTAACGCCAGCACCAGTTCATGTTCGGCAATGCCACTGCCATTATCACGCACCCGAATAAGCTTACTGCCGCCTTTTTCAATTTCAATTTCAATATGGTTGGCACCGGCGTCAAGGCTGTTTTCTACCAACTCTTTAACCACTGACGCCGGGCGTTCAACCACTTCACCGGCCGCAATCTGATTTGCCAGCTGCGGTGGCAGAATTTGTATTGGCATAGTCAGGGGATCCGCAGCGTTTGACCAACGCGGATACTGTCAGAGGTAAGCTGATTTATACTGCGCAGGTCGTCCACCGACACATTGTAACGCTGCGCCAGCAAAGACAAAGACTCACCCGCACTGACACGATGCTCGCGGGCACGCTGCTGGGCAAACAGGGAATCGGCCGGAGGCGACTTTTCAAAGTGGCGTTTTAAAGCAGTAAATAATGACTGCGCCAGCTTGGTTTGATGCGTTGCCGTGCGCATCAGCTTTTCATCCTGCGGGTTAGAAATAAAGCCAACTTCGACCAATATTGATGGAATATCCGGTGATTTCAGCACACCAAAACTGGCCGCCTGCGGCTCTTTTTTATGCAGATGCGCCACTTTACCCAGCTCAGACAGCACTTCGTTCGCTACCTGATAAGCCGTCACCATAGAATGATTCATCGACAAATCCAATACCGTTTGCGCCAGGTAGCGCTCGTTGGCTGAGTCTTTGATAACCTCGGCGACGCCGCCAAGCAATTCTGAATGACGCTCGGTTTGCTCCAGCATACGGCCCACCTCAGTGGTAGCACGGCGCAGTGACAACACCCACACAGAGGCCCCACGCGGCTGCGGCGAGGTAAACGCATCAGCATGGATAGATACCAGCAAATCGGCTTGCTGGCCACGGGCAATTTCAGTGCGGCGGTTTACGTGGATATAGTAATCATTAGTACGCACCATCATGGCTTTCATCCCGGGCTGACGGTCAATCAGCTGCGCCAGTTGACGTGCTATTGGCAAGGTAATGTGTTTTTCGTAAATGCCGCTGGGGCCTATAGAGCCGGGGTCTTCGCCACCATGCCCCGCATCAATAGCAACGATAATATCGCGTGCCGCCCGGATAGCCGGTGGCGGCAGATTACGCTGCGGCTGATCGTCAGGTAAGTCGACCACTAGCCGGTGGCCATAAGGCGGTGTCGGTGGCAGTGCAAATACATTGGCCTTACTGGCTTTGGTTAAATCGAGCACAATTCGCATACTGTTACCACTGCCGCTACTGCGAATCGCTTTAATTAACGCCGATTCACCATTCACTGCCGGTAAACTGGTGCCGCCTTTAATGTTTGTTAAATCAATAACCAGGCGGTCTGGCTTGTCCAGGCTAAAACTTTTGTGCTGTGGCTCAGCAGCCATATCAAACACTACGCGGGTATTGTCTGGCGACGGCCACACCCGTACGCCCTGCACCTGATTGGCCAGGACGGTAAAACTGCACAGCGCGAGCAAACAGAGCAATGCCGCTTGAACGTTATAATAATTATTCTTCATCATCCGTCAGCGCTTTTATTATCGCGGTACCGGCTGGCGTCTGGCTTTGCAGCAACACACGCCGGTGTCCGTCTACAAATGTTAAGTGTATGTCGAGATCTGGCACAGGTAAATAACCACAGCCCTGCCCGGGCCATTCAATCAGACACAGCGTATCAGCACGGAAATAATCCCGTATGCCCATAAACTCTAACTCTTCAGCATCCCTCAGCCGGTAAAGGTCAAAGTGAAACACGGTAAAGGGCTTGAGCTGATAAGGCTCGACCAGTGTGTAAGTAGGGCTTTTTACCGTGCCCGTATGGCCCAGCGCAGTGATGACACCACGACTAAAGGTGGTTTTGCCCGCCCCTAAATCGCCATGCAAAAATACGGTCTGCCCACCACTAAGCAGGCCAGCAATGCGCGTTGCCAACGTCAGAGTTGCCGCTTCGTCCTGTAACACTGCCTGATATTGCGCCACCTGTCACCACTTTACGTCTTACTGCCATAAAAACCCTGTCATGTTAACAAATTAGTGGCTGACAGAGCCAGAAAAACCGCGACTTTGCCGCTCAGACCCTTGAGCTGATAGCCAAGTTCCTACAAGCAGCGCGAAAATATACCCGTTGTGGTAAGCTGGCGGCGTTATTTTCCGGGTAGTAAAGCAGCATGAATTACCACGAGCTGGCACAACAAATAAAGCAATGGGCAAAGCAGCTGGGCTTTGCCGATGCCGGTATCAGCGGCGTCAGCTTAGCCGACGCGGAGCAACAACTGCAGAAATGGCTCGATGCCGGCTACCACGGCGAGATGGATTATATGGCCAACCACGGCATGCTGCGCGCCCGGCCCGACGAGCTGGTACCCGGTACCTTAAGGGTGATCAGCGTGCGGATGGATTACCTGCCCAAAGCTGCCGGCTTTGCTACTAACCTGGCCGACCCGACTCAAGCCTATATCAGCCGCTACGCGCTGGGCCGAGACTACCACAAACTTATTCGTAACCGGCTGAAACAGCTGGGCGAGCGCATTAACCAACAGGTACAGGACCTGGGTTACCGTCCTTTTACCGACTCGGCGCCAATATTAGAGCGTCCGCTGGCCCAGCAAGCCGGGCTTGGCTGGGTGGGCAAACACAGCTTGTTACTTAATCATGAGGCAGGTTCCTGGTTTTTTCTCGGTGAATTGCTGGTGAATCTGCCTCTGCCGGTAGATCAGCCGCATGATGGTGATTGCGGCAGCTGCGTAGCTTGTATTACCAGCTGCCCTACCGGGGCTATTGTTGCGCCCTATGTCGTCGATGCCCGCCGCTGTATTTCTTATCTGACCATTGAGCTTAAAGGCGCAATTCCCGAGGAATTTCGCTCCCTGCTGGGTAATCGGATTTATGGCTGTGATGACTGCCAGCTGGTGTGCCCGGAAAACCGCCATGCCCCGCTGAGCATAGAGCGCGACTTTCAACGACGTGAGCAATGGCAAAACCAAAGTTTACTCAGTTTATTTGCCTGGCAGGAAGACGAATTTTTACGTTATACCGAAGGCAGTGCCATCCGCCGCATTGGTTATGAGCGCTGGCAGCGTAATATTGCTGTCGCCTTGGGTAATGCACCTTACAACATTGAGATTGAACAGGCACTGAATGCCAAGCTTAGTAGTGCCAGCCCGTTAGTGGCCGAGCACATCAAATGGGCCTTAGCGCAGCAAAAACGCAAAAGCTGGCAGGCAGAATCTCTACTGCCACGCAGCACCGAGCGGCTGATACGGATTATTCAGAAGGGTTTACCACGCGATGCGTGACGCCTTTGGCGTCATTACGCCCTGCTAACCTTGCTTGTGCCTGTTGTAAAATCTGTGTCCGCCTGATCACATCGGCACTGTGCCATTCAATGATTTCATCGACATGACGGCCACAACCCAGGCAAATATCCTGCGGATCCAGACAACAGTTGCGTACACACGGTGATTCTGCCATCGGTTAAACCATGCTGTTTAGCTCATATTGACTATATCGCAGATAACAAAAAACCGCACTGGTTTCCCAAGTGCGGTTTCTGTCGAATTTGGAGCGAGTAACGAGGTTCGAACTCGTGACCTCGACCTTGGCAAGGTCGCGCTCTACCAGCTGAGCTATACTCGCATCGGCCAACGCTGTGTCACTATTGCGTCGTGATGGCGCGCATTTTACAAAATGCGTTGGCCGTTGCAAGTGTTTTTTTAGGGTAACTTAAAAAAATGCGTGCGATAGGTTACTAATTCAGCAATCGACTCGCGAATATCATCCAAGGCCAAATGGCTGCCGGCTTTTTGTACTTTAGTCAGCACTTCTGGGTGCCAGCGCCGCGCCAGCTCCTTTACCGTGCTGACATCTAAATTACGGTAATGAAAAAAGGCTTCCAGCTCTGGTGCATATTCAGCCAGAAAACGGCGGTCCTGACCAATGCTGTTGCCACACATAGGGGATTTGCCTTTCGGTACATACTGGCTTAAAAAGGCGATGGTTTGCTGCTCGGCATCGGCCAGGCTGGTGTTACTGGCACGGCAACGCGCCGTTAAACCGCTTTTACCATGTTGCTCAACACACCAGGCACTCATATTGTCCAGCACCTCGTCTGGCTGCTTAATGGCAAACACCGGCCCCTCGGCAATAATATTCAGCTGGCTGTCGGTAACAATAGTGGCCATCTCCAGAATCACATCGGTTTTTGGCTCCAGGCCAGTCATCTCTAAATCAAGCCAGATTAAGTTGCTGTCATTTACACTCATTACAAACCCTTAGCGTCGCGCTGCTTTGTTCATTTACAGAATACAGGTATCATACACGCCCTAAGCTTAGCAGTAATAGCATCCTTTACATTAGAGCGATAACAGTAGCCGTGACCAAGAAAAAACACCTTACCCAGCGCCAGCAACAACGTATTGCCGATAATGCCGGCAAACGGCTGCGCGCGTCAAAAAATAAAGGTGTAGACAGCGTAGATGACAGCAGCTTTGCCGCGCCGGAAACCGGCCTGGTGTTAAGCCGCTTTGGCCAGCATGCCGATGTCGAAGACAGCCAAGGGGTAGTCACCCGCTGTAATATGCGCCGCTCGGTTGCCTCTTTGGTCACCGGCGACAAAGTCGTCTGGCGCCGCGCACTGCAAGCCACCGGTGGCATCGATGGTGTAATAGACGCTGTGGAAGAGCGCCACTCGGTACTGCTAAGGCCAGATTTTTATGACGGTTTAAAGCCGGTGGCGGCTAATATTGATTTGATGATTATTGTCTCGGCTATTCTGCCGGTACTGTCACTGAACATTATTGACCGCTATCTGGTGGCAGCCGAGATGACTGGTATTAAACCGCTTTTGGTAATTAATAAAGTCGATTTACTCAATGACAACGAGCTAAGTGCAGTTGAACAGCAACTGGATTTGTACCGCACACTTGGCTATGACTTTTTATTGGTCAGTGCCAAAACCGGTATGGGCATGACAAAACTGTTGGACTATCTGCACAGCGGTACCAGTATTTTTGTTGGTCAGTCTGGTGTAGGCAAGTCATCCTTAATGAACAGTTTAATGCCGGGCTTAGAAGCGCAGACACAAGAGGTATCGGCGACCTCGGGTCTTGGCCAGCACACCACCACCGTATCGCGGTTGTACCATTTGCCCAAAGGCGGCGATTTAATTGATTCCCCCGGCATTCGCGAATTTGCCTTGTGGCATTTAACGGCGGAAGAAGTCACACGCGGCTTTAGTGAATTTACGCCCTGGCTGGGCCGCTGTAAGTTCCGTGATTGCAAACATATCAGCGATCCGGGCTGTGCCATTATGCATGCTGTGGAAATGGGCGAAGTAAGCCAGTTACGCTACGACAGTTATCTGAAGATCCTCGCCAGTATGGCGCAGGATAAACCGACACATTTTTAACCGTTTTACTTTTAACTACATTACCGAGAGCACCATGGATAATTTAAAAATTACCCTGCAGTACCTGATGCCAAAGCATTTTATTTCGCGCCTGGTCGGCAAGCTGGCCGCCGCCAAACTGGGCTGGTTCACGCATTTTTTAATTAACCGCTTTATTAAAGCTTATGGCATTAACATGAGCGAAGCGCAGTTTGAAAAGGCTTCCGACTATGCCAGCTTTAATGAATTTTTCACCCGCCCGTTAAAAGACGGTATCCGGCCACTTGCCAGCGACGCTAACATAGTGGCGCATCCGGTGGATGGCTGTATCAGCCAGTTAGGTCCAATTGTACAGGGCCAGTTGGTACAGGCGAAAAACCACAGCTACTCACTGCAAGCATTGCTGGGTGGCGATATTGCCACGGCTGAGCCTTTTATCGGCGGCGACTTTGCCACCATTTATCTGGCACCGAAAGATTATCACCGAATCCATATGCCCGTCACCGGCACCCTGCGCCAGATGATTTATGTACCGGGCGATTTATTCTCAGTAAACCCGTTAACCGCAGAGAATGTGCCGGATCTATTCGCCCGTAACGAGCGCGTAGTGACTATTTTTGACACTGAGCTGGGGCCAATGGCACTGGTGTTAGTGGGCGCGACTATCGTCGCCAGTATTGAAACCGTGTGGGCCGGCACCGTTACGCCACCAGCGGGTAAAAACGTATTCCGCTGGAGCTACCCGGCGCATGGCAAAAATGCCATTACGCTGGAAAAAGGTGCTGAAATGGGCCGCTTTAAGCTGGGCTCTACCGTGGTGCTTGCCTTCCCGGCCAATAAACTGCAGTTCCTGACTGATCAGCAGCCTGGCACAGTAACCCGTATGGGCGCCCCTTTTGCTGAGTTGAAGTAACATGCAAATTATCGCGCATCGTGGTGCCAGTGGCGACTATCCGGAAAACACCCTGCTGGCAATAGAACAGGCTGTTCTGCAGGGTGCAGACGCTATTGAAATAGATGTGTTTGCCGTCGACGGCGAGCTGATTGTTATTCACGACCATCACCTGGCGCGCACCACCAACGGCCACGGCAGCATTTATCAGCATAGTTTGGCGCAACTGCAACAGCTCGATGCGGGCCGTGGTCAGCGTATTCCCACCCTGTGGCAGGTCTTACAGCTACTGGCACCGACAACGCTTTGGCTGAATATAGAGTTGAAAGGCGATAATACCGTCGCACCGCTACTGTTGTTACTTGAACGGGCAGAGCGCGAGCTGCAGTTTGACTTAAACCGCTTGCTGATCTCCTCGTTTAACCATCATCTGCTGGCCGCAGTAAAACAACAGCTGCCAGCGCTAAAACTGGGGGCTTTAACCGCCAGCTTGCCAGTTGACTATGCCGCCTTTGCCCAGCAGCTTAACGCCTATTCGGTAAACTGTGATGTGAGCTTTATTAACCAACCCTTTGTTGATGATGCCAAAGCGCGTGGCTTAAAGGTATATGTCTATACGGTCGATCAGGCTGATGATATTGCCTGTCTGGCAGGCTATGGCGTTGATGGCATTTTCAGTAACTACCCAGCACGCAGCAGGCAGCTGCTCGCCATTAAGTGAGAAAGCCATAAAGCAAAAATCCCGCTGCGGCGGGATTTTTTAATTCAAATAAGGCACCAGCCTAATGGTCATCGTCACAGCTTTTACAGCTGTTACACAGACGCATATTCATCACATGCGCTAGCACCACGAGTGAGGCGCCAACGATCAACACCGCATGCTCGTATTCATGGCCCCAAACGTCGCGCTGCCAGTAAATAAACACACCTAAAAATAAAGAGTAGAACGGGTAGAGTTTGCGATGATAACGATGAAAACCAATAAACAAGGCAACGAAGCCCAGCACTACGGTTACCAGTAGCATAATGCGTTCAAAGGCGTGGTTATGGGCAACACTTAAGCCCATCAATGGCAGCACGGGTAAGATAGCCGGCAGCAAAATACAGTGGATAGCACACAGCGAGGTGACAGTAATGCCCACTTTATCAAACATATTACGCACTGTTGCTAGCACTTTACTCACTCAGCCTTTGCAGTTAAAACGGACGATATAATATAACAAAACACCAGTAAAAGAAATGCAGCAAATTAAAAATTGCCACCCGGCCTTAGCGACAGAAACAGCTGCAGCAAACTGCTGAAGTCGATGGAACGCTGTGGCATAATAGCGCCCTTTTCCCGGGTGTAGTGGCTTATGGATACTTTACTGAATCAACTGGATGACAACTTAAAAGAGTTGTACCGCAAAGCGCTGGACGCAGATGCAGTGTTAGACAGCCTGCAACAGCAAGGTCATGCGAAATACCAACGTATTTTCGCTGACAACAAACTGTTTCAGGCCAGTAGCAACCGCTTTATGCCCTATTTAGCTGAAACTGCTGAGCAGGTAGCAGCTATGCGGCAAAGCCAGCAATTTAATACAGCTACCTTGCAGCGCGTGGTGCAGCAGTTAAAACAGCTACACACCACGTTGGCTGAGTTTAAAGCCGTTATAACAAAATAACATAACCAAGTAATATTGGTGAAAAAATAATCTAACGCAAAACGGCCGCTCCACTAGTCTAAGGGAGACGGAGGTGGTGATGTCAGCGATTAGCAGTCAAACCAGCAGCAATACTATAGTGGCGCAGGTTAGCCAACCACTGCGCCAAGCTTTGCCTGCACGCCAGGATATCGGCCTGCTGCAGCAAGCCACACCTGCCGATAACCGCACCCAAACCGAAGAAACCGCCAACGAGTTTGTTCGCGTCAGTAGCAGTATTGGCCGGGCAGCCAGTGCAGGCCAGTTAAGTCGCGAAGAAGCAGTAGCCATCTACCGCCAGATTGCCAGCTTGCTTTAGGCTGTGTGTCTCAAACATTTGCTCGCTAAGCAGCACTCAGCACTCAAAAGCAGCCTACTGGCTTACTTTTGGCAGCGCTTTAGCAAATTGGTCGACTTTAGGTTGCAAGGTTTTATTAAACCAGTCGTCCAACATCTGCTTTTCATAACGAAACTCTTCGTTATTATTCGGTGTACGTAATGACTGCATAAAGCCCATATCACGTAGCTTTTCGTCACTGCTTAACACTTCTTCACCGTGTTTATCACGCAGCACCTGGCTAAATTTAATTGCTGGCGAGTAAATATCTTTTACTACTCTGAGCGCATTACCGGCACCACCGATAAAGTAATCGACATCACCGGCTAAATCGATATCGGTTACCGTGACCTGCCACTGGTAGCCCTCGGGCAGTTTGGCAGCCATGTCCTGAAAAAAGCCATCAAATCTCTTTAGCACCCGCTCACGGTAGGCTTTGCGACTGTCATTGGCCGGGCGAATATCGGTAAACTTTTCCGGCTCCTGCCACTCGACTTTTACCTCAGCCGCCTGAGCCACGCCGCCAGCTAACAGTGTTAAGCCACATACAAAGATCAGGTTACGCATAGTCAGTCTCCTGCGTTAAATAACTACCCGCTTAGAACCAGCCAAACCAAAAAAGTTTAGCCGGTCTGGCTAACTATAGCGCTAGTTGCTGAGCAATAACTGAACTGCTTTGTATAAAAATGTAGCCAGTTGTAAAACTCTATCTTTAAAAAATCGGGGCAGAAAACAAAACCCCGGCACCAGGCCGGGGTTCGTTCTAAGCAAGTGCTCAGATGGCTTACATCATACCGCCCATGCCACCCATGCCGCCCATATCAGGCATTGCCGGGGCATCTTTCTTCGGCAGTTCAGTTACCATGGCTTCGGTGGTAATCATCAGTGAACCTACAGAAGCAGCGAACTGCAGTGCTGAACGGGTAACCTTGGTTGGGTCCAGAATACCCATTTCCAGCATGTCGCCGTACTCGCCACTGGCCGCGTTGTAACCGTAGTTACCGCTACCTGATTTCACCTGGTTAACGACTACTGATGGCTCTTCACCGGCGTTATCAACGATTTGACGCAGTGGTGCTTCCATCGCACGCAGCGCAATCTTGATACCGTGGTTCTGATCTTCGTTAGCACCACGCAGGTCTGCCAGTTTGGCAGCAACACGAACTAGCGCTACACCACCGCCAGGCACCACGCCTTCTTCTACGGCAGCACGGGTCGCGTGCAGCGCGTCTTCCACGCGGTGTTTTTTCTCTTTCATTTCGATTTCAGTAGCCGCACCCACTTTGATTACTGCAACACCACCGGCCAGTTTAGCCAGACGCTCTTGCAGTTTTTCTTTATCGTAGTCAGATGTCGCTTCTTCGATTTGCTGACGGATTTGCTTCACACGACCATCAATAGCCGCCTGCTCGCCGGCGCCATCGATAATAGTGGTGTTATCTTTAGTGATAACCACGCGCTTAGCAGTACCTAACTCTTCCAGACCGGCTTTTTCCAGCTCCATGCCGATTTCTTCAGAAATCACGGTACCGCCAGTCAGGGTAGCGATATCCTGCAGCATGGCTTTGCGACGGTCGCCAAAGCCTGGCGCTTTCACCGCAGAAATTTTCACGATACCGCGCATATTGTTCACAACCAGCGTCGCTAAAGCTTCGCCTTCAACGTCTTCTGCAATAATCAGTAATGGCTTGCCAGACTTAGCCACACCTTCTAATACCGGCAGCAATTCGCGGATATTAGAGATTTTCTTATCCACAGTCAGGATGTACGGGTTATCCAGCTCAACCTGGCCGGCTTCCTGGTTGTTGATGAAGTAAGGTGATAAGTAACCACGGTCAAACTGCATACCTTCAACCACGTCTAGCTCGTTAGCTAAACCCTGGCCTTCTTCAACTGTGATAACACCCTCTTTGCCTACTTTGTCCATCGCCTTAGCGATAATTTGGCCGATTTCGTCATCTGAGTTAGCAGAAATTGTACCTACCTGCGCAATGGCTTTGCTGTCAGCACAAGGTTGAGACAGGGCTTTTAACTCTTCAACCGCAGCAACAACAGCTTTGTCGATACCACGTTTTAAATCCATTGGGTTCATGCCGGCAGCAACCGCTTTCACACCTTCATTGATGATGTTTTGCGCCAGCACTGTTGCTGTAGTAGTACCGTCACCGGCTTCGTCATTGGCTTTAGAGGCAACCTCCTTCACCATTTGCGCGCCCATGTTTTCGAACTTGTCTTCCAGCTCAATTTCTTTTGCGACTGATACACCGTCTTTGGTGATCAATGGGGCACCGAAAGACTTATCCAGAATCACGTTGCGGCCTTTCGGTCCTAAGGTAACGCGCACAGCATTTGCCAGCACGTTTACGCCTTTTAACATTTTATTACGGGCTTCATCGCCAAAACGTACGTCTTTTGCAGCCATTTCTCTAATCCTTAAAATTCAGTTAATACGTTAAACAGTGAGGGCAAACTTAGTCCAGGATTACACCTAAGATGTTGTCTTCTTTGGTGATGACATATTCCTGACCGTCAATTTTCTCGGTGCGTTCGACATAGGCACCGAAGATCACTTTGTCACCAACTTTTACGTCTAACGGCTTAACATCACCGTTGTCTAACACGCGGCCCTGACCTACTGCGACCACTTCACCACGGGTAGATTTTTCCGCTGAAGCGCCCGTTAAGACAATGCCACCTGCTGATTTACTTTCAGCTTCTAAGCGTTTGATGATGACACGATCATGTAATGGACGAATATTCATGCTCTATCTCCTAAAGCGTTTTTGTGTTTTAACATGGGTGTTAAATTGTGTGCTCCCTATATGGGGCGGCCTGAAAAAAAATCCAAGGGGCTTTTTTAAATTTTCTTGTAAATGCGGTGCAATTACCGCAAAAACTGTACCGTCTGACGCACACACTCAAAGCAACACTGCACTGCGCAGGTCTGTAGCCAGGCAGATAGTGGCGTCTATTAAACTTAAGCGCGGCTATCGGCGTATAGTGCTGTCGTGCTAGTGTAGTGCCACGCTGCAAGCTGGCTTATAAATAAGGAAGACCGCTCCGATGTTAAAGTTGTTGTTATATCCGCTGCTGTGCCTCAGTCTGCTGTTAGGTACTGTACAAGCGCAGCAAAGCTCAGTGCTCGATAGCCTGTTAAAGCCAAACGATCAGTTTCTACCGGTCGAACAAGCTTTTGTATTTGACTTTGTGCAGCAGCAAGACCAACTGGTGGTCAGCTGGACCATTGCCGATGGCTACTACTTATATAAAGACAAAATAAAACTCGGTGGCATCGCAGTAAGCTTTTCGCACCCCAGTTACCCGGCCAGCATGACCATTGAAGATGAGTTCTTTGGTGTCACCGAAGTATATTTTCATCAGCTGACACTGCGTATACCACTGACCGATGTTAGCGAAGATGCGGTATTTAAAATTCAGTATATGGGCTGCGCTGAAGCAGGCCTGTGCTACCCACCGGTCACCAAAGAACTGCCGCTGCAAACCCTCACTGCCGGCCAGGCAGCTGACACTGACGACAAGCCAAGCACAGTAGCGGCCAGTACGCCCGTGTCCAGCCAAACAACTTTGGCAGAAAAGCTCAGTGACGGTGCCAGTATCGCCACCCTGGCCGGGTTCTTTTTATTAGGCGTAGGTTTGGCCTTTACGCCGTGCGTATTCCCGATGTACCCCATTTTAACCAGCATTATCGTTGGCCAGGGCCAGCAGTTGTCGAATAAACGCGCCTTTACGCTGTCGTTTTCTTATGTGCAGGGTATGGCCATTACCTATTCGCTGCTGGGGCTGGTGGTTGCCAGTTTAGGCGTGAAATTTCAGGGCTATATTCAGCACCCGGCGGTGCTGATTGTTGCAAGTGTGATTTTTGTACTGCTCGCGCTGGTGATGTTTGGTGTATTTAACTTCAGCCTGCCATCGAGCTGGCAGGAGAAAATCAGCAATGTGAGTAACAAGCAGCAAGGTGGCTCGCATAAGGGTGCCTTCACCATGGGTGCGCTGTCAGGTCTGATTGCGTCGCCCTGCACCACGGCACCCTTATCGGCAGCGCTATTATATGTGGCGCAAAGCGGTGATTTACTGCTCGGGGCTATAACGCTGTATATCCTCAGCCTGGGTATGGGGCTGCCGCTGCTGTTACTGGGTAGCTCTGGCGGTAAATTGCTGCCCAAAGCCGGCAACTGGATGAATGCCGTGAAAACCAGTTTTGGCTTTTTACTGCTGGCCGTGCCGCTGATTTTACTCGAGCGTATGCTGCCATTGAGTTATGTGCTGCTGGCGGGTACAGCCTTACTGCTGTGTTTTGTGATTTACCTCTACCGCACCCTGTTTGCTTTACAAAGCCTGACCGCCAAAGCTGTTTTGCTCACGCTGGGGCAAGTGTTACTGCTTGGCGCGGCACTGCTAAACCTGCGCTACTTCTGGCCAGCGCAGCCCACCGCGTCGGTTGTAGCCACCGAGCAACAACAGGGTTTTGTGTTGGTAGATACCCTTGAACAGCTGCAGCAAAAAATTGCTGATAGCGGAGGCCGTTACACCCTGGTCGACTTGTACGCCGAGTGGTGTATTGCCTGCAAAGAGTTTGAGCACCTGACCTTCCCTAAACCAGAAGTGCAGGCACAAATGCAAAAGATGCAGCTGATAAAAGTGGACGTGACGAAAATGACACGCAAAGATCAGGCACTGCTGGAACATTATCAGGTGCTGGGCTTGCCCACCTTGTTGTTTTTTAGCCCGGATGGCAGTGAATTAACCCCCTCACGTGTTACCGGTTTTATGAATGCACCCGACTTTGCCGCCCACCTGGCGCAACTGCAGCAATAATCATTAAAGCGGCGCTGATCGTCAGCGCCGCTTACTCTCCTCTGCACTCTGGCTGATAAGACCAGTATTTTGCTGCCATTTGTCACGATTTCACTATAATAAGGCGCTATTGTTAAGCCAAAGGCTCTAATGACGCGTTAAATTCGTCAAACAGATGCAATTGCAACTTAGCTTTGGCAAGATAGTGCCGGATCAGAACAATTAGCGGGAATAGCGCACAAATGGCGGCAACTTATCGAATTTTAGTCTTAAATGGCCCTAACCTGAATATGTTAGGCGTGCGTGAACCTGCAGTGTATGGTTCCGCTACCCTGCAAGACATTATTACCGACCTGAAGGAACAGGCAGCGGCGAAAAGTGTCGAACTGACACATTTACAATCAAACGCCGAGCACGAATTGGTTATTGCCATTCAGCAAAGCCTGGGCCAGCAGGATTATATTCTGATTAACCCCGGTGCTTTTACACACACCAGCGTGGCAATTCGCGATGCGCTGCTAGCTGTGGCTATTCCATTTATAGAAGTGCACTTATCCAATGTGCATGCGCGGGAAAGTTTCCGCCGACACTCATATTTATCTGATATCGCCAAAGGGGTGATCTGTGGCTTAGGCGCCAAAGGTTATCACTACGCACTTGATGCGGCGATATCAGCCTTACAAACAACCAAATAGTAATAACTAAATCAGGCTCAAACGACATGGATATTAGAAAGATTAAAAAACTGATCGAACTGCTGGAAGAATCAGGCATTTCAGAATTAGAAATCACCGAAGGTGAAGAGTCAGTTCGCATCAGCCGTAACGGCCCGGCCCAGCATTTTGCCCCGCAAATGCAGCACTATGCGCCAGCGCCACAGCCCGCTGCACCAGCGCCTGCTGCAGCACCTACCGCTGCGCCAGTTGCTGACGCCCCTAAAGCGGTCTCTGGTCATGTAGTGAAATCGCCGATGGTAGGCTCTTTCTACCGCGCGGCATCACCAACGGCGAAAGCCTTCGTTGAAGTAGGCCAGAGCGTTAAAGTTGGCGATACGCTGTGTATCGTAGAAGCAATGAAAATGATGAACCAGATCCAGTCTGACAAGGCCGGTGTGGTAAAAGAAATTCTGGTAGAAAACGGCGACGCAGTTGAATTCGACCAGCCACTGTTTGTGATTGAATAACGCAAAAGGCAGACTGATGCTAGAAAAAGTACTGATTGCCAACCGCGGCGAAATTGCACTGCGTATCTTACGCGCGTGTAAGGAGCTGGGTATTAAAACGGTTGCGGTGCACTCCACCGTAGACCGTAATCTGAAGCACGTGCTGCTGGCCGACGAAACCATTTGTATTGGCCCTGCGCCGTCACCACAAAGCTACTTAAACATTCCGGCGCTGATTGCCGCCGCTGAAGTGACCAATGCTCAGGCAATTCACCCAGGCTATGGTTTCTTAGCAGAGCGCGCTGACTTTGCCCAGCAGGTAGAGGAAAGCGGCCTGATTTTTATCGGCCCGCATCCGGAGTCTATCCGCCTGATGGGTGATAAAGTGTCCGCCATTGAGGCGATGAAAAAAGCCGGTGTGCCTTGTGTACCGGGCTCTGATGGTGCAGTCGGTGATGATCCCACTACTAATAAAGCTATCGCTAAACGCATCGGTTACCCGATTATCGTGAAAGCCGCCGGCGGTGGTGGTGGCCGTGGTATGCGCGTAGTGCGTAGCGAAGAAGAACTGGTAAGCTCTATCGAGATGACCAAGGCTGAAGCGAAAGCCGCTTTTGGTAATGACATGGTTTACATGGAAAAATTCCTGGAAAACCCACGTCATATCGAAATCCAGGTCTTAGCTGACGGTAAAGGCAACGCCATTCACTTGGGTGAGCGCGACTGCTCCATGCAGCGTCGTCACCAGAAAGTGGTAGAAGAGGCACCCGCACCGGGTATTACGCCAGAACTACGCGCCTTTATCGGTGGTCGCTGTGTTGATGCCTGTAAAGTGATGAACTATCGCGGTGCCGGTACCTTCGAGTTCCTGTTTGAAAACGGCGAGTTTTTCTTTATCGAAATGAACACCCGTATTCAGGTAGAACACCCGGTTACCGAAATGATCAGCGGCGTTGACCTGATTAAAGAGCAGTTGCGTATCGCTTCAGGCATGCCAATGAGCATCAAGCAGGAAGATATCGTTATTCGTGGCCACGCCGTCGAATGTCGTATCAATGCGGAAGATCCGAAAACCTTTATGCCATCACCGGGTAAGATTACCCGCTTCCACCCACCGGGTGGCAACGGCATTCGCTGGGATTCACATATCTACGCCGATTACAGTGTGCCGCCAAACTACGATTCCATGGTGGGTAAGCTCATCACTTATGGTGAAACCCGCGATATCGCTATCGCCCGTATGCGTAATGCGCTGGATGAATTGTTGGTAGAAGGTATTAAAACCAATATCCCATTGCATAAAGACATTATGCGCGATGAAGGATTCTGCAAAGGTGGCACCAATATCCATTATCTGGAAAAGAAACTGGGTATGAAATAAGCGCCAGTCGAGCTGTTTCTATTAAATAAAAAAACCGCCCCCTTAGGCGGTTTTTTTATTTGCTACATCAATAACTACTGGTACAAGCAATAAATGCCATGTGACATAAAGGTTAATATCAACTAGTGTTAAGCAGCTAAAAGTCATCTTCACGGAGGATATATGTCTTTTAACCTGCAGCGGGCTGGCACGCTTTGTCTGTTAACAATACTACTGCTGTCAGTGGGCTTTGCCAGCCAGGCTGAGCCGATGGCAGCGCCCGGTGATAAGACCAAAGCCATACAACTTAAGCTGGCATCCTTGCCAGATAAACCTGGACTTTGGCAAAAGCACGAATTCAGTATTAAAAACGATAAAGAGCAGCGTTTTTATGTGCGCGGGCTAACCCCGGCAGCACCGTTATCGATCCAACTGATCAGTGCCGACGCCAGCTTACCGGCTACTATCTCTTTGCATCGCTTAAGCTGGATGAAAGCCGATTACCAGGCCAGCTTGCAAAAAGGTGATTTTAGCTATACCGGCCGTGCTTATGGCGATGTCGGTATTCGTATCAGGCCGGCAGCGGAGGGCGCCGCCAGAGCCACCTTACTGATTTGGCAAGGTGAACCGGTGGCAAAGCCTTTGGTCAGCTTCTATAACCGCCCTTCTGCCGATGCGCCAAGCGCAAAACAACAGCGGCAACAAAGCCAGAGTAGCACGCAGTGGTGGCATATCGCTGTGGTGGCCTTATTGGCCGTAATCGCTGTATTGCTGTTTAAACTGGTGAAAAAGCCTGCTGCCAATGCCGCTTTAATACTCACCCTGGTTTCGGCCTCGCTGTTGACAACCAGCCCGCCACTTAGTGCGCAGGAAAAAGAAAAACTAAAACCGACCGAAACGGCGCAGCCTGCCCCCGACCCATTTGAAATACCCGCAAATGCCAAACCTGCTGCGACTGAGCCGATGGATAAAAACAAAGCCGCCAGCGCCAATCCGGATGATAAAGATAAAGAACGTATTACCGACAATGCTGGCAGTGCGCCCAAAGATGATGTGACACCTGCACCAAAAGACGATACTGCCGCAGACAGTAAACCTGACACGATGGAAGACAAACCATCTGACGCTGCAGATTACCAAGGCCGTCTGGCGCAAGCCGAACAACGTATCGCCGATCTGGCACAGCAGGTTGGCAATAACCGCGCTGAATTAGAGCGGCTGCAGTATCTACTTGAGCAGGATAAACAAAACGAGCCGGACGCAGATAACTTCCCTGCGCTGCCACTCAGTTGTAAACCACCCCAAGTCGATGGTGACGGTCTCGTCCGAGACGGTGATGCACAGTGGGAATACTATGAACGCTGCCAGCAATGTTACGTGCAGCCACTACAAGATTTAGAAAACCAGCTGCTGCTGTATGAAAAGCTCCGGGTGTATTATCGCAGCACCAAAGACTACGTGAACAACGTCATTACGTTAGGTGATAAAGCACCCAAGCCTCACAGCCTGATAGAAAACGCCTGGGCGGCACAAAAGTACGCCATTAATCAGACATTTAGTAAAACTAAACAGGCTTATGATAATAAACTGCCCGAGTTTAACGACAAACTCAGCAACATTTTAGACCGCATTGGTCAGTGCGAAACCGACTACAACAATAACCCGATGTGGCGTGACACCGTCGGTATCTTTTTCCTTAATACCATGGCCACCAGTTATAAAAGGACGGACTGATGCAACGACAACTCCTTTGTATTGCCCTGCTGCTATGTTGCGGCCCGAGCATCGCCCAACAGACTGACGATAGCAAAAGCAGCAAAGCTAATCCGGTAAAAGCGGCGGCACAGCGTTTAGTTGACGTCACACCGGGGGCAAAGCAGGCATTGGCGCTTGCTGCTGAAGGTGATATTAGCCCCCTGACCACTGCGGAATTGGAGCAAATGATTATCGATGCCGGCGGCAGCCTGACTATTCATGGCCGTAAGCTGGCCGAAGAGCTGGAACAAGAAGGCGCTACCGAACAATTTACGCCGGAAGAAGTGGCGCAAATGGTCGCGCAGACCAGTAAAGGCAAAGTAAACGCTGGCCATATCCGCAAAATTATCGAACAGCGCGAAGCGGAGCAACAACCCAGCCTGGTGGGCGGGCGACAGAGCGATGACTGTCCGGGGCTGGTGTATGGCGGTGGTAAACGCGAAATCTGTTTGCCCTTAGCCGGGCTGTCCTTTGCCGACAAGGTGATTTCATTCACGCCCGGAAAAAAGCCGTCTAAAGTGCCATTTAATAACCCGGATAAAGCTTTGTCTGAGCCTGACTATCGCAGCACCAAAAGCCCGGATTTTATTTCTATCGGCTGCGATGGCGAGCTTATCACTCAGTTTACTGACAATGTGTTAGTCGATGTCGCTGGACCGGATCTCTACATCTTTGAAGTTGGCCCCTTTGTCGAGCGCACTGAGCTCGCCATATCGCAAGATGGCATTAACTGGCTGGATGTTGGTGTAATAGAAGGCGCCCGCTCAGATGTTGATATCAATGGCCTGATTGCTGAAGGTGAGCGCTACAACTATGTGCGCTTACGTAACGCAGGCAAAAGTTGTGGTGGTATGCACAGCGGCGCCGATATCGATGCCATCGCCGCGGTGGGCGCCGAGATCCGCTTATCACTGGATAGCGCCTTATTGTTTGATATCGCTAAGTACAACCTGAAACCTGAAGCAAAAACCGCCTTAGATGAGTTGCTGGCTAAAGTAGCGGCTTATGGCAACGATATTCGCGTCACGGTTGAAGGCCATACCGATAGCACCGGCTCAGATAGCACCAATAAGACGCTGTCACAGCAGCGGGCGCAGTCAGTATGGGATTATCTGGCGCCAGGCTTAAAGCTGAAACCCGAGCAAGTGAGCATTAAGGGCTACGGCGCCAGCCGGCCGGTCGCCAGTAATGATGATGAAGAGGGTCGAACACTAAACCGGCGGGTTGATCTGCTGATCCGCCCAGGCCAAAAACCAAAACGTTAATGGAATTGCCTTATGTTAAAGCAAGCTTTACCACTATTTGCACTATGCCTGGGTTTACACACTACCTTAGCGCAGGCGGAAGAGCCGGTGTCGTCAGGTTTTACCTGGGATAAATGGGCACAGGCATTAAATGACTCTCCCTGTGACTGGTTCGATAAACCAAGATGGCAGCAACTGTTAACCACTGAGTATAACGCCAGCAAGACGACCAGCCGTGAAGCGACCAGCTGTAAGTTCGTCTCAAGCGATCAGACATTACTGATGACCGCCAGTATCCGCAGTTTAGCTGATGCTACTGCGGTTAATGCCGAACGTGACGGCATGCTGTCGCAAATCAGTCAGTATGGTAGTGGCCGCTTTGAGCAAATCCCCAGCGGTAATAACGCTGTAACGGCCATTTTGCGTAAAGACAAGCTGCAATTATTTGTCTTTGCCAATGACAATAACGAGGCGGCATTTATTTTACTCAGCGGCCATCCGGTACGTAACGAAACGCCAGAGCAAAAAGCCCTGCGTAAAGCACGACTCATTAAGGTAGCAAAGGCGGTGTTTGCTCAGTTTCAGTTTTAAATCTGCTGCTAGTAAGCTGCGAAACGCCGGCTTTTCAGCTAAAATGCCGGCTGTTTTTAGCGAAAGAGAAATGCCATGCCCTGGATCCAACTGCGCGTTACCACTACTGAAGAAAAAGCCGAACAAGTCAGCGATATGCTGATGGGCTGGGGCGCGCAGGCGGTCAGTTTTCTGGATGCGCATGACACGCCCATTTATGAGCCAATGCCCGGTGAAGTGATCTACTGGACTAACACTGTCGTGGTAGGCCTGTTTGACGCCGAACATCCGATGGACAAGGTAGTTAATCAGCTTAAGCAGGTGTCCTTTTTCAAAGGCGAACCCAATTTCAAGTTAGAGCAGTTGGAAGATAAAGACTGGGAACGCGAGTGGATGGATAACTTTCATCCGATTAAATTTGGCGAGCGGCTATGGGTATGCCCAAGCTGGCGTGATATTCCCGATCCAAGCGCAGTTAATGTGATGCTGGATCCGGGCCTGGCCTTTGGTACCGGTACCCACCCCACTACGGCACTGTGTATGCAATGGCTGGACGCAACCATTAAACCCGAGCAAACGGTAGTGGATTTTGGCTGCGGCTCCGGCATTCTGGGCATAGCGGCCCTTAAGCTGGGCGCCAAACGCGTGGTGGGTGTCGACATTGACCCGCAGGCGATTGAAGCAAGTACCGCCAATGCCAAGCGTAATAATGTTGAGGGCCAGATTGAGCTGTACCTGCCAAAAGATCAGCCAAAAGATTTTCTGGCCGATGTGGTGGTTGCCAATATACTTGCCGGCCCACTGGCAGAGCTGAAAACTATCATCAGTGCTTATGTCAAACCTGGCGGCTTGCTAGCGTTATCAGGCATTCTGGAAAGCCAGGCACAATCGGTAATTGCTGCATACAGCGACGAGTTCACTTTTGACCCTATCGCTGAGCAGGATGAGTGGGTGCGTTTAAGCGCGAGAAAGCATAACTAGAGATTTTAATTTTGGCTGCATCGGATTGTTCACGCTAACACGCCGTAAACCCATCCCTGGGGGCTCGTTTCCGCCCATCCGGGGGTTCAACGGTTAGCTTAGAACAATCCGAATCTGCTTCTGGATTACAATGTCATAGCTCGGCCAGAAAGCGCTCAGTACGCGGTAGGTAGTAGTTATCGTAATTCAGAGAATACAATACGCTACTTGCCCTACCGATAATCTCATCGCGTGGCACAAAACCAATCACCCGAGAATCAGCGCTATTGTCGCGATTATCGCCCAGTACCAGATAATGTCCTTGCGGTACCCTTACCGGGGCGAAGCTATCACGACCTGTCGAATACGGCGCCAATTTTACCTGATGGGCTATTTCGTCCAGCTGTTCTTGCAATACCGCCGCATGCTCAGTTTCATAAATGCTGGCATCGTCCTGGTACATCACGCGTTTACCATTAATGGTCAACACATTGTTCTGCATGGCAATAATATCGCCTGGCACACCAATAACGCGTTTAACCAGACGGTTATCTGCCACTTTAGAAACAAATACGACAATGTCGCCACGCTCAGGATCGGCCTGCTTTTTCAACGAAACGGTACTAAACGGCAGGCGTAAATCGTAAGCCATTTTATTCACCAGAATACGATCACCAATTTGGATGGTTGGCTGCATTGAACCTGATGGCACCTCATACCAATCGGCCACTGCGCTTCTGAACACAAACATTAAACTTAAAAATACGATAACACCGCGATTATCGCGCCAGAACTTGGTTAACTTTGGCATCCCTGACTCCGCCTTATTTATAAACTGAGTTTAAGACTACAGCGTCAGGGCCAAGTTCAGTTTTGCTCACACAAAGCTTTAAGTTTTTGAAGTGCCTTTGGCCAGCTATCCTGCATATACTGCTCATACTCCGGAGCAACTTCCTGCTCTACCTCCAGCCGTGTGCCACCACCGTTTTCACTAAAACGGTAGTTCTCAAACGCTGGCGCCCAACTTAGCACCTTGTCACTGGTAAAATCGTCCTTGCCATCAACAATAAAGCCCAAATGCTTAATCGACATAAACTGCAGTGGCTTGTGCTCAGCAATATGCGACACCATGCCATCACCAGAGGGCGATAAAAAGCGAATGGTTTCGCCCTGTTGCCAGCTGCCTTTAAAATAAGACCCCTCGCAAAACGCTGAAGTCCAGTTACGGTAACCAACATCGGAGAACATGCGCTGCCAAACCGTTTGCACTGGAGCCTGAATATCAATACCAAAATGTAATGTTTTCACCTGACGTTCGCTTTGTTGCACCAGGGGCTTCTCTTCCATTAAACCAATTAGATTAGCCTCCGGATCGCGGATAAAGCCAAGCCACAGCTCATGATCTGGCATGGTCACCGCCAGAGCTGGCCGGCGCTCAGCTGTTACGCCTTTAGCTAGCAGTTCGGCATAACGGGTGTCGATATCATCAACCGTGAAATACAGCACCGAATTGCAACCAACCTTCCCTTCGCCTTGCGGCGTGGTCAGCATTATTCGCGTATTGCCAGCTTGCACGAATGCCAGTTGCTCGGAAGGTTGGAATAAAAACGGCAGGCCGAGTTTATCGCGGTAAAACTGCAGCGCCTGATTAACATTTGCGACGGTAAGCGCTATTTGGCCAATCTCGCCGGTTAACTGTTGCTTTGTAATTGTGTTCTCTGTTGCTGTGGTTCCGGTTACTGTGGTCATAGGTTGCTCCGGCTTTTTTATTTACTACACTATCGCCTTCGCAGAAAAACGCCAATAAAAAAGGCGCCTAAGCGCCTTATTTTGCGACCAAAATTTATGCTTGTTGGTGCCGAGTGATTTCCTCCACAATTTCGCTGGTTTGCACTGCACTGTTATCGTGGCGTTTAAAATGACGGGTGTAATATAAATTAGTCACGACAAAAATATCTTCAAACGTAAGCTTGTTTTGGCGTCGTGAAGGCACTGTATGATGGTCTACCGCGGCGCCCCAGCCTGCATAAAATGAGGTACCGTAGGCATGTACTTCACAACCGGCTAAACCGGCATCAAGGCCCGTACCTGAGGTATTTACCACTACCCGCGGCGTCATCTTAATCAGCGTTTTAAAATTCAGTTTTGGATCAACAAACTTCACCCGCGGGAAACGCTCGGCAATCACTTTAACCTCTTTCGGGTTTAAACTGTTACGCGGATGCGCTTTATAGTAAATGGCCCGGGCATCAGGAAAATCTTCCACCGCGCGGCGCACCAGATCAACGTTATCTTCTACCGAACATGAGCTTTGCAGCCAGGACGCATCACCCGTCACCTGCCCCATGATCAATACGTCGCTGCTGTTAAGCTCTATATCAGCTACTGCATTGAATTTACTGTATTTATGCATGGTACTGTGCTTAAAGGTATTAACAAACTCTACCTCCGCCACATCATTGCGCCAGCTACCCGATACATAGTCGTTTAGCATCTGCTCCAAATCGGTCGCGGTGCGCCCGTCATAGTACGGCGCCTTGGTATCATACAAATAACCGATAATGCTGCGGTTCTCACGCACACCAAAGCCAATAAGATCGTTCTCGATAAATTGGGTCTTAAAACCCATTTCAACCGGGTCAAAACCCAGCCGGTCATGCGACGAATAACCACATTGAATAAATATAACTTTGTCACGCGGGCACAGCCGGTAAAACACTTTGTACAGGCTAATCAGCACACCGGCATACCACTGCTTTTTGCCAATGGCGAATTTCGGCGAAAACCAGGGCCGCCAGGCAAGATCATCACCGGCAATATAACTGAGCACTTCCGCCTGTTTTCGCATAGCGGTAGCAAAGTAGATTTTCTTACTGCCCAGGTTCGATCGCAGCACCAGCCAAGGCAGGCCACATAAATGCAGAAACCCTTTAATAAAGCTCATTACCACACTCCAAACAGCACAAACAAACAGACCGTATTTCTACGGCCTGTGCTTCGTCAGTATTATTCCCACTCAATGGTCGCTGGTGGTTTACCGCTGATGTCGTACACCACACGGGATATACCATTGATTTCATTGATAATACGATTCGACACCTTACCCAGCAAATCGTACGGCAGGTGTGCCCAGTGTGCGGTCATAAAGTCGATGGTTTCTACCGCACGCAGCGACACCACCCAGTCGTATTTACGCGCATCACCCATAACACCTACTGATTTTACCGGCAGGAACACAGCAAAGGCCTGACTGACTTTATGGTACAGCTCGGCTTTATGTAGCTCTTCAATGAAGATAGCATCGGCGCGGCGCAGAATATCACAGTACTCTTTTTTGATTTCGCCCAGTACGCGCACACCTAAACCCGGTCCCGGGAACGGGTGACGGTACAGCATGTCGTATGGCAGGCCCAGCTCTAGGCCGACTTTACGCACTTCATCTTTAAACAGCTCGCGCAGTGGCTCTACCAGGCCAAGTTTCATATGCTCTGGCAAACCGCCGACGTTGTGGTGCGATTTAATCACATGCGCTTTACCAGTAGCCGAGCCCGCTGATTCAATCACGTCAGGGTAAATGGTACCCTGCGCCAGCCACTTGGCGTTGCTTAGCTTCTGTGCCTGTTCATCAAATACCTCAACAAACACACGGCCGATAATTTTACGCTTGGCTTCCGGTTCGTTTTCACCGGCTAAAGCCGATAAGAAACGCGCTTCAGCATCGACTTTGATAATGTTCAGGCCGAAATGATCACCAAACATATCCATAACCTGCTTGCCTTCGTTCAGGCGCAGCAAGCCGTTATCCACAAAGACGCAGGTCAGGTTTTTACCGATAGCGCGGTGCAATAACATCGCCACCACAGAGCTATCCACACCGCCTGATAAACCTAAAATAACCTGATCATCGCCAATTTGCTGTTTTAAGCGAATAACCGCATCTTCAATAATTGATGCGGGTGTCCACAGCTTGTCGCAACCACAGATATCGACCACGAAATGCTCCAGCATTCGCAGGCCCTGACGGGTGTGGGTCACTTCCGGGTGGAACTGCACGCCGTAGAACTGACGGGCTTCGTCAACCATACCGGCATGTGGGCAGGTTGGTGTGCTGGCACAGGTAATAAAACCTTCAGGAATTTGTACCACTTTATCGCCGTGGCTCATCCATACGTCTAACAGCGCATTACCGTTGCTACCAACGTGGTCTTCAATTTTGGCAAACAGGTCGTTTTCGGCAACCACTTCAACTTGCGCATAACCGAATTCGCGCATGTCAGAGCCCTGCACCTTACCGCCCAGCTGCTCGGCCATGGTTTGCATACCGTAGCAAATGCCCAGCACCGGCACACCGGCGTTAAACACATACTCTGGTGCACGTGGCGAGTTCGCTTCGTGTACGCTTTCCGGGCCACCGGATAAAATAATACCGGTGGGGTTAAATTCGCGGATCTGCTCTTCTGTTACGTCCCAGGCCCACAGCTCACAATAGACGCCAATTTCGCGCACGCGACGGGCGATAAGCTGAGTGTACTGCGAACCAAAGTCGAGGATCAGGATGCGGTGGTGATGAATGTTTTTGTTCATAGCGACCTTTAAAAATAAAGCGGCTGGAGTAAACCAGCCGATGAAACCGAAATCAGTTTAGCCTAAACGGTAGTTCGGGGCTTCTTTGGTGATCTGCACATCATGCACGTGCGACTCGCCCATACCGGCAGAAGTGACCCGGACAAACTCAGGCTTGGTGCGTAAGTCGTCAATCGTTGGGCAACCGGTTAAGCCCATGGCGCTACGCAGGCCGCCCATTTGTTGGTGAATAATGTTTTCCATCGGGCCTTTGTATGCTACCCGGCCTTCAATACCTTCTGGTACCAGCTTCTCAGCATTGTTACTGCCCTGAAAATAACGATCTGATGAGCCATTACGCTGCGCCATCGCACCTAATGAACCCATACCACGGTAAGACTTGTAATAACGGCCCTGATACAACTCAACGTCGCCCGGCGCTTCCTCAGTACCAGCAAACATCGAGCCCACCATTACGCAGTTGGCGCCAGCGACTAAGGCTTTGGCAATATCGCCCGAGAAACGGATGCCGCCATCAGCAATAATGGTCACATCAGTGCCTGCCACGCCCATGGCAGCTTCAGAAATGGCGGTAATTTGTGGCACACCACAACCGGTGACAATACGGGTAGTACAAATTGAGCCTGGGCCAATACCGACTTTCACCGCATTGGCACCAGCTTCTGCCAGTGCTTTCGCGCCAGCAGCGGTAGCCACGTTACCAGCGACAATTTGTAAATCAGGGTACTGGGCACGGGTTTGCTTTACCCGGTCAATAACGCCCTGTGAGTGTCCATGCGAGGTATCAATCAGCAGAATATCAACACCGGCTTCCACCAGCGCGGCAATACGCTCGTCAGTCCCCGGACCAACACCTACGGCAGCACCCACACGCAGGCGGCCTAATTCATCTTTACAGGCGTTTGGTTTGCTGGCGGCTTTATAGTAGTCACGTACTGTGATAAGGCCTTTTAATTTAAAGTCGTTATCCACTACCAGCACCTTTTCGATGCGGTGCTGGTGCATCTTTTTAAAGGCTTCTTCGCGTGGCGCAGTTTCCAGCACTGTCACCAAACGCTCACGTGGCGTCATTAAGCTGGCCACTTTTTCGCTGTTGTTGGCTTCAAAGCTCATATCGCGGCTGGTTAACATACCTACCAGATTGTTGCTGGCATCAACCACCGGAAAACCCGAGAAACCGTGTTGCTGCGCCATGGCCTGCACTTCACGGATGCTCATGTCTGGCGTAACCGTAACCGGATCAGACACCACACCGCTTTCGAATTTCTTCACCCGGCGTACATTAGCTGCCTGCTCTTCAATGGTCATGTTTTTATGAATAAAACCCAGGCCACCTTCCTGCGCCAGCGCTATGGCTAAGCGGGCTTCGGTTACTGTGTCCATAGACGCAGATACCATAGGAATATTCAGCGTGATGCTTTTGGTCAGTCGGGTACGTAAATCGGCCGTATGAGGTAGAACAGTAGAGTGCGCTGGTACCAGTAACACGTCGTCAAAGGTAAGGGCTTCTTGTTTGATCCTGAGCATTGCAACAATCTCGCTGTGGCTGAAAAGATAGGGAATGTTGCGGCGCAATTTTAACGGTTTTACGCGCGTATCACAAACGGTTTTTTGTTTTATGTTACCCTAAGGGCCATTCAGTACAGCCAACACAGCCCGTGCCATGACCAACCCGGATATTTATACCGTATCGCGTTTAAACAGCGAAGTGCGCTTAACGCTTGAGCTGCAGTTTCAAACACTGTGGCTGCAGGGCGAAGTGTCTAACTTTGTCGCTGCCGCCAGCGGCCACTGGTACTTTTCATTAAAAGACAATGCCGCCCAGGTAAAGTGCGCCATGTTTAAAATGGCTAACCGTAACAGCAGCTTTAGGCCACAAAACGGTCAGCAGGTACTTATTCGGGCCCGCATTAGCGTGTACGAGCCGCGCGGTGAGTACCAGCTACTGGCCGAGTTTATCGAAAGTGCCGGCGCCGGTTTGCTAAAGCAGCAGTTTGAGCAGTTAAAAGCACGATTACAGGCCGAGGGCTTATTTGCAGCAGAGCGCAAAAAGCCACTGCCCGCACAGGTGCAACGTGTCGGGGTAATTACCTCACCTACCGGCGCAGCGGTGCGTGATATCGTTACCGTACTTAAACGCCGGGCGCCGGGTATTGAAGTCATTATTTACCCCAGCCAGGTGCAAGGCGACATGGCAGCTGCCCAGCTTCGCACTATGTTAAGCCGGGCGATACAGCGCAATGAGGTGGATGTATTAATCATTGGCCGCGGCGGTGGCTCGCTGGAGGACTTATGGTGTTTTAACGATGAGTTGCTGTGCCGTGCAGTAGCCGCCTGCCCCATTCCGATTGTCAGCGCAGTAGGTCATGAGATTGACTTTGCCCTGACTGATTTTGTTGCCGATGTACGTGCGCCTACCCCGTCGGCCGCCGCTGAGCTGGTATCGCCGGATCAGTCGCATTTAATAGATCGCATACTGCAGCTGAAAAACCGCTTACTGCAGGCGCAGCGCAGCCGGTTACAACACGCCGCACCAACACTGCTCAATTTAAGCCAGCGCCTTATTGCACTGCACCCCAAACGCCGCCTGCAGCAGCAACAACAGCGGCTGGATGAGCTGCAACTGCGTCTAACAGCCACCATTAAGCGCATCTTTAACGCTGCGCAGCAACGCCAGCAGTATGGTGATAAAAGCCTGCGCCAGTTATCGCCTGCAAAAAGCCTGCGGCAGCATAACCTGAAGCTGAACGAGCTACAGCGCCGGCTGATTAACGCCCAGAACGCTTTGCTTAAACAGCGTAAACAACAGCTGGCCGCGCTTGGCAGCCAGTTAAATACGGTAAGCCCGTTGGCCACGCTGGCACGCGGCTACAGCATTACCTTTGACACCAAACAGCAGGTGCTGAGTAACCAGCAGCAGTTACAGCCGGGTGATAAAGTGCAGGTAAAACTGGCAGAGGGTGGCTTTGAAGCCGAGGTAATAAAGCTTACCGGCGGCTAGTGCCGCCGGTAGTTTGGATTGATTAAACCGTTTTAGCGCTGGTATCGAAACGATGGCGTATTTCCTCTTCTGCCGCTTCTGTTACCAGGCCATTCTCATGCAGGTAATTAAGTGCCCGCTGGCCAGATTGCGCCAGCGACTGGTTAGCCAGCTGCTCCATATGCGCCGGCAATGTCTGCGGATGCTGGGCACAAAGAGTAGCTAATTTCTCTGCGTTACGTGCCTGATAATGGCGGTAGAGGCCGGTGACTTCGGTATAAATATCTTGCTGAAATACCGGCTCATCAAAGTTATCCTGCATTAGCCCAATAATAATGATCGCCTTTCTGGCGACTATCATCTGGCTGCGGTAGTACTCCAGCTTTTCTTCCAGTAACTTGGCTTCGCTGACCTTACGGCTAAACAGCGTATGCATCATAGTGGCCAGCGCTTCAAAAATGTCTTTGCGCTCACGAAACGCATCAGGATCAATATTGTTATGCTGAGCGTACTCAATTTTTTCTTTTTGCAGGAAAAGCTTACTGTAAATCTTGCGATAAGGCCTTAAGCTGACTTCATTGTTGATATACAGCCGCTTCAGGATGGTGAACTCAATATTCACCATGGCCAAATGCAGTGATTGCACAAACACCGTCCGGCCGTAACGCTGCATCAGGCTTTGCCGCTCGGCCTTGGCCTCACTGAGCTTCTGCTCGACCTGCGCCAGCAAAAACTGGAATTTCTCTTCACTGAAAAACCCCTTTGCCCGGTGCTCTTGTAAGCGTGAGCGCTCCATCAACAGGTAGTAAATACCCAAATCAGCACGGTGTGCCGTTTCCAGTGGCTCGGCCGCATTAATCTTATAGCGGCGCATCATGGGGCCAATCATCGGCGCTTTAATAAACAGCGTAGCCAGAATACAGCCGATAGTCAGGGCTAACAGGAAATCACGCGGTGAGTACGGCAGGCTCCAGCCTTCTAATGTAAAGTCTGCCGGGATAATCAGTACGATAATAATCGACAAGGCGCCGCGCAAACTGGCCCAGGCCAGTAATTTGCGCCAGGATGACGGGATCTGCTCTTCCACTTTGCTCATGTTTAACGGCAGCATCACGGCATACACGGCCACAATACGGGTCAGCGCCACCACCATCACCGCCACTAAAATAGGCAACCACAACTCGGCAAAATTCACGCCTAAGCTGGCAAACAGCAGACCAGCCATCAGAAACACCAGCGAGTTAACGATAAAGGCCATGTGTTCAATCAGTTTGCTTAGATACTCATCCACCTTAGGCGCTAGAATATTGCGCGAGTAATTGCCCAAAAACAGCGAGGCGACGGTTGTGGCAATAATGGATGACACGTGGAAATAACCCAGGCTGTTAATTAGCTCGGTGAGGATAAACACCAAATGCGCTGAAATCACCAGCAAGGTCACGGTTACAAATTCGTTGCGCTTGGTATAGTGCAGCGCCTTGGAAAACAAGCCAGCCATCAGTAAGCCAATGACAATACCCGAGGACAACATCACTAAAAATTCGCTCACTCCGTGCAGCACTGTGGTGCTGCCAAAGAAGCCCTCGGTAGCAATGGCAAAAAACACAAAAAACAGCGCCACCGCCGTACCATCGTTAAATAAACTTTCACCCTCAAAAATCATGCCCAGCCGGCGTGGCACACCAAACTCTTTAAACATTGACAGCACCGCCACCGGATCGGTTGCCGAAATAATGGCGCCAAACATTAAGGTGAGGATAAGCGGTACTTCTATGCCAATTAACGGTAACAGGTAGTACAGCACAACCCCGATAATAACCGCCGAGATACACAGGCCAACTATAGCTAACAGCGAAATGGCCCAGGCATTGTCGACCATTTTGCGAAAATTCATATTAAAACCAGACTCAAAAATCAGTACCGGCAGGAAGATAAAAAACAGCAGCTCCGGTGTTAAGGCCATTTCACTAATAAAGCCAAACACCGTACTGAGGTAAGGCAAACTCACTATCGGCACCAGCAGCAGGCCCACCAGCACCAACAGCACTGTGTAGGGCATTTTCAGACGTTTAGATGCAAAATAAACTACGGTGGACAGGGCTATTAACACAAATAGTGCCAACGTAGATGTCAGGGTGAGTACCATTGCCAAAGCTCTCCGCTATATATTGAACGGGTTTAATTTAAAACTGGGTAATAAAGCAGTGTTGCCGATGCAATACGAACGTGGATTGCAACAGCACTGTTTAGAATGGGGTTTACTCTGAGAGGGGTATTGCCGAAGAGGTGCAATGACGGTAATGGGTAACGTTTTAGTGCAGGCGGCAGGCAAAACCTGACAACACAGCGCGGCCAGCAGCAGGCGGAGAAATGTAACAACGTTACCGGTATAACGGGCAGCGCGAACCGCGATGATTAACATCGGATGCATTGCAATTACCTTATTTTTATCACCAGAGCGCGGTAAACTTGGCTCAGTGCTCAGAATAGCGCGCGTATTCTAACCCCTACAGGCAGGAAGTAAAGCTAAAAGCGCTGTTCGTCGTTATTTCCCGGCATTCTCCCGCAGCTTGAGGCTCCAACCAACAGCCTTAGCCAGGTAAATTTGAATTATACCTCTGTATACAGATTGTAAAATTTCAGCCTCAGCGCTACAGTTGCCGCCACGACGTTATTTACACAGCATCAGGACTGCATTATGCCTTTACCTGCAACATTTTCAGTACGCCAGTTAGCACTGGTTTTGGGCTGTGCCACCCTACCCTTTATCAGCGGCTGTACCGTGCTTGGCATGGTGGCAGACCATGCGCTATTTGAAGAAGACCGCCGCAACACGCCGTTAATGGAGCAAAACACGACTCACCAGCCAGAAATGGCATTCAGCCAGCTGGGTTTAGAAGCCGATATCGCCATCGCGAAAAAAGTGATCGAAACGGTAAAGGGGGCACCTGAACAACCCGCAACACGCTGCAAAATGGAAAACGGTATCCGCTTTTGTTACCAGGAAGGCGCTGAGGGCTTCTAGCCGCTATCCATCTGACAATGTCACACAACACTATCGCTTTAAACCAACAGCGCCAGCCGCTGGCTCATCTGGAGTCAGTCTGGCTGTTTGGTTATGGCTCGCTGATTTATAAAACCGACTTTCCTTATCTGCAAAGTAAACCCGCTTGCATTTATGGCTGGGAAAGGCGGTTGTGGCAGGGCTCGCATGATCACCGTGGTACGCCACAGGCGCCGGGGCGGGTGTTAACCTTAATTGAAGCGCCGGGCGCGCGCTGCGCCGGTATGGCGTATCAGGTAACGCCGGATACCTTTGAGCATTTAGACCACCGCGAGAAAAACGGCTATTTGCGTATCTTTACCCCGCTACACTGGTTGGACGCAACGGGTGAAACGCAAGGCATAGTGTATGTAGCCACGCCCGATAATGCGGCTTATTTAGGCCCGGCCAGTGACAGCGACATTGCCGCCCATATTGCCAGCAGCGCCGGCCCCAGCGGCCCCAATAGCGAGTACGTGCTTAAACTGGCACAAGCCCTGCGCGCTATGAACGAGTACGACGAGCATGTAATTGCCATTGAGCGCGAGCTGCTGAAACTTTTGTAAGGCAAGCTGTTATCACTAAAGCTGCAGGCAATAAAAAAACCGGGCGGTGCAGCACACCAACCCGGTTTTAGTTTGCCTTTAGCGATAAGGATTTAGCGCCGAGCTATATACTCATCACTCATCACTCAACACTAAGCACTTAAAACTCAGCACTACTCTTTCACCACATCAATAAAGTACTTCACCTCGCCGTCTACCGCTTCGCGCACTAAGCCGTGCACGTCGGTTTCAAAGCCGGGGAAGGCGCTGTTAAAGGCGCGGGTAAACTGCAGGTAGTTAATAATGGTTTTGTTAAAGCGCTCGCCCGGCACCATCAGCGGAATGCCTGGCGGATAAGGCGTAACCAGCATAGCCGTTACCCGGCCTTCAATTTCGTCAATCGACACCCGCTCAATTTCGCGGTGGGCCATTTTGGCCCAGGCATCGGCCGGGGTCATCGCCGTTTCAATGGTCGATAAGTACATTTCAGTGGTCACTTTGGCCACGTCATACTTACGGTACATATTGTGAATTTGCTGACATAAATCGCGCAGGCCGACTTTTTCATAGCGCGGCTGCTTTTTGGCAAACTCTGGCATAACGCGCCACATCGGCAGGTTTTGGTCGTAGTCGTCTTTAAACTGCTGCAGCTCAGTTACCATAGAGTTCCAGCGACCTTTGGTAATGCCGATAGTAAACATGATAAAGAACGAATACAGGCCGGTTTTTTCAATAATAATACCGTGCTCGGCCAGATACTTACTGACAATAGCTGCCGGTATGCCCTGCTCGTCAAACTGACCATGCAGGTTTAAGCCCGGCGTGATAATGGTGGCTTTAATTGGGTCGAGAATATTAAAGCCAGATTCTATCGCGCCAAAACCGTGCCAGCTGTCTTTAGCATGCAGCGTCCAGTTATCGCGTGTACCTAAGCCCTCTTCTGGCAGCTCGTCCGGGCCCCATACTTTAAACCACCAGTCATCGTCGCCAAAATCAGCGTCGACTTTACGCATGGCGCGACGAAAATCTATCGCTTCTGACAGGCTTTCTTCTACCAGCGCCGTGCCGCCTGGCGGCTCCATCATGGCTGCAGCCACGTCACAGCTGGCAATAATGGCGTATTGCGGGCTGGTAGAGCTGTGCATCAAGTACGATTCATTAAAGCGGTGCGTATCCAGGCTGCGGTTCTGTGCGTTTTGCACCAGAATTTGCGATGCCTGTGACAAGCCAGCCAGCAGTTTGTGGGTCGACTGGGTAGCAAACACTACAGTGTCTTCAGAGCGCGGCCGATCTTTACCGATGGCGTGCATATTGTGGTAAAAGTCATGGAAGCTGGCATGCGGCAGCCAGGCTTCATCAAAGTGCAGCGTATCGATAGTCGAACCCAGCTCCTGCTTAATTTCTTCCACGTTATACAAAATACCGTCATAGGTACTCTGGGTAATGGTCAGGATACGTGGCTTTTTATTTTTCGCATTGCGGGCAAAGGGATTAGCTTCAATCTTTTTCGCAATGGCTTCAGGTGAAAACTCGCTTTTCGGGATCGGGCCGATAATGCCGTAATGGTTACGGGTTGGCATTAAAAATACCGGAATAGCACCAGTCATAATAATCGAGTGCAGAATGGATTTATGACAG
>JAJLKZ010000004.1:0-49251 GCA_033838465.1 Chromatiaceae bacterium
TGGCTTTACACCAGATTGCAAAAAAGTGGACAATGCCACTGCGAGATTGGAAGCCTGCCATGACGCAGTTTATGATCATGTACGGTGACCGAGTATCGTTATGATAAACAGCCACTTACACAGAAGATTTTATAGTCTCGATTATGTTGGCACACTCCCTTTTGGTTGGAACCTTAGCTTACTGCAACTTGGTTTTGTGCATCAATCTAACGGCCAAAGTGAACCCTTATCACGCAGCTGGAATCGTTTTTACGCAGGAATGGCCTTAGAAAAAGATCGCTTTGCTTTATTATATAAACTACACAAACGCATTAGCGAACCCCAACACAAAGATGATAATCCAGATTTAATTGATTATATTGGCAAGTCCGAACTCTCTCTCACTTGGGTACCTGTTGTAGGTAGTGCAACCCTCAGTCGACGAATAAACTGGAAAAATCATCACCGTGGCGCTTGGCAACTGGATTTAAGTTACCCACTAAGTCGCTCTAATCCAGAACGCTTGCGTTGGTACCTGCAGTTTTTTTCTGGTTATGGTGAAACGCTCCTAGATTATAATCACCGGCAAAATACCTTCGGCGTAGGTGTTATGTTGTTTAATTTCTGAATAAAGTCGGAACTTATTTATGCGTGAATGGCTGGAAATAGTAGCCATGCTGGCTCGCAGTATAAAGTGCCGTTTCGCGGTATCGGCGTTGCTCCAGTCAACCAAAATGAGCGGCTGAGATTTACTGCTCACGATAGACCGAGTCATGGCAGCATTGATAAGAGGCAGTTCCCGTTGTAAATTGGTATTGCTCAGTAATCTATCCGCGCGCTTGATACTGACTTTGTCAGAAGAGCCTGGCATAGCACGCCCAATGGCGGTCACAGTACAACGCGCGTCTTTAGCAAGCGCAGTAACCGCGTCTAACAGGACAGAAAATCGCGCTTTATGCATGGTTTTGGGGGTGACAAATCGGAGGAAATCGGCGAGCATTCTTTTCACATTCATGGCTGTTAATGACATGGTTTAGTTTTGGCGAACGATCAGATCAGGAACGGCCATGAATGTTCCCTAATCGCCTAACTTTTTATTTTAGATACAGAATTTCTGGGGATACCTCAGATAACGCACTTTATTTGTCAATTTGGTGCAGTCTTGCTACTTATTTCTGCCGTAATACGTTTGTTACAACTTGTTTGAATGTACCTTTAACCATAAACATAAGCCTTTGCAGGTATTCAATAATGAGAGCAGTATGAATCAATCAACCAAACGCCCCAATGCACGCGGCCACCGTTCAGATGGCATTGAAACTCGAAGTCTGATTATCGAGAAAGCAGGCGCGTTATTTGCTCAATATGGCTTTAATGCCGTTGCCAGTAAAGAAATTTGCCAAGCCGCGGGCGTGACGTCGGCGGCGGTTAACTACCATTTTCAAAGTAAAGAAGGCTTGTATCAGGAAGTCCTGACGGTTGCCGAACAAGCTATATCAGCCTCTGGCAGTTTGGAGCAATTAACACGCCAGGATCTGACAGCAAAGGCCGCGCTTAGCGAATATTTATATTGTCGCTTTTATGATGCTATTACCAACTCGGGTGCCTGGCCACATCAGTTACTCTTGCATGAAGCCTTTATGCCCTCTGATGTTGCCGAGCATTTCGAAACCAGCGTAGTACGCCCAAGGTTTATTTTACTACAACAGGTAATGGCAGCTGTGCTAGGCAGAGCGCCAGAGGATCCTAAAGTACAAGAAGCCTTATTGGCCTGTGTAACACTTGCCAGTCCCTGGTCTATTAAGCCCAGTCTTTTAGAGCGCCTAACCCCCGCTATCTATCAATGTTCTGCCGAAGAGCAGGCCACCCGCCTGACAAACTTCTGTTTAGCAGGCATTGACACCTACATTAACTCGTCAACCAGAAACTAAGGGCATTAGAATGGCATTTATTGCACGGATTTTTCTTTTTTTAGGCGGTGTTATTGCCAGTTGGTTTGTTTCAAAAGAGATCAGCAACTTTATTGTTTATCAACTCGCTGCCACAGTATTACTGATAGCCCTCGTTGCAGCCCTGCTGGCCTTACTCCCGCGTTATGTTAAGAAACAGCGCAATAGGCATAAACCCAAATAAGTCATTAGCCACAGACAATAAAAAACCTCAGATAAACTGAGGTTTTTTATGACAACAACTTGCTATATCGCGTTGTTAAAACTCACGACGGTTTTGCAACGCAGCAATACGCTTTTCCAGTGGCGGGTGGCTTAAAAACAGTTCAGACTTTTTGCCACCACCGGCAATACCAAAGGCCATCATGCTGCCTTCCAGCCGGCTCTCGTGGTTATGCTTTAACCGCTCTAACGCTGCAATCATTTTGTTCGGATTGCCTTCCAGCTTAGCGGCGCCGGCATCAGCACGGTATTCACGCTGCCGTGAGAACCACATCACAATAATGCTGGCCAGTACACCAAATACCAGCTCAAGCACAATTACCGTTGCGAAATAGGCTAAACCACCGCCCTGATTATTATTGCCGTTATTGTTCAGCATACCGGCCACTAAGCGCGCCAGGAAAATCACAAAGGTGTTTACCACGCCCTGAATAAGGGTCAGCGTAACCATGTCACCATTGGCAATATGCGACACTTCGTGTGCCAGTACTGCCTCTACTTCGTCCTCTCGCATATTACGCAGCAAACCGGTGCTTACTGCCACTAGGGCATCATTACGGTTCATACCGGTCGCAAAGGCGTTCATCTCCGGAGAGTCATAAATAGCCACTTCCGGCATACCAATGCCAGCCGCTTTAGCCTGACGCGCCACCGTCGAGACCAGCCATTGTTCGGTTGCATTACGAGGCTGTTCAATCACGACCGCACCGGTAGAGCGTTTTGCCATCCATTTTGACATGGCTAACGAGATAAAAGAGCCGCCAAAACCAAACACCGCGGCAAACACCAGTAGCCCGCCAATGCTGCTACGATCTACACCCAAAAAGCTAAAAACGATATTAAGCACTATGCTTAATACCAAGATCACCGCCAGGTTAGTGGCTAAAAACAACAACACTCTTTTCATAACAGCTACCTCTAATGACTTACTACCCGCTAATATATGGCCTTATAGCTTGTTTTCAATCAACAGTGCCACCATTAGCAGTCATAATTTGTAACCATTAATGTCAACGCTCAGCAGCTGAGCAAATCGAGGTTTAGCATGCAGTTATTACTTCTTAGCAGCTCCCGCGCCGACAACAGCGACTATCTGGCGCCGTACATGAACTGGATTGACAGTCACCTCAGCGGTATTAATGAACTGCTGTTTATTCCTTACGCCGGTGTCAGCATCGAATACGACGCCTATCAAGCTATGGTGCAACAAGCACTGTTGCCACTGGGTATAACAGTAACCAGTATTCATCAGCATAGTGATGCGCGCCAGGCGGTATTAGACGCTAAAGCCATCGCGGTGGGTGGCGGCAATACCTTCCACCTGCTTTATCAGCTATATCAACAGGATATAGTGCAACTGATCAGGAAACGCGTAACCGAAAACGTGCCTTATCTGAGCTGGAGTGCCGGTTCAAACATTGCCGGCGCCAGCATTCGCACCACCAATGATATGCCGATTATTGAGCCCGCCTCGTTTAACGCGCTAAACCTTTTACCGCTGCAACTAAACCCACATTACAGCGACTACAAGCCAGAGGGCTTTCATGGTGAAACCCGTGATATGCGCCTGGCCGAGTTTATGCAAATACACCCGGCCACGCCAATTATTGCCTTGCCGGAAGGCAGCGCACTTAAGCATGACGACGGTAAATTAACCCTGCTGGGCAGCAAAGGCGGTTATCTGTTTCAAGGCGGTAATAAAACGCCGTTGGCGGAGAATTATGATTTATCTGAGGTTCTAAAATAGTAATAGCGTTACCCGTTTAGCAATAACGCCGGTTACAACTCCCGATAAGCTCGCCACAGCAACACGCTACCGCTTGCGCGTCCGCTCAGACACTCTGTGTCGACTGATCGGGTGTTCTAACCTCTGATATTCAGCAGGCGGATAGCCATATCCTGCGCTAGCTGCTGATACCGCAACGGCTCTGCTGCATAAGGCACCACTGCCAGGCAAGGCGCATTGATGCGCTGTTGCAAATCCGCAATATTCTGCTGTAGCAATAACATATCAGGATCAATACAGTTAGCTACCCAGCCAACTAGCTTACAGCCGCTGCGCTCAATTTCCCGCACCGTCAGCATGGCATGGTTTAAACAGCCCAGTTTCATGCCAACCACCAACAGCACCGGCAGTTGCTGCTCTGCTACCCAATCGGCCAGATAGCGTTCAGCCGATAGTGGCAACAACCAACCGCCGGCGCCTTCTATCAATAGCTGCTCGGCCTTTAAGCTCTGCCAGTGTTGCAGTGCCTTGGTTAATACCACTTCGTCAATTGGCTTTTGCTCGTTAACCGCCGCCAAATGCGGCGCTACCGGTGCCTGATAACAGATAGGATTTACTACTTCATAAGGTAACGCGATACCGGAGTGTTGCTGCAGCAGTAACGCGTCACCATTAAAGCCCTGCGCGTCTGCGCCCGCCGCTATTGGCTTTACGCCGATAGCAGTCACATTTAGCGCTTTGCAGCCCTGCAGCAGCATGGCACTGATATAGCTTTTACCAGTGTCGGTATCGGTAGCGGTAATAAATAGCGTTTTAGCCGGCATGTTTTACTCCACTTAGCGTCAACACCTGATAACTGGCCGGTAAGCCCGGCACAGTGCGGTGTACCTCATAGGCCTGAGCCAGTTGCTGCCAGTAGCCTTTGCCGGTTAAGCCAGTGCGACGGCCAGCAACCTGATTAGCCCCCAACAGCTTAAGCTCGCGGGCCAGGCTTTGCACATCGGGGTAATACAGCGGATAACGGCGCAGCTCAAACTGCCAGTTAAGCGCTGGTGCGGCATTGGCCGCTTGCTGAATACTATCAACGGTTAAAAACCGGCTAATATGCGGGTAGTTATCCAAACTGGCAAAGGCCTGCGCCAGTTCAGTTAAGGTGCCGTCGACCAACGTGGTAATAACGGCCGTGCCGCCTGGCTTAAGCACCCGGCTAACTTCAGCAAATACCGCCGAGGGGTTACTACACCACTGCAGCATCAGGCTGGAGAACACGCTATCGAAACTATTATTGGCCAGTGGCAGCTGCTGGGCGTCCGCCTGCAAGTACTGCTGTGCCAACCCCGCTTTAGCCGCTTGCGCCAGCATACCGGCACTAAAATCTACTGCGGTAAAAGCGCGGCAATACTCAGTAAAGCGTGGATGCAGCCAGCCCGGCCCGCAACCCAGGTCAAGCAAATGGCCCTGCGCGACTTTTGGTAGTTTCGCCAGTGCATCCAACGCGACTTGCTGCTGTAAACGGGCACCTTGCATATAGTGGGTTGAGGCTGCACTAAAACTGTTGGCGACTTGTTGCCGAAAACGGCTGCTGCTGTCTGGTTGTTGCATTACAGCACTCATACTAACTGCCTTAATTGCTGCACTAATAACTGGAGATCCTGCTCGGTATGCTGCGCACTTAGCGTAATACGCAGCCTTGCACTGCCCTTTGGCACCGTCGGCGGCCTTATTGCGCTAAGCCAAATGCCGGCCTGTTTTAACTGCGCACTCATATTAAGCGCCCTTGCACTGTCGCCCAATACGAGGCCCTGAATGGCGGTCTGTGACGCTAACAGCGGTAAATCCGCCGCCAAAGCACGAAAGCGCGCAATATTGCTCTGTAGTTTGTCCCGCCGCCAACTTTGGCTGCGGCAAAGTGCAATACTTTTAGTCACCGCGGCACAAAGCGCCGGTGATAGCGCCGTACTGTAAATATAGTGCCGGCCTAACTGGGCTAAATAGTCTATTACGGTTTTACTGCCGCCGACAAAGGCGCCACCTACACCCAGCGCCTTGCCAAAGTTGGCCATAGTGCAAAACAAATCGCTGCTGAGAATACCCTGCGCTGCAGCGGTGCCTCTACCTTCTGGCCCACAAACGCCTAAACCGTGTGCGTCGTCCAGTAAAAGCGGCGCCTGATATTGCCGGCACAGGCTTAGCACGGCGGTTAGATCCGGGCTGTCGCCGTCCATACTAAACACGCCTTCAGTCACTACCAGCGGCTGGCTGACATCGATAAGGCTAGCGTGCAAGGCCGATATATCATTGTGCGCAAAGCGTTTAAGCTGTGCACCGCTGTGCAAGGCGCCGTCTATCAGCGAGGCATGGCTAAGCTTATCCATTAACAGCGTATCGCCCTTTTGCGCCAGCGTTTGTAGCATCGTTTGGTTGGCGGCAAAGCCGGAGGAAAATAGCAGCACCTGCTCAAAGCCCAGCCAGTCGCATAAGGTATCACTAAGCTGCTGATGCACCTGATGTTGCCCGGTAACCAAAGGCGAGCCACTGCTGCCGGCTCCAAAAGCGGCTGCGCCTTCGGCATAGGCTTGAATGACTTCAGGCTCGGTCGCCAGACCCAGGTAATCATTGCCAGAAAAATTCAGGTAGCTATTACCTGCTACGCGCAGCACCCGGCCACTGTACTGCTCAATGGTCACGCTGCGGCGCAGCAATTGGCTGGCCTCGCGTTCGGCCAGTGCCCGGCGCATCTGCGCCAGCCTTGTCTGTGTCATCGATTATTGTGCTGCATGAAATAACGGCGGGTTGGCCTGCTCTTTTATGGCATCCGCCAGTGCCAACTGATGCGCTTCGTCCGACACATCATGACGCTGCTCGGGCGTAATGCCCAGTTTCGCAAACAACTGCATATCGGCATCCGCTTCCGGGTTATCGGTGGTAAGCAGTTTATCGCCGTAGAAAATCGAGTTAGCACCGGCGAAGAAACACAGCGCCTGCATTTGCTCGTTCATACGGCTACGGCCGGCCGATAAGCGCACATGGCTTTTGGGCAGCATAATACGCGCCACGGCTATAGTGCGGATAAACTCAAAGGCGTCTAAGTCATCGACGTTTTCCAACGGCGTACCGGCTACTTTAACCAGCATGTTAATCGGCACACTTTCGGGGTGCTCCGGTAAATTAGCCAGCTGCATCAGCAGTGCTGAGCGATCATTAGCACTTTCGCCCATGCCTAAAATACCGCCGCAGCATACTTTCATACCGGCATCGCGCACATGGCTTAGCGTGTCTAAGCGATCCTGATAGGTGCGGGTGGTAATAATTTCACCGTAAAACTCCGGTGAGGTATCCAGGTTATGGTTGTAGTAATCGAGGCCGGCATCGGCCAAGGTTTTCGCTTGCTCGCCATCAAGCATACCCAGTGTCATACAGGTTTCCAGCCCCATGGCTTTTACGCCACGCACCATTTCAATAATGTACGGCATATCGCGCTGCTTCGGGTTGGTCCAGGCGGCGCCCATACAAAACCGGCTGGCGCCTTTGTCTTTGGCGGCTTTGGCCTGGGTGAGCACCTTTTCCACTTCCAGCAGCCGTTCGCGCTCCAAGCCGGTGTTATAGTGGCCACTTTGCGGGCAGTACTTGCAGTCTTCAGCGCAGGCACCGGTTTTAATCGACAATAAGGTACTTACCTGCACTTCATTGGGTTTAAAGTGCTGGCGGTGCACGGTTTGCGCCTGAAACAGCAAGTCATTAAATGGCAGTGCGTACAGCGCATTAACCTGCGCTAAGGTCCAATCGTGGCGGACAACAGCCTGCATAAATATCCCTGATCAAATTGAGCTAATAAGTATTTTCGGCTAGTCTAACCGCCACTTAGGCCTTGTCAACGCAGACCAGCAGCAAAACTTTACTACAGGTTAAATAATGAGCATTAATTTGGCATTTGATCGCGCGCATATCTGGCACCCCTACACCTCTATGCTAAACCCGCTGCCGGTGTATCCGGTGGTGGCAGCAGAAGGCTGCGAGCTGGTGCTGGAAAATGGTCAGCGTCTGGTCGATGGCACAGCGTCCTGGTGGTCGGCCGTGCACGGCTATAACCACCCTGTACTTAACGCTGCAGTAACCGAGCAACTGGACAAAATGGCGCATGTAATGTTTGGCGGCATTACCCATGCGCCGGCAGTACAGCTGTGTCAGCAGCTGCTGAGCATGGTGCCAAGCAATTTAACCAAAGTATTTTTAGCCGACAGCGGCTCTATCGCGGTAGAAGTGGCGATAAAAATGGCCCTGCAATACTGGCTGGCTAGCGCTACACCACAAAAACAAAAGCTGATTAGCCTGCGCAAGGGCTACCATGGCGATACCTTTGCTGCCATGGCGGTGTGTGATCCGGTCGATGGCATGCACGATATGTTTGCCAGCCTGTTACCCCAGCACTACTTTTTACCGGCGCCACTAAGCCGCTTTGACGGCGAGTTTTTGCCACAGGATATTGCCCCACTGCAGCAGCTGTTGGCAGATAAACACCATGAAATAGCCGCACTTATTTTAGAGCCGATAGTGCAAGGCTATGGCGGTATGCGCTTTTATCACCCTGAGTATTTGCGCCGCGCCCGCGCCTTGTGCGACCAATACCAGGTGCTGCTGATAGCCGATGAGATTGCCACCGGCTTTGGCCGCAGCGGTAAGTTGTTTGCCTGCGAACATGCAGATATACAACCCAATATTATGTGCGTGGGTAAAGCGCTAAGTGGTGGCTATATCACCCTGGCCGCCACCTTGTGCAGTGATGAAGTTGCCCGTGGCATCAGCCAAAGCGCCGCCGGCGGTTTAATGCACGGCCCGACTTTTATGGCTAACCCACTGGCCTGCGCCGTGGCCAGTGCCAGTTTGCGCCTTATCGCACAGGGCGACTGGCAGCAGCAGGTCGCGGCGATAGAGCACCAGTTAAAGGCTGAGCTTGCGCCCTGTGCCCAATCGCCGCTGGTAAAAGAGGTAAGAGTGTTAGGCGCTATTGGCGTGTTGGAAATGCGCGATAAAGTGAATGTCGCCACCTTGCAGCAGCAGTTTGTTGAGCTGGGGGTCTGGGTTCGCCCTTTTAATAACCTGATTTACGTGATGCCGCCATTTATTATCAGCCCGGCACAGTTAACCAAGCTTACCTTGGCCATGCGTACGGTGGTTGGTGTTTAAACATACCAGAACAAATATAACAGCAGACTAATACAGCTTAACAGCAACAGCACGATATTAAAGTGCAGATGATCAGTGCGCCGGCGCAGCCGTAGCCGGTTTAGCAGCAAACTTAAGCCGCTGCTAATGGCCGAGGCCAGTAAAAAGTATTGCAGGCACAGGGTTAACATAGGGTGCCATTCGCTACGAATTTCAATGCCCCAATAGCGCACCAGGCCGGTGTCCATCTCGGGGCGGGCGTAATGGGCAGTAATCATCGCCAGCAAAAATAATAACCAGCCACTAATGGCCAGCCAGCCAAAGGCGCGGCAGATCCAATCTGGCCCCTGCCTTCGTTCAAACTTTTTGGCTTTTTTGCTGTTATCAGTCAATTTATTTACCCGGCTAAGTTTTACTTGTGTTGTGCGTTTGCCGCAGTATCATTACAGGCTTTACGCAGTTGTCTAAAGTTTACACCCTCTGGAGTTTGTTGCATGACGCACGCCGTTATTAAAGATGTATTAGCAGGTCGCTATGCCGTTGGTGATACTGTCACCGTGAAAGGCTGGATCCGCACCCGCCGCGATTCAAAAGCCGGCATTTCCTTTTTAGCTATTCATGATGGCAGCTGCTTCGACGCTTTGCAGGCCGTCGCGCCGGCAGAGCTGAATAATTATGAGTCTGAAGTAAAACGTTTAACCACTTCCTGCTCGGTGGCCGTAACCGGCACTATCGCCCGCTCTGAAGGCCAGGGCCAGGCGTTTGAACTGCAAGCCAGCAGCGTTGAGGTATTGGGCTGGGTAGAAAACCCGGATACCTACCCTATGGCACCCAAACGTCACAGCATGGAATACCTGCGTGAACACGCCCACCTGCGCCCTCGCACCAACATTATGGGCGCCGTTACCCGGGTGCGACATTGTTTAGCCCAGGCTGTGCATCGCTTCTTCCACGAGCAGGGTTATTACTGGATCAGCACGCCGATTATTACCGGCTCCGACGCTGAGGGTGCCGGCGAGATGTTCCGCGTTAGCACGCTGGACATGGAAAACCTGCCACGTACCGACAAAGGCAAAGTAGATTACAGCCAGGACTTTTTCGGTAAAGAAACCTTTTTAACCGTGTCTGGCCAGTTAAACGGCGAAACTTACGCCTGCGCCATGTCAAAAATTTACACCTTTGGCCCAACCTTCCGCGCAGAAAACTCTAACACCAGCCGCCACTTGGCCGAGTTTTGGATGATAGAGCCGGAAGTGGCCTTTGCTGAACTAAAAGACATCGCCCAGCTGGCGGAAGACATGCTGAAATACGTCTGTAAAGCGGTATTAACCGAGCGCGCTGACGATATGGCATTTTTCGCCGAGCGTATCGACCCTACTGCCGTTACCCGTTTGCAGCAACTGGTCGATTCCAGCTTTGTGCGGATGGACTACACCGACGCCATCGAAATTCTGAAAACCTGCGGTAAGAAGTTTGAGTACCCGGTGGAATGGGGTGTCGATTTACAATCTGAGCACGAACGCTACCTGGCCGAAGAGCACGTCGGTGCGCCTATCATTATGCAAAACTACCCCAAAGACATTAAAGCCTTTTACATGCGCTTAAATGACGACGGTAAAACCGTAGCAGCGATGGACGTATTAGCCCCGGGCATAGGTGAAATTATCGGTGGCAGCCAGCGCGAAGAGCGCTTGGAAGCCTTTGATAAACGCTTGGACGAAATGGGCCTGGATAAAGAAGCTTACGGCTGGTACCGCGACCTGCGCCGCTACGGCACAGTGCCACACGCTGGTTTTGGCTTAGGTTTCGAGCGTTTGGTGTCGTACGTTACCGGTATTGGTAATATCCGCGATGTTATCGCCTTCCCGCGTACACCGGGTAATGCTGAGTTCTAATAGCATTAGACATAGAAAAGGCGCTTTAAACAGCGCCTTTTTTATTTGTTTTAAACCCGATTACAAGTAAGAAAAATACTCGGCGGGCTCAGGTGTATGACGTTTGGCTGGCTCGCCGCTTGGCGTGCCTAAATATAAAAAGCCGACGATTTCGTCGTCTTCGCCCAGCTCCAGCGCTTGTTTAACAAAATCTAACTGCGCATAGGCACCGGTGCGCCAGATGCCACCAAAGCCCTGGGCAAAAGCGGCTTGTTGCATGGCTAATATGGCACAGGCGGCGGAGTGTTGCTGCTCAATTAATGGCACTTTGGCATGCTCTACCGCCTTGGCGATACAGACTATCACCATAGGCGCGCGCAGTGGCAGCTGCCGGGCGCGCTCTAATAGCTCGTTGGAAATGGCCGGATCGTCCTCTACAGCAGCTTCGGCAAAAATATCACCCAGGCGACACAGCGCCTGACGACCTTCGGCAATAATAAAACGCCATGGGCGCAAATTGCCGTGGTCTGGCACCTGCAACGCGGCGCGTTTGATGTTGTCCAGCGCTTCGCCTGCGGGGGCGGGCTCGGTTAAACGGGCTGACGAATAACGGCTGTGAAGTAAAGTTAATGCATCCATAAAAAACCCCGATGGTGTTAGCTGCGCGCAGCCTAGCAAATTAACAGTAATCTTTACATCAGATTATGGCAAGGTAACGCGCGCCTGCCGCCCTTTCAACCAATTTACGCTTTTTTAATGCGCGTTTTGCCAAAGCGCCTGCTGGTACAGCGCCAGATACTGGCTGGCAGCCTGTTGCCAGCTAAAGTTTTGTACCATGCCATTTTGCTGCACCCGCCGGTAGCTATCGGCTTTGCTGTACAGTAACTCAGCCTGCTCAAGTGCGGCTAAAGTGGCTGCTATATCCGGCTCGGTAAAGCCAATGCCGGTAGCGCCCCGCCCTGGCCAGGGTTTTACTGTGTCTTTTAAGCCGCCGGTAAGACGCACTATTGGCACAGTACCATAACGTAAACTGTAAAGCTGGTTTAACCCGCAGGGCTCAAACAACGAGGGCATTAAAAAGAAGTCGCCGGCGGCCTCAAGCTTATGCGCCATGGCATCACTAAAACCCTCAACAAAACGGCATTGCTGTGGGTATTGCAGTGCCAGTTGCTGTAACGCACTGACATAACGCTGCTCGCCGGTGCCCATAATAATGACCTGCGCAGCAGACTGCGCCAAAAAGCGGCTTAAAGCCGGCACCAGATAGTCATAACCTTTTTGCCCGGTTAAACGGCTTACGCCAACAAAAAGCGGTGCTTTACTTGCGCCAAGCCCCAGCTCGTCGCGTATGGCTTGCTGGCAGACACGCTTGCCGCTGAGCTTTGAAGCGCTATAGTTCGCCGCTAAATGCGTATCGCTGGATGGGTCCCACAGCTGGTAATCACAGCCGTTTAAAATACCGGCAAAATCCGCTGCGCGCTGCTGATACAAAGCGCTTAAGCCGGTTGCCATTGGCTCTTGCATTAACTCATCACGGTAGCCCTGGCTGACGGTATTAATTTTGTCGGCATAATGTAGCGCGGTGGCTAAAAAATTCAGCTCATCGCTCCGTTCAGGCTCAATGGCCAGTTCGCTTCGCCAATGCGCAGCGCAGCGCTCCTGATAAGCGCCATTGTGAATACTGAACACAAAAGGCACCGCCGCCAGCGCTGATTGGTTAAAATGCTGTTTTAGATAATAGGCCGCAGCTGCACTTTGCCAGTCGTGGCCGTGAATAACATCAACTGGCTTATCGCTTTGCAGTAGCCATTGCAGCGCCGCTTTGCAAAAAAACGCAAAGCGCAGCGGGTTATCCGTATAACCATGCTCGCCATCGTCGTAAGGCCGCTCACGCTTGAAAAAATCATCATGCTCAATCAGGGCAATATTTACCCCGGCTTGTTCAACTTCATGTACCGCACAGCCAAACTGGCGGCCAGCCAGATCGGTGTAGACACTGCTAAAAACACCGCTACGCAGCGCATACAGCGGCAGGTAACAGGGCAGTATTACCGTAACCTGATGGCCGTCTGCCAATAACGCCTGCGCCAAACCACGGCAAGCATCGGCCAGGCCACCGGTTTTTATTAAGCCCTCATATTCACTGCAAATAAAGACAATATGCACTACCCTAACCTTTTACTTATCAATATTTTAGCTATCAACTTCATTCATCAAAACCAATTTTGGCGCCTTTAGGTATTACTACCACACCGCTGGCAGAGACATGAAAGCGCTGTTTATCAAATATCGGATCTTCACCTATTACGGTGCCTGGAGCAATTTTAACGTCTTTATCGATAATGGCGCGGCGAATGCGACAACCACGGCCAATATCGTTATTGCCCATCAGCACGCATTTTTCAATGTAGCTGTGGCTGTGCACATGCACGTTAAAACCCAAAATAGACTGATACACAATGGCGCCGCTGACAATACAGCCCGAAGCGACCATAGAACTTATCGCCTGACCGGTGCGGTTAGTTTCATCGTGCACAAACTTGGCAGGCGGCACCGGCGGTGTATAGCCACGTAGTGGCCAGTATCGGTTATACAAGTCAAACGGCGGCTCTACTGCGATCAGATCCATATTGGCCTGATAGTAAGAATCTAAGGTGCCCACATCACGCCAGTAACCGGCACTGCGCTCGTTTTCACCACGAATGGTATTGGAGGAAAAATCATATACGTACACATCGCCAGATGGATACAGCGACGGAATAATGTTGTGGCCAAAATCGTGTTTTGAATCGACTTGTTTGGCATCGTCTTCCAGTACATCTACCAGGGTTTTGGCTTCAAAAATGTAGTTGCCCATCGACGCCAGCACGAAATCAGGCCGACCGGGAATGGTTTTGGGGTTACTTTTCGGTTTTTCTTCAAAGCCAATCATTTTACCGCGCGCATCGACCTCAATAACACCAAACTCATGCGCCTGCTCTACCGGCACCGGTATGGCCGCCACGGTTAAACGGGCGTTATTTTGCCGGTGATAATTAAGCATGTCGCGTACATCCATTTTATAAATGTGGTCGCCGCCAAACACACAAACGTGCTCCGGGTCCAGGCTATGAATTAAATGCAAATTCTGGTAAATAGCATCGGCAGTGCCTAAATACCAGTGTTTACCGGTTTGCATTTGCGCTGGTATAGGGTCAATAAAGCGATTGGTTAAGCCCGACACCCGCCACGCGCGGCTTAGATGCTTCATCAGTGAGTGCGATTTAAACTGCGTAATAACAAAGATTTGCAGTAGATCCGAGTTAACAAAGTTGTTTAACACAAAGTCGATAATGCGATAGTTACCACCGAAAGGTACCGCAGGTTTCGCCCTGATGCCGGTCAGCGGCGCTAAACGCGTACCTTCACCACCTGCCAGTATCATGGTTAATACACCAGACATATAAAACTCCCTGTTGGCTTTGATAATTACACTGATATGAATGAATTGAGTGCAAAGCTGATACCAGAATAGCAGCCTTTGGCAGTAAATACCTGAATAGCGGCTAATTTATGTGCTGGCAAGGCAACAGCTTAGAGGTCGGATATGGCACTGGCATGACACAGAAATGACAAAAGCACCATTTTGGTGCCTTTGTGTAATGAGCGCGCCAATATGGCGCCCCGCTTTAGTGCGGGCAATTCATCGCCCGTTAAATGGACGCGGCCAGTTCAGCCCCCTGACGAATAGCCCGTTTCGCATCCAGCTCAGCGGCCACATCGGCACCGCCAACTAAGTGGGTTTTAATACCTTGCTGGGTCAGGCCTGCCTGCAGCTCACGCAGTGGCTCCTGGCCAGCACAAATAATTACATTATCCACATTCAGACAGCGCTCTTCACCGCCAATTTCTACCCACAGGCCATTATCATCCACTTTTAGGTAGTTCACGCCGGCAATCATCTCGACGCCCTTTTTCTTCAGCGACGCACGGTGGATCCAGCCGGTGGTTTTACCCAGGCCAGCGCCCACTTTACTGGTCTTACGCTGCAACAAATACACCTTACGCTCGGCCGGTGGTGTGGCCTCGTCCGGCAATAACGCACCACGCGCCTGATACTGCTTGTCGATGCCCCAGTCTTTAAGCCAGGCATCAGGTTGCAGTGTCAGTGAATGTGGCTCGGTTAAATATTCGGCTACATCAAAGCCGATACCACCTGCACCGATAATGGCCACGTGCTTACCAACAGCTTTATGATCACGCAGCACGTCTAAATAACTGAGTACCTTGGGATGATCACTGCCAGGCAGGCCAATATCACGCGGCACTATACCCGTTGCCAGCACCACTTCATCAAAACCGCCGGCGGTTAGCGACTCGACGGTTTGCAAGGAATTTAAATGCAGCTTCACCGCGTGCAGTTCCAGCATGCGGCCAAAGTAACGCAGGGTTTCGTGAAACTCTTCTTTACCCGGAATTTGCTTGGCGTAATTAAACTGGCCGCCAATTTGGTGCGACTTATCAAATAAATGCACTTCATGGCCGCGCTGTGCGGCATACACACTAAACGCCAGGCCCGCCGGGCCTGCGCCAACCACGGCAATTTTTTTACGGCTGGTGGCCGGGGTAAAATTAAGCTCAGTCTCGTAGCAGGCACGCGGGTTAACCAGACAGCTGGCGCGTTTGTTTTGAAACACATGGTCCAGACAAGCCTGGTTACAGGCAATACAGGTATTAATTTCATCGGCTTTATTCGCTGCGGCTTTATTAACAAAGTCAGCATCAGCTAAAAAGGGCCGCGCCATACACACCATATCGGCCTGGCCGTTGGCGATAATATCTTCGGCTACCTGAGGGTCGTTAATACGGTTAGTCGCCACCACCGGTATAGTTACTTCCTGCTTAATACGCTCGGTAATCCAGCTAAAAGCGGCGCGCGGCACCATTGTACCAATGGTGGGTACCCTGGCCTCATGCCAGCCAATACCAGTGTTGATAAGCGTTGCGCCTGCGTCACTGATGCCTTTAGCCAGTGCGACCACTTCATCGTAGCTGTTGCCGTCTTCTACCAAATCCAGCATCGACAGACGGTAAATAATAATAAAGTCGTTACCGCAGGCCTCGCGCACTGCTTTTACCGTTTCAAGCGCGAAGCGGCTACGGTTTTCAAAGCTGCCGCCCCACTCATCGGTGCGCTGATTAGTGCGGGCGCAAATAAATTGGTTGATTAAATAGCCTTCAGAGCCCATCACTTCAACGCCGTCATAACCGGCTTTTTTTGCCAGCTTAGCCGCATGAGCAAAATCTTTGATGGTGCCGCGTACCTGACGGGCACTCATTTGTGAGGGTTTAAACGGTGTTATCGGCGATTTAATGTTGCTTGGTGCCACATTAAACGGGTGATAACCATAGCGGCCGGCATGCAGTAGTTGTAAGCAAATCTTCGCGCCATGCTGGTGCACCGCTTGCGTTACCTGCTTATGTTTGCCCACCTGCCACCAAAAGCTTAACTGGCTACCAAAAGGCACCAGGTTGCCACGAAAGTTCGGGCTAATGCCGCCGGTGATAATGAGGCCGACGCCCCCTTTAGCGCGCTCTGCATAAAAGGCGGCTAATTTGGCAAAGCCTTGTTTTTCTTCTTCCAGGCCCGTATGCATCGAGCCCATAATGACGCGGTTTTTTAGCTGGGTGAACCCCAGGTCTAGTGGTTGTAATAGTTTTTGGTATGCCACTTCTGCCTCTCTGGTCGTACCTGTTGTCTGCTGCAGACTTTAGCCGCTTTGCCAAATGATAGCAAGCGAAGGCGCAAGCCTCTTTATTCATCGAAAATCTGGTTGGCTTAAAGTGTTACACATTTACTTACAAATTCCATTTAGTCTTTGACAGCAAATTGTTTAGCATAACATTGAGTAAAAAAAGTTTGTTAATACAGGATGCTTACATGACGGACAAAAAATCTGGCCCTATTCGCAGGTTATTCAGTGCGATAGCTCGCCTATACCGCGGCTTTCGCTCGCTTATCCTTAATCTGCTGTTTATTTTAGTCGTTGGCGTTGTTATCGCGTCTATTTTTAGCGGTGATGATAAAGTAGAAGTGCCCCCGACAGCCGCACTGGTGCTTAACCTGACGGGTGATTTGGTAGAGGAAAAGCGCTGGACCGATCCTATTGCTACCGCGATTAACGAAAGCCTTGGCGCTGAAGAAGAAGCGCCGGAAGTGCTGGTATCCGATGTGGTTACTGTGATTAGCAAAGCCACCACCGACAACCGTATTCAGGCGATGGTGCTGGATTTATCCGCACTGGGCCGTGGCTCGCTGGATAAACTGCAGCGCATTGGTGATGCCATTGCAGGCTTTAAAGCTGCCGGCAAAAAAGTGTATGCCTATGGTGGTTTTTACGGCCAAAACCAGTATTTCCTGGCCAGCTATGCTGATGAGATTAGCTTAACGCCAATGGGAGCAGTACTGCTGGAAGGCTATGGCAGCTACCCGATGTATTACAAAAATGCGTTAGAAAAATTGAAAATTAACACCCATGTATTCCGTGTTGGTACCTATAAATCTGCAGTAGAGCCGTTTTTGCGCAACGATATGTCACCTGAAGCAAAAGAAGCCAACAGTGCCTGGTTAACTGAACTGTGGGGCGACTACAAAGCACAAGTGGCTGAACGTCGTGGTTTTGCCGTCGATAACTTTGATGAAACCTTCGCTGCGCTATTGAAAAAACTTACCGCCGCTGAGGGTGATTTAAGCCAGTACGCCGTGAACGCTGGCCTGGTTGATGCCATTAAAACCCGCGAAGCCTTTCGCCGTGACCTTATTGCGGTAGTAGGTGAAAACGACGATCACACCTATAACCACGTCACTTTTGCAGACTACGCTAAACTGGTTATCCCGGCTCAGCAGTTTGACAATCCGCTTACCGATAAGGTCGGTGTGATTGTTGCCCGTGGCGTTATTGTTGATGGCACAGCCAAAGCCGGCACTATCGGCGGTGACTCTACCGCGGCCCTGCTGCGTAAAGCACGCCATGACGATAAAATTAAAGCCGTAGTACTGCGTATCGACAGCCCTGGCGGCAGTGCTTATGCCTCAGAAGTGATTGGTCAGGAAATTCGCTTACTGCGTGAAGCAGGCAAGCCGGTTATTGCCTCTATGGGCGCAGTAGCGGCATCTGGCGGTTACTGGATTGCGGCGCCAGCCAATGAGATCTGGGCAGCGCCTACTACTATTACAGGCTCTATCGGTATCTTTGGCTTGCTGCACACCGCAGAAGACGCTTTTGCCACCTTGGGCTTAAACGTCGATGGCGTTGGCACCACTGAGCTTGCTGGTTTCTCGGCCGGCTTACCGCTGTTTAAAGGTCTGGACGATAACGCTAAAGATGTGTTCCAGCTGTTGATAGAGCGTGGCTATACCGAGTTTTTAACCATGGTGGGTGAAAACCGTAATATGTCTAATGCTGAAGTAGACAAGGTAGCACAAGGCCGCGTTTGGACGGGCCGTAAGGCGTTGGAGCTTGGTCTGGTCGATAAACTGGGCACATTGGATGATGCGGTAAAAGCTGCCGCCGACAAAGCCGGTTTAACCATGTATGACGTGAAAGTGGTGCAGCAAGAGTTAAGCCCAAGCGAGCAGATGATTAAAGACTTGCTGGGTGAAGCCAAAGCCCAGGGCTGGTTACCACAGCCTGGCGTGAGCGCTGAGCAAAAACTGCTGCAACACCTGACCAAACAGTTAAAACAAGACTTTGTGCTGTTGAATCAGTTTAACGATCCAAACGGTGTTTACTCGTACTGCGTCAGCTGCAGCATCGACTGACAGTTGCGCGAAAACCCTCTACAATGCCCGGCTTATACCGGGCATTTTTTTAGGTTACGTTGTCATGAGCAGAAAACGCATTTATGTCGCCTACACCGGCGGCACTATTGGTATGCAACATTCGCCGCAGGGCTATGTGCCCGTGCCGGGCTTTTTAACCGATACGGTAAAACGGATGCCGGAGTTTTACCGTGCAGAAATGCCGGAATTTGATATTCACGAATACCACCCGGTTATCGACTCATCCGATATGACGCCCGAGCACTGGCGCCATATCGCCGAAGATATTCAGCAGCAATACGACAACTACGACGGTTTTGTTGTGCTGCATGGCACCGATACGATGGCGTATACCGCCTCAGCACTGTCCTTTATGCTGGAAAACCTGCAAAAGCCCGTCATCATAACCGGCTCGCAAATTCCGCTGGCGCAGCTGCGCTCAGACGGTCAGGTTAACCTGTTAAATGCATTGTATCTGGCAGCAAATTACCCTATTGCCGAAGTGGCGTTGTTTTTTAACAACCAGCTGTTTCGAGGCAACCGCGCGACTAAGGCTGATGCCAGCGGTTTTAATGCCTTTGCTTCACCCAATTTCCCGCCACTGATCGAGGCCGGTATTCATATTAATTTAGTAGCCGGCAAATTAAGCCAAACTACGCTTGCCGCCCCGCTTACGCTTGCCAAGGTTATTCCACAGCCAATCAGTGTGGTCACCTTGTATCCGGGCATTAGCACAGATGTGATTAAAAATATGACCACAGCACCGGTAAGGGCGTTGATCATTAAATCTTTCGGTGTTGGTAATGCGCCGCAGCGGCCAGAGCTGTTACAGATCTTGCGCGAAGCCAGCCAAAATGGCCTTATTATCGTTAACTGTACCCAGTGCTTTAAAGGCAAAGTGAATATGCAGGGCTACGCTACCGGCAATGCGTTAGCTCAGGCTGGCGTAATAAGTGGCTACGATATGACATTAGAAGCAGCGTTAACCAAACTGCATTATCTGCTAAGTAAAGACTTAACCAGCGATGAAATACGCCGGCAAATGCAGCAAAACCTGCGTGGCGAGTTGACTGCGGACTAAGCCGCAGTCAGTTTGCTAACAATAATAACCGCGTTATCAGCTAAACAGGGCTTTAACTCTGGCCAATAAGCCCCGCTCTGCCGCTGTCACTGCACCATAATCCAGCCAGCGCTTAAGCAAACTGTGTTTGTCCAGCGTACTGCCCTGATTATGCTTATCCGATAACAGCATTAACTGAACCTGCTGGCGCAGCTCGGCGCGGGTATCCACCGAAGGCTTATCACAGATGATCTCCAGTGCTATGGTCAGTTGCTCACGACTAAACTGCTGCTCACGCCCGGCGCCAAAGCACTCACGGTAGCCGGCGGGTAAGGCATCGGCAGTTAAAGTGGGATCAGATAACTGTTCAAACATCTGCTGTAAACCCTGCTGTTGCTGCGAGTTCTGCCATTGCTGACGCTTTAACTGCAGTTTTGCCATCACCTGCCTGACCGCCTGCTGGCTGGCAACACCTTGCGGGTCCATCTGCTGCAGTGCTTGTTGCAGCTGATCAAACTCTGCGGCACTGGCGGCGCTTTCCAGCGCTGCTAACACGGCAGACAGTGCTGACTCATAGTGCTGCAACTCATCCTGCTCGGCCTGCTTTTGCTGTTCAAATTGTGCCGAGCGCGCATTAAAAAAGCCATCACACAACTGCCGAAACTGCTGCCAAAGCGCCTGATCCTGCTTGCGGCCAGCGGCGGGCAGCGTTTTCCACTGTTGCTGGCACTCTTTAAGCACCTTAGCAGTTTGGTTGGGCTCAGTCAGGCTAAGTGCGGCTGTTGCTTTATCAATCAGTTGTTGGCGCGCTGCTGCACCTTGCTGCCACAGGCTGTCCAGCTTCTGGCTAAGCGGCTTAAGCGCCTGGTTAAAGGCTTGGTTAAGTAGCGTAAACTGCTGTTTATCGACTGCACCTGCCTGCTGCCAGGCTTGTTTTAACTGGCTAAGTTGCTGCTGCAGCACCTTGCTATCCAGTTGAGCTGACGCCAACTGCTGTGCCTGCGCAATAATAGCTTCACGCTGTTCACGGTGCTTAGCGCGCTCTGCATCCAGCCTGGCAAAATACGCCCGGCAAGGCGCAAAGGCTTGCTCACAGGCGGCATCAAAGGCAGCGTTTAATTCAGCGTCCAACTCTGGCGCTGCCCGGCCTAAACTATTCCAACTGGCGCGGGCCAACTTTACCTGCTCGGCGCGCTGATGTACCTCGTTATCGCCAATGCTGGTGGGCAACTGCTGTATTTCAGTCAACAGCGCTTGTTTTCGCGGTGTGGCAATATAATGTTGTAAATCGATAAGCTCGGCCTGTGTGTCGCGGGCAAATTCGTAGTCTTTCGCAAGCTGCGCCTGCTGTGCTGCGCTCAACTGCTGATGCTCCTGCTCAATGCCCTTGAATAAGCCAAATAGCGCATTAAATTTACCGGCGCCGTGTAAGCGGCGGTACTGCGCCAGTTTACTGCGACACTGACGTAGCGCCTTTTCGCTCTGGCCTTCAAATTGCTTCTGTACCTGCTGCCAATGCTTAGCTAAATCGGCATGCGCCTGTTTCAGGCTGTCGGGCACAGCGATAGCCAAGGCTTTACTGTGCTGACGCCAGCTTTGTTGCAGCTGCTGTAATTGCGGCAAAGTGGCCTGATAAGCGGCTAAATCGGATGGCGTGGGTAACGCTGCCCAGTCGGCGACGATACGGGTTAACTGCGCAAGCTGCTCGGCCAATTTGGGCAGCTGCGATAGTTGTTCGCCAAGTTGTGTCAGCCGGCGTTGTAAAGCGGTTTTATCACTGACATCACTCTGGTTAAGGCGGCGTTGAATGGCGCCAAGCGCTGTTTCCAGCTGCTGCGCAGCGGTAATGTCCGCCGCCAGTAACGCTTGTTGTAACTGCTGTTCAACACTATCAAGTTCAGCGCTCAGCTGCTGCTGCGCTTGGTGCTGGGCAGCTTTTGCCGCCTCAAGCGCCTGCGTTTTGGCAAGTTCATCAAGCCTGGGCGCCAACCACTGCTCGGTTAGCTGACAAATTTTGCTGTATTTAGCACGGTACTCGTCGGCTTCAGCGCCTAAACAAATTAGCTCAGCATCTAACTGCTGCCACTGCAGCTTATAGTCGTCAAACTGCGCCGGCAATTCATTCAGATTGACGCGATCGCGCAGTGCATTAAGCTTCGCCAGCAGCAATGTTAGCTGTTTACGCAGCTGCTGCGGCTTTTGTTTTGCCTCTGCCTGCTGCTGCAGCTTTTGCTCAACCGCTAACTGCAATTCGCCGGTTAGCTGTTTGTTTAGTTTTTCCAGCGTTTTCTCATCGTTAATCAGCGCCAACAATTGCAGTTTTTGCGCCGTTGACAGCACCGCATCCTGCAGTGCTTTAATATTCAGCTCAGACTTATTTAGCCGTTGTAACAGACTGAATTTTAGCTCACTGTCGGTTTCAGTTTGCGCCAGCTGCTCTAAAATGCTGCTGCGGTTGCACTGGGCAATAAACTGCTGCTTTAATTTTGGCTCGACCTGGTTATCCAGCAGTTGCTGTACCAGGGTTTGCTCCGCCAGTTGCTGCAGCCTCTCGGCGCTGTCATGCTTACTGGCCTGCCACCATAGCGAAAAATCATTCAGCTTTAACAGTGCAGCTTTACGCACGGCTTCAGCGCCATCGTTAAAAGCCAGCTCGTGCAGCACTGATTTATGTGCTTGCTCGTCACGGTTTAACTCGGCAATCGCCTGTTGTCGCACTGCGGCGTCGGCATGTTGCCATTTGGGTTTAAAAAAACGTTTAAAGATCATCGTGCGCGAACCTTGCTATAGACTGCTCTGCCTCGAACTGCTTTTTCAGTTCGGCTTTGGTTTTTTGGATCATCTGGCCATTAGCGCCTATGGTAAACAGCTCTTCAGACTTTAACACCTGCGCCTGATACGCCATCACCAGCTGCAGGCTTTGCTCGCGCTGCGCTTCGCTAAGGGGGTTACCGTCAGCCCAACGTCCGGTGGCCACGGCGTCTGACAGCTTTTCATAGGTTTCAGGCGTCATCGCCTGTACTAACGCGTTAAAGTTCATTTACGCCTTCTCAATAACATAATGCGGGCCCGGCTGATAATGTACCAGCAAAAACCAAGACCGATAGCGCCGCCGGCAATATACTGCTGCGGGCTGCCGGTTTCTGGGTCCCACCAGTACATCAGACCAAAGCCGGCTAAAAACAACAGTAAGGCAAACATAGAGTGATTAACCAGGCTTTGCGCCTGATCCAGTGCTTTATCCCGCGCCAGCGCTTCCCGTTTTTGCGGCGTTAAACCGGCAATATCGCCGTTGCATTTATTGCAACTGGGGCTTTTATCAGAAATTTTGTGCCCGCAGAACGGGCAGGAAATGATTGCCATATTACTTAAGCCTTATTTAGGGCAGCCCTGGGCTGCCTACTGCATTGCATGATATATTTTACTCATGATGCTGCCATACATACCAGTTTCAAATTTATCGCCGGCAAAATAATAGCCGCCGGCCTGCTCAAAGATAGGGCTGTGCTTTTTATTGGTTAACAGCACCACCACCAGATTGTAATACGGGTCAATTAGGGTGGCGGTTCCGGTCCAGCCGGTATGGCCAAACGCATACTGGCTGGCATAGGGGCCAAAATGCCAGTTAAGATCACCGCCGCTGGCCGTGCGCCAGCCCAGTCCGACGGTATGGTCAAATACTGACGGCCGGACAAACTGCTGCAGCACCTTATCATCAAACACCCGTGTTAAACCATAACCACCGTGCAGCGCCAAGAGTGCCAACTTTGCCGTTTCTTCTGCAGTGGAAAACAGTCCGGCATGGCCGGCTACGCCGTCAAAAGCATAACGGGCTTTTTCATCATGCACCTCACCGCGCACCACTGCCCGCTTATCTGCTGGGAACAGCACCCGGCCAGCACGGCTATTGCCGTCAAGCTCGGTGGCGGCAATTTGCTCTGCGCGGATACCGTGGCGCAGCGGGTTAAAGCCGGTGTAGTGTAGCCCCATTGGCTGGTATAGCGTTTCGCGCAGATACTGATCCTGCGTCATGCCGGTAATGCGCTCAATAATCAGGCCCAGCAGCATATAGTCGATGTCGCTGTATACCGCCTTGCCGCCGCGCTCGCGTTCAAACGGTACCTGGGTGGCTATCAGTTGCATGCTCAGCTGACGATCGGTAGAGTAAAACGCCGGGCCATGGCGGTTATCCGGCCGGTGAAAATGTACCTCTGGCGGGTAGCCGGCATTGTGATACAGCAAATCACTAACCAGGCGCTGCTCACGGCCCTCGCCTTGGTATTCATGCAGATACTGCGATACCGGCGCATTAATATCCAGCTGACCGCGGCTAACCAACTGCATTAACGCATAGTTAGTTGCGTACATTTTGCTGTTTGACGCCAGATCGAACACCGTATCGGTTTGCATCGGCTCCGGCCGCTCAAGTGCGCTACCATCTTGCGCGTAACGGTTGGCATAACCATAGGCACTGTGTTTAACGATATTGCCATCTTTAATAATTAACAGCACAGCACCGGGAAAGCCTTGCTCAACATCACGATTTATCATCGCATCCAGCTGTTCAAGCTCGTCGCTGGAAAAGCCTGCCGCCTCTGGCGTAGTGCGACCAAGCTGTGGGAACGGCAGCACCAGCCGAAGCTGGGCGCCTAAAGGCTGTATGTCTGTTAATGCCAGTTGGTTTAAGCCGTTTTTCGTTAGCTTGCTGATATCCAGCTCAAGGTACTGGCCAAGGCTGGCGTCAGGCCGGACTTGCACCAACTGGCCATTGATAGTCAGGCTAAACTGCGTCGTATTGCCAAGCGCAACCAGCACGCTACCCTGCCCTTGATAGGACAAAAAGCTGGTGCGGTTATTTACCAGCGCCCTTTGGCTTTGCTGATGGGGCCAGCGCAGATCGCGCTGCCCCAGGTTGCTATGGTTATCCAGCGCACTGCGCTGTGCTTCGCTCAGACTACTGACCGGCAGCGGTGACACTGCCAGCCACTGACTCAGGGCGGCACAGCCGGCGAGCATACAAAGCGCGCTCGCCAGAATAATGCGACGGATAAACTTAAGCACGCTTTGACTTACCGCAGCTTATCAACCACCGCTAAAATAGCCGGCAGCATATCCTGGCCTAGCTTCATTGAACGTACATCTGACCAGCCATAGGCCGCATCTGGCAAGTTAGCGTTATCTTTAAATGGCATTTCTACCGTGTAGGCTAAACAGTTAAACTGCTCGCCGACCCAGGCGGTAGCAATAGTCATATTGGCTTTACCCGGCTCGTCTAAATCGTAACCAAATTCAGTTTGAAACTCTGGTGTTACGCTGAGTAAGGTTTGTTTAAACAAGTCTTCCAGGCCTTTGATGCGGGCATTGTATGACGGTACACCTTCAGTACCGGCGACAAAGTTATACGGCAGGTTTTCATCGCCGTGCATATCGAGGAACAAGTCAACGCCGGTTTCCAGCATCTTCTGCCGTACCAGATATACCTCGGGGCTTTTTTCCATTGATGGGTTTAACCATTCACGGTTTAAGTTCATGCCAGCGGCATTGGTGCGTAAATGGCCACGTACTGAACCATCAGGGTTCATATTCGGCACGATGTAAAAGACCGCTTTTTCCAGCAATGCGCGGGCAACGCCGTCATCTTCATCCAGCAGGCGGTCCAGTAAGCCTTCTACCAGCCATTCGGCCATGCTTTCACCCGGATGCTGACGTGCGGTGATCCAGATTTTCTTTTTGCCTTCTTCCGGCTCTCCTACCACTAACAAGCTCATATCGCGGCCATCCAGCGTTTCGCCCAGCTCTACCAGTTGGCAGTTGTAATCACACTGCGCCTGGTGCAGTAAGTCCATATGCCGCTCATAGCTGTACGGCGCAAAATAGGCAAAATACACAGATTCCGCTTCAGGGAAGTGTTTAATGGTTAGGGCTTTACCGTCATACTCAGTATCGACGCGGAACCAGGTTTGCCTATCGTACGAGGCTACCGCCTGATAGTCTTTCCAGCCATCGGGGTACGCTGATTGACCGGCGTTGGTAATGGTCAGCGTATGCTCCTGTGCATGCTCAGTGCTTAAGCGAAAATGGAACCACTGGAAAAAGTCTGACTGATTGTCTTTGCGAATAGCCAGCTGAATATTGTCCGGGCTGTCGGCACTTAATACTTCAATATTACCGCTGTCAAAATTGCTGGAGATTTTCATAATGTAATCCATGTTTGATTGAACAAAGCCGCCAATATACCAGCGCTACAAAAAACGCGGCGGCGAAAAGATGGGTTAGATTCTAACAGGTTAAGCACAAAGAAAAAGCCGCTATTAAGCGGCTTTTCGATAAAGGCACAGGTTAACGCGCTACCGGCAGGGTTGGGTACTTAATGCCGGCCATGTCGTTCATTACCCGGATAACCTGGGTGCTGTAACCGAACTCGTTGTCATACCACACGTACAACACACAGCGATCACCATCGACGATCGTAGCCTGCGAGTCCACCACACCGGCATAACGTGAGCCAACTAAGTCAGACGATACAATTTCGGTAGAAGCGGTAAAGTCAATTTGATCCTGCAGCTCAGAGAACAGCGAGGTGCGCTGTAAAAAGGCATTTAGCTCATCACGGCTGGTTTCGCGGTTTAAGTTCAGTGACAAAATTGCCATAGACACATTTGGCGTCGGTACACGGATCGCATTACCGGTTAACTTACCTTTTAACTGTGGTAAGGCTTTGGCAACCGCACTGGCTGCACCGGTAGAGGTTAATACCATGTTCAGCGGCGCTGCACGGCCACGACGCTCTGCACTGTGGAAGTTATCAATCAGGTTCTGATCGTTAGTATAAGAGTGCACGGTTTCTACGTGGCCGTTACGAATGCCGTACTCGTCTTCCAGTGCTTTTAATACCGGCGTAATGGCATTGGTGGTACAGCTGGCGGCAGAGACAATCTTGTGCTCAGGTAAAATCATGTGCTGGTTAACACCGTAAACGATGTTTGGTACTTCACCTTTTGCCGGGGCAGTCAGTAATACTTTTGCCGCGCCTTTGCTCTTAAAATGAATACTCAGCTCTTTATCGTCTTTCCAGATACCGGTGTTGTCTACCACCAGGGCGTCAGTAATACCGTACTGGGTGTAATCAACCAGCTCTGGCGAATTGGCATAAATCACTTTAATAAAGGTGCCGTTCGCTTTAATGCCCTGGTTTTCTTCGTCTACGGTAATGCTGCCGTTAAAGGGGCCATGGATGGAGTCGCGGCGCAGCAGGCTGGCGCGTTTTTCTAGATCACCTTTTTTGCCGCCGCGCACTACGATAGCACGCAGGCGCAGCTTAGTGCTGGGGCCAGAGCGTTCTAACATTAGTCGGGCTAATAAACGGCCGATACGACCAAAACCGTACAGCACTACATCTACTGGCTTAACCTGATCTTCATGATCCAAAATTTCCGCCAGTTCACGGGCTAAATACTGCTCCAGCTCTGTACCGTTAGCGGCGTTTTTGTAGATAAACCCATAGGCCAGCTTGCCGATATCTACCCGGCCCGGCGCTAAGTTCATTTTGCTGATCGCTTCTAATACCGGAAAGCTCTCACGCAGACGCAGCTTTTGGCCTTCAAAACGTTCTACGCTTTTATGCGCTTTAATAATGTCGATAGTCGTCGCATTGACCAGCGGACGGCCATACACCACCACTTCAATGCCTTTGTTACGGTACAGGCGGCCGATAATAGGCTGCATGTTTTCGGCATATTCCTGGCGTTCCTGCCAGCTCTTTTGATACTGTTCTGCGTGCGATAGGGTCATGTGTCGGCCTTTTACTTCAGTAAGATGAATTAATAGGGTAGCCAAAGCACGGTCTGCGCCGCTGCTGCTTTGCCGGCGCGTATTGTAATAGAAGTTGAAAGGCTACGACAACAGTTACAGCTTTTTTATTCGCCGTCCCCTTTGAAGCTCAGCGAAACGGAATTAACACAGTAGCGCTGGCCGGTCGGCGCCGGACCATCGTCGAACACGTGGCCTAAGTGGGCATCACAGTTAGCACAGAGAATTTCGGTGCGAACCATGCCATGGCTGGTATCGCGCTGGTAATTTACCTTGCCATCCAGCGCCTGATAAAAACTGGGCCAGCCGCAACCAGCATCAAATTTAGTGTCTGAGCTAAACAGCATTTCACCGCAGCAAATACAGTGGTAACTGCCGGCCTGGTCGTTATGCAGCAGCTCACCGCTAAACGGATATTCGGTACCTTTTAACCGGGTAACCCGGTACTGTTCGTCACTCAGGCGCTCTCGCCACTGCTGTTCGGTAAGTTTCATCGTTATTCAGCAAATAACCTGGCAATATTGCGATAATAATGCGTTGCCGGGCGCGGTTTAGGGTTTTGTAGCGCATCAACCACCTGGCGAAAATGCGCATCGCTATCAGCAAGGATAAAACTGTAGCCACCGCTGGCAGAGGTTAAAATGGTCATACTCAGCTGCGTAGTACCGTCATTACTGCGGATATAGTTCAAACTGTCACGCACCGGATAACGCTCCAGGCTGTAGTTAAAAAACTGCAGCGCATATTCCATCTGCTGAAACGAGGTAGGAAACTCAGTACGTGAACTGAAATAGCGACTAAAAGCACGGGAGATTTCATCGCGTGACGGATAAGCAAAGGTTTTCCCATCTAAGCGGTTAAAATGCAGTTTGCAATGGCCGGTGTTTTTTTGCTCTATCATCTTCCAGCAGAGTTTATTCTGCTCGGCCGAAAAGTCTACCAAAGGTTTGGCCAGCACACTTACACTAACAAGCAAGGTAGTAAACATGCAGGTACTGACCAGACATATCCTTCGTAACAACATACTCCCTCCGTGACATCATTATGTTACAGCAACAGCATAAACACGCAGTGCAGGTTTAGTTATAGTTGTTTACAAATATGAATTCAATAAATTGCGTTAAATAACAGCTATTTTATCTGGTGATAGCAGTAACAAGGGTACAGCAGAACTTAACGACCGGGTTCGAAACTATCATAACGCGGCAAAGCAACATCGAGATCTTCCCAATTCGCTTTACTGCTATAAAAATTGTGTGACATCGGCCGTTCGCGTATATCTGTGGTTAGAATACCCAGACGTAATCGCACACGGCTTGGGTCCTGCGCATTACTGCTATACACGGGCGAGCCGCAGTGCCGGCAAAAATACCGCAAACGCCCAGGTTTAAAGGCAAATTGGCTTAGCTCGGCCTCGCCTTTCACCAATTTAAAGTCTGCCCGCTGGACAAAGCCATTGGTCGCAAACGCCGTGCCGCTGGATTTACGGCACAACGAGCAGTGACAATGAATAATACTGCTAATCGGGCCGTGAATTTCAACCTCAACAGCCCCGCATAAACACGCTCCCTGATACATAATTCATCCCTCTACAATAATGAAATAAGACGCTGCAGCTCAGCCGACACCAATTGCGACTGATTGAACCGGACAAAAGAAAAACCACCCGTAGGTGGTTTTTCTTTAATACCATTAATTAAGCGTTACGGTTAACTTGCTGATCACGTTAAGCGCTTTTTCTGTCGCGGCTTCGACACTGTCACTTAGTGCCAGTGCTACGCCCATGCGCCGCTCGCCCTGCACTTCGGGTTTGCCGAAAATACGCAGTTCGGTGTCCGGCTCGGCTAAGGCCTCAGCTAATCCGTGATACTGAATATCCGCACTATTACCGGGCACTAACAACACCGCTGAGGCGGCCGGGCCATATTGTTTAATGTGTGGAATGGGCAAGCCCAGAATAGCGCGCGCATGCAGGGCAAATTCACTTAGTTGCTGTGAAATCAGCGTGACCATGCCGGTATCGTGTGGCCTGGGTGATACTTCAGAGAAGTACACCGCATCGCCTTTGATAAACAGCTCGACGCCGAACAAACCGCGACCGCCTAACGCCTCAACCACCGCTTTAGCATAATGTTTCGCTTGTGCCAATGCTTGTTCACTCATCTGCTGCGGCTGCCAGCTTTCGCGATAATCACCTTTTTCCTGCCGATGGCCGATAGGCGCACAATATTGAATACCGGACAGCGAATTTACCGTTAGCAAGGTAATTTCGTAGTCAAAGTCGATAAAGCCCTCGACGATCACCCTGCCTTTGCCGGCGCGGCCGCCTTCCTGCGCATACAGCCAGGCGACGTCAAGGTCTGCATCAGTGCGCAGCACGCTCTGGCCTTTGCCGCTGGAGGACATTATCGGTTTGACCACACAGGGATAGCCAATTTGCTGCACCGCAGCGACAAAGCTGTCTTTATCATTGGCAAACACATAAGGTGAGGTTGCAAGCTTCAGCTCTTCTGCTGCTAAGCGGCGAATGCCTTCACGGTTCATCGTCAGGTTAACGGCTTTAGCACTTGGTACTACGTTAAAACCACAATCCTCCAGCTCAATCAGCACTGAGGTGGCAATGGCCTCCAGCTCGGGCACAATCAGTGCCGGCTTTTCGCTTATTACCAGTTGGCGCAGCGCGGCGTTATCCAGCATCGACATAACCACGGCCTTGTCTGCTACCTGCATCGCCGGTGCATTTGGATAACGGTCTACCGCGATCACTTCACAGCCGTAGCGTTTTAATTCAATACACAGCTCTTTACCAAGCTCGCCTGCGCCAAGTAACAGTACTTTAGTGGTGCTGGCCGCGCCCGGGGTGCCTATTGTGGTCTTTATCATTTTATTTTCACCATTGGCCGCTCTGGGTGGCTCCAGTCAACGTGGAACATTTTGCCCTTTGCCTTATCGGTACGTTCAAAGGTATGGGCACCAAAAAAGTCGCGCTGGCCCTGCAATAAGTTGGCAGGCAACACCGCAGTGCGGTACGAGTCGTAATAACTCAACGCACTGCTTAGTGCCGCTACCGGAATGCCGGCTAAGGTCGCGTTAGCGACAGCCTTACGCCAATTTTGCTGGTACACCGAGATTTGTTTGGCAAAAAACGGGTCCAGCAGCAGGTTTTCCAGCTCGTCGTTGCGCTCATACGCTTCGGTAATAGACTGTAGAAACACTGCGCGAATAATACAGCCAGCACGCCAAATTTTGGCGATTTCAGCAAAGTTAAGCTGCCAACCATGCTCATCAGCAGCCGTTTTCATCAGGTGGAAACCCTGGGCGTAGACACAAATTTTGGCGCAATACAGCGCATCATGCAGTGCCTGAATAATCTCGGTTTTCTGCTCGGGTGAAATCAGGTTTTGTGCCGGGCCGGCCAGTACCGTAGCGGCTTTTACCCGCTCGTGCTTAAGTGCAGACAAAGAACGGGCATATACGGCCTCAGCAATAGTCGGCGATGGGCTACCCAGCTGCAGGCTGCTAACGGCTGTCCACAGGCCTGTACCTTTTTGGCCGGCTTTATCCATAATCACATCGACCAATGGTAAGCCGGTTTCAGAGTCTTTGGTGGCCAATACCTGGGCACTGATGTCCATCAAGTAGCTGTGCAATTTGCCGTTATTCCAGTCGGTAAACACAGTGGCAATTTCGGCTGCTGTCATGCCCAAAATGTCACGCATTACTTGATAGGCTTCACAAATCAGCTGCATATCGGCGTATTCAATGCCGTTGTGTACCATTTTGACGTAATGGCCAGAGCCGCTGGGGCCAATATAAGCCGCACAGGGTTCGCCTTCTGTCACCGGATTGCCCGGCTCAAAGCGCTCTATTGGCTTGCCGGTGGCAGGGTCAACTTTAGCGGCAATGGCCTGCCATAAGGGTTTAATGCGGGTCCAGGCGTAAGGGTCGCCACTTGGCATCAGTGAGGGGCCAAAACGGGCACCTACTTCACCGCCCGATACCGCCGTAGAGAAGAAAATAAACTTGCCTTCGTAGTCTTTTTCCCGCGCTACTGTGTCAGTCCACAGGCTGTTGCCGGTATCAACAATAATGTCGTCGGCCTGAATACCGGCATCAATCAGCTTATGACAGACATCATCTACCGGCTTACCGGCCGGTACCGATAATACAATTAAATGCGGCGCTGACAGGCGGGAAAGTAATTCAGTGTAGGAGCTGCAGGCAATCACCCGCGCTGACTTGTCACCACGTTCGGCTTTATCCTGCGCCAGCACGGCTTCCAGTTTTTGGTGATCAAGATCGAATGCCGCAACGCGGTACCCGTTGTCAGCCAGGTTCAGAATAAGGTTTTTGCCCATTACACCGGCGCCAACAAAGCCGATATCGCAAAGTGCAGCTGTGTCTGTCATCTGACATTCCTTTATTATTTTTTACAAGTACGTACCACGCCTGCTGCCGGCACGTCTGAACGGCGCGCATTATACAAAAACACGGCCGATAAACCTACAGCCAGACCGAGATACTATTGGCATTTTGCTGGTACTGCTGCTGTTTTTCCTTAGACTCAGACGCCATACCTTTATTGACACTGGTATCAAACAGTTGCTGCCAGGGGCGCTTGGGTAAGCTAAGTGCTATAGCATCGCTGGAGGCGTTCATAATGCACAATAAACTGGCATTGTTGTGTTTATTGGTGATTTGAAAGATACAGGCTGAACGCTCAGGGTCGTGCCAGTCGTGCTGCTGCTTTTCGCTGCCATCGGGCAGGTACCAGCAAATCTGATGTTTTTCGCCATGCAGCTGGTAGTTGTCGTCCAGCAAGGATAACTGCTGCAAACAGCTATATTGACGCCGAAATGCCAGCATCTGACAGATAAAGTCGAAAAAGTCCTGCTCGTCGCTATCCAGATGCCAGTCGAGCCAGCTGATGTCGTTATCCTGACAATAGGCGTTGTTATTACCCCGCTGGCTATGGCTTAACTCATCGCCGCCCAGCCAGTGGATCATGCCCTGGCTTAACAACAAGGTGGCGACCAGATTGCGCTTATGCAGGTAGCGGCTGGCGATAATTGATTTATCTTTGGTGGGCCCCTCTACCCCGTGGTTACAACTTAAGTTATGGCTGTGGCCATCACGGTTTTCTTCGCCATTTAACCAGTTGTGTTTATCCTGATAACTCACCAGATCCTGCAGCGTAAAGCCGTCATGGTAGGTCAGATAATTCACGCTGCAGCAGGCCGGTTTGTGGTGTTTTTGAAAGATATCGCGCGAGCCCAACAGCCTGGTAGTAAATTCCGGCAGTATGCCTCTATCACCGCGCCAGAAGGCGCGAAAGGTATCGCGGCACTTATCGTTTAGCTCTGACCACTGCGGCGGAAACTGCCCCAACTGATAACCCATCGGGCCGACATCCCATGGCTCGGCAATCAGCTTAAGCTGGCTTAACACGGGATCTTGCGCGATGATCTGAAAAAACGCGGCATAGGGATTAAACCTTTTGTGTTCACGCGCCAGTGTGGTGGCTAAATCAAAGCGAAAGCCATCGACCTGCATCTCGGTGGCCCAATAACGCAGTGCATCCATCACCAGCTTTTGCACCATCGGCTGAGCCAGGTTTAAGGTATTGCCACAGCCGGTATAATTGCAGCTTTGGCTAAAATCGGTAATGTCGGCATGGCTTTCAAACAGGTAATAATGCCGGTTCGCCAGACCACGAAAACTTAGCAGTGGGCCATCATCCCCCCCCTCTGCCGTGTGGTTAAATACCACATCCAAAATAATCTCAATGCCGGCCTGATGATAAGTACGCACCAGGGTTTTAAACTCTGTCAGAGCATCCTGATATTGATAACGCGGCTCGGGGGCAAAAAAACTTACCGGGTTATAGCCCCAGTAATTACTCAGTTGCAGCTTATTCAGCCGGGGCTCGCTCATAAAGGCCGCCACCGGCAACAGTTGCAGGCTGGTAATGCCCAGCTGCTGTAAATGCAGAATAATCGCCGGATGACACAGGCCAAGATATGTGCCGCGCAGGTGTTCTGGCACTTCAGGGTGAAGCATGGTCATGCCTTTGACATGCGCTTCGTAGATAACGGTTTTTTCCCGCGCGATATGCGGTTTTACACTGCCCTGCCAATCGAATTCATGCTGGCTTAACACGCCCTTAGCCAGCATGAAATGGCTTTTTGTACTGTATAAACGTTCGTTAAAGCTGATGCTGCGGTTAAGCTGTTTTACATAAGGGTCAAGTAAAATGCGCTCGTTATCAAACAGCAAGCCCTGGTGAGGCTGCTTTGGCCCATCGGCTTTAAACGCGTATAAGCTGCCCGGCGCAATGCCGGTTACGGCTAAATGCCAGATATCGCCGGTGCGGGCGCTAAAGGCAATTTCGGCCAATAGCTCCTCCGTATCGCTTTGAAACAAGCACAATGTTAGCGCCGTGGCCTCTGGCGCATAAACGGCGAAATTCCAATGACCTGCTGTCTGTTCTTCTTTGTCTTGGCTAATGCTGTCTTCAGCGCCAGCCGCTACCCAGCTTGCGCCAAGCGGTGCACTTTGGCCATAAGATAGCTTTAACAGCGGAATTTGCTGTGCCATAAGGTGTTATGCCCCAAATTACTTGTAACTTATTACTGCGACCTGTTTATCTTACCGCTATTAGCGTTTTTTACGCAGATACAGCGTGGCCAGCGGTGGCAACTGCAGGCAAAGATGCTGTGCAAGACCATGATAACTGCCGCTGATACTGCTAAGCGCCGTGCCAACGCTGTAATTGCTGCCCCAGTAATATTCACTGTCGGTATTGAGGATAACCTCATAGTCGCCGCTTTGCTCAACACCGAGTAAAAAATTGCTGCGCGGCATAGGGGTAAAATTACACACCACGTATATCGCATCACCACTGGCGTCACGGCGCAGAAAACTTAGCGTGCTGTGATCGGCATCCTGATGATCCAGCCAGCGAAAGCCGTCTTGCTGATAATCCAGCTGATACAACGGTGGGCAGCGGCGGTATGTTTGGTTTAAGTCACGCAGCAGTTGCTGCATGCCACGGTGTTTGTCGTAATCCAGTAAATGCCAGTCCAGGCTTTGCGTATGGTTCCACTCACGCCCCTGAGCAAACTCGTTGCCCATAAAGTTCAGTTTTTTACCCGGATGCGCAAACATAAAGGCATAATAAGCCCGTAGGTTAGCCGCTTGCTGCCATTCGTCACCTGGCATTTTGTTTAGCAAGCTGCCTTTACCATGTACCACTTCATCGTGCGATAACGGCAAAATAAAGTTTTCGTTGTAGGCGTACACCATGGAAAAGGTCAGATCGTTGTGATGATAACGCCGGTAAGCCGGATCTTTACTCATATAGCGCAAGCTATCGTTCATCCAGCCCATATTCCATTTAAAGCCAAAGCCCAGCCCACCCATATCCACCGGGCGCGATACCATAGGAAAAGACGTCGACTCTTCAGCAATGGTCATCGCCTTTGGAAACTTACTGTATACCTCGCGGTTAAACCAGCGGAAAAAGCTGATAGCTTCATAGTTATGGTTGCCACCATCAATATTGGGGATCCACTCACCTTCTTTACGCGAATAGTCCCAATATAACATCGATGCAACCGCATCGACGCGCAGGCCATCGATATGAAAATGTTCTAGCCAATACAGTGCGCTAGCTACCAGGAACTGGCGGACATAATCTTTACCGTAGTCGTAAATGCAGGAGTTCCAGTCCGGGTGCCAGCCACGGCGCGGATCCTCATATTCATATAAATGGCTGCCATCAAAGCGGGCTAAGCCATGGCCGTCTTCGGGAAAATGCGCCGGCACCCAATCTAGAATCACGCCGATACCCGCCTGATGGCACTTATCGACAAAGTATTTAAAATCATCCGGGTTGCCCAGGCGCGAGGTAGGCGCAAATAAGCCCAGCGGCTGATAGCCCCAGGAGCCGTCGAACGGATGCTCCATCACCGGCAATAGTTCAATATGGCTGTAGCCCATATCCAGCACATAAGGAATAAGCTCTGATGCCAGCTCACGGTAACTCAGTGGCTGGTTATCGGCACTGCGTCGCCAGCTGCCGGCCTGCAGCTCGTAAATGCTGATTGGGCTTTGCAGCGGATCGGCGGCTTTTCGGTTGCGCCAGGCGCTGTCCTGCCATTGGTAATGGTTGTGGTCATACACCAGTGAAGCGTGCGACGGATACTGCTCGGCATAAAATGCCATCGGATCGGCTTTATGTGGCAGCAAATGACCGTTTTTATCTTTAATTTCAAATTTGTAGCGCACACCGGCGGCCACTTGTGGCACCACCAGTACCCAATGGCCACAGTGCGTTCGCTGCATCGGGTGTACCCGGCCATCCCAGCTGTTCATATCGCCAATCAGGCTGACACTGCTGGCATTAGGGGCATAAACGGCAAAACGGGTGGCGTTAATGCTGCTGTTGCCAAATGGCAGGCGGATAAGCTGAGCACCCAGCTGACGATACAGGTTCTCTGGCTGGTGGGTGACATAATGCACGGCGTAATAGGCCTCATCAGTAAACTGATAAGGGTCAATCAGCTGGTATTGATAACTGCCGCTTTGTACCTGTAAATAATAGGCTTCGGCTTTGCGCTTTTTCGCCAGTACCAGCTCAAACAAACCGCTACAACCCGGCACAGCCGTAAGTTCACCCAGCAGTTTACCGCTCGTCGCCGCTACAGCTGTTACCTGAGTGGCCTGGGGCAAATACACCCGCAACACTAAACCAACCGCGCTATCCGGCTTTATTCTTTGCCAGCCCAGAACGGTGAAGGGTTCGGCACACTGTACCTGCTGCAAGAGTGTGAAGCTCATATTGTATCCCTTTTTATTTTGTTTGCGGGCCTTATCAACTTACCTTACCAGCTCAGGCCGGCTGGGCGATGGCGAAATACGCCAACGCCTTTTTATGCTTGGCGCCGCTTTTCACTAATTTGGCTAAACAGTCCGGCGATCTCCGGGTTATCACGCCACTGCTCCAGCGGCTGGCTTAACTTACGCCGCCAGTTTGGGTATTCGTTACTGGTACCAGGCACATTCACCGGTTGGGTCATTTCCAGTGCATCTTCCAGTTGCAGGCACAATAACTGGCTATTGCCGGCCGCTAAGTGACGCTGCAGGGCAAAGTTTAGCGTGCGGTCCATGCCCAGATGCTCGGTACTGCGGCTGTAGTCGGCCGGTAACACCTGATGGCCATGCAGCGAGTCGAGAATGCGCTGCTTATTGGCATGGCGCTGAGCATACAATTGATGCAACTGTTGCTCATCAGAATACAAGCCTAAATCTTTACCCAGACGTAAGTCCTCGCAGTGCCAAAAACCAATTAATGTTGGCAAATCATGGGTAGTCAGCGTTGCCATAGCCTGACGCGGATAATGCGCCGGTGAGATATACCCGCCGTCTGCGGCGGTTTCAAAGAAAAACACCCGATAAGAGTACACGCCATAGTCCTGTAGCAGCTCGCGGATGCCGTCGGGTACTGTGCCTAAGTCTTCCCCAATGATCACCGCCTGCTGGCGCTGACTTTCCAGTGCCAGAATGCCGAGTAAATCCATAATCGGATAATACACATAGGCGCCACCACCAGCATTGGCTGCGGTTTTGGGCACCCACCACAGACGCAACAATGCCATCACGTGGTCGATACGCAAGGCGCCGGCATGCTGCATATTGGCACGCAGCAGCTCAATAAACGGCTGATAGGCTTGTTTGTACAGCTGATACGGATACATTGGCGGCAAGCCCCAGTTTTGTCCGGCTGGCCCCAGCGGATCAGGCGGCGCACCTATGCTGGCATCACGGCAATACAGCTCTGGGTTGGCCCAAATTTCGGTAGAGGCTTCGCTTACGCCCACTGCTAAATCGCGGTACAGGCCCAAACACATGCCGGCGTCTTTGGCTACCTGCTGCGCCTGAGCCAGTTGTTGCTGAGCGATAAACTGCAAGTAGCAGTAAAAATCCAGCTCGGCTCTTTGCTGCCTGGCAAATTGCTTAACCTGCTTTGACTCAGGGTCTCGATATTCTTCAGGCCATACCGGCCAGCCCCAATATTGGTTGTCCTGCTGATATAAAAAGGCATGTAAGGCATCATACAGGGCCAGCTGCATTAAGCTGTCGCCGGCTTGCTGTTTAAACTGCTTAAAGGCTTTTTGCAGCTGCTTGGTGTCCTTGTCACTCTGCTCGGTAAACCATTGGTACAGGCTTTTCATTACCGGCAGTTTCAGATTCATTACGCCGTCATAATCGACAAAATCTTTGCTGCGCTGCTCAGCAAGTGCAGTAACAAAGGCCGGCGCTTGAACCAGGTTTTGGCTGCGCGCGCACTGGTTAAAACCTGGCATAGCGGTTACGTCAATATAGCGGATATCTATAAAGCGCCGTGATGAGGGGCTATAAGGGCTGGCATTTTCCGGCATGGCCGGATACAGCGCATGAATGGGGTTTAAACCGACAAAATCGGCACCCAACTTGGCTAGATAACGAATAGTGTGCTGCAAATCGGTAAAATCGCCTATGCCCCAATTACGAGTCGAGCGCAGTGCATAAAGTTGCAGCGCTATACCCCATTGTTTTTGCTGGCTAAACGCCGGTGACTGATAACACTGGCCCGGCGTAATAATAAGCTGTTGTGTTACGCTACCATCTGCCAGCGCAACCTGGTGATACCCAGGCGCTAACTGCTGAGGCAGTGCATGCTGGTACTGGTGATATTCTACCTCGTCCAGCACCACGACTTGCACCAGCTCACCCTCGACGGGCGTCAACTCAACACTGACGCTGCTGCCATCTTCGCATTGTAAACTAAGCGCAACAGGCGTATTGGCCTGTGCCAGCGCAACCTGTAGCGTCAGGTATTGCGGCTCATCGGCGCGCTGTACTGACACACAGGGCAATATACGCTGCCAGTAATCAAGCTGGCGAGCCAGCAATTGGCTGCGGGCGGTCTCATCGTCATCAATGGCAAAGCCTTGCGCCGCTAACAACTGTAATTGATCAGCCTCACTGACGGTAGTTGGCTTACCCCAGGCATCGTTAAATTCGGTTTCAATACCACAAAATGCGATAAGTTCAGCCCTTAAGCTGGCGTCCATGATAAATCCTCAGTCTGATCAGAAGGCTAACACCCATTCTAGGCCGCCTTGCTACTAATGTCATTGTCAATTTGTGTCATTAAATTACATTTTTGTCGGTTTCATGCCGACTTAAACTTGAAAAAGCGGCAAATTAATGTAATTTTACTACATAACAATTCATCCACTTTCACTTTAGCAAGTTTAACGGGGTTATCATGACAATTCGTGTTGCAATTAACGGTTTTGGTCGTATCGGCCGTAATGTGCTGCGGGCACTGTACGAAAGCAGTAAACAGTATGACATTAAAGTGGTCGCTATTAATGATCTGGGCGATGCTGCTATTAATGCCCATTTACTGAAATACGATACGGCGCATGGCATCTTTGCTGCTAACGTTGAGCACAACGACAAAGCCATTTACGTTAATCAGGATGAAATTTTAACCTTAAGCGAACGTAGCCCGGCTAACCTGCCGTGGCAGCAATTAAATATTGACGTGGTACTGGAATGTACCGGCCTGTTTACCGATCGTAAATCGGCCGGCGCTCACCTTGCAGCCGGTGCGAAAAAAGTCATTATCAGCGCCCCCGCTAAAGATGTCGATGCTACGGTAGTTTACGGCGTTAACCATCACATTTTAACGCCGCAAATGAACATTATCTCTAATGCCTCGTGCACCACTAACTGTCTGGCGCCTATCGCCAAGCCATTAAACGACATCCTGGGGATTGAATCAGGTCTGATGACCACTATTCACGCTTACACTAACGATCAGCGCTTAAGCGATGTGTACCACACTGACGTGCGCCGCGCCCGCGCTGCTGCAATGTCGATGATCCCGACCAAAACCGGAGCCGCCGCGGCTGTAGGTTTAGTAGTGCCTGAGCTGGTGGGCAAATTTGACGGACTGGCTGTTCGGGTGCCTACCTTAAACGTGTCACTGGTCGATTTAACCTTTATTGCCGGTCGCAATACCTCTATTGATGAGGTAAACGATATAGTGCGTAAAGCCTGCGCCGGTGGTGCTATGGCCGAAGTACTGGCAGTAAATGACTTACCGCTAGTATCAGTCGATTTTAACCACAACCCGAAATCATCAATTTTTGACGCCACCGAAACCCGGGTAAATGGCCGTTTAGTGAAAGTAATGAGCTGGTACGACAACGAGTGGGGCTTTAGTAACCGCATGCTCGATAACACTGTTGAGTTTATGAAGCACGCGTAAAACATTGCGTCAGCCCAGAGCCAGCTTTATGCTGGCTTTTTTGTTAACTCACACTTACTAACTATCACCAGCTGTTGCGAAAGAACACCTGCTCGATAGCTGATTTAGTTAACATCAACAACTATCTGGAGCGCTGAAAATTGACTGAAGCGATAACATTACACACCGGCTTTGCCCATTTAACCGATTTACCCTGTATCAGCCTGCGGCACGGTAATGCAACGGCGGTCATTTCATTATATGGCGCCCAGCTATTGTCATATCAGCCCAGCACTGAGCATGAAGTGCTGTGGCTATCGCCAAAGGCCAGCTGGCATAACGGCAATGCCATTCGCGGCGGCGTGCCTATTTGCTGGCCATGGTTTGGGCCAGTAACCGCAGCCTTTAACCCTGACAATATCGCCCTGCCCAACCATGGTTTGGTACGTAACCGTTTATGGCAACTGGGGTCGCAGCAGATCAGCAGCAATGGTGTCAGTGTCAATTTTCAGCTGGAGCTTAACGACTTGCCGCATTACAGCGGCACGGTACGGCTACTGCTGAGCGTTACGCTGAACGACAGCCTAAGCCTATCGCTTAGTTGCAACAGCCAAATAGCACAGCAAGCGGCACTGCACAGTTATTTTAAAGTGGGTACTATTGATTCCGCTGTAGTGCGACCACTACCCGGCGTTTATCAAGACAAGGTCAGCAATAGCCTTGTTAATGACGCTGAAACAGCGCTAAAAATTAACGCTGAGGTCGACCGTATTTACCCGCAAAGCGCTAATCAGCTGCGGTTAGACAGCGCACTGGGCGCAGTTAGCATTAGCCAGGCGGGTCATGATGCCACTGTGGTGTGGAACCCCTGGCAGGCTAAAAGTAGCAAAATGTCTGATATGGCAGCTGAGGCTTACCAAAAGTTTGTCTGTGTTGAAACCGCCAGGTTAACCACTGACGCCAGTGCCTTATCCGTTAGCCAACAGCTAAAACTTATTTAGCGTTAGTTTCAGCCTTCAGTGCCTTTTAAAAACTGCTTTAAATCCTGCTGCGGGTAACCCAGTTGCCCCAGCAGTTGGGGCAGTTCGTCCATTGGCATAAACACATTCTCGAAATGTTCAACAATGCCCGATAGATCAACGCCCTGCTCTTTCATACGCTGGGCGGTGGCCAGGTGAATATTACGGACAAATTCGCTGGTCATGGTGCTTACTCCGGTTTAATTTTGCCGCCCGATACTGGCTACTTTTTAACCAAAGCTCAAGTAAAAATTTACCTTTTTAGCGCCATCTGGAATGAAACTGCTGTTTTACGGTGTGTTTTTTTCCATCGAGATAAACGATTTCGATTTCAAGCTGCCATAACATCTTTGGATCTGCGCAGGCCCCCAATAAAAAATCGGCGGTAAAGCCCTCAGCGACCCGACTGAACCGAAGTGGGATGCGGCCCATATACATCGATACACCGGCAATACTGCCAGATACCGCACTAATATCGTCAGCGATTACTGTTAGTTTAAGTGGCGTTTCGACCGGTGCGTCAGCCGGGCTTAGTTGCACTGTGACTAAAGCATCTTGGAACATAGTGGTGCTATTGGTTGACACTGCGAGCTCAGGAGAACAGGCATTCAGGGTTAACAGCAGCAATAACAACGGGTAAAATCGCAATTAGGGTAAGCCTTTTACATAATAAAGTGGTTATTGTACGCGGTTTTAATGAAAAGCTTCAAACAACGGCTACACTTGGTTATTTAGTGAGCAATGACTTTGTTCTAAATCATAAAATGGGCGCTTTTACCTATCTTTTCAGGGGTAAAACCCTTAATATGCGGCCCCAAATTGGTAGACAAAACATCGCCTATTTGGGGTGTAAAAATCTACCTATAACAAGAATGGTTGTGTAAGCAACCTGTATCAGTAACCAGCACAAACTGCAGCGGAACTCAACATGAGCCAGACCAATACGTTAAATGTTGACTACAACTATCGCGTTGTCCGCCTCTTTGCCTTAACCACCGTTTTTTGGGGGATTATCGGCATGGCGGTGGGCGTGTTAATAGCGGCCCAGTTATATTGGCCAGCGTTAAACTTTGAAACGCCGTGGCTAACTTACAGTCGCCTTCGTCCTTTACATACCAACGCGGTCATTTTCGCTTTTGGTACCAGTGCATTATTTGCAACAAGCTATTACATCGTGCAACGTACCTGTCAGGTACGCTTATTTGCCGAAAAGCTGGCAATGTTTACGTTTTGGGGCTGGCAGGCGGTCATTGTCGCTGCGGTCATCACACTGCCAATGGGTTTAACCAGCTCAAAAGAATACGCCGAGCTGGAATGGCCAATTGATATATTAATTACTTTAGTGTGGGTGTCCTACGCCATAGTGTTTTTTGGCACTATCGTGAAGCGTAAAACCAGCCACATCTACGTTGCTAACTGGTTCTTAGGTGGTTTTATTATCACCGTTGCAGCACTACACATTGTGAACAGTATGGCGGTGCCGGTAAGCGCCTTTAAGTCATACTCTATCTACGCCGGTGCAGTTGATGCCATGGTGCAATGGTGGTACGGCCATAACGCAGTGGGCTTCCTGTTAACGGCCGGTTTCCTGGGTATGATGTACTACTTCGTACCAAAACAAGCTGGTCGTCCGGTCTATTCATACCGCTTATCTATCGTTCACTTCTGGGCGCTGATCGCGCTATATATTTGGGCTGGCCCACACCACCTACACTACACTGCGCTGCCGGACTGGACTCAGTCTTTAGGTATGGTGATGTCTGTGGTGCTGTTTGTGCCAAGCTGGGGCGGCATGATCAACGGTATTATGACGCTGTCAGGTGCCTGGCATAAACTGAAAACCGACCCTATCTTACGCTTCCTGATTGTATCGCTGTCGTTCTACGGTATGTCGACCTTTGAAGGCCCGATGATGGCAATTAAATCGGTTAACGCGCTATCACACTACACCGACTGGACCATTGGTCACGTCCATTCTGGCGCGCTTGGCTGGAACGGCATGATCACCTTCGGCGCGCTTTACTTCCTGGTGCCGAAGCTGTGGAACCGCGAGCGGCTGTATTCGCTGTCGCTGGTGTCCTGGCACTTCTGGCTCGCCACCATCGGGATCGTGCTTTACGCATCCTCGATGTGGGTCACGGGCATCATGGAAGGGCTGATGTGGCGTGAAGTCGATGCCAACGGGTTCCTCGTGAACGCCTTTGCCGACACCGTCAGCGCCAAGTTCCCGATGTATGTCGTGCGGATGCTGGGCGGCCTGATGTTCCTGACCGGCGCCATCATCATGTGCTACAACCTCTGGATGACCGTTCGTGCCCAGCCGGCCAAATCGCCGGTGAACGCGAACGACTTCGTCCCCGCAGAATGATCGGAGTGTGAAGAATGGCTTTCCTTGACAAACACAAGGCCATCGAGACGCACGCCACGCTTCTGCTGGTGCTGAGTTTCCTGGTTGTGACCATCGGTGGTCTGGTTCAGATCGTCCCGCTGTTCTACATCGAGAACACCATCGAGAAGGTGGAAGGGGTGCGCCCCTACACTCCGCTGGAAATGGCGGGCAAGGACATCTACATCCGCGAAGGATGCTACGTCTGCCACAGCCAGATGATCCGCCCCATGCGGGACGAGGTCGAACGCTATGGCCATTACTCGCTGGCGGCCGAGTCGATGTATGACCGTCCGTTCCAGTGGGGCTCCAAGCGCACGGGCCCGGATCTGGCGCGTGTGGGTGGCCGCTATTCCGACGAATGGCACCAGGACCACTTCCACGATCCGCAGTCGGTCGTGCCGGAATCGGTGATGCCGAAATACGCCTTCCTGTTCCGCACGCCGATTGATGGTGCCCATATCGCGGATACGCTGAAGACGAATGCGGTGTTCGGCGTGCCCTATACCAGCGAGATGATCGAGGCAGCGCAGGCTGACTTCGCCGCGCAGGCTGACCCCGATGCCGACACCGAAGGGCTGTTCGCGCGCTATGGCGACAAGGTGAACGTGCGCAACTTCGACGGCCAGCCGGGTGTGACCGAGGCCGATGCGCTGATCGCCTATATCCAGGTGCTGGGCACGATGGTCGATTTCTCGACCTTCCAGCCTGACCCGCTGCGCTAAGGGGGGGTATCATGGGATCGGAAACCTATGCCTTTCTGCGCAACTTCGCGGACAGCTGGCATCTGCTGTTCATGGTGCTGTTCCTGATCGGGGTCTTTCTGTGGGCCATCCGTCCGGGTTCGAACAAGGTGCACCGCGAGGCGGCCAACTCGATCTTTCGCAACGATGATCGCCCGGCGCCCACAGGCGCCGGAGCCCCGGCAAACAAGGAGGCGTGAGGGACATGAGCGCCAAGAAGACTGACCATAAACCGGGGGAAGTTCCAACCACCGGCCACAGCTGGGACGGGATCGAGGAATTCGACAACCCGATGCCGCGCTGGTGGCTGTGGACCTTCTACGCCTGTATCGCCTGGGCGCTGGTCTATTCCATCGCCTATCCGGCCTGGCCGATGATCTCGCGCGCAACGCAAGGTGTGCTGGGCTATAACCGGATCGAGGAGTTGAACGCCGAGATCGACCGCTTTGCCGGTCTGAACGGGCCGATCCGCGCCAAGCTGGTTGAAACCGAGCTGACCGAGATCACCAGCAACCCCGAACTGGTGGCCTTTGCCAACCAGGCGGGTTCGGCAGTGTTCAAGACCTGGTGCGCGCAGTGCCATGGTGCCGGTGCGGCGGGTGTGCAGGCCTCGGGCTATCCGAACCTGCTGGACGATGACTGGCTGTGGGGCGGCGATATCGAGGCGATCCACACCACGGTGACCCACGGTATCCGCAACACCACCGATGACGAAGCGCGCTACAGCCAGATGCCGGCATTCGGCGAGATGATCACCGCCGAGGAAATCGGACAGGTCGTGCAATACGTCCGCCAGATCTCGGGCCAGGACCATGATGCCGCTGCGGCGACCGCTGGTGCAACGCTGTTCGCTGACAACTGCGCCTCGTGCCACGGCGAAGACGGCAAGGGCGACCGCGCGCAAGGTGCGCCGAACCTGACCGATGCGATCTGGCTTTATGGCGGCGACGTTGCCTCGCTGACCCATACGGTGAAGTTCGCGCGGTTCGGCGTGATGCCGAACTGGAACACCCGCCTGTCGGAAGCCGACATCCGCGCGGTGTCCGTCTATGTGCACGGGCTTGGCGGCGGCGAATAGACCGCCCTGCCCAAGCGTCCCGGACTGACCCGGCGCCTTTGGTGCCGGGTCTTTTTCATTGGCCGTGGCAAACGAAAAGGGCGCCACTGGGGCGCCCTTGAACCGTTCGATGATGATCGCTGCTCAGAGCTGAGCCGCGACGTCTTCGGGCACGTCGAAATTGTGGGTGACGGTCTGCACGTCGTCATCCTCTTCCAGCATCTCGACCAGGCGCATCAACTTTTGCGCCGTGTCCAGATCCACCTCGGTGCGGCTTTGCGGGCGCCAGATCAGCTTGGATTCGGTCGATTCGCCAAGCGCCGCCTCCAGCGCGTCGGACACCGCCGACAGATCCTCGACCTGGCAATAGATGAAGTGGCCATCCTCATCGGACTCCACATCCTCGGCGCCCGCTTCCAGCGCGGCCATCATCACCGTGTCGGCATCGCCCACCGAGGCCGGATAGGTGATTTCCCCCACCCGATCAAAGCTGTGCGCCACCGAGCCGGTCTGGCCAAGGTTGCCGCCGCATTTGGTGAAATAGCTGCGCACGTTCGATGCGGTGCGGTTCAGGTTGTCGGTCATCGCCTCGACGATCACGGCAATGCCGCCCACGCCATACCCTTCATACCGGATTTCCGTATAATCCGAGGCATCGCCCATCTGCGATTTCTTGATCGCGCGGTCGATCACGTCCTTGGGCATCGACTGGGCCTTGGCGGCCTTGACCGCCAGACGCAGGCGCGGGTTCTTGTCGGGGTCAGGATCGCCCATCTTGGCGGCGACGGTGATTTCCTTCGCCAGCTTCGAGAACATTTTCGAGCGGATCGCATCCTGCTTGCCCTTGCGGTGCTGGATGTTCGCCCATTTCGAATGGCCTGCCATGACCTTCCCCCGGAAGCACGATCTGTGAATGCGTCCGTATAATCCAGCGGGCAGGTCGCCCGCAACCCCGGCCTAGAAGGGCCAGAGCAGCGGGACGGTCAAAGATACCACAATGGCCAGCGAAATGTTCAGCGGAAGGCCGATGCGCAGGTAGTCGGTGAACTTGTAGCCGCCAGGGCCATACACCAAGGTATTGGTCTGATAGCCGATCGGCGTCGAGAAGGAGGCGGACGAGGCAAACATCACCGTCACCAGCAAGGGCCGCGGGTCGATGCCCAGCGTTTTCGACAGGCCGATGGCGATGGGCGCCACGATCAGCGCGACGGCGTTGTTCGACACCACCTCGGTCAGGGTCGAGGCCAGCACATAGACCGCCAGCACCAGCAATGGCGCCGGCAGGTCCGCCATCCAGGGGGCCAGTGCCTCGACGATCATGCGCACGGCGCCCGACTGTTCCAGCCCCGCGCCAACCGCCAGCATCCCGAAGATCAGCGCCAGCAGGCGGCCTTCGATGAACTCAAAAGCCTCGTCTGCGTCGATGCAGCGGGTCAGCAGCACCACCGCCACCCCGATGATCGACAGAACCATGATGGGCGCGACCTCGAGGGCCGAAAGCAGCACGATGGCGGCCAGCGTCGCCAGCACGATGGGCGCATGGCCGCGGCGATAGGCGCGTTCCGAGGGCTGCGAGATATCGACCATGTTCATCTCGGCTGCCAGGCGCTGGATGTCGGACTGCGCGCCTTCCAGCAGCAGCGTGTCGCCCACCTGCACGACCAGATCGTCGATCTGGCGGCCGATGTTCTGGTTCCGCCGGTGCACGGCCAGCGGATAGACGCCATAGCGCCGCCGCAACCGCAGCGACCCCAGCGAGCGCCCGATCATGTGGCAGCCGGGGGTGATCAGCACCTCGACCGTGGTAGTCTGCACCGAGGACAGCTTGTCGACCAGCTTGAGGTCCTTGTTCTGTTGCAGGCCCAGCACTTCGGACATCGGCGTGCGCAGGACCACGCGGTCGCCTTCGGCCAGCACCACGCCCGACAGATCGCGCCGCAACGAGGCATCGCCGCGCAGCACGTCGATCACCCGCGCGGTATCGCGCTTGAAGATGTCCACCTCGTCCAGGCGTTTGCCGATCAGGGTGGATCCTTCGGGCAGGGCGACTTCGGTGAAGAACTTCATCTTGGACTTGTCGGACAACAGCGCCGCCATGCTGTCGCGGTCGGGCAGCAGTCGGCGCGCGAACAGTGCGATGTAGCCAAGCCCCCAGGCCGCGACGATCAGGCCAAGCGGTGTGATCTCGAACAGGCTGAACCCTTGCAGCCCGGATTGGCGCGCCACACCATCGACCAGCAGGTTGGTCGATGTGCCCAGCAGCGTGACCGTGCCGCCAAGGATGGTCAGGTAGCTGAGCGGGATCATCACCTTGGAGGGCGAAAGCGACAGCTTTTTCGCCAGTTGCATGAAGATCGGGATCATCACCACGACAACCGGCGTATTGTTGACGAAGGCCGACATCGCCAACACCACCATCGCCAGCAGGACGACGGTGCGCACCGGGCGCCGTTCGATATGCGCCGAGGCCTGGCGGGACACCCAGTCCAGCCCGCCGGTGCGCACCAGTGCCCCCACCACGATGAACAGCGCCGCGATGGTCCAGGGCGCCTGGTTGGCAAAGACCTTCAGCCCTTCGGCCTGCGGCAGGACGCCCAGCACCAGCATGGCCACGGCGCCGCCAATGGCGACAACCTCGACCGGATAGGTTTCGCGGATGAACATGACCAGCATCGTCAAAACGATGCCGATGGCCAGGAGCCCCTGGACGGTCTGCGGAAGTTCTATGCCAAGCATGGTAGCCTTTGGGGAATAATCTCGACCTTTCTAGCAGAGATTATGGGCAAAACAAGCGCCGCATCGCGGCATGAATGCCGCAGGCGGTCAGCCGCCCTGCAAGGGGCGAACCGTCATGGCAACCGCCTTGGCAAACCCGGCGCGGGCCGGTCAGGGGGCCGCAGCTTCCAGCCGCCCGCCGATGCGCACCATGCGGATGCGGGTGGCCCGGCCGGTGCGGTCATCGGTTTCGACAAAGACGCCCGACAATGTGGCCTCGCCGCCCGCAGGTTCGAACCGGCCGCCGGGCATCTGGGTGATGAAGCGGCGCATCGGTTCTTCCTTCTGCATCCCGATGACCGAGTTGTAATCGCCGCACATGCCGGCATCGGTCTGATAGCCGGTGCCGCCGGGCAAGATCATGGCATCGGCGGTTGGCACATGGGTATGGGTGCCGACCACAAGGCTGGCCCGCCCGTCGCACCAATGGCCCATGGCCATCTTCTCGCTGGTCGCCTCGCAATGCATGTCGACCAGGATCGCCTGCGCCATGCCGCCCAGCGGGTGCGATTGCAAAACCGGCTGGATCGCCGAAAACGGATCGTCAAAGGGCCGCTTCATGAACACCTGGCCCAGCACCTGCGTGACCAGCACCTTGCGCCCGCGCGCATCGGTGAACAGGCGCGCGCCCTTGCCGGGGGCCAGCTTGGCATAGTTCAGCGGTCGGATGATGCGGGGCTCTTGCTCGATGAAGGACATCATGTCCTTCTGATCGAAGGCATGATCGCCCAATGTCAGGCAATCGGCCCCGGCCTCCAGCAAGGCCTTGGCATGGGCGGCGGTCAGGCCGGCCCCGCTCGAGGCGTTTTCGCCATTGACCACCACGAAATCCAGCGCCCAGTCGTCGCGCAGGCCCTTGAGCCGTGCCTGCACCGCCGCGCGACCGGCGCGTCCCATCACATCGCCAAGAAAGAGTATCCGCATACCCCCGCCTTACGATACGGCGCGGCGGTTGTGAACGGGATATTTCCGGCCGCGCGCCATTCCCGCCTGCCGCGCGCCAGCACCCGGCGTTTTGCCCAGGTCCCCATGACGCTCCCCGGCGCCTCGTTTCGCCTTGATGCAAATATCCTGGGGGGTCGGGGGGCAGACGGCCCCCCCGTCCGACACCGGCAACCCGCGCCACGCCAGACGAGGGCGTTACCCGATCATCCCGCCGTCGCTGTCATCGCCCGCCTCTTGCAGCAGCCGGTTCATGTCGGGCACCATCACATGGCGCTTGCCGTCCAGCACGATCACCCCGTCCTTGCGCAAGGCCGAGATCTGGCGGCTGACCGTTTCCAGCGTCAGTCCCAGATAATCCGCCATCGCCTCGCGCGTCAGCGGCAGATCGAAGGTCAGCGGGCCGGGGGCGTTCCTGGCGCGCAGGCTGGCATCGCGCCGG
>JAJLKZ010000005.1:0-479702 GCA_033838465.1 Chromatiaceae bacterium
CTGACTGAAAACTGGATGCGGGAATATAACGAAGAACGGCCACATGACTCACTGGGTGATTTAACACCTTGGGAATATCTGGCTAAAAAGCAGGCGGAAAACTCTAATTTAGGCTGCCACTAAGAATGGGATGTTTACACAGACGCCATTTACTCTGATCGATACTGCTGCCGTCAAATTCGTCCTGCCACACCAGCTGCCAGCCAGCACGCACCGGGGAGGTTTGCGTGCTGCTGGTGGCTGTTGGCGCCGGTTTAGTGCCACAACCGGCTAACGTCAGCGCGATGACCACTGGCAGCAGTTGTCGCATTACTGGTCTCCCGGACAGTTAATACTGGCTTTGCCTGTCATGCCTGGGCTTAGCCGGATATCCGCAAAGCTTAGCACTGTCTGTGCGTCGCTGGTTAAAAACAGCGGGGTAAAGATTTGGCTGAAATCAGCGCCCTGCTTGGCAAAACAAGCTAAATCGACACTCAGGCTATGCCAGCTGTTAGCGGTCAGCGCTTTGAGCTGCGGCGCGATATTAATACTGCTGTTGCAGCTTTGCGCGCAGTCCATGCCCAGCAGCACTTGCGCTGGCACCGAGCCGTTATGCTGCAGCTCTATCACCAAAGCGCCGCCGCTTTCCTGATAAGAACGTAAATCGGCCGGAAAAGCGCTGGTTAAGCTTACTTTAGCCGCACCGCTAAAGCTTAGGCGGCGGGCGTCTTCCTGCACCTTGTTGTCAAAGGTGCGCACGGCAATATTACCCAGCTGCGCCACGCTGCTGTCCATGGTTTTGCTGTCAGCGCCACTGTGTAATACCAGCTGATACGGTGGTTTTACCGCACGTTCAAACAGCACCAAATCGTCCAGGCTGTTATCGACGGCTACCTGCTCGTTCAGACTATTGCTTAGGCTGCTGGGCTCGCCATAGCGCAGGCCAAAGCCATACGGCAGCAATGGCTGATAGTCAGCATCACCGACGTTAGTATGCTGCTGTGGTGTGGCCGGCCAGCTAAAGGATAACTTACCATGGAAGTCGACATTGACACTGCCATCGGCGTTAGCCATGACGACATCGGCCACGCCAACCCCTTCACTGCCGGGCAGCCAGACCGCAACAAAGGCGTCTGAGGCATTCAGCTCCGGGTTTACCCACAGAGGCCGGCCGCTGATAAACAACGACACCACTTTAATGCCGTCGGCTTTAAGTTTACGCAGCAGGGCTAAATCCGTTTTGTTACCGCGCTGGTACTCCAGGTTTTCTAAATCGCCATTGCCTTCGGCGTAAGGCTGCTCGCCAAATACCACTACCGCCACATCAGGCTTTTGCTGGTAGCTGCCATCCTGGCTTAGCTCAATGTTACCGCCGGCCGCGTCAACTGCCTGTTTAATGCCAGCATAGATTGAGCTGCCACCGGGGAAGTCGCTGTTACTGTTGCCGGTGCCTTGCCAGCTAATGGTCCAGCCGCCTGATTGCATGCCGATATTATCGGCACCCTCACCGGTGACCAAAATACGCTGCGTCGGGTTAAGCGGCAGCAGGCTGTCGTTGTTCTTCAGTAGTACCAAGGATTGCTGAACGGCTTTGCGCGCCACAGCACGGTGCTCGGCTGAGCCAATCAGCTCGGTTTTGCCAGACAGTGGCCGCAGTGCCGGGCTGGGTTTATCAAATAAGCCCGCGCGCAGTTTTACCCGCAAAATACGCCGCACCGCATCGTCGATGCGGCTTAGCGGAATGATACCGCTCTCCACTTGCTGAATTACGTTGTAATACAGTTTTTTCCAGGCCGGGGTGGGCACCATGTACACGTCTAAACCGGCCAGCGCCGCCTGAGCGCAGTTGTCATTCGTACAGCCCGGGATTTGGCCATGGCCGTTCCAATCGCCGACGACAAAGCCGTCAAAGCCCATGCGATCTTTAAGCACCTCGGTTAACAGGTATTTGTCGCCATGAATTTTGCTGCCATGCCAGCTGTTAAACGATGCCATTACCGTTTGCGCGCCAGCCTGTAGGCCGCCAACATAGCCCTGGGCATGAATGCGGAATAAATCCTGCTCGCTGGCAATGTTGTCGCCCTGATCGTCACCGCCGACAGTGCCACCATCGCCAACAAAGTGCTTAACGGTACTGATCACCCGTTCGCTGCCTAAAAAGTCTGCATCAGCGGCACCTTGCAAGCCGGTCACAATTGCCGCAGCGTAGTCATGCACGATGGCTGGATCTTCTGAGTAACCTTCATAAGTACGCCCCCAACGATCGTCACGTACCACGGCAACGGTAGGCGCGAACACCCAGTCAATGCCGGTTACCATTACTTCTCGCGCGGTTACCCGGGCAATCTGCTCAATAAGTTCCGGGTTGTTGGCCGCGCCCAGCCCAATATTGTGCGGAAACAAGGTTGCGCCGATGACATTGTTATGGCCATGCACCGCATCGGTGCCCCACATGGTCGGAATCGTGCTGCCATCCAGACTGTCGTCAATTGAGGCCTGATACATGGCTTCAGCCAGTGCTATCCAGTCGGCCGGGGTGGCGTGTTTGTTATCATTTGGAAAAGCGCCGCCGCCGTTTAAAAACGAGCCAAAGCCGTATTTGCGCATATCTTCAACGGTAATATCACGGATTTCCGGCTGGATCATCTGCGCCACTTTTTGTGCCAGTGTCATACCGGCAAGCATGTCACTGATACGCTGCTCCATCGCCGCATCTTGTGCTACCGGTAAATTTAGCCTGGGCCAAATCTTGTCGGCGCGCTTAGTGTCGCTGCCTGTGTTGCTATCAGGCGCTTGCGGCTGGCTGCAGGCGGCAAGGGCTAAGGCGCAGCTAAGGGCGAGTAAGGCTGGTTTAAACTTAACAGTCATTCTTCTCTCCTTCAGGCGGTGGTTTTCGGTTTACTGCCCACATCGCCATACCAGGCAATATAGACATAACACAGCAGCGGAATAATAAAGGCCAGCTGCACACCAACGTTATCTGCCAATGCCGCCTGCGCCAGCGGTAGCACGGCACCACCAACAATCGCCAGGCATAAAATACCCGAGCCCTGGCTGGTGTGCTGTTTTAAACCGGCAATGGCCAGACTAAAAATGGTTGGGAACATAATAGAGTTACACAGGCCGACCAGCAGTACGGCGAACATCGCCAACTTGCCACCGGTGGTAATCGTCACCGCTAGCAGCAGCACGGCACAGATGGCGTTAAAGGCCAGCACTTTGCCTGGCGCCAGATACTGCATCACCACAGCGCCAATAAAGCGGCCTAACATGGCACCACCGAAGTACCAGGCAATATAGTGCGAAGCGGTTTTGGCCTCTAAGGCACCAATATCCGGCTGGGTAATAAAGCTGACTAAAAAGCTGCCAATACCCACTTCAGCGCCAACATAAACAAAAATACCCAGTGCGCCCAGCACCAGGTGGCGGTATTGCCAGGCCGCGCCAGTGATATTTACACCGGCCTCTTTTTTGCCAAGCTTAGGTAAGCGCAAAAAGGCAAACACCAGTGCCATGACAATAAGCGCCGTAGCCAGAATTAAATAAGGTAACTGTACTGTTGATTCTGTGACCTCCCCTGGCTTGGGTGCATCCATACCGCCAAAAATTAACCAGGCACCAAAAAATGGTGCCACTGTGGTGCCAAGCGAATTAAAAGCTTGTGTCATGGTAAGCCGGCTGGAGGCGGTTTCGGGTTTACCCAGCACGCTAACATAAGGGTTGGCGGCAACCTGCAAAATGGTTATGCCACTGGCCAGTACGAACAGTGCCAGTAAAAACAGCGGGTAATAATGCGCCGCCGCTGCGGGGTAAAACAGTAAACAGCCTGCACCTGCAATCAAAAGGCCAGTAACAATACCCGACTGATAGCCAATACGGCTCACCAGCATGCCGGCCGGAACTGACACGACAAAATAGGCACTGAAAAAACAAAACTGAATAAGCAGCGCCTGGGTGTAGCTTAAGTCAAACAAGCCTTTTAAATAGGGCACCAGAATGTCATTTAAACAGGTGATAAACCCCCAGATAAAAAACAGTGAAGTCAGTGAAGTAAGCGCAAAGCGAAAATTGCCTTGGCCTGGTGCAGACGCTGCTACGGCGTCGTTGGTGATTGGTGAAGTTGCCATCCTGCCCCCCGGCGATTTGTGTTTTTAATTGACGGCGTAAAAACGGCCGTCTAGTATAATGTAAGCGCTTTCATTTATAGCATATATCACGCTGTTGGCAATAATTTTATTGCCTGTGCCCGGCACTGCAGCCCAGATGGAACCTAACAAAACAGATGAACATAACCTTAGATGCTAACTCACCTCTGCTACAGCCTGACTTTGTGTTTGGCGTAGCCACTGCAGCCTTTCAGATTGAAGGGGCGGCCGAGCGCCGTGAGCCCTGTATTTGGGATACCTTTTGCGCCACACCGGGCCGGATTAAAGATGGTTCAGATGGCTTGGTGGCCTGCGATCATGTAAACCGCTGGCAAGATGACGTAGAGCTGATTGCTGCGCTGGGCGTCGACGCCTATCGCTTGTCACTGTCCTGGGGGCGCATTATCCGCCGGGATGGCAGTATTAACAGCGAGGGGCTGCATTTTTATCTGCAGCTACTCGATGCACTAAAAGCGCGTAATATCAAAGCCTTTGTTACGCTATATCACTGGGACTTGCCACAGTATCTGCAGGACAACGGTGGCTGGTTAAACCGTGACACTGCCTATAAGTTTGCTGATTACGCCAAAGTAGTGGCGCAGGCCTTTGGCGACAGGGTGTACTCTTACGCCACATTAAACGAGCCGTTTTGCAGCGCCTATTTAAGTTACGAGGCGGGCATTCATGCGCCGGGCGTGCAAAACCGCCAGCAAGGCCGGCAGGTAGCCCATCATTTATTACTGGCGCATGGTCTGGCGATGCAGGTGTTACAGCAATATGCACCGCATGCGGTCAATGGCATAGTGTTAAACTTCAGCCCCTGCCACCCGGCGACAGACAGTGCAGCCGATCGCCGTGCTGCCGACATGGCCGATCAATACCACAACCACTGGTATATTCAGCCATTATTAGAAGGTTGTTACCCGCCGCTCTTAAACGAGCTGGCGCCGGAAGATAAGCCGGTAATAGAAGCTGGCGATATGACCATTATTGCTCAGCCACTGGATTTTCTCGGTATTAATTACTACACCCGCACGGTTTACCGCGCCAACAGCAAAGGCTGGTTTAGCGATGTGCCGCCCACCACGCCACCATTGACCGAAATGGGCTGGGAAATATACCCGCAGGGTTTAACCGAAACTCTGCTGGCGATGCACCAGCGTTACACACTGCCGCCGGTTTATATTACTGAAAATGGTGCGGCAATGGCGGATAGCCTGCACGATGGTCAGATAGCCGACCACAGCCGGGTCGCCTACTTTCAGCAACATTTGCAAGCCACTGAAAATGCAATTAACGCCGGCATGCGTATTGATGGCTATTTCGCCTGGAGCCTGATGGATAACTTCGAATGGGCTGAGGGCTACGCCAAACGTTTCGGTATTGTCTATGTTGACTATCAAAGCCAACAGCGTACGCTAAAACACAGTGCCATAGCGCTGCGCGACCTGTTCGCCAGCCGCAAAAAATAATAGGCGGAGCTAAATGCTGACCAAACGCGAAAAAGTGGCCTACGGTCTGGGCGATACCGCTAGCAATATCGTGTTTCAGACGGTAATGTTGTTTTTAACCTTCTTTTACACCGATATTTTTGGCATTTCGCCGGCTGTCGTCGGTACCATGTTTTTGCTGGTGCGGATTATCGATGCCGTAACAGATCCGCTGATGGGCGCGCTGGCCGATAAAACCACCAGCCGGCACGGCAAATACCGGCCATATTTACTCTGGCTGGCGCTACCCTTTGCGCTGTGCAGTGTGCTGGCGTTTACCACGCCAGATTTAACCGCCAATGGCAAAGTCGTGTACGCCTTTGCAACCTACACCTTGCTGATGCTGGCCTATACAGCCATTAATATTCCCTATTCTGCCCTGGGTGGCGTGTTAACTGCCGATCCGAATGAGCGGGTATCGGTGCAGTCGTATCGTTTTGTGTTTGGTATGCTCGGTGGCTTGCTGGTCACGGCCTGTACGCTGCCGTTGGTGAATTATTTCGGTAATGGCGATAACGCCAAAGGCTATCAGCTGACTATTGCGGCCATGAGCGTACTGGGGCTACTGCTGTTTTTACTCTGTTTTGCCGGCACGAAAGAGCGGGTTAAACCGCCGGCCGACCAACAGTTAACACTGCGCGGTAGTTTTGCCGCGTTATGGCAAAACGACCAGTGGCGTATTTTATGTGTGGCGGCGTTTTTTCTGCTCACCGGTATGGTGCTGAAAAATACCCTGGCCATTTACTACGTGAAGTATTACCTGCTACACGACGATCTGATCACCACTTTTATGACGTTGGGCATGCTGGGTAACATAGCCGGCTGTGCTGTTGCGCAGTGGCTTAGCCATTACGTTGATAAAGTAAAAGCTTATATCGCCCTGCAGCTGATCTCGGCAGCCATTTGTGTTGGCAGTTTTTTTATCGCACCACAGCAGTTATGGTTAGCGGTTACGCTCTATGTCGGCTGGTGTTTTTTCCTGCAAATGGCCACACCACTGCTGTGGGCGAAAATGGCCGATACGGTTGACTATGGCCATTACAAAACCGGTATCAGAATCACCGGGCTGGTGTATTCGTCTATCGTATTTTTTATCAAACTGGGGCTGGCATTAGGTGGTGCTTTGGCCGGCTGGTTGCTGGCATTTTATGGTTATCAGGCCGACAGTGCGCAAACGCCAGCCACGGCGCAAGGAATACTGCTTAGCTTTACACTGTTCCCGGCGCTGGGCTCTATTGCCGTAGCGATAGTGATGAGCCGCTACCGCTTAAACGGAGCGCGGGTGCAAGATATTCATCAGCAGTTGCAGTCTGGGCAGAGCGCGGCTGCGCATGCTAAAGTACCGGGCTAACACAAAAGCAAACAACAGCAAATAACGGCTGCAGGCAGAGCATGGCAACCATTTATCAGGTATCAGAATTAGCGGGTGTGTCGCTGGCCACTGTGTCGCGTGTGATGAACAACAATGCCCGGGTTAGTGAAAAAACCCGTAGCAAGGTGTTAGCGGCGATGGCGCAGCTGGGTTATCGGCCCAACACTATTGCCCAGTCGCTGGCATCTAACCGTTCTAACAGCGTCGGCATCCTGGTATCTGAATTACATGGTCCTTTTTATGGCGATATGCTGGCCGGTATTGAAAACGAATGCCGCGCTGCTGGTAAGCACGTTATTATCGCCGCCGGCCACAGTGAAGAGGCCAGTGAAATAGACGGCATCGAGTTTCTGATCAGCCGTAGCTGTGATGCGCTTATTCTGCACGTTGAAGCCGTGTCAGATGACTATTTGATCAAGCTGGCGGCGGGCAATATCCCCGTAGTGCTGATCAACCGTTATATCCCCCAATTGGCTGAAAACTGTATTTGTCTGAACAATGAATTAGGTGGTTATCTGGCTACTAAGCAATTGCTGCAACAAGGCCACCGGCAACTGGCTTATATCGCCGGCCCGATGTGGAAAAGCGATGCTAAAGATCGCTACGCCGGCCACTTAAGAGCGATGGCGGAATACGGCGTAACCTTTAACCCGGCTTTGTTTGCCGAGGGTGATTTTCAGGACAGCAGCGGCAGTGCCTGTATGCAGCAGTTACTGGATAAAAAACTACCGTTTACTGCCTTAGTGTGCGCCAACGATGAAATGGCCGCCGGAGCGATGGAAGTGGCGCGTGAGCATGGTTTGCAGGTGCCGGAGCAACTCTCGATAGTGGGGTTTGATAACCTGATTTTAGCCCGTTACATCCATCCAAAACTGACGACTATTGATTATCCGGTTGGCGAAATGGGCCGTATGGCCGCGCGGTGGGTAATGAAGCATATTTATCAGCAACAGGCGCTGGCGCTGAAAAATGTGTTTGAGCCGGTGCTGGTATGCCGCGAGTCGGCCTGTGAACTTTCATCTCTGACTTAACCAGCGAGGTGCTGATTCTGTCTCATCTCGTTGACAAAGTGACCAGAGGTCACTAACCTGCAAAATATAAATGACCAACAGTCAGTTTTGAGGGGTGTATGAGCCAGCCTGTTACCGATAGCAATAACCACCCGGCTTTTGCCCGCTTTGCCGACTGTCTGGCGCAGCAGCGCGCGGCGTATCACGCCAACCCGGTGCCGACGCTGGCGCAGCGGTTGGCCGATTTAGACGCGCTAAAAGCGCTGATCCGTGATAACGAAGCGGCATTGGTAGCGGCGGTTAATGCTGATTACGGCAGTCGCTGTCGCTTCGAAACCCGTTTTTCAGAAATTTTAATGGTGCTGGAAGACATCAGCCGCACGAAAAAACAGCTGAAAAAATGGTTAAAGCCGCAAAAACGCCATATCGACCGGTTGTTGTTTCCCACTTCTAGCTGCACCGTTATTCCTCAGCCGCTGGGTGTGGTGGGTGTTATCGTGCCGTGGAATTTCCCGATTATGCTGTCGCTGGCACCGATAGTGGCTATTTTTGCTGCCGGCAACCGGGCTATGGTGAAAATGTCAGAAAACTCAGCACAGTTAGCTAAGCTGCTGATTGAACTTGTGCCTAAGTATTTTCCAGCCGATAAACTGCAGTTTTTTGCTGATGATAATGGCAGTGGCCCGGCATTTTCTGCGCAGCCATTTGACCATTTATTTTTTACCGGCTCGGCGCAAACCGGCCGTGCTGTGATGGCCAATGCGGCAAAAAACCTCACTCCGGTGACATTAGAGTTGGGCGGTAAATCACCCGCCGTGGTGGCAACGGATTTCCCAATCGACAAAGCAGCTGATCGCATTTTATGGGCCAAGGCTTTTAACGCCGGCCAAATTTGTACCAATGTTGACTATTTGTTCTTACCGGCCGGCACTGAGCAAGCCTTTACCGAGCTGGCACTAAAACTGGTGGCACAGCGTTATCCTGATATCAATAGCAACGATTACACCGCCATTATTGATGAGCGCGCTTATCAGCGTTTGCAGGCGACACTGGACGATGCTATTGCCAAAGGCGCTACCGCGGTTAACCTGATGCCCGATCAAACGGTCGCCCCGGGTTTGCGTAAATTCCCGCTGACCCTGCTGTTTAATGTCACTGATGAGATGCAAGTGATGCAACGAGAGATCTTTGGCCCGCTGCTGCCGGTAAAAACCTATAGTGATGCCAGCGAAGTTATTACTTACATCAACAGTAAGCCAAGGCCGCTGGCATTTTACCCTTTTACCCATGATAAAGCCCTGCAACAGCGCTATTTAGCTGAGGTGATGTCCGGCGGCGTTACCATTAACCATGCCATTTTGCATGTCGGCCAGCACGACTTACCCTTCGGCGGTATCGGTGACAGCGGCATGGGCCATTACCATGGCTATGAAGGCTTTATTACCTTTAGTAAGCTTCGCCCGGTGTTTAAGCAGGGTGCCTACAACAGCGTCAGCATGTTGTTACCGCCGTACGGTAAGCTGGCCAAAAAAATGACCGACTGGCTAATTAAGCTAAAAGGCTAAGCATGAAGCAAAACGCCATTAGCCCAGAGGCCAAAGCGCAGCGCAGGGCTGACTTTCTCTCCTCGGCCAGGTCGCTGTTTTTACAACAGCAACGACTTCCGGCCGTGGCCGATATTGCGGCCGATACCGGCTTAGCCAAGGGCACGGTGTACCGTTATTTTCAGAGCAAAGAGCAGATCTTTCTCGCGCTGCTCAGCGACGACTTCAGCAGCTTATTTAATCAGCTGGAAGCGGTTATTGCCGCTCTGCCACAACCGTTAAATGATGCAGCCGAACCTTTTGCCAAACACTATCTGCGCCTGCTGCAGCAATCAGACAGCCTACTGCCGCTATTGGCACTGCTTAACGCCGTGCTGGAGCAAAACCTGCCACAACCACAGTTATTGGCGTTTAAACAACAACTGGCACAGGCGCTGGATAGCTTAGGTGCGCAGCTGGCTACGCGCTTTAGCGAGCTGACGCCTGCCAGTGCCAGCCAGCTACTGCTACACAGCTACGCACTGACGCTGGGGTTATACCAAAGCACGCGCTTACCGGCCAGTGTGCAGCAGTTATTGCAACAACAAGGTTTAAGCCAGCTACAGCGCGATTTTGCCATTGAACTACATCAGGCGCTGACAGCGCTGTGGCGTGGAGTAGCCAATTAGCGACAACTTACCAGCGTCTGGTATTCATCAAAGGCAAAATGGTCAGTCATGCCGCTGATAAAGTCCTGCAGCAGCCGGCAGCGGTAATACAGTTCTAACGCCTTATCATCCGGTGGCAATGCCGCTACTGCCAACTGATAAGCGGCCAGATGTTTTTTCGGTAACCGGTGCGCTAACCGCTGCGCCACGGCAAATTGATAGCCGTTGTTACTTAGCACAGCAGTAAAGTCGGCACGCGATAAACGCAGTAGCGGCAGGTAGCTATCGAGCAAACCGCTTATAATGCGAAAGCCCTGCAGCTCCAGGGTTTCTACTTCCGGTTGGTTAAACACAAACTGGCGCGCCACCTGTTTAAAGCTGCTGGTAATGGCATGATACTGGCTGCCATCTTCCAGCAGGGCCCGGTTTAACTGGCCGTGATACACCGACTGAATATTGGCAATAAATTGCTCTGCCGCATGGCGCACCAGCGGGTGAATAAGCTTAACGCGCAAGCTGATAAAAAACGCCGAGGCTTTATTGATCGGTTCATCTGTGGCGCTTTGCATGGCACTGTGCAGCAGCGCAGCAAAACTCTCGCTGCCACCACTGTGCGTGGCAATCAACCGGCCCTGTGGTTCTAACTGGCTAAAGGCAGTATTAAGCTCTGCCGCTAACTGCTCAAGACTGAGCAAGCCTTTTTCTACCGCATCTTCGATATCAGCCAGACAATAAGAGATATCGTCTGCCGCTTCCATGATGTAGGTTAGCGGATGGCGGCAACCCGCCGCAATAGCTAACTGTTGCCACAACTGCTGCACAACATCCTGTTCGGAAAAATAGTAGCCGGGTTTCTTCTGCAGGTAGCTAAGTGGTTGATCTGGTGCCGGCTTAATGTCACCCGCGCGTCGGGTGTATTTTAAAATACAGGCCAGTTGCGAGTAGGTCAGGTTCATCCGCTGCAGGCTATGCACTAAGCGGATCGCCTGCGCATTGCCTTCAAATTGCGTTAGCTCTGCGCTGAGCTGCTGCCAACGGCTGTCGTCTGTCAGGCTATGTTGTTTAGTCAGTGCCGGCAGCTCAGCAGCAAACCACTGATTAATCGCCGTTTCACCACTGTGACCAAACGGCGGGTTACCAATGTCGTGCAGCAGGCAGGCCATTTCAACCAGGGTTTCCATCGGCCGCTCTAATTCAGTTAAGCCATAGCGCGCCTGCTCATCTGCTGATAACAAGCGAAACAGGCTCTGCACAATAAAACGGCCGCTTTGCTGCACTTCCAGTGAATGGGTTAAGCGGCTACGTACAGCAGCATTGCGCTCTAGCGGAAACACCTGGGTTTTTTGTTGTAGCCGCCGTACGGCAGCCGAGTGAATGATACGGCCACGGTCACTTTCCAGCGCGAGTGCCAACTCAGCGCTGCGGCTTGGCAGCGGCCGGTCGGCTTTAATTTTCAGGCGAAAATCCATGCTTACCCCCTGCTGTTGATAAACTGCGACAAATCAAACTCACTGAAACAGCGGATTTTATGATCAGCAATAGCAAATTTACTATGCTGCCATTCGTGTGCCGCCGGTATCGCCACCACTGTCATGCCTGCCGCTTTAGCCGCGGTCACGCCGGCGAACGAGTCTTCAAATACCAGGCAATCTTGTGGTGAAACGTCCAGCTTTTCGGCTGCTAACAGGTAGATATCCGGTGCCGGTTTGCCTTGTTTTACCAACTCCAGATGACAATGTGCATTAAAATAGTGACGGATCTGCAGTCGCTGCAAAGTGGTATCAAGCAGCTGCTTTGGCGAGTTGGTGGCGACCGCCATTTTAAGCGACAGGGTGGCAATAGTATCAAGTAAGGCCGGCAAGCCGGTTTTGGCCTCACCGCTGGCGGCGATGCCGTTGGCAACAAAATCAATTATCTGCTGATGCACCTGCGCCGGTGATAGCTCTGGCCAGGGCTGGTGCTGATACCAGTGGGCGATAACACTGGCCGTCGTCAGGCCGGTACTTTGCAGCAGTGGCGGCCGGTTAAAGTCGACCCCCAGGCCGCCTAAAATCACCTGCTCGGCCTGGGTCCATAACGGCTCTGAGTCTATCAGCACGCCGTCCATATCAAAAATAACTGCCTGAAACACCCGGCCTCCGTCATGGCTATGGTTAAAACTGCAGCATAACATGCTGTTGGCGTTGGCTAATAGCAACGCGCATGAAAGCTTATTTAAGGCTCAGGCGATAAATATCGCCGTCTGCCATTTGTCTTTGCACCAGCAACAAAGACTGGCCGATTAACTGGAACTGGTGCACAAAGTCGTCGCCTGCTGGCCAAATTAATTGCTGGGTGTTATCAGACAGGCGGTAACGCCAGATCCCTGCCATTTGCGCACCTGCATTCAATGCAGGTCGGTAAAATACTATATGGTCAGCTTCGAGCTGCCAATTTAACCAGTTTATTTTGTCAAAGTCGGCAATGAGCAACTGCTCCTCCGCTGTATCGAGATTGCGCAACCACAGGCCATCCTGATGATATTTAGTATAAAACAGCTGATTCGCCAGTATCTTACCGCTGTATCCTCCTGTTGTGGTCAGCTGTTGGTGCTGTTGTGTCTGCGGGTTGAAATACCACAGTTGCCAATCACCAGACTTTGAACTGCTATACAGCAAACCGCCTTTATCATCGGGAGCGACAAAAAATACTTTGTGCTCCGGTGCAAGCACTTGCTGCGTTGCTCCGGTTTCGCTGTCAACCTGATAGGCGGCAAGTTGTAGGCTATAAAATAGATAGCGGCTGTCGGCAGACCAGCTCAGCTGCACAAAGCCCGCTGTTGGATTGATATCAGCCAACCATCGTGGCGCTTGGTTGTCATGGCTTAGCCACAATTGATAAGGGCCCTGACGGGTGCTTAAAAAGGCAAGCTTTTTATGATCTGGCGACAAACGTGGCATAGCATCATGCCGACTGCTGTTTTGTAGTGGTTTAGCACTGTTATTGGCAAGGTCATGCTGCCAGATGTCGCCATACTGACGACTGACCGCATAATACAAAGTGTCCTGATGTAAAAATAAAGAATTAATATAGTCGCCGGCGTGGTGCAGTAAACTCAGCTTTTGGTTGGATAAATCATAGTGATAAAGTTGCTCTGAGCTTGCCAAAATCAGCTGTCGCTCAGAATGCCAAACCATAGATTGCACCGGCACTGGCAGCACGACTTTGCTTATTTGCTGCAAAGTATCTCGATGGAATAGCATTAACGCAGTTTGTTGCGCAGAGATATAGCGCGCAATTGCGAATTGCTTGTTATCCGCAGCCAATGCCATCGCCATGTCACCGTTACTGCCAATGACGTCTGGGTTCAGGCTGAGTTGCGTGTGTTGTTGATTAGTAAAGCTGTAAAAATACCATTGATAAGGCTTGCTCTTGTCCTGACGCTGGCGATAGTACAGACCCGTTTGATCAGAGCTCCAAAATAGTTTGAGCTGGCTATCCATTGTGCAACTAAATAAAGATATCAGGTGTTCTGCAAGGATGTTGTCACTAAGCTCAGCCAGAGCAATCTGACAAGTGTTGTCTTGTAATCGCACCGCTAACTGTTGCCCATCGGGACTGATAGCCGCGAAGTTAAGTTCGGGCGGTGTATTGACCACTTTAATCAGGTCACCCTGTTGCAGGATCAACTCTGAATGTTGTTGCTGATAATGAAAATAGAGTAATTGTTTTTTTTCACTGCCGGTTAGATTGTACTCTAAGCCCGGCAAGCTGCTGACCGGCGAAGCTGTAAGTGCTGCAGGCTCTGACGTTGGTGGGTACAGCCAGAACAGTGCAACTAACCCTGCTAATAACACAACCCCGCCCAGGCTGACTTTATAGCGCCATGGCGTCGGCGGTCTGGTTGATGCTGTAACTGCATCAGCCGCGTCCGGCAGCGGGGCAATTGTCATCTGTAGTCTGTAGCCACTTTTATTCAGTGTTTGCACAACGACTTGTCCCGGTAGTAGTTCAGCAAAAGCTTTTCGAAGCTGAGATACAACCCTTTGCATCGCGCTGTCACTAACAACCCGCCCGTGCCAAACATGCAGGAGTAATTGCTGATGGCTGGCAAAATGGTCTGGTGTTGTTAACAAGTAACACAGTAACGCATTAACCTTGGGTTCCAGAGTCAGCGTAGTGTCCTTATTGCCCAACCTGCGCAACTGGCTGTCAAAAATAAGTTCAGATAGCTGCCAGTAGCGAGGCGCTGTGTCAGGGTTATCGTGTCTCAGGTTTGCATCGGACATCAGCAAATCCTCAGGAAATCATCAGGTATTATCAGCATAGGTTTGATTACAACTGTGATTAAGTAGCGACCAGTTTGATCAAAAAAGTTTAAGAGGAAATGTACCATGAAATCTGTTTGCAGTTTTGCAGCAATAGTCTTTTTTGTTGTTCTGACATTAGCTGGCTGTAATTCGTCTGACAATGCGACAGGAGACGTGTCGCAAGAGCCTAATATGATGCAGCTTGCCGGGCGGGAATATTTGTTGGTGCTGCCGCAGACATTTGAACAAAGTAAAACCTACCCTGTGGTCATGGCTTTCCATTTTTCCGGCGGTACGGCGCAGTCAATGGCGAAGTTAACAATGTTGGATAAGCAAAACACGGATTACATAGTGGTGTACCCCCAAGCTCAGGTAGAGGAATGGAATGAAGGTTGTGACTGTAACAAGCCTGCCCGGCTAGGCATTGATGATGTCGCCTTTGTCGATGCCATAATCGAGGATCTAAAGTCAAAGTACACAATTGACGCAGGCAGAATATTTGCCACTGGATATTCACAAGGCGGACTCTTTGTGCAGAACCTGGCTTGTAAACGTAGCGATGTATTTCGGGCGGTCGCCGTGGTAGCGGCCTCAATGTCAGTGCAATTGTCAGGGAGTTGTCAGCCAGCGGGGCCTATTTCTGTTTTAATGATCCATGCAGAAGATGATCAAGTTTTGCCGTTTTTCGGTGTTGAGCATTTTAACTTTGGCTTAATCAGTGCAATTGACGCTGCTCAATTTTGGGCGTCACATAACCAATTGCAATTAGAACAGCAATGGCAGTACTTACCGGGTAATATCAGATTAAGAGCATCAGATGGTAGCCACTACAAGGTAAAATTATATAGCCCGCAAAACGGTGGGCATTCCTGGAGTTTTGCCGGGCTAAACAGTTCAGAGGTAATAATGGCGTTCTTTGCAGAACATTGATCTCAGAGCATTACTTTTACAACCAACCTTTTTGCCGGGCGATGCGCGCGGCATCTATACGGTTGGCAGCGTTAAGTTTGCTGATGGCCTCAGATAAATAATTGCGCGCGGTACCCTCGGCAATATACAGCGTGCTGGCGATTTCACTGGTGCTGTGGCCGTCGGCCGCCAAACGCAGTGCCTGACGCTCTTTGTCGGTTAGCGGGTCTTGCTCACCCAATGAATTTAGCAACAGCTCGCTATCGATTACCCGCTTACCGGCCATCACCTGATTAATCGCGCTGACCAACTGCTCGACCGGCGCATCCTTCAACAAAAAGCCGCCGACGCCGGCATCGATGGCCCGTTTTACATAACCGGCCCGGCCAAAGGTGGTAATAATCACCACCTTAGTGGCCAACTTTTGCTGCTGTAGGTACTGCGCCAGCTCAATGCCGCTGTTACCCGGCATTTCAATATCGCTCAGCAACAAGTCAAATGGTTGCTGCTGCAGTAGTTTAAGCGCGGTACTGCCGTCTGCGGCTTCAGTAACCTGAAAATCAGCTTCAAGGCGCAGCAAGCTCGCCAATGCCGTGCGCACCATGGCCTGATCCTCAGCCAGTAAAATCTTCATGATTTCGTCTCCTGCAATGGTAATTGGATCAGCGCGCTAACCCCCTCGTGCCAGCTGATGCTCAGGTTGCCGCCGATAGCCGCTAGCCGCTGGCGTAACCCGGCAATACCGTTACCCTCTGTTATCGCAGCGCAGTAACCATTGTCTGTCAGCAGGATTTGCAGGGTGTTGGCCTGCTGCAAAAAACTCAGTTGGCAACGATCGCCCTTGCTGTGGCGCATTACGTTGGTGACTAACTCCGTCAATGCCAGTATCAGCGTGGTTTCGCGCCGGTTATCCAAAGCGGGCAGCTCCCCCTGCAAATCAGCCTGAAAACCGGCATCACGCAGCCGGCCCAGCAATTTATGTACCTCGGCAGCCAGGCCCTGATGTTTATAACCCGATACACTCTGGCGCACCTGACTTAACGCATCGCGGGCAATACTGCTTAGCTCTGCCAGTTGCTGCTGTGCGGCTTCAGTTTGCTGGCGCGCCAGCAACTTTTCCGCCAAATCGGCCTTTAAGATAATGCTCGATAGGGTGTGGCCGAGTATATCGTGTAAATCCCGGCCAATACGCTCACGCTCGACCATGGTGGCCAGCTGCTTAATTTCATCTTCGCTTTTACGCTCAGCCAGCCGGTGCAACAGCTTAGCCTGCTCGGCCCGGCCCAATAAGCCCACCGCCAGTACAATAGGGATGCCTAAAGGTAAAAATAGCGACCAGTTTATTTGCAGCATCAGCTCCAGCGCTACCAGTAGTGCCACTAACATAGCCGATAACAACAGATAACGGCGCAGAGGATACGCAAAGCCGATAAAAAAGCTGGCATAGGCAAACATGGAAATCGAGCCGGAATTTACCGGGGTTATTAACGCCGCCACCAGCACGATACCGGCAATAGGCCAGTGCATGTCGCTGCGCCGGCTACGATAGGCCCAAAAGTAGCAAACCAAAAACAACAGCAACGCTGCCGCCATGCTCAGGTACTGCCAGACGGCAAAACGCATACTTACCAGCGGAATAAAATAAAAAATCAGGTTTATCAGATAAACCCAGCTCAGTTTGCTCTCCAGCTTGTCGTACGGTTGCATCCGTTTCTCCTGCTATTACCTGCCCGCCAGTGTAATCAGCTTGCCCCTTAGTACGCCAGTGACAAAGGTCATATTCCAGCATGACAGTTGTCATGCGCTATTGCTGACAACTGCCAGCTGTGTCGCTGCGCCCCAACGCCTAAACTGGCCACAACAAAACGCACTCAACCACACAAGGGGTCAGCATTATGAAAACATTCAACATCAGTATCCGCACTTTAGTATTGGCACTGGGTTTAGGCAGCAGTTTAGCCAGCCTGCCCGCGACAGCACAAACGCAACCCGTTGCCAGTGCACAACAAGCACAGCATGCCTGCAACTGCTTTAACGTTGAGGTGGTTGGTCAGGGCCCGGCGGTCATTCTTATACCGGGGCTGGCGTCTTCCGGTGAGGTATGGCAAAGCACGGTAGAGGCGCTGAAGGCGAATTATCAGCTGCATATTTTTACCCTGGCTGGGTTTGCCGGTGTGGCGCCTATTCCGATGCAAAATTGGGGCGAGGGTTACCTGCCTCTACAACAGCACGCCATTTTGCGCTATATCCGCGAGCAGCAGTTGGATAAGCCAGTGGTAATTGGCCACTCACTGGGCGGTTATCTGGCGCTGGCACTTGCCGCCAATGCGCCAGAGCAAATAGGGGCCGCAATAAATGTCGATGGTTTACCGGCCCTGGGCGCACTCTTTGCCGCCAGCCAGGCAAATAACAGCGGCGATACTCAGCAGCCTCAAGGTAGCTTTGACCCGATGGCCATGGCGAAAAGTATGGCTAATAACGCACAGTGGCATCAGCGTATTGTCGCCGATATGTACCGCTCAGATGGTGCAACCTCTGGCCGGGTAATGGGCGAGCTGATGCGGGCCGATTTACGGCCACAGCTGGCGAATATCCGCGTGCCGGTATTAACCTTGGGCGCATTGCAGCATGGCGCACCTTACAGCACACCGGAGCAGGTGCAGAAAAACTATGAAAATCAGCTGGCTAATGCGCCGGTGCAGTACCACCGCTTTGCTTTTGCGCCTGATGCCAAGCACTTTATTATGGCCGACGCCCCGGACTGGCTGAACCAGCAGATTGCGCAGTTTTTACAACAGAAGATTGGCGGAGGTGCAAAATGATACAGCAACCGCTACAAGTAACAGGCCTGATAAAACGTTATGGTGCAAACACTGTGCTAGCCGGCGTTGATATCAGCGTCGCAGCCGGTGAGGTGCTGTGTATTCTTGGCCCAAACGGTGCCGGCAAAACCACGCTGATCTCAGCCATCCTGGGGTTGGTAAACGCCGATAGCGGCGACATACGCCTGTTTGATCAGCTGCAATCAGGCAGCCAACGCAGTGTTGCTTTGCGTCAGCAACTGGGTGTGATGCTGCAAATCGGCAGCTTAAGCGCCAATTTAACCGTATTTGAACAGTGCAATTTATTCGCCAGCTACTATGTCAACGGCTATAGCGCCGATGAATTGGTGCAGCTGGCCGGGCTTACGCAACAGCGTACACAACGCTTTGGCCGGTTATCCGGCGGCCAGAAGCAGCGCTTGTTATTTGCCTTAGCACTGGCCGGTAAACCCAAATTACTGTTTTTAGACGAACCCACGCTTGGCATGGATGTCGAGGCCCGCCGCGCTTTATGGCAGCAAATTAAACAGCTACAGCGCCAAGGTGTTGCTATTGTGCTGACCACCCATTATTTGGAAGAGGCCGAACAACTGGCCGATCGTATTGCGGTGTTACACCTAGGCAGTATTGTTGCTAATGGCAGCCCCGCTCAGCTAAAAGCCTTAACCCAGTACAAGGTTATAAGTTGTCGCAGCAGGTTAACGGATGAGGCTTTACTCGCGCTGCCGGGTGTATTGCAGCTGCAACGGGACAAAGACATGGTTCGCCTGCAAAGCAGCCAGGCTGAGCAAAGCGTTAAGGCACTGTTGTTGGCAGACTACAATGTCAGTCAGTTAGAAGTGCAACCTGTAGCATTGGAGCAGGCGTTTTTACAACTTACCCAACCTCATAGCACATTACAGGAGCACGCCGCATGAACATAACGCTCATTTACCGTAACGAAGCCTGGTACGACTTAGTTAGTGTCTGGCGCACGCCGGGTTTCGTGTTGCCGGCACTGGCGTTTCCCACGGTGTTTTATCTGTTTTTTGGTGTACTGTTTAACAGCGGCGCTGCCAGTGCCTATATGCTAGTCACCTATGGCTGCTTTGGCATTATGGGCCCGGCCATGTTTAACTTTGCTATTAATATTGCCAGCGATCGCGGTCACGGCTGGCTGACGTTAAAGCGGCTGTCCCCCATGCCGGTTGCAGCTTACTTGCTGGCAAAGTTTTGCACGGCACTGGTGTTTTCGCTAATCATCATCCTGCTTTTGTTTAGCATTGCCGTGTTGCTTGCCGATGTGCAGTTACACAGTACACAATGGCTGTTGTTGGCATTGGTGTTACTGCTGGGTACAGTGCCCTTTGCGCTTATCGGGCTGATATTAGGCTTAACACTCAGTGATAAAGCTGCACCCGGTGTAGTAAACCTGATTTACCTGCCGATGGCGCTGCTATCCGGCCTCTGGTTGCCTATTCATCTGTTTCCGCAGGTCATGCAGTACGCCAGCTGGATCTGGCCCAGCTATCACTTATCGCAATTGGGCCTGAAAGTGATTGGCATGGATCAGGGCTATGCGCTGTGGTTGCACCTGTTAATTCTGCTGGGCACCAGCCTGTTGTTAGCAATACTGGCGGTGTGGTCGTTCAAACGAATGACCACCGCCAAATCCTGACTTCGGCAGATAACGCTGCTTGAATACTCAGGCAGCGAATTGCAGGCCGTACTGGTTACCTTTTTTCCACACGCACAGGGCGCTACTGTTGCCAAAATGACTGCTGCTGATACTCAGCTTATCGCCTTTACTTAGCGCACCGTTGTACTGAATACGCGCGCCACCACCCTGGCTGTAGTCCAGCAACTGGCACTGTTCGGCAAATTCTTTTAACGTCAGCTGGGCGGCCGGCGTGTCGGTAATAACAAAGCGCGGTTTGCTGCGCCGGTCGGACAGTTTATCGGTAGCAGGAAAATCCGGATTTTGCGGCTGATAATGACCGGCGGCAATACGCTGATACACGCTGTCGTGGATACTAATATTAATTGGCGGATTGCTCGGATCGCCATAGAGACGGCGCACCGATTCGCCGGCGCCGAGTTTTTCCAGCAATTTATAACCGGCTGAATAAGAATTGTGTGGCTGCATGGTTAAATCGGGCTTACACAATTCCAGCAGGTAGTTGTCGTTAAATTCCAGCCCCAGCGCACTGGCTTTAATCAGCATCCATTGCAGCGCAATATCGGATAAGCCGCACTTTTCGTAGCCGCCACCGATATCAGAGTGGGCACCGGAAAACCAACATTGCTCAACATACTGATCCTCATTAATACTGCCGGTCCATAAGTCGGGCTGAAACGGCGCGCGCCGCTCATCCAATGCCAGTGCATGATAAGCATGCTTTACCTGCTGGCTTAAGTGGGTGTTAAAAAAGCCAACCCAGCCGCGGGTCAGCTTACCTAACAGTGGCGTCGGGGCACCTAGCGCGCCGACGGTGTCAAATACGCCCACCATACGAATATCAGGCCGGTAATTGTCGTCGTAACTGCCGGTAGTTCTTTTATCCGGTTCGGTGCGGTAGTATTTATAAGCGGCTTTTAACTGATCCAGTTTAGGCTTTTCCAGCATGCCCACAGCATGAATAAAACCCACAAAAGCCCGTGCGGTGTAAGCGCCACGGCTAAAGCCAAAGGCGTAGATTTCGTCGCCCAGCTGGTAGTTGTGTACCAAAAAGCGGTAGCAATCCAGCACGTTTTTTTCCAGCCCGCTACCAAAAGCGCCGCCGACAAATTTGTCTATGCTGCCGCCGGTGCCAACCCCTTGATCGTAAAACACCACCTGATGCATACCATCACTGGCGGTTGGTTTAATGCTACGCACCAACTTGGTGACATTAGTCGGATTCTGATCCGGTTCGTTCCAGGTACCATCACAACAAATAATAATTCGCTTTGCCGCTGCCATAACCGTGCTCCTGTTGCAAGGCGAGTCGGGACCCGGCTACGCCCCATTGAGCTTCAAGTATAGCTGATATCTGGTTAAAAAATGTACAAATTGATACGCTAAGATGAAGGCGCTATCAGCTTAGCGGGCAATGCCCAACTGGTGGTGAGGGTTTCCCCCTGCCAGGTTTGCAGCGTTAACCAGACTTTATCACCGGCACCCAGTGTTTTCGGCGCTATCGCATGCACATGCTGGCCGTGGCGGCTGCCGTGCAGTATGCCATCTTCACCCTGCTGCAGTTGTGCCAGCGGTAAGGCAGCCGGGCCAATATTGATATAGGCCTGGCGTATACTGCTGATCTCACCCTGACTAAAAGTCAGGTAAAAATCTTTAACGTAGTTATCGTGATGGGCATACGGCGGCTGCAAATTTAACGGCATCGGCGCTATCTCAAAGTCGCCAATCTGCTGCGCTGGCCAGGCAGGCGGAAACTCTGGTGTCAGCGACTGATACAAAAACCAGAACGGCAACAGCAGCACCAGGCCATTTAATTTATATTTGTGGCGTTGCCAGAAGCTATTACTGCGCGCCATTTTGCACCTCCTGCAATGCTTCGCTGCGACGACTTGCCCGCACCGCCTTAACCGTGCGGCTGCCCCAAATCATAAAACCAGTAATCGACATGCCGGATAAAATAAGGCCAAACACAAACCAGATCGCCTTGGTCCAGATGCCGCCAATAGTGCCGTAATGCAGTGGGTCGGCAATATGCATAACGGTTTGCAATGCGCTCATGTTTGCTGGCGATTTTTCATGCGCTATGTCGCCCGTCCAGGGGTTAATGCTCAGGCTGTACGCGTACTGATCATAAAAGAGGTGGTCGCCACCACCCATCAGGCTGTACATGCCGCGGTTATGCTCGGGCAGCATTAAATAGCTGGGCTGAAAATCGGGGAAGCGCTGCTGAGCAATTTGCATTGCATCAGCAAAACTGACCGGAGGCTGGGCTTGCGTTGCCGGCAGCTGTTCAGCGGCGACCAGCGGCGCATGCGGCTCAATGTCGATATCGGCATGCCACATGATGGCCTGTACCAGATACCACAAGCCGGTGGCACTCATGACGATTAAAAACCAGATAGACCAGACGCCGGCTAAACGGTGTAAGTCGGTCAACACGGTTTTTTTGCCCTGGTTAAAACGAATTTTCGGCTGGGTAAAGCTGCGCCAGAAATTTTTATAAATGATAAGGCCGGTCACTAAAGCGCCCAGCATCACCAGTGACATCGCTGACACTAAGTAGTAACCAACGCTATAGCTGCTTTGCCACGGAAACAACAACCAACCATGCAGGCTGCGCATAAAACCAATAAAGGTAATGCCCTGATTCACTTGCTGAATGTCACCGGTGTATTGATTTACATAAGCAATGGCTTGAGGCTTGTCATGATCGGTAAAAATAACGGCATGCACCAAATAGGGCTCAAACACCATCACAGTGCCAACATCGGCGGTGGGATAAGCCTGCTCAACCGCTGCCACCAGCTCGGCCACCGGTTTGGCCGCTAAGTTATCCGGGTTAGTGGCACGCGACGCCGGATTAGTCAGCCAGGTCAGTTCATGGCTGAAAACGGCAATAGTGCCGGTGAGGCAAACAAAACAGAAAATCAGCCAGATTGGCAGTGAAAACCAGCCATGTAGCTGAAACCAAAAACGATTACTGAGCTTTGCCATCTTGCCTGCCTGAACTGCTTTATCATTGTTTCGGCAGTTTAATGTTAATGACAATGATTATCAACCGCTATTGTAATTGAGATCAATTATCATTAACATGGCGCCAGTTTAACTGGTCGAGGCTAAGGGGCATCATGAAGTACTCCATATTAACGCTGGGCATTATCGCTGCTATCGCCCATCCACTGGCAGCGCAACAGATAACGAATGACGAGCAGGCCGTTGAAGTGATTACGGTAAAAAGCTCGCGTGGGCTAATTTCGTATGTCAGCGCCTCTGGTGCCAAATCAGACACGCCGATTATTGAAACGCCGTTGTCAGTGTCAGTGCTTACCGAAGAGCGCATTGCCGATTTGGGTGCGTTAACGGTGCAGGACGCGCTGGGCTACGTGTCTGGCTTGTACAACGGTCCTTATGGCCTGGATACCCGCGGTGACTGGGCGCAAATCCGTGGCGTGTCACCGGTACAGTATCTGGATGGCTTAAAGTCGCTGTTTGGTTTTTACAACAATGTGCGTATTGCGCCCTATTCGCTGCAGCAAATTGAAATTTTAAAGGGCCCCAGCTCCGTGCTTTACGGCCAGGGCTCCATCGGCGGTATTGTTAATCTGGTGAGCAAAAAACCCGAGCCGGTCACTAGTGGCCAGCTATGGGCGCAACTGGGCAACTATTCGCGTAAGCAACTGGCCGGCGATATTACCGGTGCGTTAAATGACGATGCCTCACTGCAGGGCCGCATGGTGGCACTGTGGCGCGACAGCGATACCCAAACCGACTATGTGCCGGATAACAGTGTGGTACTGGCACCGTCGTTTAGCTGGCAGGCCAGCGACGCCACTAAAATTACCGTATTAGCCAATTTTCAGCAGAATGAATCGGGCTCCAGCACGCAGTTTTTCCCGCATCAGGGCACCATTTTACCGAATGAATTTGGCCAGATCCCCAGCAACCGCTTTGTGTCAGAGCCGGGCTTTGATAAATACGATACCGAGCAAACGGCGTTAACGGCGATTATTGAACATGATTTATCAGCCGACTGGCAATTACGCCTGGCCAGCCGCTACAGCGACAGCCATGCCGATTACCATACCATGTACGGCTGGCCTCCTGTGCTGCAGGATGATAACCGCAGCGTAAACCGGGTGGTGTATCTAAGTGATGCCGACGCCCGCGCCCTAACCAGCGATGTGCAGCTACACGGCAAGCTGCAAACCGGCCTGGTAGAGCATACACTGGTAGCCGGTGTTGATTACCAAAACGCTTACACTGACAATGACAGCTTCTATGCGGCAACCGGTGGTTTACTCGACTTGTATAACCCGGTATACGGTCAGGTAGACAATCTGCCAACTGAAGCCAATATCGCCGATAACCCATCGAGCACTACCTATCAGGCAGGCGTTTACCTGCAAGACAATATGAAAATTGCTGATAAATGGTTAGTGTCAGCCGCGCTACGCCGTGACCGCGCGACCACTAACCCACAAAGCGGAGTCAGCACCACGCAGCATGCCACCACGGGCCGCCTGGGCCTAATTTATCTGTTTGACAGTGGCATTTCGCCCTATATCAGCTTCAGCGAATCGTTCGAGCCGCTATTGGGTGCCGATGCCTATGGCAAGGCCTTTGTGCCGAAAAAAGGCCAGCAGTTAGAAGCCGGCTTAAAATTCCAACCTAAGGGCACTGAGCACCTGCTCACCGCAGCGGTATTTGATATTACCGAGCAAAACCGCACCACCACGTTATCGGCAGTGCAGGCCAGCGATCCGGCGGTGATTAACCCCAACGGCCAGGTACAGGATGGCGAAGTAACCTCTAAAGGTGTCGAGCTGGAAGCGCAATTGGCCTGGAGCGAGCTGGACATTTACGCCAGTTATGCCTATATCGATGCCTATGTCAGCCAGAGCAACCGCGTGGGTGAGTTGGGCGCGACCTTGTCAGCACAGCCGGAGCATTTAGCCTCGCTTTGGGCCACCTGGCGCCCTGCGGTACTGCAAAACTGGCAGTTTGGTGCCGGGGTGCGTTATGTCGGCGAAACCTCAGACGGTACGGCTTTTGTTGAACAAAATGGTGTGGTGTTAAACCAGCCATTGACCACCGACAGTTACACCTTGTTCGACGCCATGGTCGGTTATAACTTTGGCAACTATCAGCTGAGCCTGCAGGCGCAGAATATCACCGATAAAACCGTGATTACCTCCTGCTTAGCCCGCGGAGACTGCTTCTACGGTCAGCGCCGCGCTATTACGGCCAATCTGCGGTATAACTTCTAACCACAACACGAATAAAAATGGCCGCAATTGCGGCCATTTTTTTAAGCAAAACTTAGCACCAAACTGATAATTACCCCGGTAACGATGAGCTGCAGCAGGCAGTAGCCCATAATGTCTTTGGCTTTTAGCCCGGCAATGGCCAGCACCGGCAAGGCCCAGAACGGTTGAATAAGGTTAGTCCAGGCATCGCCCCAGGCCACTGCCATCGCAATGCGGCTAACATCGGCGCCCAGCTCCAACGCTGCAGGCAGCATGACCGGTGCCTGCACTGCCCATTGACCGCCACCGGAGGGCACAAAAATATTCACCATGCCGGCGCTGATAAAGCTCCACAGCGCCAGCGTTTCCGCGCTGGCGAAGCTGACAAACCACTGCGACATACTGTGCGCCAAACCCGACTGCACCATAATGGCCATAATGCCGGCATAAAATGGAAACTGAATCACAATGCCGGCGCCGCCCTGTATCGCCTGTTGTAAGCTGTGCAATAAGCGCCGGGGTGTGCCGTGCAGCACTATAGCGAGGAATAAAAACAGAAAATTGACGATATTCAGGTTTAAGCTGCCGCCCTTGGCAAAGTATTGCACCAGATACGCAATGCCAGCAAAGCCCACGAGCAACGCCAGGAACAGGCTGTTTTCCAGCTTATCGGCCGGCCGGTTAATGCCGCCAGCGGGCAGGCTGTCTTGCTGCAGTTTGGTGCCATCCACATAGACACTGTCGGCAGCAGAGGGCCGCATTAAGTAGTTCAGCAGTGGCACGGCAATAAACAAAAGCGCCACTAACAGCAGGTTAAAGCCGGCAAAAATAGTCTCGCTGGTGGCAATAACGCCAATTTGCGCCTCACTAAAATGGCCGGGCGTAGCGATAGTCAGCGGAATAGAGCCGGCCAAACCACCATGCCAGACAATAAAGCCAGAATAGGCGCTGGCCACCAGTAAGCGGTAATCCACTTTTACCCGCCGCGCTAAGGCTTTGGCAAATAAGGCCCCGACCACTAAGCCAAAACCCCAATTCAGCCAGCTGGCAATTAATGAGATTACCGTAACCAGCACTATCGCCTGACCAGCACTTTTCGCCAGTGCCGCCAGCCGGTTAAGTAAACCGGTTACCAGGGGGGTATTGGCCAACATAAAACCGGTTACCAGTACCAGCAGCATCTGCATCGAAAAACTCAGCAGGCTCCAAAAGCCATCACCCCAATATTGCAGCACCTGCAGCGGGCTTTGCTGTTCTAAAAGCACCGCCGCAGCGAACACGACAATACTTAGCAGCAACACAAAAATATAAGGGTCGGGCAGGTAGCGTTCTACCAGTTTAACAAAGGGTTTGGCCGCGGCGTTTAGCATAATGGCTTCCGTTTAAGCTGTTGTTATGCAGCTACTTTAGCCAATACCCAGCAGAATATACAGGCTGCTACTTAGTAAGCTGGTAGCAAACCAGCCACCAACAAAACGCTGTGGCTGGCGCCAGGCCAGATACCAGCTGATTACAAAGCCAGGTAGCAACAGCAGCAACAGGCTGGCTGACAGCCCCAGCAACAGCGATAAGGTACCGCTTAGCACAGCAAACAGCAACGGTGGTAAAAATTGCCAGCGTTTCAGCGCGGCTGGGTTCAACTGAAAAAACAGCTGATACTGCTGCACCGTGTTATTGCTGCTAAGTTGTATGCTGCTGCTCAGCAAAACCATCAGCAAACCTGCACTAAAGCTGATTGTCGCCGCCAGATCTGGCCGTTGCTTAAGGCTAATGTAAGCAATAAGCAGGCAAAGCAGTATCAGCATTAAGCGGCTTAACCACTGCGCCATTTGCTGGTGCCACAGCTGGCACCAAAACAACAGCGGGCTGTAGCTGCTGATTTTCGGCAGTGAAATGCGTAGCGGCAGCACGCTACACAGCCACATGAATGCTAGCACTGCCAGACCGGTGCCAAATTGCAGCGGTAATAGCCACAATGCCGGTAAACACAGTAATAACAACGTGACTGTGGGCTGTGGCCGGTACAGGGCACTTAGCGCAAACAGCAGCTGCATTAGAGCAAAGCTCAGCTGAGGCAGCACCGTGTGCCACTGGCTCAAATCAGCGTCGACAATGATTAACAGGTGCAACAGCAATATGGGGCTACAGACTAACATCAGCAGGCTATCGACACTGCGCTGCCAGAGTGGCGCTATGGCGAAACTGCGGAAAAACAGCCGGTAACGGCTGGCAAGAATGGCCTGCTGATACAACCATAGCAATAAGGTTTGGCCGCTGAGTAAGCTCCAGCACAACAGCAGGCGCTGTGTCGCAGCAAGCTCGGGCTGATACAGCAAGCCCAGCGCCAGTAACAGCATAAAGCCCAGCGCCGCCAGTGCCGGCCCCAGCAATACCATGATCCACAGTAATAATTGCTGCAGTTGCTGTATCAATTGCTGGCTGGCGGTATAAAAACAGCGCCAGCGCAGTTTTAGGTAGGCGTTAAACCGCATGCAAAGCAACCAGAGCGAAACCTTTACTGGCGTACAATTGCGCTTCATTGCTGGCAGCAATAATCTGGCCGTCAAAGTCTGCTATTAGCTGCCACAGCGTTTGCTGCGCTGCGTTATCCAGCGCAATATTGGCTTCATCTAACAGCAGTAGTGCCGGCTGGCGCATAAACGCCAGAATCAGCTGCAGCTTTTTCAGGTTGCCGGTAGATGAACTGCCACAACGGGTATCAAGCTGGGCGGCAAAATTAAAGCGATCAAGCAGCGGTTGTGGCCAGCTTAATTGCCATAACTGTTGTGTTAGCAAAATTATGTCGCGGGCACTGGCAAACTCCGGCAGCAGGATAGCATCACTGGCGATGGCAATATCAGCACGGGCCTGGCTTATCAGGCTGTCGTGCCAGTGAATAGTGCCACTTTGGTAAGGTAGAATGCCGGCGATGGCACACAGCAGGCTGGATTTTCCGCTGCAATTGGCGCCGGTAATACAGCTGCGAGGCTGGCTAAACTGTTGCTGGTAGTGTTGCAACACCGCTTTGTCACCGCGGTATAAACTAAGGTTACTGATTTTTACTGCCATAGCGCTCAAACGTCCCTGAAACTGCGCTACCCGGTGTTAGCGTCTGGCGCTCACCTTAAAGCAGCGTCTGCGTAAAAACAATAGGATATCAACATGCTGCTGACATCAAACTTACAACATCAATTAAGCCCGGCTAGCCTGTTGCACTATCAAGCGCTGGTGACGCAGGTATTGCAGCGACTACACGCCTTGCCCAAGCCTGCCGTTGTCGGCATCAGTGGCGCTCAGGGCAGTGGTAAAAGCACCTTGGCGGCCGAGCTGGTGGCGCAGCTGCAACAGCAGGGTGTCAAGGCGGCTACGGTATCGCTGGATGATTATTATCTGAGTAAAGCCCTGCGCCAGCAGCTGGCGTTGGCTATTCACCCGTTACTGGCGCAACGTGGTGTGCCGGGTACACACGATATTGCCCGCGCCATTGCTGACGCTCAAGCGGTACTAGCCGGGGACGAGGTCAGCTTGCCGCAGTTTGACAAAGCGCTGGATGAACCTGTCGCCGCTTTACCGGCGCAGCAACTGGATGTGTTAATTGTCGAAGGCTGGTGTTTGGGCGTAGCGCCACAAACAGCAGCTGAGCTGGCTGTGCCGGTGAACGCGCTGGAGGCGAGCGAAGATACTGATGGCAGTTGGCGTCGTTATGTAAATAGCCAGCTGGCCGGGCTGTATGCCGATTATTGGCAGTTGCTGAAACCGCTGAACTGGTTAAAAGCGCCCGACTGGGCCTGCGTCTGCCGCTGGCGCGCCAAACAAGAGCAACAGTTTTTGCGTGAGCGTGGCCAAGGCATGACAGAAGCCGAGCTTGCGCGCTTTATGCTGCCGTTTCAGCGCTTAACGCTGGCCAGCTGGCAACAGCTGCCCAACGGCGCTGATTTGGTGGTTAGCCTGAACGAAAACCAGCAGGCGGTTGATCTCATGTCACCACAATAGCGGCCGGGAGAGGCTTAACTAAAGTCTTGTAGCAGAGCTTGTAATTGCGCCAGTTCAGCTGTTTTTAACCGTACCTTTTGTTGCAGTCGGTAAATAGCAAATAAGCAGACAGGCGATACCAGCAGGCTATAAAACAGCAGCATGTTTAAGGGAATATCGTCCAGTTTCAGCACATATATCAGCCACAAGATCAGCGTAAACACGATGAGCGCGGTGCAGCTGAGTTGGGTATAACGGTAATAGCGCAAACTTAGCTGGCAGGTTTTAACGCGAAAGCCCAGCAAGCCGCTGCTGCTCCAATTGTCATAGGCCAGTATTGGCCTGTGCACCTGCCAGCTGATATAAGCCGTACTTAATGCCCCCACCACCAGAAACAGTGCCGCAACGCCGCCGAGTAAGCCTGGCAGGTTAACCCACAGCCATACTGCTGCAGCAGCCATAATCAGTGCGCCCAGCCATTCAGCATACATCAGCAGTTTTTGCTCGCGTTGGCGCTGGCTGGCCTGAGTTAAATCCGCCGCACTGGGCGGGGCTTCTTCCACCATCGTTTGCTGCTGCCAACTCTTAGCCAAGGCGGCAAAATCAAAATTATCGGCCATCTTGCATTAACTCCATCAATTCGGTTTTGGCGCGGTTCAGCCGCACCCGCACTGCGCCGTGGCTGATCTGCAGAATGTCTGCGATCTCTGGTGCAGCTAAATCTTCCATCGCCAGCAATATCACCTGCCGGTTAGCGGCCGATAAACGCCGCACCGCCTGCATCAGTTGCTGGCTCTGCTGCGCCTCGCCCAACTGCTCGGACGGGCAGTCATCCAGCAGCTGCTGCTGGATTTCGTCATCCAGCGGCTGCCACTTATGCCGCTGCGCCCGGGCAATATGATCAACCGTCACGTTATGCACTATGCGAAATAAATACGCCCTTGGTAGCTCTGCTGCCTGCAAGCGTTCAGCCGCCTGATGCAGCGCGAGAAAAATATCCTGCTTTAAATCCTGCCGGGCTGCCGGGTCGGCTTCATTAGCCAGTAGGCTGCGGCTTATCGCGCCCTGATGCTGCTGCCATAGCTGTAACACAAACTCGGTAGCGCTTTGGTTGTTATTGCTTCCTGTGATCAAACCCTGCTGCCTTGCTGTTAAGTGCGGTGTCTGGCTATGCCGCTGTTTATTGCGCATACCCGTTAAGTCTGTTGCTGGCTGCCAAGTGTTACACAAAAAAATAAAAAAATATTCTGTAACAGCTAAAGAAAATTCAACGACTTAACTTGCAACAACAGAACAAAACCGGAGCCATATGATGAAAAAAGAATTTACCTTAACCCTGATTGCCGCGCTGTTGAGTGTGTCGGCAAGCGCACAACAGCCAGCACAGCACACCGTGCTGTACCATAATGCGACCTTGCTTAACCCGGCCACCGAGCAACAGCTGACCGATGGCTGGCTGCTGGTAAAAGATGGCCGTATTACACAACTAGGCCAGCAGAGGGGTGATGCGGCATTACCAGAGGCGTCACAGCGGATTGATTTGCAAGACCAGTACGTGATGCCGGGTCTGATTGATGTGCACCTGCACCTGACCGCCGGGCCGCATCGGGTGGAAATGCAGGATGGCAAACCGGTGATGACGGTGAAAGGGCACAGCCAAATTACCCGTTATCACGCGCTAAGCACCTTAGCCACCGGCGTCACCACGGCTTTTAGCCCTGCTGGTGAGCCAGAGGCTAATGCCGAATATGTCCGCCAGCAGCAGGCCGGTATCTGGCCAGGCCCAAAACTGAGCTACGCCGGCTTTATTTTTGAACCCACGCCTATTATTGGTGGCTCTGTGCATCCGCAGGACGAAGCTGGCTGGCAGGCTGAAATCAGCCGGCAAAAAGCTCAGGGAGTCGAGTACATCAAACTTTATGCGGGCTTAAGCAAAGACGAGGTCGCCCTTGGTGTGCGTCTGGCAAAACAGGCTGGTTTAAAGACGGTTGCACACCTTGATAGCGTCAGTTGGCTTTACGCTGCCGAATTGGGTATCGACAGATTAACTCACGCTTTACCCACCAGCGCTGAGCTGCTGACGGGTGAGGGGAAGTCTGCCTACTTGGCTGAGCGTAAAAACCCGTTTGATCAGCGCTTTATTTACAGTTGGTTTCAGCATGTTGACTTCGACAGCGAGCCGTTTCAGCAACTAGTAAGCCGACTGGCGCAGCAGCAAACCCGCGTTGACTTAACACTGGTTGTTAACGAGTTGTTTTACTATGCCCGCGAGTTAGAAAAACTGTATCCGGAAGATCAAATGTGGGTGTTCCACCCGCAAATGCGCAATAGCTGGCGGGCGCTGATGGCGGCGCCCGGTTATAACTGGACTGAAGCAGATTATGCCAGCGCGCAACAACAAATGCCCAAGGTAAAGCAATTGTTTAAACGGCTATATGATGCCGGCGTCCCCCTGGCTATAGGCTCAGATTTGAGTGCTAGCGGGCCGTTTTATCTGCGCGAGCTGCAATTAAGCCAAGCGGCCGGCCTGACCAACTGGCAGGTGTTGCAACTGGCCACCGTAGGCGGTGCCCGCCACCTGGATTTACCCGATACCGGCCAGCTGGCCGCAGGCTTTGTTGCCGATTTTATCGTGCTGTCGTCTAACCCGGTTAACGATCTGAATGCCCTATCCAGCGTGCATACCGTGGTACAGCAAGGCAAAGCCCACCCCGTTGCGGCGCTGAAAGCTGAGCTGGCCAAGCTGAGTAACATTGAACTGTAAATCTAAACGCACAACACTTTAAACCCTGCGAGGAAACAACGATGGAAACCTTACAACAGTTAATAACGCCCTTTACTACCGCCTGGCAGCAGGCCGATAGCCACCAATTAGTCTCATTCGGCATCCTCTTTGGCGCCATGTGGCTGATTGCCATGGTAATTGAAGCTGCCGTGAAAAAAGTGACTCAGGAGGACTAACAGATGGAAACGTTAAACCAATTTATTGCCGCCATGAGCAGTGCCTGGCAACAAGCCGATGCGGTGTTTTTAGTTGGCTTTGGTGTGCTCTTTTTCGCGGTGTGGTTTTTACCCAGCCTGCTGGCACTGGCGTTTAACCGCCAGCACTTGGGCAAAATTGCACTGTTAAATATTCCGGCCGGTTTGTCCTGGGTTGCCTGGCTGGCGCTACTGGTATGGGCGGTAACCGGCAAACTCAGTAACTCACTTGCGGCAAAGGCGCGGTTAAAGCCGGTGCTGTAACCAACTACTGTTACAGGGCGACACTGTCGCCCTCATTTAAAATCAGTAGAGGCACCTGGCTATTCAGGTGCTGCTGCATATGCAGTAAACGCAGCAGTGGCGAGTGCGAGCTGATATCCCCCATCTGCCAACTGGCATTACCATAACCCCAGGGGATCATCACCTTGCAGCCCAACTCGGCAGCAGCCACTAACGCATCTTCCGGCGTTGTATGTACATAGCGGTACCAATCTGGCTGCTTGTTACTGTGGTAAGAGGCTATCGGCAACAGGCAGATATCAATATCGCCATAACGCTGCTGAATATCTTTGAAGTGCGCGGAATAACCGGTATCACCGGCGAAAAATAGGGTTTTGCCATTTTGCCGCAACAGCCAGCCGCCCCACAGTGCTTTGTTATCGTCATCAAACAGCTTGCGGTTGTTAAAGTGATGCGCCGGTACCAGATGTAGGCTCAACTCTCCGCGTTTACTTTGGCTGTACCAGGCTTTTTCAATAATTTGGTAGCCGCCTTTAGGCATATAGTCTGCCATACCCAGTGGCAGGTAGTAGGTGGCTGCTTTGCCAATTTGTGCAATGCTGGCATGGCTGAAGTGATCATAATGCAGATGCGAATACAGCACGGCATCGGTGGCCGCCAGTTGTTCGGCGCTCAGTTTGGGTGTGTAGGGCCTTTTAATAATACCTACCAGATGTTGCGCCCAGTTTAACGGCCAGTCAAATTGGCCAAATACCGGGTCAAACAGCAGTTGCTGGCCATCGGGTGTGTTAACTAAGAAGCTGGCATGCCCCAGCCACTGCAGCTTAAAACCGGTAGCGAGCGCGGGTGACTGCTGCGGGCCGGTGTACTGACAATTCTGGCCGTGTTGTTGGCAGCTGACATCTACATGGGCCGGATAGCAATCATGTTCACAGCTAGCTGGGTATGCAGGCCAACCCTGTTGTGGGCGATAAAGGTTATGAAAACGGCCAGCGTGTTCGCCGTCGGCAAAGCGTTTAATAACGGCGTGCTCACCAATCTGCTGCTGAATGTGGTTTGGGCTGCTACATGAGGATAAAAACACGGTGCTGCATAACAGCACCGTGATTATTGGTAGAAACCTGAAGCGGCTATCAGCCATCGGACAATTTACTCAGCTTTTTCTCCAGCTTTTCAATTTTTTCCTGTGCCTGCTCGCGGTAACGGGTTAAGCGCTCTATGGTGGCAGCGGCATTGTCTTTTACAAAGCTAACTTGCTGCTCTAATTGGGCTTTTTGTTTTTTAAGCTTGTCCTGCTCTAACTGCATATCGGCGACCATATCACGCTGTTGCTGCAGCTCTTCGCGCAGCTGGCGGATAACTTCACGCTGCTCAGCCTGATGGCCGGCCGTGATGGCGCTTTGCTCTTTTAACATGGCGTTATTGGCGCGCAATTGCTCCAGTGTGGCCTGGATATCCTGTGAGTCGTCAATTTCAGTGCTTTGCGCTTTTTGCATAGCATCTAACTGTTGCTCAGCTTTAAGCGCGTTGTCGCGGTGTACTTCGGCATCGCGCTGGCTGTGGTCTAACTGTTTGGTTAGCTCGCTCAACTGCTTGCTCAGGGTGTCGACTTCTTTCTCTAAGCGGGCGATGGTTTCCTGCGCGGCTTGCTGTTGAGCTTCATCAACCACCATTTCAACCGGCGCTTCACCCTGTGCTGTTTGTTCAAGCTTAGCTTGTAGTTGTTCACGCTCGGCTTGCAGTTTTTCTGCCTGTTGCTGTGCCTGGGCTAATTGCTGTTGCACTTCAGTGAGTTGTTGCAGGGCTTTATCACGCTCTTCCGCCAGTGCAGCTTGTGCAGCAACTAATGCGGCTTGGTCAGCAGCATTACCCCCTTGTTCCTGCACCGAATTTTGTAACTGCTCCAGTTGTGCCTGCAGCCGCTTGTTTAATGCCACCGCCTGGGTTTCGGTTTTGGTGGCTTGCTGTAACTTAGTTTCAAACTCATCCAGCATGGCCTGCAGTTCAGTAACATCATGCTCACGGGTTTGTAAGTCTTGCAGGGCTTTTTTCGAGGCTTGCTGTGCCGCGGCTAATTCTGCTTTAACGCTGGCTTCAGATTGCTGTAATGCGCTTAGCTGCTGCTCAGCGGCTTGCGCCTTGGCTAACTGCTCTTTTAACGGCTCCAGCTCTTGTTCTGCTGCTGCCAACTCATCTAGCAGTTGCTGTAATTTTTGCTGGTGTAACTGCTGTTCGTTTTGCAGTTGCTCTTCCAGCTCGTCCTGTGTTTGTTGCGCACTGATCAGTTTCAGCTGAATTTGCTCTGCCTGTTGCCTGGCTTGTTCAGCCTCTTGCTGGGCGGCAGCCAGCTGCTGCTGTGCGCTTTCAAGCTCGCTTTGCTTGGCATTGAGTTGTTGTGTCGTGCTGTCGAGCGATTCTTGTAACTGTGCCAGTTGCTGTTCAGTATCTGCCAGGGCTTTTTGCTGGCTTTGGCTTAACTTGACAGCCTGGTCGCGCTCTTCCGTTAACGCGGCATATTTTTCTGCCTGGGTGGAAAGCTGCTGTTGCTGCTGCGACAGGCTAATTTCAAGCTCAGTTTTACGCTGTTGCAGCTGCTCAACTTCCAATTGCAGTTCGCGGTTGTGCTCAGCGGCGAGTACCTCAGCCTGCATCGCCTGTTGTAACTGCTGGTTAAGCTGGTCGGTCAGCTTTTTTGCATGCTTTTCAGCTTCGTTTTGAAACGCAGTGATAAAGTCGGCACTGAACATACTGTCCCCCGTTACTTCGGCTGGCGCCGGTGCGCGGTTTGCCTGCTCGTTACGCCACTTTTGATAGTGTACAACCAGACTGGCCTGTGCGCCGGGTACTTTTGAAATTAAATAATCTAATGAAACGGGCTTGCCGGTCTTGTGCAACTCATCACAGATTTTCTTAACTTCACTATATTGCATCGTAATTTATCCAACTGACGTGGGTGAAATACCAGAGCCTAACAGGTAAAACCAAGCTGCCATTTTAAGCACTTTTAGCCTAAAGCCAAATTTTAATTACATTTTCTTTGCATGTTGCTGTAGCGCCAGCTAAATTACTGTATAAACGAACAGTTAAAGCAATGCCATGATCTTGTATATCGCAGAGAAACCCAGCCTTGGCCGCGCTATTGCCGCTGTGTTGCCCAAGCCCCAGCATAAAGAAGCCGGTTATATCCGCCTTGCCAACGGTGATGTGGTCAGCTGGTGTATCGGCCACCTGTTACAACAGGCCGAGCCAGAAGATTACAGCCCCGACTATAAGCGTTGGCAAATGGCTCCGCTGCCGATAGTGCCGGAAAAATGGCTATTAAAAGTACGCAAGTCAGCTGAACAGCAGCTTAACGTTTTAAAAAGGCTATTACGTCAGGCTGATCAAATCGTGCATGCCGGTGACCCCGACCGCGAAGGACAATTGCTGGTAGATGAAGTGCTGGCGTATTGCGGTGTCAGTGCTGATAAACTGGCCGGTACTCAACGCTTACTAATCAATGATTTGAACCCGCCGGCGGTGAGCCGCGCCCTTAAGCAACTGCAACCCAATAAACACTTTGCTGCGCTGTCTACATCGGCGTTGGCGCGCAGCCGGGCAGATTGGTTATACGGCTTAAATATGACGCGGGCTTACACCCTGCAGGGGCAAAAAGCCGGTTATCAGGGGGTGTTGTCGGTTGGCCGGGTGCAAACGCCCGTATTAGGTTTGGTGGTAAAGCGTGACCAGCAGATCGCGGATTTTTGCAGTGCAACCTACTACCAGGTAAGGGCTGAGCTACACACAACCGAGCCCGGTTCGTCAGAGCAGCAGGCATTTCACGCACTTTGGCAACCCAGCAGTGCCTGTGCCCGTTGGCAAGATGAAGAAGGACGGGTGCTTAGCAAGGCGCTGGCCGAAAAGGTACAGCAAAAAGTCCGTGGCCAGCCAGCCAACGTCACCAGCGTGCAGCAGCAAGGTGGTAAACAGGCGCCACCTTTGCCCTATAATTTATCGGCGCTGCAAATTGACGCGGCCAGACGCTATGGCCTGAGCGCACAGCAAGTGCTGGACAGTTGTCAGCAGTTGTATGAGCGGCACAAGCTGATTACCTATCCGCGCTCTGACTGCCGTTATTTACCGCCTGAGCAACGAAAACAATCAGCGAAGGTCTGTGAGGCCATTGGCGCAAATGATAGCTGCCTGGCCGATAGCGTAACTCAGGCGGATTTAACACTGGTCAGCAAAGCCTGGAATGAGACTAAGGTGCAGGCGCATCACGCTATTATTCCGACTGAAAGGCAGTTGCCCCTGACTAAGCTAAGTCTGACTGAGCAGCGTTTGTACCGGCTGATTGCCCGTCAGTATCTGGCACAGTTTTACCCAGCTTATCGCTACCGGGACCACAGTGTAGAGCTGAATATTGCCGGTGGTGTTTTTATCGCTAAGGCACGTACAGAGCAAGATGCCGGTTGGAAGCAACTGTTTCGTCACCTTGCACAGAGCACGACAACAGCCGATACCGGCCCCGCTGCTGCAGAGGCTGTTGATGATGACGCGGCAGCGCAAAATCGCTCTCTGCCCGCGCTGGTGGTTGGGCAGCAATTGCACTGTCATTCAGCAGTTGTGCTGGAAAAGCAAACGCGGCCGCCGCCGGCCTTTACCGATGCCAGTTTGTTGGCTGCGATGACAGGCATCAGCCGTTTTGTTAAGGATGACAAGGTCCGCAGTATTTTGCGTGAAACCGACGGCTTGGGCACCGAAGCGACCCGTGCCGGCATTATTGAGCTGTTGTTCAAACGTGGTTATTTGGTGCGGCAGGGTAAGCAGATCCATGCTACTGCCACCGGTAAAGCACTTGTCGCGGCGTTACCCGAGCAGGCGGTATTACCCGATATGACAGCGCGCTGGGAGGCAGCGTTAAATGCTATCTGCCTGCGCCAGCAAAGCTATCTGGCTTTTATGCAGCCATTGCAGGCTGAGCTAGCTCAGCTTATTGCCCAGGCTGCGAGCAATGTACCGGCTGGCTTACCACAACAACCCAAGCGACGCTGGCGTGGAAAAAAGGCCGTTGCCAAGCCGGCAGGCAGTGGTTACCGGCGAAAAAAAGCGGCTGACATTGATAGCCGTGTAACTAAGCGTAATTAATTGTTATTGTGGTGGATATTAACTTGCTAGCTGTCTTATGCTGCCTGCCAGTTAACGTTGCGGAGCTTTAAACCTGTGAACAAGAATACCTTAAAAGCAGTAGCCTGTGCTGTCGCGGGCTGGTTAGGTAGTGCCGGCTTGGCACAAGCGACCATTGTTGAAGTGACTACCAATGTGGGTAAGTTTGAAATTAACCTGTTTGATGAAACCACACCGGTCACGGTACAAAACTTTCTGAATTATGTTAGCTCTGGCCGTTATGATGGCACAGTAATTCACCGCTCGGTACCCGGCTTTGTTATTCAGGGGGGCGGTTTTAGCTTTGAGCAGCAGCTACCGCTTAAAGCCATTAGCACTAATGCGGCTATTGTGAATGAGCCAAAATGGTCAAATGTGCGTGCGACTGTAGCCATGGCAAAATTGCCAAACAACCCGAATAGCGCCACCAGCCAGTGGTTTATTAACCTGGCTAATAACAGTGCCAATCTGGATGTGCAAAACAGCGGTTTTACGGTATTTGGCCAGATAAGTTCGGCCGATATGGCGGTCATCGATGCGATAGCGGCGTTGCCACGCTATAACTTTCCGGGTATTGATGACTTACCGCTGCGTAACTACAGCAGCAGTGACCGGGACGATAACAAGCCGTTGGCGGCAGATAATTTAATTACTATCGAATCAGTGGTCGTGGTAGACGCCCGTGCCAATACAGCCGCGGGTTTAAGCTTAGTGCCCAACAGTGCACCGCCACCGGCAAGCAATGACAGTTCTGGCGGTAGTCTGGGCTGGCTGACCTTGTTATCGCTTGGCCTGCTAGGCTTACGTCGCCGCGGGCATGTCGCCTGAGCAATCAACGGGTTTTATACGTGTACGGCTAACACTAATGCCTTGCAAAGCATTTAGTTAGCCGTAATTCTTTCGTCAAATTACTGGTGTAGTTGCCGTTGTCATCTACACTTATCTGCACGGCCCTGTCAGCAGCCTGACAGCCATGAGTACAGATGAGGGTAGCCCGATGATTTTGTTAGTTGGTGGTGAAAAAGGTGGCAGCGGAAAAAGCTGCCTGGCGCAAAATATAGCGGTGTATTTTTCGCGCGAAAAAAACGCCAATGTGATGCTGGTTGATTGTGACCCCCAGCGCACGTCTTCAGACTGGGTGCAGGAACGGCATCTGGATCCCTCCTTGCCCTGGATTAATTGCGTACAAATGTATGGCAAGATCCGTTACGAGTTAAAAAGTCTGGAAATGCACTATGACGTGGTGATTGTCGACTGTGGTGGTCAGGACAGCGTGGCGTTGCGCTCGGCCATGGTGGTCGCTTCGCATGTCTTGTTTCCGCTTCGGCCAAAGCGGCGTGACCTGAAAACGCTGGAGCATCTGGAAGATTTAGTCAGCGCCTGTAATGTGGTCAACCCTGAGATGATTGTCGGCTGTGTGATTACCCAATGCCCGTCGTTACCGAATCAGGCCAATCGTATTCTGGATGCCAAAGAAGTGTGTAAATCTTTTAATATCCGCGTACTGGATGCGATAACCTACAACCGCAATGCTTATGATGACAGTGAAGAAAAGGGCCTGTCGGTGATGGACGTTGAACCCGATGGGAAAGCGGCACAGGAAATCCGTGATATAGTAACCGAGTTACTGGCAATGAAGGCGATACAAGAAGATGGCGCTGACCGATCTGAAGAAAAAGTCTCAGCCGCCCGGTAAACCCGGTTTCACGGCTGACGAGTTTATTGACGATGCCACCAATTATGCGTTGGGTATGCCACGTATTGTCAGTATGCGCCAGCTGTTGCCCGACGAAGAGGATGATAGTAGCCGGCTGCCGATGCGCCACGCTACCTTTACGCTAAGTCAGGAAGCAATCGATGCGCTGAATGAATTAAGCCGGGCCACGGGTGAAGCCAAGTCTAAACTGATCCGTAAGCTGATCTTGCAGGCAACCAAGCCGGTTAAGCGCAGCCTTAACCGGCCAAAAAAGTAACCTGGCTTACTTCATCAGGTGGGCATAAGCGGCAATAAAGGCCGTTTCCTGAAACACCTTTAACCCTGTGGCTTTAAAATCGACCGGCAGCGGGTGGCGCTTTAGCTTCTCTTTTATGTCATTAGCACTGATCACAACACAGTTGCAACCGGCAATCAGCTGTAACGCTGCCTCGATTTTAAATCCTACTGCGCCACCGGCAAATTTACCTTTTTGTGGCCGCTCTTTAATCACCAGTTGGCTAACCTGATAATCTTCAACAAACTTGGCGAAGGTAAACTGAAAGTGGCGCATTTGCTGCTGGTCACTGTCATTACTCAGAGCAAAACGGGTTTGCCGGCAGTCAGGCAGTTCAAACAAGCCATTTTTCAGGGTCATCAGGCAGATGATGGCTTCGCTGCCTTTAATTTCAATACCGCAAGTACGCATGAACTGTCCTCAGCTTAAGGTTGGGCTAACATCTGCTGGTGCGTGTTAATAATGGCACAAACCTGGGTTAGCGGTTCGCCGAATAAAATCGGGTTAAAGTCTTTATTGATGCAGTAGTCACGGCGAAACTTCAGTAAGCTTTCTGCACTGGTGGCGGCTTTGTCGATATAGTTGCGCTGAGTGTCACCCCACTGTTCGGCGAGCTGTTGTAACTCTTTACGGGTTTTGCGCAGGGCCGCTTCTTTATCATCAACACCAATTGCGACATAGTCGACGAGCAGATCCACCAATTGCTCTTTGTAAGGGCGCAGCAGGTGACTATCAGAAAAAGTGATCAGCAGTAAAATGATGACCACTAACCAAAAAAACTTCTTCATCTGTGGAGTACTCCGCTAACAACGAGTCGCTATTGTAACGGATTACCGGGCAGAGTACATCGGGCTGTTAATGATAACCCCTGTTAACCGCGTTGACGGTTTTACGCCGGTAATGTCAAGCAGGTTGTCAGCGGCGTGATATATCAGGCTAAAAAGCAAAGTAAAGCGGCAGGCACAGAAGTTGCTTTGTTACAGGTCAAAATTTTTCGCCGCTAAACTGTTATACTCAGCGGCAAAGGCAGTAACGGGGACAGCCGTGGATCAGCAAAAAATAGATATTAAAAACATACCCGTGCACGTTGAAGTGCATAAACCTGAGACCGGCAAGGCTGGCGTCTATCATCCGCGTGACCGCATTTACGTGCGGGCGGTGAAGGGGTTGCACCAGGCAATACGACGCTACATGGGCTTTGTCTTTATGGGGCTGTTTATGCTGCTACCCTGGCTGCGCTATGATGGGCATCAGGCGATCTTGCTGGATATTGGTGAGCAGAAATTTAATATTTTCGCCTTAACACTGTGGCCGCAGGACTTCACCATTCTGGCCTGGATTTTTATTATTGCCGCTTATGCGCTGTTTTTTGTCACTACTTTTTATGGCCGGGTATGGTGCGGTTATCTCTGCCCACAGTCGGTGTGGACCTTTATCTTTATCTGGTTTGAAGAAAAAATTCAGGGCAGCCGTAATCAGCGCATGAAGCTGGATGCCGATCCCTGGTCCGCGGGCAAGTTCTTCAAAAAGGCGGCAACCCACTTTTGCTGGTTGGCCTTCTCGTTACTCACCGCACTGATTTTTGTCGGTTACTTTACCCCGGTAGGCCCGCTATTTATTGAGTTTTTTACGCTGGAAGCCGGTTTCTGGGCCGTGCTGTCAGTGCTGTTTTTTACCCTTTGTACATACGGTAATGCAGGCTGGATGCGGGAAATAATGTGTACGCACATTTGCCCCTATGCCCGTTTTCAGTCGGCGATGTTTGATAAAGATACCTTTACCGTAACCTATGACGAGAAGCGCGGCGAAAACCGTGGCCCGCGCAGCCGTAAAGATAAAGACTACAAAGAAAAAGGCTTGGGCGACTGTATCGACTGTAACCTCTGTGTACAGGTGTGCCCCACCGGCATCGATATTCGCAACGGCCTGCAGTATGAGTGTATCAACTGCGGTGCCTGTATTGATGCCTGCGACGATACCATGACCAAAATGGGCTATCCGAAAGGCCTTATCAGTTACACCACCGAGCACAGTTTAAACGGTAAACCGACTAAGGTGTTGCGGCCCAAACTAATCGGCTACCTGTTGGTTTTATTGGTGGTGTGTAGTGCCTTTGTCTGGACCTTGTATAGCCGGGTGCCGTTTGAGATGAATATTATCCGCGACCGTGGCGCCTTGTACCGTATCAGTAACGATGGCTTAATTGAAAATACCTTTACTTTAAGTATTTCCAACAAGTCACAGCAGGCGGTTACCTTTAAGCTAGCAGTGGCAGCGGAAGTAGAACTGGGCTGGATTGGTGAGCAACAGGTGAGTTTACAGGGCGGCGAAACCCGCAGTGTACCGATCAGCCTGGTGATGGACCCTTACGCCAGCACGGCTAAATCACTGGATATTAATTTCAGTGTAGCGCAAAGCGACAGCGGCCAGGTACTTGAGCAGCATAGCCGTTTCTTTACCGGTAATAATTAATGGCCAGTTTTGATTTTGCCGCGCTGCAGCCGGATATGATTATCGATGCGCTGCAGCAGTATGGCCTGGATATCAGCTCTGGGCTTAGCGCATTAAACAGCTATGAAAACCGGGTGTACCAGTTCAGTGCCTGGCAGGGCGATGCGCCGCAGGCACAAAAGTACGTCGTAAAGTTTTACCGGCCACAGCGTTGGAGCCCGGCACAGTTGCAGGAAGAGCATGACTTTGCCTTTGAGCTGGCCGCGGCAGATATTCCCATGGTGGCGCCACTGCGCATTAATGGCCAGTCATTGTTGCAGTACGCCGGTTATCAGCTGGCGCTGTATCCCAGCCGCGGTGGCCGCACACTGGAGATTGATAACGACGATCAGCTTGCCATGTTGGGGCGATTTTTGGGCCGCCTGCATCAGGTAGGCAAGGCCAGACCATTCAGTCACCGGCCTGTGCTGAGTATCTACAGTCACCTGTTGCAAAGCCAGCAGGTATTAAACACCCTGGAGTTTATTCCGCCTTACCTTAAACCCGCCTTTGATACCGTACTGCAGCAAGTCATTGACGAGTGTGTACGGCAATACAAGCCGCGTCAGCTGATCCGGCTGCATGGCGACTGCCATGCCGGAAACCTGTTTTATCACAATGACGGGCCGTTTTTTGTCGATCTGGACGATTGCCGCATGGGCCCGGCTATCCAGGACTTGTGGATGATGCTATCGGGCGACCGTCAGCAGCAGCGCTACACCCTTGAGCTGATGCTGGAAGAATATGAGCAATACTGCGACTTTGACCCGGCCGAGCTGAAGCTGATTGAGCCACTGCGCGCCATGCGGATGATCCATTATATGGCCTGGCTGGCCAGGCGCTGGCAAGATCCGGCTTTTGTGCTGAACTTTCCCTGGTTTGCCACAGACAAATACTGGGAACAACAATGCCTGGCATTAAAAGAGCAGTTGTATTTACTGCAACAGCCACCACTTTCACTGGTGCCAGACTACTGAGTTTTTGCTAAGCTGTGGCCAACAAGCCTAATGAAGGACCTAAAACACAATGAAAAAGCTGTTATCTGTTATTGCAGTTGCACTGATGTTACCACTGGCGGCCTGTGCTGACAGTGCACCCAAGTTTGAACAAGGTAAACACTATGAGGTGGTGGCCGAGCAGGTAACTGCGAAGCCCGAAGTTAAAGAGTATTTTTCGTTTTATTGCGGTGGTTGTAATGCCTTTGAGCCTGTCGCGCAGAACCTGGCGAAAAACCTGCCTGAAGGCGTCGAGTTTAAAAAGGTGCATGTCGACTTTATTCGCGCCGCCTCACCCGAGTTGCAAAATACACTGGCCCGCGCTTATCTGGTGGCAAAAAATTTGGGCAAGGGCGATCAGGTAGCAAGTGCGATTTTTAACCAGATCCACCGTGCCCGCGCGCCGTTCGCCAATGAAAACGATATCCGCAATCTGGTGCTGGTGCACGACATTAATGGCGAAACCTATGATAAAGCCATGAAAAGTTTCTCTATTCGCGGCGCGGCCAACCAGATGAAAAAAGAGCAGGACGAGCTGTCTAATCGCCGGGTGTTAACCGGTGTGCCGCTACTTATCGTTAATGGCAAATATAAAATTAATAACGCTGCACTGAGTCAGCGCAATCTGAACGCTGAGCTGCAGCAACTGGTAGAATACCTGCTGCAAAAAGACGCTTAACGCATCTGTTACTCTGGTAAAAAGGCAGCTGCGGCTGCCTTTTCTCATTACTTCTGCAGGTAAACACCATGCCATCTATCAGCCTGACTGGCTTTGGCGACAACGCCGCTGTTATCCGAGTTTATGTCGATAAACGGCCACCGATGGCTGAGTATGCCTCGTTGTCTGGCGTGCAGCCGATGCAGGCCGGCGAGCTCGAGCTTATCAACCGTGTCTGCGGTAATGGCTGGCGTAAGCTGTTTAATGTTTACGCCAAGTTTTTGTTTGCATTAGATATTAAGCAGTTCGTGTTTGCACTACAGGCACCAAGCTGGCAGCAGTACCGTGATCGGCAGTTATTGCAGGCGGGTAGCCAAACTGCGTTGCTATTTAGTGTGCCTGAGCTGATGCCTGCAGAAAAAACCGTGCATATTGTCGCCGGCCGTACTTATGCTAAAGCGCTGCTGAAGGCTGGTTTGCCTTCACAGCTACATTGGTTGAATAATGAATTTGCTATAGATCAGCACCACCGGTTGTTGGTTTGCCCGTATTTTGACTATCGTCAGCTCAATAATGAAAAGCTGGTCTATCTGGCCCAACTAATAAAGGCGTTAGATGAAACCCCCTGAGTTAAAGACGCAGTTACAACAGCTTTGCGCCCTGCTGCAACCGTTTCAATTTGGCATCGGCGGCAGTTGCCTGCTGTGGCAACTGGGGCTGGAAGCTGCGCCTAATGATATTGATATCGTCTGCACTGAAACAGACTTTACCGCGATTTGTGCTGTGCTTAATGCCAATTTCAGCTTGCAACCCGTCGTGCCGCACCCACTTTATAGGTCAGCGCAGTTTTGCCGTTTCAGTCGCTCAGGCTGGCCAGACATTGAGCTAATGGCCGGTATTGCGGTGGTGCAGCAGCAACAACAAACGCAGTGGACTTTTGTACCGCAGCGTTGCCACTGGCAAGACGGTGTCTGCTGGATGCCGCCGGCCGACTGGCTGCAGTTGTATCAGCTGTTTAACCGGCCAGAGCGGGTTGCCCAGTTACGCCGCTATTTAGTGCAGCTTAGGCTAAATAGCCTGAGTTAACGCCGCTATCAGAATAAAGTCCCCTTTCAAGGTTAAAAAGTAGCCATTTGGTTTATTTTGTAAAATAAAATTGAACTTTTATTTTACATTCAAAGCTGCCCTCTGTAGTATGCGCGCCGCTATTATCAACTTAGGGATCTGAAACAATGACGTTAAAGTATGTATTACCTGTTGTCGCACTGGCCGCTACCACTGCTGTATCTGCAGAAGACTACCAGCTGTTCACTGAGCTGCGTGCAGACCATGTCCGTGTTAGCGGTAGCAACGAGACCAACTGGCATTTAGATGGCACTTACTTTTTTGATAAAAAAGTGACTTTAGGCCCGTTAGACCAGTTTGAATACATCAATAAAGTAACCAACATTAATGCCGGCTATTCACGCGCGTTTGACGAAAACTTCCTGCGCCTGGGCGGCGAGTATTTTGCAGCGAACGGCTTAGTGGTAGCTGCTGAGCACAACCGCGTAAGCGGTGACTATATTAACGAATTTGGCCTGGGCTACCTGGTGTCAGATAACTTTATTGTGCGCGCCCGTGCGGTTAAACCAGAAGACGAAAGCACGACTTACTGGTTCTCTGCCAGCTACAATCACCAGCTGCAAGGTAATGACTACGTTGGTTTTACTGCTCAAGTGGACGACGAGTTTGACTACTTCACGTTAAGCAGCAAGTACTTTGCAGCACTGAACGAAGGCCGTTACATTGCCGTAGGCGTGGCGTTAGCAGACAACGATGGCAGCTCAAGCTGGGCAGCCGAAGCTGATTACTATTTCAGCCAAATGACCTCTGTTGGCCTGTCGTACGACAAGGCTGACAATTACAGCCTGAATGCCAAGCACTTCTTTAACACCAACTGGGCACTTTCTATCAGCTTTAACAGCAATACTGATAACTCAGCGCTCAAGGTTTATAGCTTAGGCGTTACCGGCCAGTTCTAATTTCCTCTGGTAGCTACACTAGCGTTTTTTGGGGCAACAATTGTTGCCCCTTTTTTATGCCAACTTTTAATACCAGCTTTGTTCTTTTTGCACTTTTAAGCTACCATTTGTGCAATGGCAACATTGGAGGCGTTATGAGTGCATTGTTACAACCCGTCAGCAGCGCCGATGAGGTACTGGCCAAAGCGGTACTGAATGCCGCCGACCAGCTGGGTTTAAAGCAGGCCGAACTGGCCGCCGTGTTAGGCGTGCACCGCACCGCAGTCAGCCGGCTTAAGCAAAAACTGGCGTTAGACCCAAACTCAAAACAAGGTGAGCTGGCGCTACTGCTAATCCGTATTGCCCGCGCGCTGTACGCGTTAACCGGCGGTGATAAAAGCTGGACCCAGCATTTTATGCATACCCCGAATCAGCTAAGTGGTGGCATACCTGCACAGCAGGTGCAAAGCGTGCATGGTTTAATACAGGTACTGCATGTGGTCGATGCCATGCGGGGTAAGCAGTGATCTGGCAAGCCTGCAATGGCGAGCAACATCTCACACCATTAAGCGGTACCCTGTTTCGTCTGGTAGAAAGCCAGGAGCAAGCTGCAACCCTTAGCTTGGTCGATACGCTGCAAGAGCAGGCGCTGTTAGAGCAATTATTAGAGCAAACCAAACCGCCGGTACCGCCGGCAGCTGAAGGCTTACATTACTTGCTGAAAACGCCGTTTCGTTACCCGCCATTAAAGTGGGGCTCGCGCTTTGGCAGCGTGTACGAGCCCGGCATATTCTACGCCGGCTGTTCTGTTGCGGTTACTCTGGCTGAATCCGCCTATTACCGTCTGATTTTCTGGCAGTCGATGCCCACGCCGGCGCCTAAACCCATATTGCGCACCGCCCATACCTTGTTCAGTGTGCGTTACCAAACCGAGCGCGGTATAGCGCTGCACCAGCCACCTTTTAGCCAGCATCGGGCATTACTCACCAGCAAAACCGATTATCAACACACCCAGCAGCTCGGCAGTGCTATGCGCAGCGCTGGCGTTGACGCCTTTGAATACCAATCCGCCCGTGCCGCCGGCGGCGAGCACTGCATAGGCTTATTTAACCCCAACGCCTTTGTTACCCGCCAGCCAGAGCACAGCAGCCAGTGGTTATGCGAGCTAAGCGCACAGCAGGTGGTATTTAAACAGCACGGTGAAACCCAGCTGCATAGCTTTAGCGCAGAGCAGTTTTGGGTTGAGGGTAAACTGCCACTGCCGGCGTGAAAGTGATGCAATATCGCGGTGTAATAAGCTAAGTTAGCAGACTTAATATGTAAAACGCATATAAGGAAACGCGAATGGCGGTGTCATACTCGACCAGACAGCAAAGCTTAGTGGCATTTAGCTTGTATTGCCGCTTACCTTTTGGCCGCTTTCATTCCAAAAATCCCGAAATTATCCAGTATGCTAACTTAATTGGCCGCACACCTTCAGCCTTGGCGATGAAGTTGTCGAATCTTGCCAGTTTAGACCCTGCAATTACATCAACTGGCCGTTCGGGTTTAACCGGAGCTTCAGCTGCGGATAAAGCTCTGTGGCAAGAAATGCAGCAAGATTGGGCCGCTTTTGCTATTGCTATGGCGCAAGCCGAGAAAGAACTTGGTGTAGAACAAGATATCGCTCAAAGCAACACTGCTGAAAAAAACACCTCAAAGTTAGCCGAAGTAACAGTGCGTATAGGCCAACAGTTTTTTCGCAGTGCGGTATTAAGTGCTTATAACCAGCGTTGCTGTATCAGCGGTTTGGCTAACCCCAAGTTATTGGTTGCCAGCCATATAGTACCTTGGAGCCAAGATGAGGCGAACCGATTAAACCCCCATAACGGCTTAGCCCTATCAGCATTACATGATAAAGTCTTTGATTTGGGTTTAATTACCGTAGATGACGACTATCGAGTGGTGGTATCAAGCCAAGCTTCCGATGCAACAGATGCGTTTTTCATGTCAGCCATTGCCAGTTTTCATGGCAAGCGTATCGCCTTGCCAGAAAAATTTTATCCCGCAGCACAGTTTCTCGCTTTTCATCGTGAACATACATTTGTGCAAGCGTGACAGCTGATTCGCACTTTTCTGCACCATAAAATCTAAAATCCCACACTTTTCTGCGCATAAAAATGTGAAAACCCAACACTTTTCTGCGCCTAAAAGTGTCAGTTCAACAAATTCCCAGTCTGTAGAGTTTGCTAAGTAGTATGATGCAACTACAGAAAATGAATGGATACCCGTGATGAAAGCACTCGAACTTAAAATTCCGCCGCTGCTGTTAGTGGTGCTATTTGCTGTAGCCATGTGGCTGCTGGCGCAGTGGGTGCCGGCTTTAGTGCTGCTACCTGGTTGGTGGCTGCTATTCGCCGGTATTTTTGCAGTTAGCGGTGTAGCGATTGCACTGGCCGGCGTATTGGCGTTTCGTCGTGCGAATACCACGGTAGACCCACGGGTGCCAGAGCAAAGCTCCAGTCTGGTCATTCGCGGCATTTACCGCTATAGCCGCAACCCTATGTATGTTGGCTTTTTATTGCTACTGGCAGCACTTGGCTGCTACCTGATGAACGCAGCGGCTTTTGCCTTGCTGCCGCTGTTTGTGTGGTATATGAACCGGTTTCAGATAGCGCCGGAAGAGCGCTTTTTACTGCAAAAATTCGGTGCTGACTATCAGGCTTACTGCGAAAAAGTGCGGCGCTGGTTATAAGCGCCGCATCTGACAAGTTACTTAGTTAACAACGGCTTTAGGTAATGCCCGGTGTAGGATTTTTCACAGGCGGCTACCTGCTCTGGTGTGCCGGCGATCAGAATTTCACCACCGCCGCTGCCGCCTTCTGGCCCAAGGTCGATGATCCAGTCGGCGGTTTTAATCACATCCAGATTGTGTTCAATCACTACGATGGTATTACCGTGATCGCGCAGCCGGTGCAGTACATTTAGCAGTTGCTGAATATCGTAAAAATGCAGGCCGGTGGTGGGCTCATCCAGAATATACAGCGTTTTACCGGTATCGCGCTTACTCAGCTCGCGCGCCAGTTTCACCCTTTGGGCTTCGCCGCCGGATAGCGTGGTGGCCGATTGGCCCAGCTTAATGTAAGACAGGCCCACATCCATCAGCGTTTGTACTTTGCGCTTAATCGCTGGTATGGCGTCAAAGAAAGCCAGTGCGTCTTCGACGGTCATATCCAGTACTTCGTGGATGTTCTTGCCTTTGTATTTAATTTCCAGCGTTTCGCGGTTATAGCGCTTCCCTTTACACACATCACACGGCACATACACATCGGGTAAAAAGTGCATTTCTACCTTAATTACACCATCACCCTGACAGGCTTCACAGCGCCCACCTTTAACGTTAAAGCTAAAACGGCCCACCTGATAACCGCGTGAACGTGCTTCCTGGGTGCCGGCAAACAGCTCGCGTACGGCAGTAAAAATGCCGGTGTAGGTAGCAGCATTGGAGCGTGGCGTACGGCCTATAGGGCTCTGATCGATATCAATCACTTTATCAAAGTGATCCAGGCCTTTGATCTCACGGTGTGGCGCAGCATCATCGCCCTCGCCTTTGTTTAACACCTTATGTGCGACGCGAAACAGGGTGTCGTTAATCAGCGTCGATTTACCCGAGCCGGACACGCCGGTAACACAGGTCATCAGGCCAAACGGAATGGCAATATCGACATCTTTTAAGTTATTGCCGCTGGCGCCTAAAACCTCGAGCCATTTTTTACCCGGTTTATGCCGTTTTTGCGGCACCTCAATTTTGCGTGTACCGGCTAAGTACTGGCCGGTTAACGAGTCCGGCGCGGCCATCACCTGCGCCAGCGTACCTTGCGCCACAATATTGCCGCCGTGTACACCGGCACCCGGGCCAATATCGATAATATGATCCGCCATGCGTACCGCGTCTTCATCGTGCTCGACTACGATCACGGTATTACCTAAATCACGCAGGTGGGTTAAGGTGCCCAGCAGGCGGTCGTTATCGCGCTGGTGCAGGCCAATCGACGGCTCATCCAGTACATACATGACGCCAACTAAACCGGCACCAATCTGGCTGGCTAAGCGAATACGCTGTGCTTCACCGCCGGAGAGGGTTTCGGCGCTGCGCGACAGATTCAGGTAGTTCAGGCCAACGTTAACCAGAAAACTTAACCGGTCCTGGATTTCTTTTAATACCTTTTCGGCAATCTGCGCTTTTTGGCCGGTAAGCGTTAACTGCTGAAAAAACGCCATACAGTCGCCAATCGATAATTCAACCACCTGAGGCAGAGTAGTCTGGCCAATAAACACGTGGCGCGCCTCTTCGCGTAAACGGGTGCCATGACAGCTGGGGCAGGCCTGATGCGCCAGATATTTACTCAGCTCTTCGCGCACCGCATTAGATTCTGTTTCGCGGTAGCGCCGCTCCATATTGGGCAAAATGCCCTCAAACGGGTGGCTGCGCTGCACAATATCGCCACGATCATTTAAGTATTTAAAGTCGATTACCGTATGGCCGCTGCCGTATAAAATGGCGTCCAGCTGCTTTTTGCTCAGGCTGTTAAAGGGCACATCCAGCGCGAAGCCATAGTGCTCGGCTAATGACTTTAACATCTGAAAATAATAAAAATTGCGCTTATCCCAACCGCGAATCGCGCCGCCGGCCAGGCTGAGCTCGTCGCTAACAATGACTTTGTTCGGGTCAAAGTACTGCTTTACACCCAAACCGTCACAGCTGGGACACGCACCGGCCGGGTTGTTAAACGAAAATAACCGCGGCTCCAGCTCGACCATGGAATAACCGCAGCTGGGGCAGGCAAAATTAGCCGAGAACACCAGCTCATCGGCATCCGGTTCGTCCATCAGCGCCACCCGTGCCACGCCGCCGGACAAACTAAGTGCGGTTTCAAAGGATTCGGCCAGCCGCGTTTTAATGTCGTCGCGCACTTTAATACGGTCGATTACCACTTCGATGGTGTGCTTTTTATGCAATTCGAGTTTTGGCGGGTCTGATAAATCACACACTTCGCCATTAATGCGGGCACGAATGTAGCCCTGGGCAGCTAAGGTTTCCAGTGTTTTTACGTGCTCGCCTTTGCGCTCCTGCACCACCGGGGCTAACACCATCAGTTTGGTGCCCTCGGGGAAGGTGGTGACCTTGTCGACCATTTCGCTGATGGTTTGTGCTGCCAGCGGTAAATCATGCGTGGGGCAGCGCGGTTCGCCAACCCGGGCAAACAGCAAACGCAAATAGTCGTAAATTTCGGTAATGGTACCCACAGTAGAGCGCGGGTTATGCGAGGTGGACTTTTGCTCAATAGAAATGGCCGGTGATAAGCCCTCGATGTGATCGACATCGGGCTTTTCCATTAAACTTAGAAACTGCCGGGCGTAGGCGGATAACGATTCGACATAGCGGCGCTGGCCCTCAGCGTACAGCGTATCAAATGCCAGCGATGATTTGCCCGAGCCGGACAAACCGGTGATCACAATCAGTTTATCGCGCGGAATAGTCAGCGAGATGTTTTTCAGGTTGTGGGTACGGGCACCCCGAATATCAATTTTATCCATTACGGCTTCCGATTTGGTTGCAGTGGCTTGAGGCTGTACAAATATACACTAGGTGATGTAGGGTTGACCAGCAGGACTCCGTTATACGCCTTGTTGTATTGTTTGGTTTGCTGAGTGGTATTAGTCTGAAGCAACTTGTTAATAAGCGCTAAACACGGGCAACCCGGCAGGCTTTTGTGCTAAACTGCCGCGCTTAATTTAAACGCTTTGCTGTGAGTTTAATGCATCAGTTAAATTCCCTAGAAAAACGCTCTGCCCTGGCATTAGCGCTGGTATTTTCCAGCCGCATGCTGGGGCTGTTTATGCTTTTGCCGGTATTTGCTCTCTATGGCCAACAGTTGCAAGGCTTTTCTCCATTGTGGATTGGCTTGGCCATTGGCGCCTATGGTTTAACCCAGGCCATCTTGCAAATTCCCTTAGGCTGGTTATCTGACCGCCTTGGCCGCAAACCTGTGATGTTGGGCGGCCTGGCATTGTTTGCGCTCGGCTCGGTCGTTGCAGCGCTGGCTGACTCGGTGTATCTGGTGACGCTGGGACGGGTGTTACAGGGTGCAGGTGCCATTGCCGGGGCGATTTTAGCTTTTGCTGCCGACGTGACCCGTGAAGAGCAGCGGCCAAAAGTGATGGCGATTATCGGTGCCAGCATCGGTTTAAGTTTTGCTGCCGCCATGGTATTGGGCCCCGTGCTGGCGAAATGGGCCGGTTTAAGTGGTGTATTCTGGTTTACTGCTTTGCTGGCGTGTATCGCTATGCTGCTGGTGGCGTTTTTACTACCAAATAGTGTGAGCAAAGCGCCGATGGCTGAGACGCTGGCGTTGCCACAAAGCCTGTTGGCTATGCTGAAGCACCGGCAGTTATTGCAGTTAGATGCCGGTGTGCTGCTGCTGCATTTAATGCTTACCGCCATGTTTGTGGTGTTACCTGCACTGTTACAGCAATATGGTTTAGGCTCAACCCAACACTGGCAGTTTTACCTGCCGCTGCTGCTGGGCTCTTTTGTGCTAATGATCCCAATGATGCTTATTGCGATGCGCAAAGCGCAGGAAAAAGGCTTTTTTCTACTGGCAATAGCGTTGTTAATTGCAGCCATGTTAGTGGCATTGCTAACGCCTGGCTTTTGGTCGCTAACCCTTGCATTGCTGTTGTTCTTTGTTGGCTTTAATTTTTTAGAGGCCAGTTTGCCCGCATTGGTCTCGCGTGTGGCACCGGCCGGTCAGCGTGGCAGCGCTATGGGTATTTATTCCAGTAGCCAGTTTTTTGGTGCCTTTTTAGGCGGCGTTATGGGTGGTGCTGTAGTACAACAATTTGGCGACCAATCACTGTTTGCCGTGCTGGCAGTTATTGGTTTAATATGGCTGCTCGTTGCCAGCACCCTTCGCATTCCACCGCGCGCTCAGCGCTTGTCATTGGCGGTGTCGATACAGTCGGAGCAACAGGCTAAGCAACTAGCCAATCAATTAACGGCATTAGCCGGGGTGCAGGAAGTGACATTGCTTCTGGCAGAGCAGCGCTGTTATCTGAAAGTCAGTTCAGCACAATTTGACACAGCGCAGGCGCAAGCGGTTATTGCTGCTGCCGGGGCTTAACATTTTAGGAGAAATCGCATGGCGCGTGGCATTAATAAAGTAATACTGATTGGCAACCTGGGTACCGACCCGGAGGTGCGTTATATGCCGCAAGGTGGCGCAGTGGCGAACTTAACCGTAGCCACCTCAGAGAGCTGGACGGATAAAAACACCAACGAAAGGAAAGAGCAAACCGAATGGCACCGCGTAGTGATTTACCAGCGTTTGGCCGAAATTGCCGGCGAGTACCTGCGTAAAGGCAGCAAAGTCTATATTGAAGGCAAGCTGAAAACGCGTAAATGGCAGGATAAAGACGGTGTAGAGCGTTACACCACGGAAATTATCGCCAACGAGCTGCAAATGTTAGACGGCCGTGGTGACGGTCAGCAACAAGGCGGTGGCATGGCTGGTGGTATGAGCGGCGGCCAGCAAGGTGGCTATCAAAAACCAGCCCAGCAACCGGGCGGTTACCAGCAAACAGCACCACAGCAGGCTTATCAGGCGCCAGCGCAAGGTGGTTATCAGCAAGCTGCACCACAGCAACAAGGCGGCTATCAACAGCGGCCGGCAGCACAACCGCAGGGCGGTTACCAGCAACCGGCTCAGCCGCAACAACGCGCGCCGATGGAACCACCAATCGACTTTGATGACGATATTCCGTTCTAACCCCGAACAATCAAAGTGGCAAAATATGTAAAAACACACCCCGCGTAGCGGGGTGTGTTTTTTTAGCTTTTATTCTTTATTCTGAACTCAGCACTTTGATACACTCAATAACTTAACAAAACCTAACAAAATTAAATGGAACACTAAATATGTTAAGGATGTTTGCTTTATTAGTGATTTTTTTCAGCCCCATAATGTATGCGGCGATACCAACATTGGAAGATTTTGCAAAGCATCAGCAATTCATTGACGTAAAAATTTCGCCGACGGGCCAATATCTTGCCGCAACCCGTCGGGCAGAGTCTGGCAATATAGAGTTGGTGGTTATCGACCGAACTAAAATGCAGGTAATTTCACAACGCTTTTTCCCCGGAGCAGACTCGATAAACAGTTTTACCTGGGCAAATGCTGAGCGTTTGGTGCTATCGCTAGCGCGTGAGGTTGGCGCGTTGGAGCAGCCGTTATTGACTGGCGAGTTGTTCGCGGTAAATGCTGATGGTAAAAAGTCGCTGATGCTGACAGGCTATCGTTCCCGGGATAAAGACACCACGGTGTCTCAGGTAATCGATTGGCTGCCTCAGGAAGAGGACAATATTGTTATTTCCAGTTTCAACTGGCGCAGCAAAGAACCTTTTGTTGATTTCTATCAGCTGAACATTAACACAGGCCGGAAAAAGCGGCTCGGTAATGCCCCTATCAGAGCGGTGCGCGGCACTCAGGTAAGAGCGCTAACTGACTCTGAGGGCTATCCTAAGCTGGTAGTAGGTGTAAATCCGAACGATAACAATAAAATGGTAATGTTGTACCGGGCGCAGCGCAGTGGTGACTGGCGGCAGCTGGCACAATATGACCGCTCTGTTGGCAGCTTCATTCCGTTAACGTTTTCGCCGGACAATACCGCAATTTATGGCATCAGCGACAGCCAGACTAATACACAGGCCATAGCGAGGTTTGATATTGCTACAGGTAAGGAAGAGATCCTGGCTGTGAATGCTGACGCTGATATGATGCCAATATATAGCTTACGTAACGGTCGCCCAGCAGAGGTTATAGGTGCGGGTTTTGAATATGATAAAATTGACGTCGTATTTTTCTCTGACGTAGAGGATAAAGTTTTTAGTGCTAATGTGAAGGGCTTGATAGAAGCGTTTCCACAAAAGCAGGTAATGGTTCAATCTGCCACTGCAGACAATAAGCTGATGGTGTTGTCAGTATCGTCTGCAAATGATCCAACGGCATTTTACATGTTCGATACAGAGAAAAAGCAGGTAGGATTTTTGTTGAATTCTGCTCCTTGGTTGGCAGACAAAACACTGCCTCAAACTCAGATTATTCAATACAAAGCGCGTGATGGCCAGCCGTTAACAGCCTTATTAACCTTACCAGTGAATACTGAAGCAAAGAACCTGCCTCTGATATTGCTACCGCACGGTGGGCCCCACGGTATAAGAGATTCTATTACGATGCTGGATGATGACGCTAAGGTACTGGCAAGTAATGGCTATGCAGTGTTGCAACCCAATTTCCGCGGCTCTGCTGGTTTTGGTAAGGCGTTTCTCAGTGCCGGTTATAAAAAATGGGGCACACTGATGATTGACGACATGACAGATGGTGTTCGTCATCTTATCGCTCAAGGCGTTGCCGATGAGAGTCGGGTTGCTGTATATGGCGCATCTTATGGTGGCTATGCGGCGTTGATGAGTGCAATTCGTGAGCCACAGTTATATCGTGCTGCTATCAATTTTGTCGGCATATCCGATTTATCGTTGATGTATCGGGAAGGTGATACTACAGAATCAAGTATTGGTATCGAAACGCTCGAAACCTATATTGGTCGCAGTGATGAGGTGTTAAAGGGGCAATCTGCCATCCATAATCTGGATAAGCTGAAAGCGCCGGTGATGATTATTCATGGTACTGAAGATCAACGGGTGCCGTTAATTCAGGCAGAGGTGCTGAAGAAAGCGTTTGATGAGCGTGGTCACCCTTACGAGTGGTTGGTAAAAGAAAAAGAAGGCCATGGGTTTTATAAACCTGAAAATGAAATCGAACGCTGGCAGAAAATGCTAGCCTTTTTAGCTAAACACATGGCACCAATGTAATCGTTGAAAGGCAATTAAAAACGGCGCCATGCAGGCGCCGTTTTTTAATTATGTAAATGAAAACTCTGCAGCACCCAGTCTATCAGTAGCTGTATCTCCTGCCGGTTGGGATCATCATCGTGCCGCACCAGATAGTAGCGGTCGCGGCTTAACAGTTCTTGCTCAAATAAGCGTTGTAGCGTGCCATTACTAAACCAGCCGGCACTGATTGGTAGCGGGATCAGTGCTACGCCAAGGCCTTGCTGCGCGGCCCTTGCGACACCAAACATGCTGTCGAGCTGAATAATTTGCTTAGGGGCAAAATCATGATAACCGACGTGCTCAGCCCATTGATGCCAGGCATGCGGCCGTGCCTGATGCAAAATTAGCGGCACCTTTTCCAGTACACGATAGCCTTTACTGTGCCATTTATGGTACTGCTGGGTATTACAAGCCGGCACATAGCTAATCGGAAACAGATCATATACCTGCTTCTGCTCGGGTCTTTTACCCGATAGCACGATCGACAGATCGGTGTATTTCGGGCTGTCACGGCGCGATTTGACCGTTTCCAGTGTCAGGTTAATGTTCGGATATTGTTCTGACCAGCCAATCAGCTTGGGCACAAACAGCTCGCTGGCAAAGAACTCCGGCATCGAGATGCTTACCTGCAGCATGCGCTCGGCCTGGCTGAAATCAGCAATGGTATCCGCCAGTTGCTCCATCAGTGGTGCAATAGCCTGATAAAAACGCTTACCGGCTTCGGTTAACACCACAGCCCGGGTTTTACGCTCAAACAACGCTAAGTTCAGATTGTCTTCCAGCTGCTTGATCTGGTGGCTTACTGCCGACGGCGTCAAATACAGCTTTTTTGCCGTTTCTTTAAAGCTTAGACACTCGGCAGCGACGCAAAAGCAACGCAGGCCGCGCATCGGCGTGTGCAGTGGTAACATAGTTAATCAGCTCTGGTGCTCAATGCGTGCTGCCACAGTGTGGCAGCTGAATATGACAAGGATAAGCAAAAGCAGTACCAGTGCAAGCTTTGCTGCTAATTTATTGATAATTATTTACTTTAAAGCTGTACCAGCCGATATTGCATACAAATACTGCGCTTAGATGGTGCAGCATAACCATAAAATCAGGGTAATAACGGAAAGCGGCTGGCAATATCGTTGCCGGTAAAGTTAGCTACCCAGCCTTCGGGGTTGTTGAATAAGCGAATCGCCGTAAAGTCCGGTTCGCTACCCATATCGAACCAGTGGGTGGTGCCGGCCGGTACACTGATTAAATCATTTTGTTGGCACAGCACCTGATACACCTTGCCAGCAATATGAAGGCAAAATAAGCCCTGACCACGGACAAAAAACCGTACTTCATCTTCGCTATGGGTGTGTTCGGCAAGAAACTTTTGCCGTAACGCCGCTTTATCCGGATGATTGGCGCTCAGCGATATCACATCCACAGTAATATAACCGCCTTCAGCCTGTAACCTGGCGATATCGGCAGCGTAGGCTGCCTGGATCTGCTCTGCAGTACTGTCTGCAGTAACCGGTGCATCAGCTTGCCACTGCTCAAAGCGCACGCCGGCAATCTTTAACTGCTGTTGAATATCATGGCTATTACGGGTGTGCAGCAAGGGCTTCGCCGGATTATCGCTGTTAAAGACGGTTAGTTCGCTCATGCAATCTGTTCCTCCACGTCGTTGAAGTTATGCGCTATGGCATGATTACCGCCAGTCTGGCCTTCCCGGATCAATTGTATGGTAGCCATACCCAGTGGCGCTGCAGCGTCTAGCTCGGCTACCACATCGGATAAAAACAGCACCTGCTTCGGCGGTAGCTGCAGTTGCTGCAAAATGGCGGCATAAGAGGAGATGTCGCGCTTGGCGCCGATACGGGTGTCAAAGTAGCCACTGAATAGCGATGTCATATCGCCAAAGTCACTGTATTTAAATAACAGCTGCTGCGCCTGTACCGAACCGGAGCTGTAAACATAGAGCTTTACGCCCTGTTGCTGCCAGCGCTTTAGTGCTTCAAAGACATCCGGGTAAACATGGCCGGTAAAAGCCCCGTTCTCATAGCCCTGTTGCCAAACCATACCTTGCAAGGCTTTTAACGGCGTCACTTTTTTGTCTTCTGTTATCCATTGCTGTAGCTGTGAAATAACAACGTCGAGGCTGGCGTCGGGCTGTTGCATCAGGTTGCGGCATTGAGCTAACTGTATAGCAACAGCGCTCTCGCTGGCATGCTGCTGAAGAAACGCCGGCAGCTCGCGCGCTGCATAAGGGAACAAAACCTCGGTAACAAAACTGATCCGGCTGGTGGTGCCTTCAATGTCGGTGATAATGGCAGAGTACTTCACGGTTTACCTTGTTAGCTTTAACCTCTCAAGCTCGCAGTTTATAAGAAACTCCCAGCCTTCTAAATGCCTTTTTGCCTCTTCCAGGCTACGGCCCCAGACATAAAGACCATGACCGCGCACCAACAGGCCCCAGTTAAGCGGCTGCTGCTCCCATCGCTGTCGCACTTGCTCAGCTAAAGCCGGGATATCCTGGGTATTATCAAACACCGCCAGTGCGCAGGGGGCATCATGGCAACTATGGCCGCTGATGGCTTTTTGCATCTCATAACCACAGAACAGGTAGCTGTCGTCGTTGATCAGACGCGAGAACACGGTTGCCTGCACCGAATGAGTGTGTAGCACCGCTTTTAGCTGACTATCCAACTGATACAACTGGGCGTGCAGTGCAGTTTCGGCCGACGGTTTACCCGGGCAGTTTAATTTGCCGTCTTGCCAGCTTACCGGCAGCAAGTCCTGTGGACTTAGCTCACCTTTATCTTTACCTGAAGCGGTCACCAGCGCGCTGTGCTCGCCGCTGCGGATGGAAAAATTACCGCCGGTAGCGGGGACCCAATGCCGGCTGGCGATCCAGCGGCCAAGCGCGCACAAGGCAATAGCGTTGGGATTAAGCTGATGCAGCTGGGCAGTATTATTCATAATAAGCTAAACCTGGTTGCTACACGTTCAAACGTTTAGATGTCTATACATAAAACGGGCTAAATGATAGCATTCAAGCCGGTTTTCGCAACTTTTTCTTGCCTTATGTCATTCACAAGCAAACTGCCAGCGGTAGGTACCACCATCTTCAGCCAGATGTCGCAGCTGGCTGTCCAGCAGCAAGCGATTAATTTATCTCAGGGTTTTCCGGATTTTGCCGCCAGCGAGGTGCTGGTAAGCAAATTAGCGCACTATGCCAGTCAGGGTTTTAACCAATATGCCCCGATGCCGGGCATTGCCGTGCTGCGCGAGCAAATCGCCGCCTTAGTACAGCAGTGCTACGGCCGGACTGTCTGCCCTGAACAGGAAGTGACGGTAACCAGTGGTGCTACCGAAGCTTTGATGGTGGCAATTAGTGCCGTAGCCGGGGCAGGTGATGAAGTGATTATCTTTGATCCGGCCTATGACAGTTACGCGCCGGCAATAGCGTTGAACGGTGCCAAAGCGGTGCATATCGCATTACAGGCACCGGATTACCGGGTTAATTGGCAGCAGGTGGCGCAGGCGATCACCGCGCGCACCAAGCTGATTATTGTTAACAGCCCGCATAACCCCAGTGGCATGGTGTTTAGCCGGCAAGACTGGCTGGCGTTGCAACAACTGGTGGTGAAACACGGCTTGTATTGCATCAGTGATGAAGTGTACGAGCACATGGTGTTTGACGCGGCGCCACAGCTTAGTGCCAATAGCTTTGCTGATTTGGCAGCACGCAGCTTTATTGTGTCATCCTTTGGCAAAACCTTTCATGTTACCGGCTGGAAGCTGGGCTATTGTGTGGCACCGGCGCTGCTGAGCAGCGAATTTCGTAAAATCCATCAGTATGTCACCTTCTCCAGTTTTACCCCGGCGCAATATGCCATTGCCGATATGTTGACTGATCACCGCGAGCAGGTGCAGGGCTTGGCGGCGTTTTATCAGCAAAAGCGTGATAGCTTCGGGGCTTTACTGGCCAATAGTCGTTTTACGTTGCTCGCTTGTCAGGGTACCTATTTTCAGCTAGCCGATTACAGCGCCATCAGTGACTTGGATGATGTGGCGTTTTGTCGCTGGCTAACCATTGAACATAAAGTAGCCGCGATTCCGTTGTCGGTGTTTTACCAAACGCCGCCGGATAACCGCGTTATCCGTTTTTGCTTTGCCAAACAACACAGTACGTTGCAAGCTGCGGCGGAGGTGCTATGTCAGCTTTAACTGAACTGTCAGTTTTAACTGAACTCTCAGCTTTAACTGAACTTAAGGTAGCGCTGCTGCAAACCGAACTGGTATGGCAGGATGCTACAGCCAACCGGCAGCAACTGGCGGCACAGTTAAAAGATGTACAAGCCGATGTAGTTGTGTTGCCAGAGATGTTTAGCACAGGCTTTTCTATGCTAAGCAGTGAAATTGCAGAGCCTGAAGGTGAAACCTTAGCCTGGCTGCTGCGCCAGGCGAAACAACTTGGCGCTGCGATCGTCGGTTCAGTAGCGACGCGGCTTGATAGCGGCTGTGTTAACCGCTGTTATTTTGTCACGCCAGAAGGTGATGTCAGCTACTACGACAAAAAGCATTTGTTTCGTATGGCCGGCGAGCACCAGGCTTATCAGGCCGGGACAGAGCGTGTCGTGGTGGCGTATCGTGGCTGGCGTATTCTGCTGCAAGTATGTTACGACCTGCGCTTCCCTGTATTTAGCCGCAACCGCAATGACTATGATATCGCGCTCTATGTTGCCAACTGGCCGGCGCCGCGCAGCCACGCCTGGCGTACTTTGCTGCTGGCGCGGGCGATAGAAAATCAGGCTTATGTGCTTGGTTGCAACCGGGTCGGCACCGATGGTAATGCTATTGCCTATCGCGGCGATAGTTTAATTGTCGATTATCTTGGTCAGCCGCAGGTAGATTTAGCGCCTGACGAGGCTGGCATATTAACGGGAACGCTGGATTTAACCGCGCTTCGACAGTACCGGCAGCAGTTTCCGGCACATTTGGATGCGGATGAGTTTTCTTTGCTGTAGCAACTAGCATGATACAGTTTGCTCTAAATCAACCGTTGGAGGCCATGGATGGCCGGAATCGAGCCTCAGGGATGATTTATGGCGTGTTGATGTGAGCGAACTGTATCAGGTCGATATCTCTGCTTTACTCAGATCCCGCCACAGCAACCAAAGCCGCGTATCCAGCTCCAGCTGGTGGTAGTACGGCTCCATATGCTGGCATAGTTGATAAAACGCTTTGTTATGCTCTTTCTGTTTAAAGTGCGCCAGTTCATGCACCACTATCATGCGTAAAAACTCGGCTGGTGCTTGTTTAAACAACGCCGCTATACTAATGCTGTTATGGGTTTTGAGTTTGCTGCCATGCACACGCGAGGCAAAGGTGTGCATGCCCAGTGCTTGTTTAATGATGTTCAGTTTATTGTCATAGCGCACCTGGCTCAGTGGCGGGCTATTGCGCATAAAGTCGCTTTTCAACTCATTAACGTAGCTATACAGCGCCTTATCACTTTGAATTTGATGCGTTTGTGGGTATTTACTGTGTAGATACTGCGCCAGCTTACCACTGTTGGCTAATTCAGCTGCCTGTTGCTGGATGCTGGCCGGATACCCCGCCAGATAGTTAATTGTTTGCAAAGTGTCTTCCTAAAATAAACCCGGCGCAAGTATAAGCCGTATTGGCCACGGCGTCAGCCGCAGCAGGCTTGACGTTGCCGCTTTTCGCAGTAACACTGTATGCCCATTAATAACATGAGTTTAACCAGTGAGCGAAATTAACTGGGCTGCGCTACAAAGCGCGGCAGAGCAGGCCGCGGCGCAGGCTTATGCGCCTTATAGTCAATTTCCGGTAGGTGTCGCTGTGCTGGCTGCCAGTGGCAAGATTTACACCGGCTGTAACGTCGAAAACGCCTCTTATGGTGGCACAGTATGTGCCGAGCGCAATGCGATAGCGGCTGCCGTGGTGGCCGGTGAGCGCAAATTCACGGCGCTATTGGTATACACGCCGCAAGCTATGCTAACCCCGCCTTGTGGCATCTGCCGCCAGGTGATCGCGGAATTCTTTACGCCTGACGCGCCGGTAGCCAGCTGCAACCACTTGCAACAACAGCAACAGTGGACGCTGGGCGAGTTATTGCCAGCGGCGTTTACTCCTACTTATTTGGCCAACAGCACTAAAGTTGGAGCTTAATTGATGATCCCGCAGGAAATTATTAAAACCAAACGCAATGGTAAAGCGCTCAATCAGGCCGAAATTCAGCAGTTTGTCCGTGGCCTGACCGATGACAGCTTTAGTGAAGGCCAGGTCGCAGCGCTGGCAATGGCGATTTATTTAAACGGCATGAGTGTCGATGAAATTGTCTCGCTGACACTGGCGATGCGTGACAGCGGCACGGTACTGAACTGGCAGGGCAAATTAAATGGCCCTGTGGTAGATAAACACAGCACCGGCGGTGTGGGTGACAAAGTCACCTTAATGCTGGCACCGATGGTCGCTGCCTGCGGCGCTTATATGCCCAGCATTGCCGGCCGCGGCTTGGGCCATACCGGTGGCACCGTGGATAAACTGGAAACCATTCCCGGCTATAGCTGTACTCAGTCACTGGACACCATCCGTAAACTGTTGCCACAACTGGGCTGTGTAATTGTTGGTCAGAGCAGTGAGCTGGCGCCGGCTGACAGGCGGCTATATGCTATTCGCGATGTGACCGCAACGGTCGAGTCTATTCCGCTCATTACCGCCTCCATTTTGTCGAAAAAGCTGTCTGAAGGCTTAGATGCGCTGGTGATGGACGTCAAAATCGGCAACGGCGCTATTATGCGCACTGTAGACGATGCCTCAGCGCTGGCCAACAGTATTGTCAATGTGGCCAATGGTGCCGGTGTGAATACCCGTGCCCTGCTAACCGACATGAACCAGATTTTAGGCAACACGGCTGGTAATGCACTGGAAGTCATGGAGACACTGGATTATTTAACCGGTAAATACCGGGAACCCAGGTTACACCAGGTTACACTGGAGCTGGGCGCCAATATGCTAATGCTGGGCGGTTTGTTTAAAGATAAGGCCAGTGCGATTGCGGCGCTTGAACATAGCTTAAGCTCCGGCAAGGCGGCAGAAATCTTTGCCAAAATGGTATCAGCGCTGGGCGGCCCGGCCGATTTGCTGGAAAAGCCACAGCATTATCTGGCGGCAGCGCCCGTAGTGCAGGATATTATTGCCCCTCAGACCGGCGTGCTGAATTACACTGATACCGTAGGCTTAGGCATGGCGGTGGTACGTTTAGGCGGCGGTCGTTCGCACCCCAGCCAGCAAATTGACCCGGCGGTGGGTTTTAGCCAGATTGTGCCTTCTGGCCAACAGGTACAGCAAGGCGATGTATTGGCTAAAGTGCATGCCGCCAGTGCAGATGCGGCAAAAGTTGCAGCGGCGGAATATCTGCAGGCGTTAGGCATAAGTGATAACGCGACTGCAGCGTTTCCTTTGGTGCATCATACTATTGGTTAATTGACGGGCAGCCCTGCGGTTGACTAAAGTTGTGTCACGCAACCCAGGGGCTGACTGATGCTGTTTCGCTTATTAATATTATTGTTTGCCGCAAATCTTGCTGCAGCACCGCAAATTACCTGGTTGCAAACCGACTGGCCACCGCATCAAATTGTCAGTGGCCCTTTCAAAAACCAAGGTACTTTTGACTTATTACGCCAGCAGGTTGTGGCGGCCTTGCCACAGTTTTCTCACCATACCCGTTTAGTTAGCCTGGCCAGGTTGGAGCAGTTATTTCTGCAACAAACGCCGGGTGTTTGCGCTGTTGGCACCTTGTACTCAGAAGAGCGGCAGCAAAGCCGTCTTTACTCCACACCTATGGCTGTGGGTCCGGCGATCAGTATCGGCTTTGTCAGGCAAGATTTGTTTGAGCACCCCGCTGTAGAAAATGATGCAGTTGATATTGTACAACTGGCTTTGGACAACACCTTACGAGGCGCTTTTCAGCCCAGTCGATATTATTCACCTGTGGTAGAGCAGGCATTGCAGCATAACGCGACTAATCTGAGTCGCCATGCTTTTACCAGTGAGCTGAATGCCGCCGCATTGTTACGCAATGGTCGGGTTGATTATGTATTGGAATATCCGGAGCGGATGCGCTACTACAACGAATTGCTTGAAAAGCCGGTTAAACTGTATCAGTTGGTCATCGCGGGAACAACGGATGCCAGTGTCTCTTATATTACCTGCTCACAGGGCGGTGACGGCGAGCAAATCATCGCAGCAATTGATGCTGCGCTCCAGCAATTGTGGTTACAACCAGAATATGTATTGGCTATGCGACGTTGGCTGGATGATGCTGCATGGCAGAAGATCCAGAATGACGTGCTGGCGATTAAACAGTCATATCAGGATTTGCAGCAATAAGATGCAAAAAGCCGGCACTGGGGCCGGTTTTCTGGTTTCGCTGGTTTGAGCTTAGTTTTTCTGCCGCTTCATGGCTTCAAAGAACTCGTCGTTAGTTTTGGTCATTAACAGACGGTCAATCAGGAACTCCATACACTCAGTCTCGTCCATCGGGTTGAGAATTTTGCGCAGGATCCACATTTTTTGCAGCTCTTCCGGTGAGGCCAGTAACTCTTCGCGGCGGGTGCCTGAGCGATTAAAGTCGATGGCCGGGAACACGCGACGCTCAGCAATTTTACGCGACAGGTGCAGTTCCATGTTACCGGTACCTTTAAACTCTTCGTAAATCACTTCGTCCATCTTAGAGCCGGTATCAACCAGCGCAGTGGCGATAATGGTTAGGCTGCCGCCTTCTTCCACGTTACGGGCCGCACCGAAGAAACGCTTCGGTTTGTGTAAGGCGTTGGCGTCTACACCACCGGTTAATACCTTGCCAGAGCTTGGAATAACAGTGTTATAGGCGCGGGCTAAACGGGTAATAGAGTCCAGCAAAATAATCACATCTTTTTTGTGCTCAACCAGACGCTTGGCTTTTTCGATGACCATTTCAGCAACCTGCACGTGACGGCTGGCTGGCTCGTCGAAGGTTGAGGCGATTACTTCACCTTTTACCAGGCGCTGCATCTCGGTTACTTCTTCCGGACGCTCGTCAATCAGCAATACCATTAACACACAGTCCGGGTGGTTGGCTGCGATAGATTGAGCAATATTTTGCAGCAAGATGGTTTTACCGGCTTTGGGCGGTGCAACGATAAGACCGCGCTGGCCTTTACCGATAGGTGAGGCTAAATCCAGCACCCGGGCGGTAATGTCTTCACGGCTGCCGTTACCGCGTTCCATCCGCAGGCGTGAATTGGCATGCAGTGGCGTCAAGTTTTCAAACAGGATCTTGTTGCGGGCTTGCTCTGGCCGGCCAAAGTTAACTTCGTTTACTTTTAACAGGGCAAAATAGCGCTCGCCTTCTTTTGGCGGCCGGATGAGGCCTGAGATGCTGTCGCCGGTACGCAGGTTAAAGCGGCGAATTTGGCTTGGCGAGACATAAATATCATCCGGGCCGGCCAAATAAGAGCTGTCGCCAGAGCGCAGAAAACCAAAACCATCCTGCAAAATTTCCAGTACGCCATCGCCGTAGATCTCTTCACCGTTTTTGGCGTGGGATTTTAAAATGGCGAAAATAATGTCCTGTTTGCGCAGGCGGGCCATATTTTCCAGGCCCATAGACTCAGCCAATTCAACCAGCTCGCTAATCGGCTTCAGTTTTAGTTCTGTTAAATGCATATTGATGGGTTTCTTGTTGAAATAAAAACAGGGTAATGCTTATCAGTTCGATAAAATAAGGTTTGGAAGTGGTTTTTCGACAGACAAGCGTGGTTTAGAACGTTTTATTGGCTACACAATAGCAGCAGCGGACAGGTGCGTCCAGCGCTGAGAGAGAAAAAGGCGTATAAAAATACGCCTTTTTTCACATTGCTCAGATGTTGCTATCGAGAAACTCTTTTAACTGAGTTTTTGACAGTGCGCCTACCTTAGTTGCAGCTACCTGGCCGTTCTTAAATAACAACAAGGTTGGGATGCCGCGAATACCAAATTTAGGCGGCGTGTTTGGGTTGTGATCAATGTTCACTTTGGCCACTGTCACTTTACCTGCGTAGTCTTTTGCTACGTCATCCAAAATAGGAGCGATCATTTTACAAGGACCACACCACTCTGCCCAGAAATCGACTAAAACCGGGGCATCGGCTTTAAGTACATCGGCTTCAAAACTGTCATCTGAAACCTGTAAAATATGTTCGCTCATTTATGTCTCCGCTAGTGCTATGCAGGGCTGCTGCAAAAAAGTGTTATCAATTTAAACGTGGCTGTTCCTTATTGCAAGCGTAACGGTTATGCTTAGCGCCGTATGAATAAAACACACTTAACTTCACATAAATTCGCCGATTTCGCATTGGCGCCACAGGTTCTTGACGCGTTAAATGCGCAAGGTTTCGGCTATTGTACGCCTATTCAAGCCCAATGTTTACCGCTGGCATTAGCCGGTAAAGATATTGCCGGCCAAGCCCAAACGGGCACAGGTAAAACACTGGCATTTTTAACGGCCACTTTTCATCATCTGCTCACGCATGAACCTAAAGGTTCTGGCCAGCCGCGCGCCATCATTATGGCTCCTACGCGTGAGTTGGCAGTACAGATCCATCAGGATGCAAAAATGTTGGCCGAAAAAGCCGGTCTGCGCCTTGGCCTGATCTATGGGGGCGAAGGCTATGATACGCAACGCCAGCTGTTAGAAAAAGGCGTTGATATTTTAATTGGTACTACCGGTCGCTTAATAGATTATTTAAAGCAAGGCCTGTACGACTTATCGCAAATTCAGGTAGTGGTGCTGGATGAAGCTGATCGGATGTTCGATCTGGGCTTTATCAAAGACATCCGTTTTATGTTTAACCGTATGCCACCGGCTACCGAGCGTTTAAGCTTACTGTTTTCTGCCACCTTGTCTTATAAAGTACAAGAGTTGGCGTTTGAGAAAATGAACCAGCCGGTGCATATCCATATCGCACCGGAAGAGATGACCGGCAGTCGTATCAGCGAAGAGCTGTTTTACCCCTCAGACGAGCATAAAATTCCGCTGCTGTTAACACTAATGGAAGAAGAGTGGCCAGATAAAGCCATCGTCTTTGCTAACACCAAGCATTGGTGTGAAGAAGTGCATGCCTGGCTGGAAGCGGACGGCCACCGCGTTGGTTTGCTGACCGGTGATGTGATTCAGAAAAAGCGTCTGCGCATTTTAGAAGATTTCACCAGCGGAAAACTGGATATTCTGGTGGCAACAGATGTCGCCGCCCGTGGTTTGCATATTCCTAAAGTGAGCCATGTGTTTAACTTTGACCTGCCGGATGACTGTGAAGACTACGTGCACCGTATCGGCCGTACTGGCCGTGCCGGTGAAAGTGGTAAAGCCATTAGTTTTGCTTGCGAGCGTTACGCACTCAATTTAACCGCAATTGAAGATTATATCCGTCACCCGATCCCGGTCACGCAATATGACGCCAGCGCCCTGCTGGACGATCTTAAAGCGCCGAAGCCGCGGGTTCGCCGCCGGGCCGGTCAGGCCAGAACCGGCAACCGTTCAGCCGCAGGTGGGCGCAGTAGTCATGGCGCAAGAGCTCCTCGCAACCGCACTCGTTAATCCGGCGCTAACCGCCGACCAATCACCGCATCAGGATATCTATGCGGTGATTGATCTTGGCTCCAACAGCTTCCATATGTTGATGGTAAAAGTGGTTGGTGGCTCGGTGCAGGTCATCGGTCGGGTAAAACGCAAAGTGCGTTTAGCCGCCGGGCTGAACGAAAACCTGGTGTTAAGCCGCAAAGCGATGAAACGCGGTTGGGAGTGCCTGGCCTTGTTTGCTGAGCGTTTGCAGGATATTCCACCGCAAAATATTCGTATTGTCGGCACCGCCACCCTGCGGCTGGCAAAAAACGTTAAAACCTTCCTTAAAGAAGCCGAAGCCATTTTAGGCCAGCAAGTCACGGTAATCAGTGGTGAAGACGAAGCGCGGATCATTTACCTGGGCGTTGCGCACACGTCGAATAGTGACACAAACCGGCTGGTGATCGATATCGGCGGTGCTAGTACCGAGGTCGTGATAGGTGCGGGCTTTAATCCGCTGTTGTTATCCAGCCTGAATATGGGCTGTGTCACCTACCTTGAACGTTATTTTGCTGACGATGAGTTAAGCGAAGATAACTTTAATCGCGCCATAGCAGCGGCGGAGCAGGAAGTGTTATCTGTTGCCAGTGAATACCAGCACACTGGCTGGCAGATGGCGGTAGGTGCCTCGGGCACTGTGCAGGCGATGCAGGAAATTTTAGTGGCGCAGGGTAAAGATGAAGTCATCACCCTAAGCCGGCTGGAAGATATTATGCAGCAGGCGTTGGCCTGCGGCCGTATGGAGCAGCTGAGCATTACTGGCCTTGCGCAAGAGCGCAAGCAGGTATTCCCGTCCGGGCTGGCCATTCTCATTGCGCTGTTTCGCTGCCTAAATATTACGGGTATGACGTTATCTGGCGGCGCCCTGCGTGAAGGGGTGTTATACAGCATGTTGCCACAGTTGCAGCATACCGATGTGCGCAGCCGCACGGTAAATAGCCTGATGGTGCGCTATTTTATTGACCAGCGCCACGCCGAGCGGGTGGCGGAAATGGCTGCAGAGCTGGCGAATCAGCTGCAAAGCCGCTGGGATTTAAATAAATTTGAAGGCCACAGCATGCTTAAGTGCAGCGCCCTGCTGCATGAGCTTGGCTTGCTGATTGAGTACAAAAACCACCATCATCATGGTGCCTACATTATTAACCACTCGGATTTACCCGGTTTTACCCGCGCCCAGCAGCAACTGGTGATGGCGCTGGTGCATAACCATCGCGCTGATATCAGCCGCGAGATTATCGCCCGCCAAACCATGACGTCAGTGCTGCTTACCGTGCGGTTGACCCGCATTTTGCGCCTGGCGGTGATCTTATCGATGCGCCGCCGCCACGAGGTGCTGCCGCAAGTCACTATTAGCAGCAAAGGCGAGCAGTTAGTGCTGACGATGCCGGCCGGCTGGCTAGAGCAGCACCCGCTGATGCGGGCCGAGCTGGAGCAGGAAGTACAGTATCAGCAGCAAGCCGGCTGGGAGCTGTTAATCAAGTGAACTGACGTTTAAAAGAAGCGGTTTATCCACAGCAACGCGCCGTAAACCCTTCCCTGGGGGCTCGACTCACGCATCCATGCGTTCAACGGTTGCTTTAGGATAAACCGCTTCTCTTCTTGGACGGCTTATTGATCTTGTTGTAACCACATCGCCACTTTCTTGGCAAAGTACGTCAGAATGCCATCAGCACCGGCGCGTTTAAACGCCAGTAACGACTCCATAATCACCGGTTTTTCCGCTAACCAGCCGTTTTGAATCGCCGCCATATGCATGGCGTATTCGCCGCTTACCTGATAGGCAAAGGTCGGTACACCAAACTCATCCTTTACCCGCCGCACTATGTCTAAATACGGCATGCCGGGCTTAACCATTACCATATCGGCGCCTTCTTCTAAATCCATAGCTACCTCGTGCAGTGCTTCATTGCTGTTAGCCGGGTCCATCTGGTAGGTTTTTTTATTGCCGCCTTTTAAATTACCGGCCGAGCCTACCGCATCGCGGAATGGTCCATAGTAACTGGAAGCATATTTGGCTGAGTACGCCATAATGCGGGTGTTAACAAAACCGGCTGCTTCCAGCGCTTCACGGATAGCGCCAACGCGGCCGTCCATCATATCTGACGGTGCCACCACATCGGCACCCGCCTCGGCATGAGACAAGGCCTGTTTAATTAATGCTTCAGTGGTGATGTCGTTCAATACGTAGCCGTTATCATCAATAATGCCGTCCTGGCCATGGGTGGTGAAGGGATCCAGCGCGACATCAGTAATAATGCCAAGGTCTGGCACCTGCTGTTTTAACAGGCGCACCGCGCGCTGCGCCAGGCCATCCGGGTTCCAGGCCTCTTCAGCCTGTAAAGATTTTTTCTCGCTTGCGGTGACGGGGAATAGTGCAATAGCCGGAATACCCAGCTCAACCAGCTGTTTGGCTTCCTCAAGCAGTAAGTCCAGACTTAAGCGCTCTATGCCAGGCATAGATGCTATCGCTTCACGCTTATTCTCCCCCTCGATGATAAACATCGGGTAAATTAAGTCGTTTACCGTCAGCTGATGTTCGGCCATCAGGCGGCGGCTAAAATCATGCTCCCGCATACGGCGCAGGCGGCTGGCGGGAAAATAGCGGTTAGTGTTCATGTATTTCTCCTGTTACTGCTGCGACTACCACTGGGGTCGGATAACTCTGTACCTGATCCCGCCCGGCGGCCTTGGCGCGGTATAAGGTTTTATCGGCAAAGGCAATAAATTCGTCGTTGTCACTGTCTTTTGCTGGTATGGCGGCATAACAGCCGGCGCTTAAACTGAGTGTTAAGGTAGCGGCTGCGGTGTTAATGCTGGTGGCAGTTAACTGTTGGCGTATACATTCAGCCAGCTGCACTGCACCCTCCAGGCTGGTGTTGGGCAGCACAAGCGCAAACTCTTCACCCCCGTAGCGAAATACCTTGTCGGCTGGGCGTTTCACGTGCTGACGGATAAGCTGTGCCACTTGCTTGATAGCCTGATCACCCACCAAATGGCCGTGGTTGTCGTTAATCTGTTTAAAATGATCAATGTCCAGCAGCACCAACGCCAAAGAACGCTGTTCGCGGCGGCTGCGTTTGAGCTCTGCAGTTAACTGACGGTCGAAATAAGCGCGGTTATATACGCCAGATAAGGCATCAATCTGGGTTTGAATTTCCAGTTGGCGATTTGCCTCGGTGAGCTCATCTAAAGCAATTTGCAGCTCAAAGCTATGGCTGCGCAACTGGCTCTCCAGATCACCTGCTGTTTGGCGCCAGCGGCGCAGTATCAGCACAGCCGTCAGCCCCACCAACAGGGCACCAAGCAACAGTCCGGCCAGAAAGTAGACCAAAACAGCAGCCATATTAAATATCACCACGCAGTGCTGGCAGGCCGAACAGCCGTTGGCTGTTAGCTAACACTTGCGTTGCCAGCGCTTCGATGCTGAGCTGACGTAAGCTGGCCACCACGCTGGCAATATGCGGCAGAAAGGCTGGCTCGTTGCGCCGGCTTGCCGGTTTTGGATGTAAATCGCGTGGCAGTAAATAAGGTGCATCAGTTTCCAGCAGTAATCTGTCCAGCGGAATATACTGCAGCGCCTGGCGCAGCGTATCACCGCGGCGCTCATCACAGAGCCAGCCGGTAATGCCAATGTGCAGGCCCAGATCCAAATAGGCTTTTACCTGTAAGATATCGCCAGTAAAGCAGTGCGCCACGCCATGCTGTATTTGCTGCTCAGTTAACATGGCCAGCTGGGTAGCAAAGGCATCGCGCTCGTGCAGGTATACTGGCTTAACGCTAAGTTTGGCCAGCTGCAACTGTTCGGCAAACACCTTTTGCTGCAGCGGTCTTGGCGAAAAGTCGCGGTTAAAATCCAGACCACACTCACCTAACGCTACAACTTCTGAGTGTGTCAGTAATTGTTTCAGGTCGCTTAGCCAGGCATCACTGACTTGTGCCGCCTGATGCGGATGCACACCGGCCGTGCTAAAAAAGCCGTTGTGCTGTCGGCAAAAGACAATGTTTTGCTGGCTTTCGGCAATATCACTGCCGATTAGCACAAGTTGTGTCACCCCGGCAGTGCGGGCGCGTTGCAATACTTGCTCACAATCGGCGTCAAATTGACTGCTAAACAAATTAACGCCGATATCACACCACAGCGGCATCTTATTGCTCGCGTTTTATGCGAATGGTACGGTTATTATTATCATTGGCGAGGAAAAAAGAATTAAGTACACCACGCTTAATCGTATGCTGCTGTCCGACAGCGACCGAATAATATTCGGTACCTATTTGGCGCCAACGCTGGCCATTCTCGAACTCTATAATCAGTTTATTGTGAGGTGTGTAGCTAATGCTTTTTACAGTAACCCGCAATGTCTCATCGGCATCCGCCTGTGCTTTGTGTTCCAGACCAAAACGGGTATCGTTGTTCTCTGCCGTTTTTGCTTCGTCCTGCTGTGTTTGAGCGTTTGCCTGTAGAGCTCCGGTTTTAGTGTCCGAAGAGTTAGTTGATGTTGGTTCAATGGCATCATAACAGGTTAAGCGGCGCAGAGCATTTTGCTCGGCCCGGCATAGTTCTACCGCCTGATTAACGGGGATATTACTATCTGCTATTGCACTGACACTGAGTAAAGCGCTGCATATTACAAAGACATATTTCATCGCTGTATTCCTATTCTTGTTGTTCTGATTGATGTTCAGCAGTATCACTATTTTTGGGCTGATAAAACCGGCTTAAGGATAAGCCCAGCTCAAATAGTAACCACATGGGCACCGCCAGCAGCGTTTGTGAGATGACATCCGGCGGGGTGAACAGCATACCCAAAACAAAGGCACCAACAATGATATAAGGCCGCTTTTCAGCCAGCGCTTCCCGAGTGGTTACACCGGTCCAAATCATCAATAAAATGGCCACCGGAATTTCAAATGACAGGCCGAAAGCAAAAAATAGCTTAAGCACAAAATCCAGGTAACTGCTGATATCAGTCGCGACGGTAACGCCCTGTGGTGCCACACTGGTGAAAAAGCCGAAAATGATCGGAAACACAACAAAATATGCAAAGGCAATGCCGCTGTAAAACAGTAAGGTGCTGCTGATCACTAGCGGTGCCATCAAGCGTTTTTCCCGGTTATACAGTGCCGGTGCAATAAACTGCCAGATCTGCAGCAGTAAATAAGGCACGGCCAGACAAATAGCGACAATAAAGGTGAGTTTAAACGGGGCAAAAAACGGCGCGGCCACATCGGTGGCGATCATACTGCTGTTTTCCGGCAGCACGGCAAGCAGCGGTTGTGCCAGCAGATGGTAGATATCCTGCGCAAAGGCAGCCAGCGCGGCAAACACCAGAATTACGGCCACTACACAGCGTAACAAACGGCTGCGCAGTTCAACTAAGTGGCCCAATAAGCTATCAGGATTTACGTTCTGGCTCATTATTTTGCTCTTTTGCTGGCGTGGATACAGGCGCGGCCAGTGACGGAGTGACGTCTGCAGCAGCTTGTTTCAACTCGGCCAATGCGGCTTTTTCCTGCTCGGTCAGGTTTAACAGGCCTTTCGCTTCGGCGTCTTTCAGTTTCTGATGCAATTCATGCGTGCGCAAATCGTGGTTCAGTTCAGCCTGCATTTGCTGGCCAAATTGCTTGATGCTGCGCACGGTTTTGTGCACCGAGCGAATAGCACCGGGTAAGCGCTCTGGCCCCAGCACCAACAGTGCCACTACGGCGATGACTACCAGCTCCCAGAAGCCCATTTATACTTTTTCTTTAACGTTCTGTTCTTGTTGGCTGTTACTGCCCGGTGCAGCGCTGTCTGTTTTCGCTTTTTCATTCAGCTGTTGCGGCGGTTGTTGTGGCTGCTGCGATGGTTCGGTGCTGTCGTCTTCCGGTGCGTCTTTTATAGAATTGCGAAAACCTTTTACCGCCGAGCCGAGATCAGAGCCAATGCCACGTAATTTTTTAGTGCCAAACAGCAGTACAATGATCGCCAGTACAATAAGTAATTGCCAAATACTGATATTGCCAAACATAATTTTCTCTATCCTCTGATTAACTGCCGTGACGGCAACGCTAGCATATGTCGCTATTATGACAAACGCATTATCGCAATAAGGCTTTAACGGCAAATACAATGCTAATGCCCAGCAGCGCCACCGCAGGCCAGGGGCTGCCAAAACTGAACACTATACTAGCACTGATCAGGCTGGCTGCAGCAAAGGTTGCTGCAACAATTTGCGCTTTTGCGTGTTGTTGCTGCTGGGCCAGCTGTTGTAACTGGCTAAGTAACTGGCGCTGCTGTTTTGGTCCCTGCTCCAGGTACTGGTGCAGCAAGTTTGGCATTTGTGGCAACTTTTCTGCCCAAAATGGCAGATTCTCTTTTACCTGACGCCACACCGCCGGCAAGCCAACCTGTTGTTTTACCCAATTTTCTAAAAACGGTTTAGCGGTTTTCCATAAATCCAGCTGTGGATACAACTGACGGCCCAGGCCTTCTATATACAACAAGGTTTTTTGCAGCAGCACCAGTTGTGGCTGTACCTGCATATCAAAGCGACGGGCGGTGTTAAACAGGTTCAGCAATACGTGACCAAACGAAATTTCAGCCAGCGGCTTTTGGAAAATCGGCTCGCACACTGTGCGAATAGCGCTTTCAAACTCTTCTACCTTGGTATGGGCTGGCACCCAACCCGAGTCGACATGCAGCTGCGCGACTTTTTTATAATCGCGGTTAAAAAAGGCAACAAAGTTTTCTGCCAGGTAGCGCTTGTCTTCGGCATTTAAGGTGCCGACAATGCCGCAGTCTATGCCGATATACTTTGGATTATCAGGGTGCTCACGCGAGACAAAAATATTGCCTGGGTGCATGTCAGCATGGAAAAAACTGTCACGGAAAACCTGGGTAAAAAATACTTCTACACCGCGTTTGGCCAGCAGTTCCATGTCGGTGTGTTGCGCTTCCAGTGCGGCAATGTCTGACACTGGTATGCCATAGATGCGCTCCATCACCATGACATTGGTGCGGCTGTAATCACTGTAAACAAAGGGAATATACAGAGAGTCTGAGCCATCGAAGTTGCGCCTTAACTGAATGGCATTTGCCGCTTCGCGTTGTAAATCGAGCTCATCAAGAATCGTTTTACGGTACTCCGATACCACTTCGCGTGGCCTTAAGCGCTTGCCGTCGGGTAAAAAGCGCGCGGCGGCCTCGGCCAGCGTGTCCATTAACGCCAGGTCGGCCAGAATTTGCTGTTTAATATCGGGGCGGATCACTTTGATAACCACATCGGCCAGCGTACCATCGTCTTGCTGTAAACGCGCGGTATGTACCTGGGCAATAGAGGCAGACGCCAGCGGGGTTTGGTTAAACTCGCTGAACAGCTCAGCGATGTCGTTGAGCTCCAGCGCTTGTTCAATTAACTGCTGCGCTCTGGCACCATCAAAGGGCGGCACTTTGTCTTGCAGCTTAGCTAATTCATCGGCCAGATGCGGCGGAAACAAGTCGCGCCGGGTCGATAGCATCTGGCCAAATTTTACCCACACCGGGCCCAGGCTTTGCAGTGCCAGGCGCAGACGCACGCCCACCGGCTGCTGTGGGTGTTGGTTACGCAACCAAAACAAACTGCGCCTTACCAGTCTGGCGTACCAGGGCTGCCACTGCGCGGGGATCAGCTCATCCAAACCAAATTGCAGTAAGGTTTTCTGGATCTGATAAAAACGACTGATACGCACTAGGACTCCCTGCAAGCGGCAAGTTGTTGTTGCAAAACATCGGTTCGTGCGGCCAGATCGCTGACGGCACGGCTAAATTGTGCCAGCTCGGCTTTATCCGGGCTTACGCTTAGCTCGTCCTGTAACAGTTCGCCACCCATTTGGGCCAGTGCCTGGCTTTTTTGGCTTAAGTAATGCTGCCACTGCAGCAGGCTCTGGCTGATTTTATGTGCGGCACCGTCGCCAACGTACAGTGATAAACGTTGTTGCCAGTCCGGATTTAGCTGCTGAAAAAAATGACTGTATTGCTGCGCCACCTGAATATCACCATCGATCTGCAGTGCATCGGCTTTAATCAGTCGTGTGAGCTGGCTGGGGTCGCGCAGCAACCGTAAGCTGGCCATATCGGTAACAATAGCGCAATCAACACTGTTGTCGTGTTGGTTAAACAAAATAGTCTCGTGCGTGGCGCTCAGTACCACAGTGGTTGGCCACTCTTTTAAACGAAACGACAGTTGTTTGCCGGCCAGCCTGGCTAAACGCGATTTGGCATCAGGGTCCATCGCGATCAATTTTGCCATAGCTGTTTCTGCCACAGCACAGATAAACTGGGGCAACAGCGGTAACATCAGAATTTGTACCCGCGGTGTAAGGCGACGATGCCGCCGGTGAGGTTGTGATAGCTCACCTCGGCAAAACCGGCGTCCTGCATCATGGTTTTTAAGGTTTCCTGATCCGGATGCATGCGAATAGACTCCGCCAGATACTGATAGCTCTCTTTGTCATTGGCGACCAACTGGCCCATCGCCGGCAGCAATTTAAATGAGTACAGATCGTACACCTTGCTGAGCCACTCTTGTTCGGGTTTAGAAAACTCCAGCACCAGCAAGCGGCCGCCGGGTTTCAGCACGCGAAACATTGAGCGCAGCGCAGCGTCTTTATCCGTTACGTTACGCAGGCCAAAACCAATACTGATAATATCAAAGCTATTGTCGGCAAAGGGCAGCGCCTCGGCATTGGCCTGTACATATTCAATATTGTTTACCAGGCCCAAATCGCGCAGTTTGTCGCGGCCGACATTCAGCATAGAAGCGTTAATATCCGCCAGCACCACCTTACCTGTTGGCCCCACCCGCTTGGAGAACAACGCGGTAATATCACCGGTACCGCCGGCTAAATCTAACACCTGCTGGCCGGGGCGCACACCACTGCAGTCAATGGTGAAGCGTTTCCACAAACGGTGAATGCCAAGAGACATTAAGTCGTTCATCACATCGTACTTGGCGGCGACAGAGTGAAATACATTGGCCACCAGTGAGACTTTCTGCTCGGCGGCAACGGTTTTGTAGCCAAAATGCGTGGTGTTTTGCTTATCAGTCATGCTGCGGGCCTGTAGGCAGTTAAATGCGACTAGTGTAAAAGATAACAGCGCACAGGCCAACTTCTCTGTTGGCTTTTCTGCACACCGTTGTTGTTGGGTTAACTTGCCAGCATGGCCTCGCTGGCCACCTGGTTGCGGCCACGTTGTTTGGCAAGTGACAGCACGGCTGCGGTACGGCCTAAAAACTGATACCAGTTTTCGCTGGGTTGAAACACCGACACACCCAGCGAGATGGTAATTTTTGGTAAGGTTTTTTTGTTGCGGGAGGAGACAAACCGCAGCTTTTCCACGCCACGGCGCACCTGCTCTGCGATTTCACTGGCACTGCGTAAATCAACGTCTGGCAGCAGAATTAAAAACTCTTCACCGCCCGAGCGCACAGGCAAACCGCTACTTTGGACATAACTGCTGATTTTACGCGCCACTTTTGACAGAATCACATCGCCGACCGCACTACCATATTCTTCGTTGAAGCGTTGAAAGTGATCCAAATCTACCGCAATAGCCGCTATACGACGTTCAGGTTGCTCGCTAAACCAGATATCTAACTGATTTTGCATCGCCAGACGGTTATATAAACCGGTGAGCGGATCCAATAAACGCTGCTGTTTGAGTTGCTCTATTTCCTGACGCAGTTGCTGGCTTTGCTGGTTGGCTGTCAGCAGTTGTTGCTGGATCTGTTGTTGGCTGCGCTGAAACTGCATACTGCTTTGCTGTAACTGCTGCGCAATATCGCTGAGGATAGGGTCGGCTACGTTATGTTGCTGCAGCTGCAACACACTACCATCCAGTTGTTGCAGGTACTGTTCCAGTTGTTCGGCAGCAACATCGGTATAGGCAGCGACACGGCTGGCGATGCCTGTGGCGTCTTGCAATAACTGCTCTTGCTGCGGGTTATGCTCAGTTAAAAAGCGGCTATATAAATCCGCCATGACAAAATCATCCAGCGGCGCTTGTGCCGCCAGTTTTTGCTCAATAATGTGGCACAGTTCGGCATTATGGCCGCTGATATATTCGTAACAAACTGCATAGTTGACCGGATGAGCCGCAAGCCTGACGCGTTGTAAAAATACCTTAACCTGAGAGGCCTTCTCACTGGCTTGCTGTAGTGAATCCTGATACTTCATAAGACCACGTAAAACTCCGCTTGCTTAACCCACTGCCTGACGCAGCCGGATGATAACGTACTTCGTGCCACAGCCATACTACGCGAATATTAAATACTGGCAACTGCCGTACAGCGTTTGCGACGCATACGCGGAAAATAGCGTCAGTTTGCTGTTAAAAGCAGCGCTGCAACGGCCGCAGTGAAGCCGCGAATCCGACTAATGACGTTTGTCAGCCGTTTAACGGCCTGTTTTTGGCGGGTAAAGTGGTTACAATCGATGCATTACTCCCCAAAAGGATCTCGTTTTATGTCTAGCCGACCTTATTCTAACGTGTTGCTGTTACTGACGTTATTACTCACCGCCTGTGCCGGTAGCCCGCAACGTGCCGATCAGCGCTTTACCGCCCTGGCAGAGCAAATATGGCAGGGTGAGCAGCGTTTACGCCAAAACGAACCCGGCCAGTTAACTGATATGTCGCCGCAGGCACTGGCGCAGCGGCAGCAGCAGCGGTTAGCCTGGCAAGCCAAGTTGCAGCAAGTTAATGTCGACAGCCTGTCAGAGCAAAACCGCATTAACCATGCAATTTTGGTTTATCGTTTGGCCGACGATATTGATGAATACCGTTTTGGCGCGCATCTGATGCCGTTAACAGCAGAGTCGGGTTTTCATACCAACCTGGGCTTTTTGCCTCAGCGCAGTGCCTTTCGCACTATCAGTGATTATCAGAACTATTTGCGCCAATTATCAGCGATACCCCGTTACATGAGCCAACAAACAAACTGGATGCGTCAGGGTATCGCCAGCGGCATGACACAACCCAAAGCAGTACTGACCGGTTTTGAGAACAGTATTATCTCTTACGTGGTGGCAGAGCCTGCCGACAGCGTGTTTTTTCAGCCCTTTGCGAAGCAGCCGGCTTTTGTCAGCGATGCTGATTGGCAACAGCTGGTCGATGAAGCTAAACAGCAAATCCGTTTATCAGTAAATCCGGCCTATCAGGCGTTTTATCAGTTTATGCTGGATGAGTATCTACCGGCAGCCCGCGACAGTATTGCCGCTTCAGCGCTGCCAAATGGTGCTGAGTATTATCAAAACAGGCTGGAGCATTACACTACTTTATCGCTTACACCGGCACAGGTGCATCAGATTGGCTTGGATGAAGTAAAACGCATTCGTGGCGAAATGCAGCAAGTAATTGATGAGCTTGGTTTTAAGGGCAGTTTTGCCGACTTTGTACAGTTTTTGCGTACGGATCCGCAGTTTTACCCGAAAACGCCAGACGAGCTGATGCGTTATGCGGCTTTCTTATCGAAAAAAGCCGATGCCCAGTTGCCCAAGTTATTTAAAACCCTGCCCCGTACGCCCTATGGTGTGGTGCCGGTACCGGCTGAGATTGCGCCTAAATACACCACAGGTCGCTACTCCGGCGCCTCGCGTGATGACCAGGCGGGCTTTTACTGGGTCAATACCTATGCCTTAAACCGCCGTCCGCTGTATGAAATGGAAGCGCTGACCTTGCATGAGGCGGTGCCGGGCCATCACTTACAAATTGCCCTGGCCAGTGAGCAAGCCAGTTTACCCGATTACCGGCGCAGCTTTTACACCTCAGCCTTTGGTGAAGGCTGGGGTCTGTATGCCGAGTATTTGGGCTTGGAGATGGGCTTTTATCAGGATCCTTACAGTAACTTTGGCCGTTTAACCTATGAAATGTGGCGTGCCGCCCGTTTAGTGGTCGACACCGGTATGCACAGTATGGGCTGGAGCCGGCAGCAGGCGATTGACTTTATGGCCGCCAATACCGCCTTATCGATGCACAATGTGACCACAGAGATTGACCGTTATATCAGCTGGCCGGCCCAGGCGCTGTCATACAAGCTGGGTGAAATTACCATTAAGCGGCTGCGTGCTGACGCAGAGCAAGCGCTGGGCGAACGCTTTAATGTGCGTGAGTTTCATGATCAGCTGTTAAGTAACGGCAGTTTGCCGCTGCCAATTCTGGAACAATTAGTGCGTAACTATATTGCCAGCGCGAAGCTAGCCCCGGATAATAGCCAGCAATAAAAATACTCTTGATCACAGCGGCTTTGCCGCAGCAGTGATACTTGGCGACCTATGTTGGGGATCTAGTGCATTATGATGTGGCTGGTGGTACTCGGGGTACTGGCCCCGGTGTTGTTGTACGTCTTGTGGCAAACTGAGCAACTGGGTAAAACCAATAAAACCTTACAAAAACAGTTAGCGCAGCGCGAGCAGGAATCAATCCGGCTGCAGCAGGCGGCGTATCAACTGGCAGAACAACAGAAGACCCTGTTGGAGCAGCAATTAGCGCTACAGCCGACGCAGCCGCTACTGAGCAACCGTGAAATGCAGCTGGCGCGGGTGTTATGTTTAAGTTTACCGGTCGTGATAAAAGAGTGCTGCCAAAAGGCGTTACTGCCGCAGCAAGTGTTTAAACAGCAGTTGCGGCATCATCCCGGGCTGGACAGTCTGGTGCTTGAGCAAATGATGAAAAAACACAGCCGGCTGACTACGCTGTGGCAAAGTAATACGATTATGGCTTACATCCAGCTTTGTAGTGTGGTGGCGGGGCTCGCTGGCGAAGAGGCTGCAGCGAAAGTCAGCAACCTCTAGGCCAGCATATCGTGGTTAGCACGACCTTTAATGACGTAATACGACGTGGGGCTCGGTATCAATCTGGCCGTCAATATCAATGGCGGCCATTTTAGACCCTGCCGACAGCACCGCCAAACTGCCATTGGCAAGATGACGAACAAACAGTAAATCGTAGCCGAAGCGTTGTAACTCCGCGACGGAAAACTTCTGTGCCAGACTCAGATCGTCCCAGAAAAAATGTATATCCTTGTCCATCTGGCGCCTTTCAGTAGACATAACAGGCTCCAACTATCAGGGATATCGGTTTTGCAACACATCTGTTATTGCTGTTAACCCAACTGCAAAATGGTTTGCCACTGCAGTTCAGTCACCGGCATAACAGACAATCTGCTGCCCTTTTGCACCAGAGGCAACCCATAGAGCTTAGCCGAGCTTTTCATTTTGTCCAGCGTGATAATAGCCGGTAGTTTTTCCATAAACACCAGGTCCACCGCCACCCAGCGTGGTGAATCCGGCGAAGATTTTTCGTCAAAATAAACACTTGCGTTATCAAACTGGCTCGGATCCGGATAAGCACTCCGCACCACTTTAGCAATACCCGCTACTCCGATCAGTTTGCAGCTAGAGTGATAAATAAAGACCAAATCATCTTGTTTTACCTGATCACGCAACATATTGCGTGCCTGATAATTGCGTACCCCTTCCCAAGCAATAGCTTTGTTTGGGGCGCGGGCAAAATCATCAATGCTGCATTCTTCAGGTTCAGTTTTGAATAGCCAGTTCATATAGCTTATTTTGCAACCACTATTGTTAATTCCGCTTTAACAGAATACATTTATAGGAACAATAATGTTATTGTTTATACGGAGGTTCTAATGTTTTACAAATTTAGTGTAATCTTGGCGGCGGTATTACTTCAAGCGTGTTCTACCGCACCAACCAAAAATTTAGTATTACAGACAGTCGCTGAACCGTCTGAAGATACGGTCAGAGTTGTATGTCATCGAGAGAAAAAGCTTGGTACCCATTTGACGGCTGTTGTTTGTCGTGATGTTGATGGTTTAGCGGCAGAAGGGGAAATTACGCGTGATCTGATGCAGCGAGCTCAATTGAGGACGCCATCGCCAAGACAGATGTAAAAAATGCAAACCTGTTTTATTGCTGTAGTACACTTACAGCATCTTAGTATGGGATGCTGTAAGTAGAGGTTTTAATGACGAGTGTATTGAGCAATCTGTTGTCACTGCTGAAACTGGAAACTATTGAGCAGGGCTTGTATCGTGGTCAGAGTCAGGATTTGGGCTTTAAGGCAGTGTTCGGTGGCCAGGTAATGGGTCAGGCCTTGTCGGCAGCAAAAGAGACCATTGCTGAAGATCGCAAGGTGCACTCGTTTCACTCGTATTTTTTGCGCCCCGGCGATGCGTCGCGCCCCATAGTGTATGAAGTCGAAAATATCCGTGACGGCAAAAGCTTCAGTACCCGCCGTGTGAGTGCTATTCAGTTTGGTAAGCCCATTTTCTATATGACGGCGTCGTTTCAGGCAGAAGAAACCGGCTTTGAACATCAGGACCAGATGCCAGAGGTGCCGGCGCCGGAGCAGCTGGTGTCTGATTTAGAGTTTTACCAGCAGCATGCCCAACTGATCCCGGAAAGCCTGCGTAGCAAGTTTATTTGTGAAAAACCGATTGAAATGCGCCCGGTCGATTTTCAAAACCCGTTTAAGCCGCAGATAAGTAGCGCCAAACGCTACGTGTGGTTTAAGGCTAACGGTGCTATGCCGAATGATTTACGCGTCCACAAGTATTTGCTGGCTTATGCATCAGATTTTAACTTTTTGCCCACGGCCTTACAGCCGCATGGCAAGTCTTTTATGGCGCCAAACATGCAAGTGGCGACTATTGATCATGCGATGTGGTTTCACCAGGATTTTCGCTTTGATGACTGGTTGTTATATGCGGTTGACAGTCCCAGCGCATCCGGTGGCCGCGGTTTAGTGCGCGGTCAGTTTTATAACCGCGCGGGTAAGTTGGTGGCGTCGACGATTCAGGAAGGGGTTATTCGCGCTTACCCCAGCAGCCGTTAGCGGCTGCTGGTAGGCATAATGCTATGAATACTTTGCAGCACTTCACTGCGTAATAAGCCGGCGACGGTCTCACTGAGCTGATGCAGGCGCTCGGTGGCGCAAACCCGACTTTGTTCATCCAGCAGACTGTAACCACTGTCTTTTAGCGCTACCAGTAAGGTGGCAAACAATTGTTTGTCATAATACTCAGGTGCGGTAATACCATGCAGGTTTAACAAACGCTGCGCCAGCTCGTGGCAGTGCTTTTCCAGCTCGGCGCGATTTAATGCTTCACGCTGGATCAGCTGTAATACCATGGCATAGCGCTGCAAAGTATGCTCGGCGTTGTGCGCCAGCATACTTAACATGGCAAAGCCACTCTGATGCTGCGGTGGTGCACTGTAATTATCGCCTTCCTGCAGCACCAGACCCGATTCTACCAGGTGTTGTAATACGGCTTTGCTGTAGGTATCTGGCGAACTGATATCTAAAAACAGCTCGTGACGCAGTAGCGGATACAACTGCTGCACTATAGCGGTTAGCTGTTCCAGGTTGATACGGCGCTGGTGCAGCACTGCACTGGCAATAATGGCCGGCAGCATAAATAAGTGCAGTACGTTGTTGCGGTAGTAACTCATCAGAATGGCATTTTCTGCCGTCAAGCTTAGTAGCTCACCAAAACTGTCGCTGTGCTGCTGCACTTTTTGCAGGCTGATGGCGTGGTCTATCAGTTGCGCAGCGCTTTCCTGTGGCAGTGTCACCTGTTGATGATACGGTACGGCACGCTGTAAGCTGAGGTAAAAGTTTAACAGTTCCGTCAGCTCACTGCGGGCCATAGTATGGCGCTCGGTGGCCAGCAAACACAGCGCCAGTAAGTTAATACTGTTAAGCGCGGCCGCCTGATTAATGCGCTGCATTAAATTGTCGGCCAGTTGCGCTACCACCGGGTTTAGCCATTGCGGTTTTTGTACTTCCAGCGGATCGATGCCTTGCTTCCAATCCGGTACCTGCTGGGTTAAATAGCTGTTCAGGGTTATTGGTTCGCCAAAATTGACAAAACCATAGCCGTAATCGCGCAGATTACGAATCGCTTTTAACACACCCAGCGCCGATTCTTTCTGTTTGCCAGAGCCTTTTAATTCACGCAGGTAAGTGTTTACTTCCATTACATGCTCATAGCCCAGATATACCGGCACCAGCGTGACCGGGCGCTCTATGCCACGCAGCATAGACTGCAGAGTCATCGCCAGCATGCCGGTTTTCGGCTGCAGTAAGCGGCCGGTGCGGCTTCGACCGCCTTCTGTGTAATATTTTACCGAGTAGCCTTTACTAAAAAGCTGGCACAGGTACTCGCGAAATACGGCTGAGTACAGTTTATTGCCACTGAAACTGCGGCGAATAAAAAAGGCACCGCCGCGGCGGAAAATCGGCCCGGCCGGCCAAAAGTTCAGGTTAATGCCTGCCGCAATATGTGGTGGTGCCAGGCCCTGTTGGTAAATAACATAACTTAACAGCAGATAATCCATATGGCTGCGATGACAGGGCACATACACTATCTCATGGCCTTTTTGTGCCAGATCGCGCAGCATGTCGGCGTTGTTAACTTTGATACCTTTATACAGCTTGTTCCATAACCAGCGCAGTACTCTGTCGCCAACCCGTAACGTAGACGCGCGATAGTCAGCAGCAATTTCCAGCAGCAACTTACGTGCCTCTTGCCGGGCGGCCTTTACTGAAATTCGCTTGGTTTTAGCTTCATCTTCAATGGCTTTTTTCAGCGCCGGTGCACCTAACAATGCATTAAACAATTGAGCACGGTTGACCAGCTTGGGCCCGGTGGCAGCCAGGCGCTGCCGGTAAAAATGAAAGCGCGACATGCGTAGCAGCTTATGCGCAGTGCTTTCGCCCGCACCAAACTGCGCTGCCATCTGTTTTAACGAGACCGGCCGGCTAAACCGCACTAGCGTATGGCGGCCAGAGATCAGCACGATCAGCAATTTTGCCAGCCAATTAGGCGCATGGGCTTCGCCTAATAACCATTTAATACTGTTTTCTTTACCCGGCGCCCGGCCCCATAACAAGGCTACCGGCATAAGCTGGGCGTCCAGCTGTGGGTTAGCCAGGTGGGCTTGTAACAAGGCCTGTCCCTGCACTAAGGCCGTAGTTTTACCGCGTGGAAGCAGCAGGCTGTGTGGCTTTTCAAGAAATAAGGTACGCGGATGGGCTTTACCGTCCAGCATGACGTTATCAGCAGGGTCAGGCAAACCGAGCTTATCGCAAATACGCCGCACCGCGGCGAGATCGGCGGCTGATTCTGTAGTGCATACATAAAACAAAGGTTTAGCTTGCTCTAATGCCAGCTCAGTTACCGGTTGCTCCGGCACTATCTTGTACTTCAGCAGCGGCCACAATGGCCATTTTAATAAGGCTGCAAACAACTTTACCGGCCGAAACATGACCTTTTCTTCCTCAACAAACAAAGTGGTATAGCATAGCACGATGGTGCGGCCTGGAAAATTGTACTCGCTGACAGAAGCTTGCATTTGTTACACGCCTGTATATACTCACAGTATTCACTGTACAGGTAACCAGCATTATGAGACCACTAACACCGCGGCAGGCCGAGATCCTGCAACTGATTAAAGATTATCAACAAGACACCGGAATGCCGCCAACACGGGCTGAAATAGCCCAGCAGCTTGGCTTTAAGTCGGCGAACGCGGCAGAAGAGCACTTAAAAGCGCTGGCGAAAAAAGGTGTGATTGAAATGATGCCGGGTACCTCCAGAGGCATTCGGTTAGTAGATAACGACGAGCCAGAGCAGTTAGGTTTACCGTTAATCGGCAAGGTGGCAGCAGGGCAGCCAATATTAGCAACCGAGCATGTGCAGGATTATTACCAGGTTGATGCCAATTTGTTTAAGCCGCACGCAGATTTTTTGTTGCGGGTGCAGGGCATGAGCATGCAGGATATTGGTATTTTAGACGGTGACTTGCTGGCGGTGCACAAAACCAATCAGGCGCAACCCGGTCAGGTGATTGTGGCGCGGGTAGATGAAGATGTCACGGTAAAGCGGTTTCAGCGTGATGGCTCAACCGTGCTGCTGCAGCCAGAAAATAAAGAGTTTGACGTGATAAAAGTAGACCTGCGTGCGCAGCACTTTGCTATCGAGGGCTTGGCTGTGGGCGTTATCCGTAACGGCAGTTGGTTATAATTTGTACTAAGCTCAGTAAGTTATTTCACTCAAAGCGCTGGTATGACCACATGGGTTTGCCGGCGCTTTTGTTATTTAGGGGTTTACAGCCGCCATTATTTGGATAATTCTTAACCCGAATCTGATTAAAAAATAACAACAGGGTCAGATCCGGTTTCAGCGCTAGCCCCGAAGCCGATATATACAATAACAATAATAAACTGATGAAACTTCAGGCATGGGTTCGGTGTGGGTGTGTAAGAACCGTGTAGTACTGTGTACTTAGTTTCTGCAGTTTGCTTTGCAAAATGACAGAGGAGAAGTCCAGTGACGAAAACGCGTTGTCTTCGTTGGTCGCTGCCAGCCTTGCTTTTAGCTGCAACCGCTAATGCAACAGATATGCCTTTGAATATGACCAAAGGTGTAACGGAAATCAGCCAGCAGGTGTACGGCCTGCATATGACGATATTCTGGATTTGTTGCGCGATAGGTGCAGTGGTGTTCGGGGCCATGTTCTGGTCCATTCTACGGCACCGAAAAGCACGTGGCGTGCAGCCGGCTCAGTTCCATGAAAGCACCAAAGTAGAAATACTCTGGACGGCGATACCGGTAGTTATCTTAATCATTATGGCCATTCCGGCTACCAAAACCCTGATTGCAATGGAAGACACCACAGAGGCTGATGTCACTGTGCTGGTGACTGGCTCGCAGTGGAAATGGCATTACAAGTATTTAAATACCGATGTCGAGTTCTACTCGTTGCTGGCGACACCCAAAGAGCAAATCAATAACAGGTTCGCCAAAGGCGAAAACTACCTGCTTGAGGTAGACCGGCCTTTAGTGATCCCTACCGGTAAAAAAGTGCGCTTTTTAATGACATCTGATGACGTTATCCACTCCTGGTGGGTACCGGCCTTTGCTGTGAAAAAAGACGCCAACCCCGGCTTTATCAACGAAGCCTGGACCCGGGTAGAAGAGCCGGGTATTTACCGTGGCCAGTGTGCGGAGCTTTGCGGTAAAGACCACGCCTTTATGCCAGTAGTAGTGATTGCGAAAAGCCCGGCTGATTACGAGCAATGGTTAAACGGCGAAGCTGAGCGTATTGCCAAAGCCAAAGCGGAAGAGCAGGAACTATTGGCAATGAATATGAGCATGGACGAGCTGATGAGCGTGGGTGAGCGCACCTACATTGCTTACTGTGCGGCTTGCCATCAGCCCAACGGCGAGGGCCTGGCCGGCATATTCCCGGCGCTTAAAGGCAGTAGTATGGCGCTGAATGATATACCTGGCCATATAAACATCGTCTTGAACGGCAAAGCCGGTACTGCCATGCAGGCTTATGCCAAGCAGCTGAGCCTAAAAGAAATTGCTGCGGTGATTACCTATGAGCGTAATGCCTGGGGTAACAATACCGGCGAGCTGGTGCAGGCGGCTGATGTGCATGCCGTGCTACAAGGTAAAGGGGAATAACGGATGAGTGCAGTAGTGACAGATCATGAACATGATCACGAGCATCATGACCACAAACCCAGCGGCATAAAACGCTGGCTTTACACCACAAACCATAAAGATATCGGCACCATGTATCTGGTGTTCGCGCTGATTATGTTTTTTATCGGCGGCGCCATGGCGATGGTGATCCGTGCTGAACTGTTTCAGCCGGGCATGCAGTTTGTTGAACCCAACTTTTTTAACCAGATGACCACAGTACATGGCCTTATCATGGTGTTTGGAGCAGTAATGCCCGCCTTTACCGGCCTGGCTAACTGGATGATCCCCATGATGATAGGCGCGCCTGATATGGCCCTGCCGCGCATGAACAACTGGAGCTTCTGGATCCTGCCGTTTGCGTTTCTCATTCTGCTGATGTCTCTTTTTATGCCTGGCGGTGGGCCAAACTTTGGCTGGACCTTCTATGCACCACTCTCTACCACCTACAGTGGCGATAGCACAGCACTATTTGTGTTCTCGGTGCACATTATGGGGATATCGTCGATTATGGGTGCAATCAATGTGATTGTGACAATCTTCAACTTACGTGCTCCCGGCATGACCTGGATGAAAATGCCATTGTTTGTCTGGACCTGGCTAATTACTGCTTTTCTGCTGATCATGGTGATGCCGGTGTTGGCGGGTGTGGTGACCATGGTGCTGACCGATAAATACTTTGGCACCAGTTTTTTTGATGCGGCCGGTGGTGGTGACCCTGTGCTGTTCCAGCATATTTTCTGGTTTTTCGGCCACCCCGAGGTGTACATCATGATCCTGCCGGCCTTTGGCATTATCTCTGCCATAGTGCCGACGTTTGCCCGTAAACCCTTGTTTGGTTATGCGTCAATGGTTTATGCCACTGCCAGTATCGCAATCTTGTCGTTCCTGGTTTGGGCGCACCATATGTTTACCACAGGTATGCCGGTAGCGGGTGCCCTGTTCTTTATGTACTGCACTATGCTAATCGCTGTGCCGACCGGGGTGAAGGTCTTTAACTGGGTGGCCACTATGTGGCGCGGTGCCATGACCTTTGAAGTGCCGATGATGTTTGCGCTGGCCTTTATTGTGCTGTTTACCATCGGTGGCTTCTCCGGCCTGATGCTGGCCATTACTCCGGCAGACTTCCAGTACCACGATACCTACTTTGTGGTGGCGCACTTCCATTACGTGCTGGTGACCGGCGCAGTGTTCTCTATTATCGCTGCGGCCTACTACTGGTTACCAAAATGGACCGGCCATATGTATGACGAAAAACTGGGCCAGTGGCATTTTTGGTGCTCGCTGATCTCGGTAAACCTGCTGTTCTTCCCAATGCACTTTGTCGGTTTGGCCGGCATGCCAAGACGTATTCCGGATTACGCGCTGCAGTTTGCCGATTTTAATGCCTTTATCAGCATTGGTGGCTTCCTGTTTGGTGCTTCACAGTTGATTTTCGTTTGGGTACTCGTCAAGTGTGCCCGCGGCGGTGAGAAAGCGACGGCGCAAGTATGGGAAGGGGCTGAAGGTTTAGAGTGGCAAGTGCCTTCACCGGCGCCGTACCACACCTTTGATACACCACCGGAAATTAAGTAGGAGCCGGCTATGGCACTGCGACACAAGCCTTTAACCGTCAAATTAGCCGTCACAGCGCTGGCCATGTTTGGGTTTGGTTTTGCGCTGGTGCCACTGTACGACGTGTTCTGTGATCTGACCGGCTTAAACGGCAAAACCGCTGCCACGGCCGCCTCCGCTGAGGCAGCCATGATAGATACCAGCCGGCAGGTGGTGATTGAATTTGTCGCCCGGCCCAATAAGCAAATGCCCTGGGTGTTTAAACCCGAGGTCAGCCGGATGACAGTGCACCCTGGTGAAATTCATATTATGAATTACCTGGCAGAAAACCCGACCGGCCGCATGATTGTGGGGCAGGCGGTGCCATCGGTATCACCAGGGCAGGCCGCGTTGTACTTTCACAAAATAGAGTGTTTTTGCTTTACCCAGCAGCAGTTAGCTGGTGGCAAAGACATGCTGATGCCATTACAGTTTTATGTCGATCCGGCGTTACCTAGCCAGTTCACTACCATTACGCTGTCTTACACTTTGTATGATGTAACCAGCGCCTGGCAGGACAGCAGCGCTGCATCAACCCAACCTGGGGAATAACATGACTAAGACATACGAAAAATACTATGTTCCCGCCCAGAGCCCCTGGCCAATCGTCGGCGCCGTTGCGCTGTTTCTGATTGCCTTTGGTGCTGGCACCTTTGTAAATGAAGTCACCAAACAACAGCCCGGTTTTGGTGGTTATATGCTTGCCGCCGGTTTTGTGGTGCTGATTTTTATGCTGTTCGGCTGGTTTAAAAACGTGATTGACGAGTCGATGAGTGGCTTATATAGCGCACAAATGGACCGCTCGTTTCGACAGGGCATGAGTTGGTTTATTGTGTCAGAAGTCATGTTTTTTATGGCGTTTTTTGGTGCCTTGTTTTACGGCCGGGTGATTGCGCTCGACTGGTTAAGTGGCGGCAGTAACAACGCAATGACCTTTGAAATCCTCTGGCCGAGCTTTGAGGCCATGTGGCCCTTGCTGAAAACCCCGGGTGGTATTGAAACCCAGGCTATGCCGGCTACCGGTTTGCCACTAATTAATACTGCGATTCTGGTGCTGTCATCTGTGACTTTACACTTTGCCCATACCGGCTTAGAGCAAAATAAGCGCGGCCAGTTAAAGCTGATGTTACTGGTTACCCTGTTGCTGGGAGCGACTTTCCTTGGTTTACAGGTGTATGAGTATATTCACGCCTATCGCGATCTCGGCCTAACGCTGGCATCGGGTTTTTATGGCAATACCTTCTTCCTGCTAACCGGTTTTCACGGCATGCACGTGACACTGGGCGCCATCATCCTGCTGTTTGTGTTCTTAAGGGTATTAAAAGGCCACTTTACACCCGAGAAGCATTTTGCTTTTCAGGCAGCAGCCTGGTACTGGCACTTTGTTGATGTCGTCTGGCTGTGTTTGTATGTGTTTGTATATGTAATTTAGCGTTAGTAAGGCCTGGGGTTGGTATCAATCAGCCCCAGCAGCTGCGCTAAAAAGATCAGTAGCAGTACCAGGGCTGAAAACAGCACCCGACGACCAAGAAAACGCGACATGCGAACTTCTGGTTGTGGCTGGCGCAACATCACCAAGGCCGCCCGCACCAGATTAAAAATAATAAAAAGTAGTAGCGCGATGACAACGAGCTTTACCAACATAGCAAACCGCCTCCGGGGACTGAGTTATGCGCATTAAATTGGCAAAACAGTATTTTGCCGTTAATCCGCTTTGGCTGTGCCTCACTCTGACTGCTTTTGCCATTTTAATCAACTTGTCGTGGTGGCAACTGAGCCGTGCCAGTGAAAAAACGGAACAACTGCAACGTCTTGCTGCATTACATTCAGCGGGTGCCTTAACGCCTGGGCAACTTGTTACGCTGGAATCGACAGATATTGATGGTGCTCCGCTTGCCGGCGAAGCACGCTGGCTTGCCCCTTACATTTGGCTGCTGGATAACCAGATTGTTGAAGGACAGGTGGGCTACGATGTCATCGTGCCGGTGCAAGCCGGAGAGTTAAAGCCGTTGTTACTGGTGAATTTAGGTTGGGTGGCCGGCGGGCGTGACCGCAGTCAGCTGCCGCTTATCGAAGTACCCGAGCGCATTCGTTTAGACGGTTTACTACGTACCGAAGTCTCGGGGCTGATGTTACTGGGCCAGAATGCCGAAGAGACCGGCAGCTGGCCAATGCGCATTCAGCAGATTGACTATGACGAGCTGGCACGCATTAGTGGCCTAAACCTGTTGCCGGTGTTGCTGTATCAACAGCAAAGCAGTGAATTTATCAGCCATTATCAGCCGGTGGTGCTACCGCCAGAAAAGCACCGTGGTTACGCGCTGCAGTGGTTTTTGCTGGCCGTGGCTGTCATTGGCGTGGCACTGGCCGCCGCGCATCAGGGGAGAGTGCAAGGTGAATAAATATAAGTTTATGGCGTTATTTATCGGCTGCTGTGCCCTGCCATTGCTGGCAGCCTGGCTGGTGCTGAAACAGGGCTGGTTTGATGCTGGAGCCTCCAGTCATGGTCAGTGGCAACAACAGGAAGTGTTTTTGCTGGCTCCAACTACGGATAAAGCGCACTGGCGTTTGGCAGTGGCACCCGCGGTAAGTTGTGATAATCAATGTCAGCAGGGCTTGCATACCTTGCAACAGCTGTATCTGGGCCTTGGGCGCAAACAACAGCATGTGCAGCCACTGCTGCTGGGCGATGCGACTGTGCCGGAAGCTTATTATGCCATCAGCAAAGCCGAAGCGTTATTGCCGTTGCCAGCGCAGCTGCAAAACCAGATCTTACTGATTGACCAGCAAGGGCTTGTGCTGCTGCGTTACCCGCTACCGGCATCAGCCGAGCAGATGGCGCCAACGGCGAAAGCCATCCGGCAGGATTTACTTAAGTTAGTTAACTACGATCGGACCAGCGTATGAAAAAACAACAATGGCTGGCGACTATCGCCATTTTCCTGACTATGGGCGTGATTTTATTGGGTGCCTATACCCGTTTGACTGATGCGGGTTTGGGCTGCCCCGACTGGCCCGGTTGCTATGGCTTTTTAAAGGTGCCACATAAACCGCATCATGTAGAAGCGGCGCTGCAGGCTTTTCCGGAACGACCACTAGAGCCGCACAAAGCCTGGAATGAAATGATCCACCGCTACTTCGCCGGCAGTTTAGGCCTGTTGATAGCGGCCATCTTTTTTGTCGCCATGTTTAACCGCGCCAGCCCCAAGGTGTTGCCGTCAGTGCTGTTGGCACTGGTGGTATTTCAGGCAGCACTGGGCATGTGGACGGTAACCTTAAATTTACTACCACTGGTGGTGATGGGGCATTTATTAGGCGGTTTTAGCCTGCTGTGTTTGCTGGCGGTGCATTGGTTGCGATTGCACCCGCAGTATCAGGTGCAGGAGCCTCAACTGGCGGCACTTAAGCCATTTGCCGTGTTGGCGATACTGGTACTGGTCGCCCAGATTGCACTGGGTGGCTGGACAGCCGCCAACTATGCGGCGCTGGCGTGTATCGATTTACCCATTTGTGAAGCAGGCTGGCAACAACGCTTAAATGTAACTGAAGCGTTCGATTTGCACTTAGGCCATGATGATTATGAATATGGTGTGATGTCGGCCGAAGCACGGCAAACGGTGCATGTGTTCCATCGTTTTGGTGCTCTGGTCACACTTACGGTGTTAGCGTTGTTCCTTTGGCAATTATGGCGTAGGGTGCAAACCAGCCTAATGAAACGGTTAACCCTGGCTGCGGTTGCGCTTTTGGCGTTGCAATTTAGCTTGGGCGTGGCCAATGTCGCATTGCATTTACCGCTGGCGAATGCGGTGGCACACAATTTTGTTGCAGCAAATTTACTGATGCTGCTGGTGGTGATTTACCTGCAGCTGGGTTATGGCAGGCAAAGGAGGGCGACAGTATGAGTATTGCGATTAAACGGCAGAGTGCGATGGGCCATGCCAAAGATTATCTTGAGCTGACCAAGCCCAAGGTTGTCGCGCTGTTGGTGCTAACGGCCTGGGTGGGCATGATGCTGGCCGTCCCCGGTCTGCCGGACTTATTGACTGTACTGGCGGCCACTGTGGGTATAGGCCTGCTATCGGCCGCTGCCGCCGCGATTAACCATGTGGTAGACCAACGCATTGACGCACAGATGGCCCGCACCTATAGCCGCCCGGTGGCGAAAGGCCGGCTAAGCAGCAAACAGGCCAGCAGCTTTGCTTTTACCCTGGCAATAACCGGCTTTATCATTTTGTATGGCTTGGTAAATGCGTTAACCGCTTGGCTGACGCTGGCCAGCTTGTTTGGTTATGCGGTGGTATACACCATGTTTTTAAAGCGGGCGACGCCACAAAATATTGTTATTGGTGGCTTAGCCGGTGCCATGCCGCCACTGCTGGGCTGGGCGTCGATTACCGGCAGTGTCGACAGTCATGCTTTACTGCTGGTGATGATTATCTTTACCTGGACGCCGCCGCATTTTTGGGCGTTGGCGATTCACCGGCGCGATGATTATGCCCGCGTCAATATGCCGATGTTGCCAGTAACGCATGGCATTGAGTTTACTAAGAGCGTGATTTGTTTATACACGGTGCTGCTGTCTATCGTCTGCTTGCTGCCTTATTTGGTGGGCATGAGCGGGGCCATTTATTTGCTGGGTAGTGCGCTATTTAACCTGCGCTTTATGCAGCATGCCTGGAAACTGAAGTTTAACCCCGATAGCGGTAGCGCTATGACCACCTTTAAGTTTTCTATTGTGCATCTGATGGTATTATTCCTGCTGCTATTAGTGGATCACTACATTAAGGTGGCACCCATTTATGTTTCGTAAACTGTTGTATGTGTTGTTGGCGGCAGCGGCTTTAGTCAGTGGTGTAGTGCTGTATCAGTTGGCCACTACCCATGCCGAGCCAAAACTGGCACTGGTATACCCACAGCCAAGAGCGTTGGCCGACTTTAGCCTGACCGATCAGCATGGTGATACGGTAAACCGTGAACGGCTGTATGGCCAATGGACTCTGGCGTTTGTTGGCTATACCTATTGCCCGGATATTTGCCCGTTAACCCTGGCTAAACTGGCCGGCGTGCAGCCTGAGTTGGCTGCACTGGTAAAGGAGCCGTTAAAGGTTTGGTTTATTTCGGTTGATCCAAACCGTGACACCATAGAGCAGATAAATAACTACGTCAGTTATTTTGAGCAAGCCAATGTGCTAGGTATGACAGCGGGCCATGATCAGTTATTTCCTTTCGTCCGTCAGTTGGGCTTGATGTATGCGTTAAGCAGCACTACCGAAGAGAACTATCTGGTTGATCACAGTGCTTCTGTGGTGCTGATTAACCCACAGGGCCAGCTGGTGGCGATGTTTAAACCGCCGATGCAAGTCGGCCAGCTGCCGGTAGTAGACGCCGAGCAGCTGTTAGCTGATTTCCCGTTGGTATTGGCAAGGCTTTAATTGAGCCAGGGCTGCGAATACCAGTAAAAATAGCCTTTGCTGCTCAGGGATGGCGCGGTGCAGTTGTAGCGGCTGCGACCTTTATTAAGCGCTTTACTTGCGCGCACACTAAAGGTGTTGTCATTCAGCCAGTGTGGCTTCAGCACTTCGCTGCCGGCAAAGCACTGCAGCTGTTGGCGGTTAAAATCCTCTATCTTCAGCGTTAAGGTCAGCGGTGGAGGGTTTTGGCTCACCAGCGGGTCTACACCATGGTAATCAGTGATGCTAAACGCCAGCGTACGTAGCTTCTGCGCTAAGTCTTTTAGATCGGCATAGCGGCCGGCGGCCGGAAAGCGCGGTAAGCGGGTTAACGCACTGTCGGCACCAACAGCACCGGAATGCTGGCCAATGCCGATAAAGCCCAGCTCGCCGACCAGTTGCTCCAGCGCTGCACTGTATTCGCCATAAGGATACGCCAGCCATTGATGGCGTTGTCCGGTAACCTGTTCAATTTTCTCTTCGGCCGCCAGTATGCTTTGTTTCATGCGTTCCAGCCATTGCTGTTCTGTTTCGCCTGGTTCTGGCCTTGCCATATGTTCATGCCACATGGCGTGGTTAGCTACCAGTACGCCCTCGTCTGACATTTGCTTTACTTGCTGCCAGTTCAGCAAAGGGCCATCACCCTTATCAATACTGCCTGGGCTGATAAAAATGGTGTAGGGGTAACCAAATTCACGCAGGATCGGATGCGCGGTGGTGAAGTTATTCTCGTAGCTATCGTCAAAGGTGATGACCACAGCGTTCTGTGGTATGGGCGTGTTTTGCTGCAAATGCTGAATTAACACATCCAGGCCAATCACCTGGAACTGGTTGTCTTTGAAATATTGTAAATGGCCGCGCAGCTCGTCTGCCGTGACACTGCTGACCCTTGGTGTATCACTGGCCACATGATGATAAATCAGCATCACCGCTGCCTGTGTAGGTGCCGTAAGCAACCAGCTGAACGCCAGAAATAAGCCAAAAAATTTTTTTTGCAGGAATGTCATATAGTGCGCCCGCCGGAGTAAAAACCTGCTGGTTTTATACCACAAGCGGGCGTTAAACGCAGCTGCCGTCAGGAAGGCAGTCTGGTGATCTGTTTAATAATACGAGTGCTCACCGCGCTGGTGCTCGGTAATGTCACGCACGCCAGACAGCTCGCCGCTGAAGCGGTTTAACAGCTCTTTTTCGATACCTTCTTTTAAGGTTAAATCGACCTGAGAGCAACCATTACAACCACCACCAAATTGCAGCACGGCTACGCCGTCACTGGTTAGTTCCATTACGCTAACGCGGCCACCGTGATTGGCTAGCTGCGGGTTAATTTCGCTGTCAATCACATACTGCACCCGCTCTAATAAGGGGGCATTGTCACTCACCTTGCGTACCTTGGCATTCGGCGCTTTTAACGTCAGCTGTGAACCCATCTGATCGGTGACAAAGTCAATCTCAGCATCGACTAAAAACGGCTGGCTTTCGTTATCCACTACCGCCTTAAAACCGGTAAAGTCGAGCATCAGGTCGCTGTCTTCTACTGCGTCCGGTGGGCAGTAAGATACGCCACATTCCGCTTGTGCCGTGCCCGGGTTAACTACGAAAACGCGAATATGGGTGCCTTCTGGCTGTTTGGCCAGCAACTTGGCAAAGTGCTGCTGCGCCTGTTCTGAAATCGTAATCATAATAGTACCTGACTAAATTACTAGGTTAATGGCTATGATACTCCTCCTGCTGCACTGATGCCAGCCCCCCTTGAGTTTTGCCGCTGTTCTGGCTAACGTAGCCGCAGCTAAAAGGACATAAACTGATGAAATATTACACTGCATTAAGCCTGCTACTCCTCAGCTTTGTAAGCGTTGCCAAGCCGGTGTACAGCCCGGCCCCAAACCAGTCGACCCTGCCCGCTCCGCAGCAAGTGCTGGGCTTTAGCGTAGGTGAATGGCATGCCCGTCATGACCAGATCCAGCGTTATTTCGAGCAGCTCGACGCCGCCTCAACGCGGGCGCAACTTGAGATCATTGGCTACAGCCATGAACAACGGCCCTTGCTGCAACTGGTGTTGTCATCTGAGCGCAACCTGCAGCGGCTGGAGCAGCTCCGCCAGCAGCATGTTGCCGCCGCGCGCGATGGTGCAAGTTTACCGGACGATGCGCCAGTGGTGATCTGGCTGGGCTACAGCGTGCATGGTAATGAGCCCAGTGGCGCCAATGCCGCTATGTTGGTGGCGCAGTATTTAGCTGCCGCTGAAACTGCCGAAGTGCAACAGTGGTTGGAAAGCGCCGTTATCCTATTGCAGCCGGTATTAAACCCGGACGGTCATGACCGTTTTGCGCTGTGGGCCAATATGCACAAGGGCGCGGCGCCGGTTGCCGATCCACAGCACCGCGAGCACATCGAACCCTGGCCCAATGGTCGGCCAAACCATTACTGGTTTGATTTAAACCGCGATTGGCTGTTACTGCAGCACCCGGAAAGCCGGGCCCGTATTGCACAGTATCAGCAGTGGTTGCCAAATGTAGTGGGTGACTACCATGAGATGGGCACCAACAGCAGTTACTTTTTTCAGCCCGGTATTCCAAGCCGCAATTATCCGCTGACACCGAAGCGCAACTTCGAGCTGACAGCAGAGCTGGCACAGTTTCATGCCGCAGCATTCGATGAGCGTAGCCAGTTGTATTACACCGAAGAGAGTTTTGACGACTTTTATGTTGGCAAAGGCTCAACCTATCCGGATATTCAGGGCAGTGTCGGTATTTTATTTGAACAGGCCAGCAGCCGCGGTCATGTGCAGGACAGCATTAATGGCCCGCTCAGCTTCAGTGCCACCATTCAGAATCAGCTGACGGCGTCGTTATCAACCATCCGTGGTGCTGTGGCAAAGCGCACTGAGCTATTAGCTTATCAGCAGTCGTTTTATAAATCGGCCTTGCAACAAGCGCGTGCCAGCAAAGTGAAAGGCTATATGCTAACGGAAACTGCTGACCCTACCCGGCTGGCTGCGTTGCTGGACGTGCTGCAGCGCCACCATGTGCAGGTATATGCCCTAAGCCGCGACTGGCAGGATGATGACAACAGCTATGCTGCCGGCAGCAGTTACTATGTGCCGCTACAACAGCCGCAATATCGGCTGATTAAAGCCATGTTCAGCACGGAAAAAACCTTTAAAGACAACACCTTCTATGATGTGTCAGCCTGGACCTTACCCTACGCCTACAACATTGCCTTCACTGCACTGAACCGTGAACCGGCCAGTAACCTGCTAAGCAGTAGTTGGCCAGCGGCACCGGCCAAAGCGCCGCAGCTAACTGCAGGCGCTTATGCGTATGCCTTTAACTGGCAGGATCAGCAGGCACCACTGCTATTGCAAGCGTTACTGGCCGAGCAGTTAGTGGTACGTGCGGCGATGAAAGACTTTAGCGCGCTAAGTGACGACGGCGAAATCAACTTGCCGGCCGGCAGCATGGTCGTTGCCGCTGGCTTGCAACAACAACAAGACTGGTTTGCCCGGCTGCAACGTGTGCAGCAGCGCTTTACGTTGTCGCTACAGGCAATCCGCTCTGGTTTAACCCCCACTGGCAGTGACTTGGGCAGCCACAACTTTAGCCCGGTGCAACTGCCGCAAGTGTTAGTGCTGGCCGGGCCGGGTATTAATTCCACCGAAGCCGGTGAGGCCTGGTATAACCTGGAGCGACTGGCCGGTATTTCGCCCAGCATGGTCGAGCCGCAGCGTTTAGCACAATTGGATTTAAGCCGGTACAGCCATATTATTTTGCCAGATGGCAACTATCGCAGCTGGCAGGACACCGAAGTCACTAAGCTGCGCCAGTGGTTGGAGCAAGGTGGTGTGCTGTGGGGCCATAAAGCCGGTGCGGCCTGGTTGGCGCGGGTGGGTTTGCTTAAAACCGGCGTTTGGCAGGGTGATGAAATGGATAGCCTGATCCCGACAGATAACCTGCGCTATCAGGATAAAGAGCTGTTAGCGGGTAAGCAGCGTATTGCGGGTGCGATTTATCAGGCTGAGCTGGATCTCAGCCATCCGCTCACCTTTGGTTTAACCAGTAACCGTTTACCGGTGTTTAAAAACAGCACCAGCTTGCTGCAACCCAGCCACAAGCCCTTTGTTAATGTGGCACTGTACAGCGAGCAGCCGCAGTTGGCGGGTTACACAGCAGCAGAATATTTGCCGCGCATCAAACAAAGCGCCGTGCTGTTGGCCCACAATGCCGGGAAAGGGCGGGTGATCGGCATGACCGATAATCCGGTGTTTCGTGGCTATTTTTACGGCTCCAGTCGGCTGTTGGTTAATGCGCTGTATCTGGGCAATAGCTTTAGCGCTGATGCCGGTTAACGATTTAAGGTTACTGCTACCGTCCATAGGCTGATTTCGCGCACGCCAGCACGGCGCAGTAAGCGGCAAAGCTCGTTGGCGGTAGCGCCGGTGGTGACCACATCATCCACCAGTGCTATACGGGCAGGTAAAAGGATACCGGCTTGCAGCGTAAAAGCCTGGCGCAGGTTGCGTTGGCGCTGCTTGCGGTTTAACCCCACCTGAGCCGGCACACTGGTATTACGGCCAAAGGCATGCAGCAAGGGAATATTCAACCTGGCGGCAGCCACCTCAGCCAGTAATTGGGCCTGGTTAAAGCCACGCAGGCGCTGGCGGCGTGGGTGCATCGGCGCGTACAGCAGCGCCTGCGGTAGCGGCTGACGGTCTTGTTGGTACTGCTGTAACATCAGGTCAAATTGCTGCAGTAACAGGTCGCCGGCAGCCGCATCGGCAGCAAACTTCCAGCGCTGTAGCCAGTGGCGGTATGGTTGCTGATAAAAGCCCACACTGAGTAACTGATCAAAACCGGTTTTGCTCAGACCTCGGCTGACGTGCGGCAACCACAACAGGTTGTAATGACAACGCGGGTAAGGCAGCTGTGGTAGCGCCTGCTGGCAGTGGGCACAGAGCTGGCGGTCAAAGCGCTGCACCGGTAAACTACACCACAGACAACAGGCAGGCAGCACGGCGTGCCACAACCGGGCAAACTGTCGAATAAGCGCAGTAAGCAAATTAATTACTCATTAAATTTACATTTTGATAACTATGGCAGGGCGAATGACATCTGACAAACCCGCTTTGGTCTTATTGCATGGCTGGGGTGTAAACCAGGGCGTCTGGCAGGGCATTCGTCAGGCACTGGCCGCAAATGTGATGCTAACAACTCCGGATCTGCCCGGCTTTGGTAATGCTGTGAATTATCCACAGCCATATAGCCTGAATGCAGTGGTAACGCAGCTGTCAGAGCAAATCCCGACAGGCAGTTATGTATGTGGCTGGTCACTGGGAGGTATGCTGGCCATCGCGCTGGCAAAGCGCTACCCACACAAGGTAGCAAAACTGGGACTGATTGGCGCATCGCCTTGCTTTGTTGCACAGCCTGACTGGCCGGGTATGCAGCTTAGTGTATTGCAGCAGTTTGCCGGCGCCCTTAGTCAGAATTTGCCGTTAACAGTTGAGCGTTTTCTGGCGATCCAGGCGTTGGGTAGCCGTAGCGCCCGTGATGATATTAAAACGCTAAAGCAGGCCATCTTGGCCTATCCGATGCCGGCGCAAGATGCCATAGCGGGTGCACTTGAGCTGCTACACTGCGATTTACGGCCTGAGTTTGCTGTGTTACGCCAGCCGGTTGCCGGTTTCTACGGCCGGCTTGACTCGCTGGTGCCGGTGGCTGTATTAACACAGTTACAACAGTTGCAGCCCAAGGCCAGGTTCACCGTGGCTGAGCATGCCTCTCATGCGCCTTTTATTTCGCACCCTCAGCTGTTTATTGACTGGTTAAACAACTGGTTAGGCGAAGCGGTGTGAAGGGGCACCAGGCTTACAACCAAATAGCCTAAGGGCAGGCTTCCCTTTTACGCTAACCTGGTTAATAATTGAGCAGTAATTGCTAGAGTTGCAGGAGGTGTATCTTGGACATTCAATCAGCGTTCTACTCTGGTATGCAGGGCTTTGCCCGCGCCAGTGAGGGTGTCACTCAGGCCACTTTGGAGATTAACCGCCAAACCCGACCACAAACTGATACTGAGCAAGCCGTAGCACAAACGCCAGAGGCTGCAGCAACTAACCCAGCCGCCACGAATCCAGCGTCCAGTGTGCAGGCGCCTTCGCTGACCAACAGCCTGGTGCAATTGGGGCAGGAAGAGCGTAACGCTCAGGCGAATGTGCGCAGTATCCAAACCGCCGATCAGGTGCTGGGTAGTGTGATTGATATTCGGGTATAACGCCGATGCTGGTATCAAATTATCCCAACGTAAGTATTAACACCGCCAATCCGCCGACCGAAATGGCGCGGCGCGATGCGGTACGGCGGGATTTATTTGTACCTATAACAGAATCTGAAAAGGCCAGCCCCGATAAACCGGCGGTGAGTGATGAGCGCAGCCGCGCAGCAAACACCCAGCCCGCGGTGACTTTGTATGATGCCAAGGGCAAGGAAACCGAAACACAGCAGGCGATAGAAGGCCGTGGTGAGCGTCAGGGTAATGACCAGCAAAATGGCGATGCTGATAGCCAGCGAGAGCAAAGCGCCCAGCAAGATGCTAAGCAGCAAGCCGCTGAGCAACAGCAGGCAAAACGCCAGCAGGCCGAGCAAGAAAAAGTTGAGCAGCAAGAGCAGCAGCAGATTCAGCAGCTGAAAAGCCGCGATCAAGAAGTAAAAGCGCACGAGCAGGCGCATGCCGCTGTGGGTGGCCGTTATGCCGGCGCGCCCAGTTACTCTTACGAGTTGGGCCCAGATGGTAAACAATATGCGGTAGGTGGTGAGGTACAAATAGATATCTCACCAATACCGGGCGACCCACAAGCCACAGTGCAAAAAATGCAGCAGGTACGTGCCGCCGCGCTGGCACCGGCCGAACCGTCCCCCGCAGACCGGCGTATTGCTGCCGAAGCCATGCAGCGGCAAATACAGGCGCAAGCCGAAGTGGTGCAGCAAAGCTCTGCTGTCGTTGGCAACAACCAGGCTGAACCAGCACAGTCAGTGCGGCAAGACAGTAACACCGATGTCAGTGAGAATGGCGAAGCGGCTGTCGGGCAGATTTTCGCCGGCCCGCAGGTACAAACCGACATTAGCTACAGGGTATATGATGATGCCGGTAGCGCCATGGTGTTTCCGCAGCGCGACACCCTGGCTGATACTGCCCAAATGGCGCTGCGGCGCAGCGTAATCGCTGGTTTTTACCAGCGTGCTACTGAGCCGCAAATTAAACAGTCATTACAACAAGCCTGACGCCAGCCAGGCTGGCGTTTTTAGTGGCGCTTACTTTTTCAGCTTGGCGAACGCTTCAGCAAAGGCATTACCCATAGCCGCGTTGTTCTCTACCGGTTTACTCTGGCGTGGTGCAGCGACTTTTTGCTGCGACCGCGGTGTATTTCTGTCGGCTGCTGTTTTGGGTTGCGGCTGCTCGTCCATGCGCATAGTAAGCGCAATACGCTTACGCTCTATGTCCACTTCCAGCACTTTTACTTTTACCACATCACCGGCTTTGACCACCTGATGCGGATCGCTGACAAATTTATCGGTTAACGATGAGATATGCACCAAACCATCCTGATGCACACCAATGTCGACGAAGGCACCAAAATTAGTGACGTTGGTCACCACACCTTCTAACAGCATGCCGGGGGTCAGATCTTTTATGGTTTCAACGCCGTCTTTAAAGCTGGCGGTTTTAAACTCTGGCCGCGGGTCACGCCCCGGTTTATCCAGCTCTTTTAAGATGTCGGTAATAGTGGGCACACCAAAGTGCTCGTCGGCAAAGGCTTTGGCATCTATCGATTTTAAAAAGCTGCTGTTACCAATAATTTGCTCTACCGTTTTTTGATGCGCGGCGAGGATTTTTTCCACCAGCGGATAGGCTTCCGGGTGCACAGCAGAGGCATCCAGCGGGTTGCTGCCGTTGTTAATGCGTAAGAAGCCGGCGGCCTGCTCAAAGGCTTTTGGCCCCAGGCGTGGCACTTTTAACAGCTCTTTGCGCTCGTTAAAGCGGCCATGGCTGTCGCGGTGAAACACGATATTTTGTGCTAGGGTTTTATTTAGCCCGGCCACCCGCGCTAGCAGTGGCACTGAAGCGGTATTCAGATCAACGCCAACGGCGTTTACACAGTCTTCTACCACACCATCGAGTGACTTAGTTAGCAGGCTCTGGTTAACATCATGCTGATACTGGCCCACGCCGATGGCTTTGGGTTCAATTTTCACCAGCTCGGCCAGTGGGTCCTGCAAACGGCGGCCGATAGACACCGCACCACGCAGCGACACATCCAGATCTGGAAACTCTTGAGCTGCCAGTTCAGAGGCGGAATACACCGATGCACCGGCTTCGGATACCATCACTTTTTGGATATTCAGACCTGTGACCGCTTTAATCACTTCGCCGGCCAGTTTATCGGTTTCACGCGAGGCGGTGCCGTTACCAACGGCAATCAGCTCAACTTTATACTGCTGACACAAGGCCGCCAGACTGCGCACTGACTTATCCCACATATTTTGCGGCGCATGCGGAAAAATGGTGGTGTGGTTTAACAGCTTGCCGGTTTCATCAATGACGGTGACTTTAACACCGGTACGCAGGCCCGGATCCAGCGCCAGTGTGGTGCGCATACCGGCCGGTGCGGCCATCAGTAAGTCTTTTAGGTTACGGGCGAATACTTTAATCGCTTCTTCTTCGGCTTTTTCCCGCAGCTCACCGAGTAAGTCATTTTCCAGGCTCAGATGCAGTTTTACTTTCCAGGTCCACTGCACTGCGGTACGTAAAAACGCATCCGCGGCACGGCCCTCGTCTTTGATATTAAAGTGGCTGGCGATCATTTGCTCGCACAGGCTATGGGCAGTTTCTTCGTTGGCATCCGGCACCAGTTGCAGCTGCAAGATGCCTTCGTTACGGCCGCGCAACATCGCCAGCGCCCGGTGTGATGGTGTGGTTTTCCAGCTTTCGCTGTGGGCAAAATAATCGCGGAATTTCGCGCCTTCCTGCTCTTTGCCAGCCACCACTGTGCTTTTTACCATGGCATGCTGGGCTAAATGCTGGCGCAAACGGGCTAACAGGTTAGCATCTTCAGCAAAGCGCTCCATTAAAATATATTTGGCGCCATCGAGTACCGCTTTTTCATCGGCAAAGCCAGCGTCAGCATTGATATAAGCCGCCGCTTCGGCTTGCGGGTTCAGCGTTGGGTTTTGTAGCAAGGCATCAGCCAGCGGCTGTATGCCGGCTTCAATGGCGATTTGACCTTTGGTGCGACGCTTGGCTTTGTAAGGCAGGTATAAATCTTCTAAGCGGGTTTTATTGTCGGCTGCCAGAATATCGCTTTTCAGCTCGGGTGTTAACTTGCCCTGCTCATCAATAGTTTTTAATATCACCTGACGGCGCTCTTCCAGCTCGCGCAGATAAGTTAAGCGCTGCTCTAAATGCCGAAGCTGGGTGTCGTCTAAGCCGCCGGTGACTTCTTTACGGTAGCGGGCTATAAAGGGTACGGTAGCGCCTTCTTCCAACAGCGCGATAGTGGCGGCGACCTGCTCCGGGCGGGCGGCAATTTCTGCGGCAATTTGCTTAACAATGATAGACATAACTTACAAAATCCTGAGTACTTACACCCTTGTCGGGTTAGAAAACATCAGCGACAACGCTGATAAGCTGCGCCGATTGTCGCCTGTGTGCGGCAAAAAATCCAATAAACTGCATTACGTGGGGGCAGAATAACGAATGCTATTAACAAACCACAATTTGGCGCCTGAGGGTGTGTTAACCAGCACTTCATCATCGACGGCCTTTTTTAGCAGCGCCCGTGCCATTGGCGAGTCTATCGAGATGTAGTCTTTGCGGCCGTATATTTCATCCGGCCCAACGATACGAAATACCAGCTGTTCGCCCTGCTCGTTTTCTATCTCTACCCAGGCACCAAAAAACACCTTGCCGTCCTGCTGTGGTGAATAATCGACAATTTTCAACACTTCCAGCCGCTTGCGCAAAAAGCGGATCCGGCGATCGGTTTCGCGCAGTAACTTTTTATTGTACTGGTAATCGGCGTTTTCACTGCGGTCGCCCAGGCTGGCGGCCCAGGCGACTTTGGCGGTAACGTCGGGGCGTTTTTCGCGCCAAAGATAGTCAAGCTCTTGTTGTAGGGCTTCAAAGCCCTCACGGGTAATTAGATCGGTACGCATGGCGACTATTGCTCAGTAACAGATGGGCGTGATGGTAGCAGCTTTTACCGCAGTACTGTATTGGCTGTCAGTTAATTGACGAAAACTTAGCAGACACTAGTGCGATATCAAATAAAATCACATTAAAAACAAGCGATTAAAAAATATTTTCTAATTCTCGCGCGCTGTCATTTAGATGTCACAAAAATATGCTAGCCAGCCAGTGACCGCTTGACTATAGTTGGTTTACACAACGATAAGAGGTAACAGCGCATGAAAGCAAAACAAGTCAGTGTAGTCGCCGCGTTACTGGTAGTGGGCCTGACAGGCTGTTCTACTGCGCCGGCAAAATATACTTATGTGGTAGACCCCGATTTAACTGAGCAAGCAAACAACTTAACCCGTACCAGTGCTCACACTGGCCACGTGGTTTGGGTAAACCCACCACTAAAACGGGTGCCGGTAAACGAGCAGCCATAAAGGTAAAAATCGGCTGACAAACTTTGTAACATAAACAACCGCCAAGGTTTTTCGCCGCGGCGGTTTTTTCGTTTATAGTGAAGCAAATCTCAGGGAGGCTTCATTATGGCCAGTTCAGAAACGCCGAAAATTCTAGTAGTAGATGATGACATGCGTCTGCGCGCGCTGTTAGAGCGCTATCTGGTTGAGCAGGGTTACATAGTCCGTAGCGTGGCGAATTTTGAGCAGATGCAACGTTTAATGGAGCGGGAGAACTTTCATCTGCTGGTGTTGGATCTGATGTTGCCGGGTGAAGATGGTTTGTCGATCTGTCGCCGCTTGCGCCAGCAGGAAAATGAAATCCCCATTATTATGCTGACCGCCAAAGGTGATGAAGTTGACCGTATTATTGGCCTGGAAATGGGGGCTGATGACTACCTGCCGAAGCCCTTTAACCCGCGTGAGCTATTGGCGCGGATCCGTGCTGTTATGCGGCGTAAAAGTAAAGAGTTACCCGGTGCACCCAGCCAGCATGAGGGGGTGGTCGAATTTGGCCCGTTCAAATTTAACCTGGCCACGCGCGAAATGCGCAAAGGCGATGAGCTATTGCCGTTAACCAGTGGCGAATATGCTGTGCTGAAGGTGCTGGTCAGCCATCCGCGTGAACCGCTGTCACGCGATAAACTGATGAACCAGGCACGTGGCCGTGATTACTCAGCGATGGAGCGCAGTATTGACGTGCAGGTATCGCGTTTGCGCCGCATGCTGGAAGACGATGCGGCTAACCCGCGTTATATCCAAACGGTGTGGGGCTTGGGTTATGTGTTTGTGCCCGACGGCAGTGTAAGCTAAATGCGGTTATTGCCCCGCAGTGCCTTTGGCCAAACGGTATTTTTAATCGGCCTTTTGCTGCTGATTAATCAGCTGGTGTCCTACTTGTCGGTGGCGTTTTACGTCATCAAGCCGACAACGCAACAAATTAACCATCTTATTGCGAAACAAATCAAGGTGGTTTTTATCGACGTGGGTCATGACCAGTCCGTGCTGTCGGAAGAGCTAACCAGCCGCTTTCAACAGGCTACCGGCATTGAGGTATACAATGAGCAGCAGGCGCTGCGACACGGTTTGGCGCAAGCCAGCTACTACGGCTATTTTTCTGACCTGATGTCGCGTGAGTTAGGTGGCCCTGCCGAGGTGCGTGTGGCACAAGGCGACACCTATGCTTTTTGGGTGCGGCCACCACAGGCACCACAGTATTGGGTAAAAGTGCCGCTAACGGGGCTGGATGAAACTGATTTTTCGCCGCTGACGTTTTATTTACTGATGATAGGCGTGCTCAGTGTCGGCGGCGGTTGGCTGTTCGCCCGCCAGCTAAACCGGCCACTTAAAAGCCTGCAGCAAGCCGCGCTGCAGGTAGGCCGGGGTGAGTTTCCACCGCCGTTACCTGAGCATAAAGGCTCAACTGAAATTATCGCCGTAACCAAGGCGTTTAATTATATGGCACGGGGCATCCGGCAGTTAGAGCAAGACCGGGCTTTACTGATGGCCGGTGTGTCACATGATTTGCGCACGCCTCTTACCCGCATCCGACTGGCGTCGGAGATGATGCACGAACAAGACAGCTGGATCCGCGATGGCATTATTAATGATATTGAAGATATGAATGCCATTATCGACCAATTTATTGATTATTTGCGCCACCATAAAGAAGAGCCCGGCCAAAAAGAAAACCTGAATACCCTGGTGCAGGAGCTGGTGCAAGCCGAACATTTGCAGCAGCGCCATATTAGTACCCATCTGGCCTCTGACTTGCCTGACATCACCCTGCGTCGTATTGCTATCAAGCGTTTGTTGAATAACTTGCTGGAAAATGCCTTGCGCTACAGCGAGGGTGATATTGAGATTTCCACCGGTTTTGAACGCAATCGCAAACGGGTTTACTTACAAATCCGCGATCATGGCCCGGGTATACCCGAGTATCAGATGAAAGCCATGTTTGAACCCTTCACTCAGGGCGATATCGCCCGTGGCAGCGGCGGTTCAGGCCTTGGGCTGGCAATTATCAAAAAGATAGTCGATATGCATCATGGTGATATTACGTTACATAATCATGCTTTTGGTGGTTTGGTCGTAACGGTTTATTTGCCGATGAAATAGAAAATACATTTTTTACTTATCCCAACTCTGCTTTGTTACAAATAAAAGTCTAAAGCCAAAATATCTTTACAGATCCCGCCTGTTTTTTGTCATGAAAATTGACAATGTGCCGTTACATTCTTTTACGGTTGTGATAATAGAGTAGTTGCTCAACAACAACAAAAATCCAGGTTGAGTTCATAATCTAACAAGTAGAAGTATGGAGTAGAACATTTTGAAACAGGTTGAAAAGTCGTTAGTCGCGCTTGCAGTTGCAGTAGCGATAAGTGGTGCTGCTTCAGCAGCAACGCTTGAGCAATTTAAAATGGGTGCCAAAGTGACCGTAGCGGGTATGGACCGAAAAGGTGAGTTGAGCAAAGAGCAAAATGAAACAAAACGCGCTTCTGCCTACCTGATTGAATTGCATGCCAAACCAATCAGTGCCGCCTTGTCTGGCCGTTCTTATGATACCCAGCAGGCGCAGAATTTATCTACTGAAATTGCCAGCCTACAGCAACAGGTAAGCGCGCAATTAACACAGCTAGACCCGGATGCAAAAGTATTAACAACAACCCGCCATCTTGCGGCTTCTATTGTCGTGGAGGCTAATGAATCAGCACTGAAAGCGTTGGTCAAGCATCCTGCTGTAAAACAAATTCTGCCGGTTTATGATAGCAAGCCGTTAGTTGCGGCTAGCCAGGAATATATCAAAGCGTCTGCAGTAGTTCAGTCAGGTGTGGCGACTGGTGCGGGTATTAAGGTAGCTGTATTGGATTCTGGTGTTGATTACACCCACGCAGCCTTGGGCGGTGCCGGTACTGAGGAAGCTTATGCGGCTGCTTTTGCAGACCAAGGCCCAGTAAACTGGCCCCAAGGCAAAGTCATTGGCGGTTATGATTTTATCAACAATGACCCGGATCCAATTGACCCGATTACAGAGGGCCATGGTACTTCGGTAGCAAACTCAGTTAACGGTATAGCACCTGAAGTAGAATTTTATGCTTACACCGTGTGCACCCAGAGTTGTCCGGGTTTAGCACAAATTAATGCACTTGAAGCTGCAATGGACCCCAATGGTGACGGCGATTTATCTGATCGCGTTGATGTAATTAACATGTCATTGGGTGGTGACTTTGGCTCAACAGATACCTCGGGCGGCACTCAATTATTAATTCAGCGCGCAGTAGAACTTGGCGTTAACATGGTGATTTCAGCCGGTAACGATGGTCCAAATCCTTTTATCGTTGGCGGTCCGAGTACTACTCCTAACGCTTTATCTGTGGGCGCGATGACTCACCCAACAGCCAAGTCTGCATTTATTACTACCAGCACTTTAGCTGGTGAAACAGTTGCGATGATTGCAGCAGGTTTTAACCCGGTAACAGAGTTTAGTTTCAGCAGCGCTGATGCTGAGTTGGTGTATATTGCGGCGAACAATCTGGCCTGCGACGCTTTTGCAGAAGATGTAGACTTAACGGGTAAGGCCGTATTGGTTGACCGTGGTGCCTGTACTTTTACACAAAAAGTATTGAATGCTCAGGAAAAAGGTGCTGCTTTTGTCATCATAGCTAATAACGCGGCCGGCGCCGGACCGGTAAGTGCTGGTGGCGCTGCGCCAGGCATTACCATTCCAACAGTAGGTATCTCCTTGGAAGATGGTGAGGTAATTAAAGCTTTGCTGGCTGAAGGTGAGACTGTCGAATACGCTGTTGTCAGTGAGGCATTTGCTGTACCGGGCTCAATTACCGACTTTACTTCACGCGGCCCTGCAATGGATGGTTTATTAAAGCCAGAAATTACCGCACCGGGTGAAGTCATAATGGTTGCTGATGTGGGGACTGGTACAGGGCTGGCGCCAGCAACGGGCACTTCATTCTCTGGGCCTATTACGGCTGGTGCAGTGAGTTTGTTACGTCAGGCGCGTCCAGAGTTAAATGCGTTTGAAGCAAAAGCCATGTTAATGAACACGGCGAACATGAATGTGACGGCTGAGCCTTTAGCACTGAATCCGCAAGCGGCTTTAGCGCCAATTACCATGATGGGTGCAGGCTTAGTTGATGTGGCTAAAGCTGTGAATTCAGCGGCAGTAGCTTGGGTATATGATGCTAAATTCGATACCAAGCAGGCTGCATTATCTTTCGGTCTGCAAACGATGACCGAGACGTCTATCTTTACTAAAACGGTGAATCTGAAGAACTTCAGTTCTGAAGCCAAGGTATATAACCTGTCAGTGCAAGACCGCTTTGCTGACGACACTGCAACCACAGCGTTAACATGGGATATGCCGACAACAGTCTCCGTAGGACCAGGTCAATCAGTTAGCTTTGACGTGAAAGTAACAGTTGACCCAACGAAGCTGCATGACTGGGAGTTAGCAAACGGCAGTGTAACTTCTGAAAAGAACGACTTACTGACAACGGTTGAGTACGATGGAGCGTTATTGTTAAACGATCCTTCTACCGGTGAAAGCCATGACCTACACCTGGTTTACCATATTATTCCTAAGGCAAATGCTGATTTACAGATCCGCTCGGAAATCACCGATGAGGGTATCAGATATATCGTGCGAAACGACGGCGCAGTAACAGTAAGCCCTTATGCTGCACAACTGGTTGGTACCTCACCTAAGAATGAAGTCGCGCAAGATTTACGCGCCGCGACTCTGGATGTAATCCCTGCTGATTATTGTACTTCTGGTTACCTGCTGGCACCGAACTTCACTGTTGATCAGCCATTAATGCATACCTTACAGGCTAACTTCTCTATACTGCTTGACATCGGCGCCAACGGCAGCTGGGATTATGAAGTAATGAGTTTGCTGTTAAGCCGTTTGGGTAGCTTCTCAACCAACCCGGCCTTCACCGGCTATGTTGGGTCATTTGCTGTGCCGTTTGGTACTCTGAGCGGTATTGCGGGTGATGCGTACCATGTGTCCGGTCAGCGTAATTTTACCCTAACAGCGTGTTTAGAAGACGTTGGTTTATCAGCTGCTGATATCGGTTCAGATATCCGCGTAGCGTACCTAAGCTTCAACGATGGTTTCAATCTGGGCTCAGTTGGCGGCCTACCATTTGACGATGTGATCGAAGGTACTGTTAAGTTAGCGCTGTCTCCAGACGTTAGCATGACATCTCTTGACGCTGCTGCTGATACACCCATGTCGTTACCAGCAGCAACCACACAGGAAGATGCGGCCGTAATCACTGAGTTGGCGCCAGGGCAATCTGCTGTATTGAACTGGACAACTGATCAGGGTTTTGTATTACTATCTGATGCAGGTGATGCCATTGCTGTCGCTGATATTAATGCCGCAGGTCAGGCCCCAACTGTGATAGCGGGACAGACGTTTACAGTAGAAGAAAATGCCGCTAACGACACTGTCGTTGGTAGGGTAGACGCTGAAGTTGATTTTACGTCGCCAGTTTCAGAGTTCGTGTTAGCAGCAAGCAGTTCAAACGCGGTTTCATTGCTGAAGAACGGCGACATTGTTGTTAGCAATAGTGCAGTGTTGGACTATGATGCTGGTCTGACGCAGGTTCAGCTAGAAGTTATTGCACTTGATACTGAGGGCAATATATCAGAGCCTGTTACAGTGTTAGTTGACGTAATAAACTTGGCAGATGAGACGCCACAGGTTACTACGACATTAACTCAGGCTGCATTTGATGTTGGTACGGCAGCAGGCACCAAAGTTGCTGACATTGAACTAGAAATTACTGAAGCTGATGCTACTCTAGTGCAGTTATCGACAAACAGTGATTTGTTTACTGTGGTAGATAACCAGCTGGTATTACGCCGTATGCCAACTAAAGCAGATGTCAAAACGCATAACGTCGTGGTAACTGCTACTGACTCGGCCGGTATGGTCGGCACTTCTGCACTAAACATCAAAATTAACAAACCATCCAGTGGCAGTTTCGGTTGGTTTAGCTTGTTGGCGTTACCGTTACTGTTGTTACGCCGTAAACGTGCTTAATTAAGCACTGGCCCAAGTAAAAAGCAGAGCTTAAAAGCTCTGCTTTTTTGTTTTTGCTAACCGAAAATTTCTGACCGCTAAAGCAAGTGGTTAAGTCGTTTTGCCAACACTTGTTGCACGGTGTTATCCCGCCAATACTGGTTATGCGACAGCGGGTTCCAGCTGGCTGTTAACCAGCCCCAAAAGCCGCCTTTGGCGTTCACTTCAATATCTGTTACCAGGCTGGCATAGGCCTCCGACAAACCGGCCAGTGGCCAGCCAAGCACATCGTCTTTGTCATAAAAGTTATACCAGACAAAGTCGGCGTTTGGTTTGGTGAAAGGGATAATTTGCTCTATAGCATGGGCGGCAACAAAAATCGGAATATTGCAGCCGGTGGTGATCATCGCGGACAGCTTATCACCACGTAAAAAGGCAATGTCATCGTTGGTAAGTGGTGTATCGCCACTGATCCCAGCCTGATAGCGTTTTATGTCACGCCAGATGCCAGCGGCGGGTTTATTACCTGCCTTGGCTTGCTGGGCATCCCACAGATAGCACGACAAGACATGGCCACCCAATGAGTGCGCCAATAACACCAGTTTTCCATCTGCATCTAATTGCTGACGGGCAACATACAGGGTGCGGGCAATTTTTAACTGACCGTAGTGATATAAGCTGTGCGGCTGCTCTTTGCGGTGTTCCAGTGCTGCGGCGTCGGCAAAACCAAACAGCATAAAGCGGCGCAGCGCCGACCAGCGTAAGCCTGTTCCCAGCGCCTGCCATACCCGCTGCTCGTTGTACTGCAGTAAATCCTGGTAATACACTGCAGCACAATAAAGCGGCTTGTCAGCCAAACCGACCTCTTGTCGCAACTGACGAAACAACGACTCGGCGTAGTCGGGCTGCGTTTCCCCCATGCCATGCAGCGTGATCAGTGCGACCTTGTTCATTACAACCTAAGTGCTCCTGGTTATTGTTGTTCTGGCCTTTGCAGGTTAAACCGAATAAGCCGTTTGGTATGTTGCTGTATCTCTGTTGGCGTAAAGTACATGGGTTGCCACTTTTGCTTGCGGTATAACAGCGTTTGGTCATTAAAATGCGGCGACTGCGGATCATGCGCCTGGCTATAGGCATGCAGCATAGTGGCTTGCGGGCCTTGCCCGGTAAATTCCATTGCCATGACAAAACTCGAGCCAGAGTTTAACGTATAGGCCTCGCGTGGCTCACCTGCCAGCAAATGGAGCAACAAGGGCGAGTCGGGCCTGCCGAAGCCGGTAATATTATTCGCCAGCTCTGAGGTGCTGCGTGACTGCTGGCTACCTTCGGCCATATTAAATAGCCCCTCATATGAATAGCCACCTGGCATCGCAATAGGCATTTGGCCTTCAGCTTTAATGAGATATTGCATGCTGGCCAGTGTTGCATCGGGCGCGATACCGGCTTGCTGCATACGCAGAGCCGCCTGGCCTAATGCCTGTAGTACAGGATCCGCTAGCGGATTGTCAGCAGTGGCTAAGCCGTCAGGGGTATGCAGAGGATCGTTGGCATCAAACGGAACAGCATATAGCTGAGGGTGAAGTGCGGCATGCGCCGGGCTTCGAAACGCTGCCAGAAACTCGCGCATTATATGAGCGCCACGGCTATTAAGGTTGTAGCGGCCATCCCAGTTTGCCAGTGTCTGACATATTGGCTGCAAATCAATAGTCTGCTCGGTGGTAGCATCCGTGTATAGCGGATTTGCCAGGCAATGCTGTACTAACTGCTGCCGAAAGCTGCCGGAGAATAAACTCTCGTTGCGGTTAAATACTTGCCGCAGTTCAGCGGCGCTAAAACGCTGATCTGCACCCATCAGTTGCGGGCTGTTGATCAACTGGCCATTGTAGCGACTGCGTGGGCTCAGCTCGCTGCGCTCTGGTCCGTACATCAGGCTGTAGCCTTCCAGTGGCTGCTGTGGGTTGACCAGCCAGTGGCTGCTATTGGCATTAAACACATAATCACGGCGGCTAAGTTGCGGCGCCTGTTGCAGGGGTACCAGGCCAGCGCCAAGCGTCAGGCCGCTGTCCTGCCATTCAAATATCGGCTCGCTGCCGGGCAATAACACGGCACCGTCACCACCTAACCAAAGCGCAGCCAAGGCCGGTGACTGGCTGGCCTGACGCCAGTACGCTTCGGCTACAGGGTGTAGCTGGGGTACCTGGCTGGCGTCAATATAATGCACAGCACCATTTTGCTCGGTGACCAAGGTGTTCACCCAGGGAATGCCCTGATGCTGCGCCAGCGCATCCATCAGTTCGGTTTTATTACGCGCCTGCCCAATGGCGAGCCATTGCTGTAACATGCGGTAATTACCCGCATTGGCATCGCGGTAACTGATAACAGATTGTGTTGTCCAGCCAAGGCTGGCGTCCAGCGGGCTTAAATCCAGCAGTGGGCCATAATGGCTGTGGTAAAACGTGCGTGACACTTGCTGTACACTGCCATCAGGCAAGCCAATCTCAACACTCACCTGTTGCTGGCTAAAGTCGCGGTAGGTATCGCCATAGCGGTAACGCAGTGGGTTTTCCGGGTCTAGCTCCAGCTGATAAAAGGTAAACTGTTTGGACTGAGAAATCGTGTGGGTCCAGGCCAGATGTGAGTTAAAACCGATCAGCACTGTTGGCAGGCCAATCAGGGTCACGCCGCTAACATCCAGCTTGCCGGGAATGGTTAAATGCTGCTGAAAAAAACGCAGCTCACCATCCCACGGAAAATGCGGGTTAGCCAGTAAGGCTCCCTGTCCATTAGATGTTGTGTCGGCACCTAACGCCCAACCGTTACTACCTAAACCACGACTGGTAAGAATATGTTCAGCATGAAATGTGGGGGCGACCTGCTGTTGGTTGTTTGGCAGTGGCGGCTGGGCAATCGCCATGGGCAGCAGAAGATTGCGGCTGCTGGCAAGGCCGGCCAAGTCCAGATGATACGCCAGTAACTCTGTGGCGGTAATCGGGGCAACCCAGCTGGCTTGACGACATGGGCTGGGGTAGGCATCTGGTGTTAACTCAGCCAGTCGATCGTTAAAGCCGCTGACAAAGCCCTGCAGCAGCTCGCCTGCCTCTTGCGGCAGTTGCGGCAGATGGTGTTGTGCCTGGCTGGGATAATCAAGAATCTTGTAGGCAAAATCAGACAGCACGTGACTTTGTTGCTGGCCCGGACCAAAGTGGCGCGACTTCTCGCCTTTGAGTTTAATAATTTGCTCGGCCAGTGTGCAGAGGTTCTCTTCGGCCTGAGCATAACCACTGCCATAACCCAGGCCGTAATATGAAGTGGCAGTAATGTGTGGCACGTTAAAGTCGGTATAACGGATTTCTACTTTGTCTTTACAGCCGGCCAGACAAAAAAGCGCGGTTAATACAATTAAGCTTCGCAGCATCTGATTCTCTCCCTGAAAAATTGTCCCGGATACTGCTGGGTAACGGATCAGATTATGCGGTTAGCGTGGCAGTTTTGCCAGATTAATATAAACATATTGTGTAATTTGTGTGCTAATTTTCTGGCGTTGGTTAGTTTTGTGTTTCACTAAGAAAGTGTTGTTTGCGCTGAGTAAAGTGCGATCAACAACAAAGTGTTTTTAGCGCAAAAACTTCTGCACATACCAGCAGCTGGCGCTGATTTGATACTGCTGTTGCCTTGCCCAGGCCAGACCGTGGCGAACTAACTTTTCGGCCAGGCCTTTACCGCGAAAGGCCGGTGGCACAAAGGTATGATGAAAGTTGATGCTATCGCCGCTGAGAGCATAATTTAACACGGCTTCAGCGCCGTCCAATTGCAGCACAAAGCGCTGCTGCTCACGCTGGTGCTGAATTACCGGCTCTGTCATGCGTCTTCTTCCTCCAGCCAGGATGTGTCGGGCAATTGCGCCAGATGTGCAGCATAGCGCTCTAAGTTAAAGCTTTGTTGGTGCTCTATCACATCAATCATTTCTGGTGCTAAGGCGCAGGCAATAAGCTCAATCGCTTCATCGCGGCTATGGCCTGTCATACGCAGCCGCATCAGGGTTTCAGTCACTTGTTTGGGGTAATTGTCGGCCAGCTGGTTTTCGATGACTTCAAATAACATGGCCTGGTCGAGCAGCTCATCGCTCATAAAAGCTCCGCGAAGGAATGGTTTAGCGCCAGTATGGAAGAATTTATTGTCTTTGCCAATTGGCGCTGGAAAAAACGGCTGCGCTAATAGTATTTGCCGGCCGCTTTGGCTAAGCTGGAGCGCTGAGTAACAGGGTAGAATACTAACTATGCAACAACCACTTAGTGTGTGGCGCGGCCGGCTGCAAGCGTTGGGCCCCGGGGTGTTAATGGCCACAGCAGCCATTGGTGGCTCACATCTGGTCGCCTCCACGCAGGCTGGCGCATTATTCGGCTGGCAGCTGGCCTGGCTGATTTTACTGGTTAATGTGCTGAAATATCCGTTTTTTCGCTTCGGGGTGGAATACACCTTAACCCGCAAAGAAAGCCTGTTAAGGGGCTATCAGCGCAAAGGCCGCGGCTATTTTTACAGCTTTATTGTGCTAAATATTATCGCTGCAGTCGTAAATACCGCCGGCGTGCTGCTGTTAACCGCCAGTCTGTTGCAGTATGTGCTGCCGGGCAATTTATCAGTGACGTTATTATGCTGGTTAATTCTGGCAGCCTGTTTGCTGATTTTGCTACTGGGCCATTACAAGGCATTGGATAATATCGCCAAAGTCATTATGGTATTGCTGACAATAACGACAGTAATAGCCGCACTGATTGCCTGGCAAAATGGGGCCCAGGCGCCTGCCGGTTATGTTGGTCCTTCCCCCTGGACGCTGGCCAGTTTGGGTTTTTTAGTCGCTTTAATGGGTTGGATGCCGGCACCGATAGAAATTTCGGCCATCAGCTCGCTGTGGCTAAAAGCCAAGCAGCGCCATACCCACATTAGCCGGGCGCAGGGCCTGTTTGACTTTAACTTGGGTTATTGGCTGACGGCTGCGTTGGCACTGGTGTTTCTGTCGTTAGGTGCGCTGGTGCAATATGGCAATGCGCAGCCAATTGCACTGGCGGGCAGCGCTTTTGCCCAGCAGCTGATGCAGATGTATGCCAGCACCATCGGCGACTGGGCGCGGCCGCTGGTGGCGTTAATTGCTTTTCTATGCATGTTTGGCACTAGCATTACTGTGCTGGATGGCTATGCCCGCACCTTGCATGCGTCCTTTGAACAACTGGGCTGGGTGAAGCATAAAGCCGCATTAAATTACTGGCTGCTGGCGCAGGCCGGCGCTGGCATGGCGCTGATTTTATTTTTCAAAGCCGCGCTGTCGCCGATGCTGACCTTTGCTATGACGCTGGCGTTTTTAACCACGCCGGTATTTGCCTGGCTGAATTACAGCCTGATGCGCGGCGATGGCGGTATAGTGTTAAGCAAACCGCTGAAATGGTTAAGCTGGCTGGGGCTGACGTATTTGATTGGTTTTGCACTGCTGTTTCTAATGTGGTTTAGCGGGGTACTTAATTAAGTATCATTCTATTGCAGATTTTAACCAGTCTGTTGGTGATCAGAGCGATATTTTTACAAGAGGTTTTTGTGCAATTTATGCAAGTTGAGTTAGATCAGATTAGACAGCTTATGTCTGAAGGGCAGTTGGCTGGTGCTGAAACGCTGTGTCGCAAGGTATTACATGCACAACCCCAGCTTGCTGAAGCATGGTTTTTGTTAGCGCAGTTGGCGGCTCAGTATCAGCAGCTGGGTGATGCTATCTCCTGTATCGAGCAAGCAATTCAATTTTCGCCAACACAGTCGAATTACCTCATATTTTACGCCCACCTGTTACTAACCTCTGGTAAGGCAGAAGCGGCTTATCAGGTGATAAAACCAGTAATGGCGCAACCGCAACCTGTGGCTGTACAACTATTATTTGGTCGTGTTGCATGGCAGGCAGGACACTATACTGATGCGTTAGCTGGTTTTTCTGCAGCGGCAAGCACGCAACCAGTAACGGAGCACTATATTTTACCTTATGCCAGAGCATTAACTATGCTTGGCCAGCGTGAGCAGGCATTCAACCAGCTTAAAGTGTTGATTGACAACAATGCTGTGGCGGCAGAGTCGGCGACTTTGCTAATGCATATGCAGTTGTCATCAGGTACGACTACTGAGCTGTTGAATCAGGTAATGGACTATGCCAGTAAATACTCTCAGCATAATCACCTCAGACAATTAACGACTTTACTGACTAACTGGCTGGGTGATACTACGCCAGACCTTTCAGCCTTTACACCGGTGTATCAAAAACAAAGTATTCAATACGTATTAGCACAGCGTGACAAACAGACAAAATTAGCTGGGTTACCTGTTGATGTATTACTGGATGCAATTTCTGCCGCTGAGCAGGATGGTTTATGGTTAGAATTTGGTGTCTATTATGGGCGCTCGATTAATATCATTGCACAATATCGTGACGGGTTAGTACATGGCTTCGATAGTTTTGCTGGGTTACCGGAAGATTGGAAGTCAGGTGAGCCAAAAGGTAGTTACTCCACCAACGGACGTCTTCCCGCTGTAAGAGATAATGTGCGCTTACATCAAGGTTGGTTTGAACAGAGTTTACCGGTATTTTTAAGCCATCATTCAGAGCATGTCAGTTTAATGCATATAGACTGTGACCTTTACAGTTCTACTGCCACCGTGCTATCTCAGCTCGCATGCCGTTTTCGGCCCGGTACCATCCTTATCTTTGATGACTTCCTGGGGATTGAAGGTTTTGAACAACATGAATTTAAAGCATTTGCTGACTTTGTTCAGCAGTCCGGTTTTAGTTTCAGGTTGTTAAGCTATGCAGCGTTGGGGCGTGAAGTGGCTTTTCAGCTGCTCTAAGCTGCCGGGGAGTTGCAGACTCCCCGGACTATAATTACAACGCCAACGTTTTCTCGCCACGGGCGATACCCGAAGCGCCGCTCCGTACCACTTCCAGAATTGGCGTGGCGCCTAAGGCCTGAATAAAAGCATCGAGTTTATCGCCGGTACCCACCAACTGAATGGTATAGGTTGTTGGCGTCACGTCGATGATCTGGCCCCGGAAGATATCGGCACAACGCTTTACTTCTTCTCGTTGGTTACCATTGGCTTTTACCTTTACCAGCATTAATTCACGCTCGATGTGTGCTGCTTCGCTGATATCGGATACTTTTACCACTTCAATCAGCTTATGCAGCTGCTTGCTGATTTGCTCAATCACCTGATCGTTGCCGTGTGTGACCAATGTCAGGCGTGATAGCGTCGGATCATCAGTTGGGGCTACGTTTAGCGAGTCGATGTTATAACCGCGTTGGGCAAACAAGCCGACCAAACGAGCCAAAGCGCCGGATTCGTTTTCCAGCAGAACAGAAATAATATGCCGCATGTTAAGTCCTCTCTGTTTTGCTTAAAAACATATCGTTCATGGCACCGCCGGGCACCTGCATCGGGTAGACGTGCTCTTTCGGGTCAACGTGAATATCTAAAAACACCAGCTGATCTTTTAGTGCAAAGGCGCGCTCCAGCGCTGGCTGCAGCTCTTCGGGTTTGGTCACCCGAATACCGACATGGCCATAAGCCTCAGCCAATTTGACAAAGTCTGGCAGTGAGTCCATATAAGAGCTGGCATAGCGTGACTCATAGTTCATATCCTGCCATTGCTTTACCATGCCCAAATAGCCGTTATTCAGGTTGATAATTTTTACCCCCAGGCCGTATTGCTTGCAGGTAGACAACTCCTGAATATTCATCTGAATAGAGCCCTCACCGGTAACGCAGACCACGTCAGCATCGGGGTAATTTAGCTTTACCCCCATGGCCGCTGGCAGGCCAAAGCCCATGGTGCCAAGACCACCAGAGTTAATCCAGCGGTTGGGTTTGTTAAAGGGATAATACTGGGCAGCAAACATCTGGTGCTGGCCCACGTCGCTGCAGACATAAGCATCGCCTTTGGTAATTTTAGCGACTTGCTCTATGACATATTGCGGTTTTAACAGCGGCGCTGCGCTGTCGTAGCGCCCGCCATGCACGGCGCGCCACTGCTCAATTTGCTGCCACCAACTTTGTAGTGCAGCACTGTCGAGTTTTTTCTTCTTCTGCTTTAACACTGACAGCATTTCGCTCAACACCGGTTTTACCAGACCAACAATCGGAATATGGGCATTCACCGTTTTACTGATGCTTGCCGGGTCGATATCAATATGAATGATGGTAGCGTCCGGGCAAAATTTCTTCGTGTTGTTGGTGACCCTGTCGTCAAAGCGCGCGCCAACGGCCAGGATCAGGTCAGCATGGTGCATGGTCTGGTTAGCTTCATAACTGCCATGCATGCCCAGCATACCAATAAATTGTTTATCACCGGCCGGGTAAGCACCTAAACCCATCAGGGTATTGGTTACCGGCAGGTTTAACAGCTGCGCCAGTTCGGTTAGCTCCTCCGCAGCTTGCCCCATAATGACACCGCCACCAGCGTAGAGAATGGGCTTTTTCGCCGCTAATAGCGCGGTGACGGCCTTTTTAATCTGACCGGCGTGGCCTTGCTGTTTTGGCTGATAAGAGCGCAGGTTAATTTCCGCCGGATAGTGATATGGAAATTTCTGATTCGGCATGGTCATATCTTTTGGTATATCCAGTACCACCGGGCCGGGCCGGCCGGTTTGCGCGATATGAAAGGCCTTTTTAATTAGGTACGGAATATCCTCTGGCCGGCGTACAGACATATTGTGTTTACAAATTGGCCGTGAAATGCCCAGCATATCGGTTTCCTGAAAGGCATCATCACCGATTAAATGGCTCATTACCTGGCCGGTGAGCACCACCATTGGTATGGAATCCATATACGCCGTAGCGATACCGGTCACAGCGTTTGTAGCGCCGGGGCCGGAAGTGACTAAAACCACACTGGCCTTGCCACTGGCACGGGCATAAGCGTCTGCCATATGGGTAGCGGCCTGCTCGTGGCGTACCAGCACATGCTTAACTTTGTTTTGCTGAAATAATGCATCGTAGATATGCAATACCGCGCCGCCCGGATAGCCGTACAGGTATTCTACGCCTTCATCGGCAAGGGCGCGGATCACCATAGCGGCACCGGACAGCATCAGTGGGGCTTTAGTGGCGGCGGACTTATCGCCTGGCTGGGTCTGGCTGGTCATGTTGGTTTCTCATAGTTTGCTGTGGCAAAGACAACACACCACAGCTTTGCAAGCAAAGCGTGGGTGACTTATTCAAAGCAGTGTTATGGCTGCTTTTGTTCTGTGCTACGTGGACAGGTTAAACAGAGTAAACTGTTAACTCAAACTATGGCGCTATGGTTAGTTGCTGCTATGCAGTCATTTTTTAGTGCGCTACGGTAATTTACGTGATAGACGGCCAGATGTCGATGCTTTTCCGAAAGCTTTTACGACTTTAATCGGTCAGGCTAAGGCTTGCAAAGCTGCCGGCCAGCCCACATAGTAACAGCTAATTAAGTTTCAACAGCCGTACAGGATTAATGCTTTATGCAACAGCCAATAGTGGATGTGTCTATTAACAATGCCCGCGAGGTGCTCGATGCCTCAATGCAAAAATTGGTGCTGTTTCAGTTTTGGTCGACGCGCAGCGAAGGCTGCAAGCAATTAAGCCCGGTACTGGAAAAAATTGTGCGGCAGTACCCTAATCAATTGCTGCTGGCGAGGGTAGATTGCGACCAGGAGGCGGATCTGGCTATGCAGTTTGGTGTGCAGTCTTTGCCCACTGTGATGATGATTAAGCAAGGTCGGCCGGTTGATGGCTTTGCCGGGGTGGAAACCGAGCAGGCGATCCTAACCAAATTAGCGGCCTATTTACCCAAGCCGGAAGATGAGTTATTGGCGCAGGCTGAAACAAAATTGGCTGAGCAAGACTTTGCCGGCGCTTATCCGCTGCTCAAGCAGGCGTTAACCCTGGCACCCGCGCGTAGCGACATTAAAGTGTGGCTGGCCGATACGGCAGTGAGCCTTGGCCAGTTAGCACAAGCCGAAGCCTTGCTGGACGAGATTAAACTGGCTGATCAGGATGCGTTGTATAAAAGTGTACAGGCCAAGCTTGAGTTAGCAAAAGAAGCCGCCGACACCCCTGAGATCCAGGCACTACAGGCCCAGTTGGCGCAAGATGACAGCAACAGCCATTTAAAAGAGCAGCTTGCTATTCAGTATCAGGCAGTACAGCGCAGTGAGGAGGCGTTGGCATTGTTGTTAAGCATACTGCAACAAGATCTGAACTTTGGCAGCAGCAAAAAACTGTATCTGGATATTCTGGCGGCGCTGCCCAAAGGTGACAGCGTAGCGAATCACTACCGGCGCAAGCTATATAGTCTGCTGTACTAAATCTACTGCGCTAAATCTGTCGTATTAGGTTTGGTGAAAGTCTTGCCAGATCTGCCGGATCTGGTCAGACAACGTCATGGGATCAAAGGGTTTTACCACGACATCAGCTGCGCCCAGCGCTTTGTAAGATTCTACCTCACTGCTTTGCACTTTAGCGGTCATAAAGATCGCCGGAACCTTAGACAAATCAAATTGCTGGCGCAGGTGCTGTAGGGTTGTTGGGCCATCCATGCCCGGCATCATCACATCAAGTAAAATTAACTGTGGCGCAAAATGCTGGTAGTCGTCCAGGGCTTGTTGGCCACTGCTGCAGGTATGCACGGTGAAGCCACCAACGGCCTCCAGCGCAATTTTGGCCACTTGCTGAATAGAGTGGTCATCTTCTACATGCATAATGCGTTGCAACTCAGTCATCATAACTCCTTAAGAGCGAAAGGTAGCTGCGCAACCGCTGACTTTTAACAGGCTTGTGCTGTTTGGCAACGGTTGTTCACAGTACACTAGGGCATATGTAGCATAATAATGCACGATAACCCATGACAGCAGAATTATCCCAGCAGTTTATTTGTTTGACACAGCTATTAGCGAAATATCGCCAGTATTGGCAGCTGCTGCCGTTTCAGCAGCGGGTTTTACCCTGGGCCAGTCAGTCCTGGCACGCACAGTTGGCCGCCTTGACCCCGGCCGAGTTAGACCAGGCTGAACAGACGTCACAGCTTCCTGTATGGCTTGCACCGCATTTTTCTGCGCTATTACAGCTGGAGCCGCTGCAGGCGTCGTCGCCAGCGGCTGAGCTGTCAGCTTTGCCGTTTTGGCTGCAAACAGGTATTAGCGGCCGTAAGCTTGCGCAAATTGATGCGCTGTGTCAGCAGTGGTTGCCGAAAAGGCTGCCGGTGCTGGAATGGTGTGCGGGTAAAGGGCATTTAGGTCGCATTCTGGCCCAGCGTTTTGGCCAGCCGGTCACCAGTGTTGAGTGGCAGCCTCAGTTATGCACTGAAGGAATGTTGCTGGCTAAGAAACATCAACTTAAACAAGAGTTTATTTGTGCGGATGTGTTAACGGCACCCTTAGCAAACGCGCTTAAACCGGAGCAGCATGTGGTGGCGCTGCATGCCTGCGGTGATTTGCATATCCGGTTGTTGCGCCAAGCAGTGCAACATGGTTGCAGGCAGCTGCAGCTGGTGCCTTGTTGCTACCATTTAATTGCCGCCGAGCAATATCAGCCGCTGTCAGCACTAGGCCAGCAACATAGCCTGGCGCTGGCTAAAGATGACTTAAAATTGGTGGTTCAAGGTCAGGCGACCGGCGGTGCGCGTATAGACCGTTTGCGACATACTGAAGTGCTGTGGCGCTTAGCGTATGATGAGCTACGCGCTGATATCAGTGGCGATCGTTCTTATCAGCCGCTGTCGTCCGTAGGCAAACACTGGTTCAGCGGTGATTTTGCCAGTTTTGCCCGCTGGGCTGCCGGGCAACATCAGTTGATATTGCCTGCCAGTATTGATTGGCCTGATTATCTGGCGAGGGCTGCTGAGCGACATTTGCTGGTGCGGCGAATTGAACTAGTGCGGCACGTATTTCGCCGGCCACTGGAGCTGTGGCTGGCGCTGGATAAAGCGTTATATCTACAGCAGCATGGGTACAGTGTCAGGCTGACACAACTGTGTCAGCCGAAGATTACACCGCGCAATATTTTAATTAGTGCCCATAAAGCCTAACAGGCCAGATGCTCGGTTTGGGCGGCGCTGGCCCGTTGCTGGTAATACTGGGCGATTTGCTGGTCTTTTAACTGCCAGCGTTGGTTTAGCCACAACTGAAAGCGCTGCCGGAACTGCTCATCGTTAAAGTAATCACCAATCACCTGTTGGTCTACCGGCAACACTTCAACCTGTACAACCACCCGTTTTAATTTGCCCATTAGCATGTCCAATGCCACATGGTCCGGGTTATCCGGGTAGAGCAGGGTAAAGTCTAAAATAGCGTTAAATTGCTCACCCATACTGGCCAGAGTAAAAGCAATCCCCCCCGCCTTAGGGGGTAACAGATACTGAAACGGACTTTGTTTATGCGCTTTTTTCTGTTCGGTAAAACGGGTGCCCTCAACAAAGTTAATAATGGTAGTGGGTACGGTTTTAAACTTCTGGCAGGATGCCCGGGTGGTTTCAATGTCTTTGCCTTTAAGGTCAGGCCGTTTCGCCAGCTGGGCGGCGCTGTAACGTTTCATAAAGGGCATATCCAGCGCCCAGCAGCCTGTGCCTAAAAAAGGCAGCCATTTTAGTTCATCTTTTAAAAAGAACTTCGGCTCTGGAATGCGGCTATGGGCAACGGTGCTGACCACAGGAATGTCCAGCCAGCTTTTGTGGTTGGAAATCAGCAGGTACCAGCTTTGCTTATCCAGAGTTTGGGCACCGGTAATTTGCCAGTCGACCTGATTAAACACATTAATCAAGGCAGTGTTTACCGCTGTCCAACCACGGTAGCAGCCTTTACCGGCATAGCCAGTTAACCGGTGCACGGCTTTAAACGGCAGCAGCAGTTTAATTAACCCCAGTGGCGTGACCACTATGCCCCAAAATGCCAGGTTCAGCGCAAAGGCGCTAAAACTGAATGGAAACAACAACCAACCAGGTAAAAAACTTAACATTACTGCTTAACTCCTTGTTTCAGCGCACTAAGTTGCTGGTCTTTTTGCTGCCAAAGCTGGTTTATCCACTGCTGGAAACGCTCGCGATAAGCGGTATCATTGTAGTCGCCCACCAGCTCTGGGGTAATCGGCAGCACTTTTATTTGTACTGTTATATCACGAACCTTACCGGAGATATAATCCCAGAAACTGGGAATGCCTTTGGGGTAGTAAATAGTAATGTCGAGAATTTTGTGTAGTTGCTCGCCCATGGCCCCGAGCACAAAGGCGGCACCACCTGCTTTGGGTTTTAGCAAGTTCAGGTAAGGTGATTGCTGCTTGTCATGTTTTTCGCGGGTAAAACGGGTGCCCTCAACAAAATTCATAATAGCCGCCGGTTTAAAACGGAATTTACGGCAGGCTTTGCGGGTGGTTTCAATGTCTTTACCCTGCAAGTGTGGGTTACGTTGTAAAAAGGCTTTGCTATAGCGTTTCATAAAGGGGAAATCCAGCGCCCACCAGCAAATACCTAAAAACGGCACATAAATCAGCTCTTTTTTCAGGAAAAACTTAATAAACGGAATTTTACGGTTAAATACTTTTTGCAGGACCAGAATATCGGCCCAAGACTGATGATTCGCCAGCACCAGGTACCAGTCTTTGCGTGACAGTTTTTCCAGCCCACTGACATGCCAGCGAATGCGGGTAAACAAACGGGTGGTAAAGTTGTTAACGCTGATCCAGGCCACAGCACAGGCATCCAGCAGGTACGTCATCCAGCTTTGCCAGCGGGTTATCGGGGGCAGTTTTAGCAGGGCTAATAGTAATACGGGGACAAACCAAAACAGGGTGTTTAGTGTGTACAACAACAGAGATAAAGCGCCGGTAATAGGGCGCGGTAAAAAATGTAGCATGGCAGCACCTGATAGCAATGGCCGGAAAATGCGCCGGCAAAAAAGATAACAGCAGGCGAGCCTGCTGTTAACACATCGGATCAGAGGCTAGTTTACCTTAATCTTCAAAATAGGTGTAACCGTAAACGCCGGCTTTCAATTCATCCAGCAGCTCATCTTTTTTGCTGTCGTCCATCTCCAGCTTGGCCAGCTGTTTGGTGTAAGAGGCAATCAGCTTTTTCGCATCAAACTGCACATAACGCAGTACATCGGCGACTGTATCGCCTTTGATGATATTGGTTAGTTTGTAGCTGCCATCATCGGTCAGTTCAACGTGTACTGAGTCGGTATCGCCGAACAGGTTGTGTAGGTCGCCTAAAATTTCCTGATAGGCGCCGACCATAAACATCCCCAGCAGGTATTGCTCATCTTCCTTGTAAACCGGCAGTGGCAGGCTGGGTTCTATACCGTTACCGTCGGCATAACTTTTTAACTGGCCGTCAGAATCGCAGGTGATGTCCTGAATAATCGCACGATGATCCAGTGGCTCGTTCATTCGCTCCAGCGGCATAACAGGGAACAGCTGGTCAATACCCCAGGCATCGGGCATCGACTGGAACAATGAGAAGTTAACGAATAACTTGTCGGCCAGCTTTTCATTCAGCTCGTCATGAATAGAACGGTGCGAACGTGCTGTCATATCCAGATTGGCTTTTACTTTGTTAATGGTGGCAAAGTAAATTTGCTCCAGCAGCGACCAGTCTTTTAGCGTTAAAAGACCATGCACGTATTGAGCGTGGGCATCGGTAAAATAATGCACTGCGTCATGGTAAGCTTCTATCGCTGTGCGTGGTGTTACGTTTTGATAAGCTTCCCACAAGCCCAAAATGACCGTAGGTGAGTCTTCGCTTGGTTCGGGCAGGTTAACCAGACCTGGTGCCCGCTCAATATCAATGGCATCAGTAACCAGTACCGCATGGTGCGCCGTCATCGCCCGGCCAGACTCGGTAATGATGTTCGGGTGTGGCAGGTCGTACTCGTCGCACACTTCTTTTAAGCCATTAACCACGTTGCGCGCATATTCGTACATGGTGTAGTTCATCGAGCAGGCAGAACGTGACTTAGAGCCTTCGTAGTCAACGCCTAAACCGCCACCCACATCAACCGTTGTGATTGGCACGCCTAAGGTACGCAGCTCAGCATAGTGGCGTGCGCATTCGCGGATAGCGTTGTGAATATCGCGGATATTGGCAATTTGCGAGCCGATATGAAAATGCACCAGCTGCAATAAGTCCAGCTTGCCGGCATCACGCAGCACATCAATGGCCTGCAGCACCTGAGTAGCCGTTAAGCCAAACTTGCCTTTCTCACCACCGGTATTTTGCCACTTGCCTTTACCCACTGAGTTTAAGCGGATACGAATACCAATGCGCGGTGCCGTACCTAAGTTATCAATTTCACGTAGCAGGGTCTTCAGCTCAGACAGTTTTTCCACCACCACGTACACGGTATGGCCCATCATCTGGCCGATGGTGGCTAAACGTAAAAACTCGCTGTCTTTATAACCGTTACACACAATTTGCAGTGGCTGCTCGGTCACGCCCAGAATAGCCATCAACTCTGGCTTACTGCCGGCTTCGAGGCCCACTTTACCGCTGTCGTGGCTGATTAGGCGTTTTACCACAGAGAACTGCTGGTTCACTTTAATCGGGTACACCGCAGTGTATTGGCCCTGATAGTCTTTTTCGGCCTTAGCACGCTGAAACGATTTAATTAGCGTATCGACCCGGTGCTGCAGAATATCAGTAAAGCGTACCAGCACCGGCAAGGTCAGGCCTTCTTCTTTAAACCGGGCTGTCAGCTCAGGAAAACGGATGCCTTTTTTGCTGTGGTCTTGATCTGGGTAAGCCACCAGATCGCCATCAGTATTGACATCAAAATACCCTTCACTCCATACCGCAACATTGTAAATAGAGCGTGCTTTTTCAGTACCCCAGTCGGCCATTGTCGTTCCTTTAAAATTAAGTTGGCTATAGTTTAAGGCTTATACGGCGAGGCTGCAGCAAAAAACACGAAAAACCGAAAAAATTTGAGTGTAAAGGCGCTAGAAGGCACAATACGCGCCCTGTTACGAAGAGGGGATCACTATGTCGGGTTTTAACAACAATTGGTACACCGAAATATTCGCCGCCAGCGGCAGTGCTTTTGGCCTGCAAGTCACCAAAAAGCTGGATGAGGTGCAATCGCCATTTCAGAAAATTGAAATGTATGAGACCAGCCACTTTGGCAACCTGATGGTGATCGACGACGTTATTATGCTGAGCAGTCGTGATAACTTTTTATACCACGAAATGTTAAGCCACCCGGTGCTGTTTACTCATGCCAACCCGAAAAACGTGGTGATCATCGGCGGCGGTGACTGCGGTACTTTGCGCGAGGTGTTAAAGCACCCAGGTGTGGAGTCTGTTACCCAAATCGATATTGACGAGCAAGTTACCCGGATGGCGGAAAAATACTTTCCGGAGCTCTGCGCCTCTAACAATGACCCGCGCGCTACGCTGAAATTTGATGATGGCATTAAATTTATGCGCGAGGCTCAGCCTGAGTCTGTCGACGTGATTATTGTTGACTCCACTGACCCGATTGGCCCGGGCGAAGGTCTGTTTAACCGCGCCTTTTATGACAGCTGCCGCAAAGCGCTGCGTCATGGTGGCATTTTAGTTCAGCAAAGCGAATCGCCACTTATTCACATGCCATTGTTAAAAGATATGCGTAGCGCCATGTTGGATGCCGGCTTTGATGCGCTGCAAACGCTGCTGTTCCCGCAAATGGTGTATCCGTCTGGATGGTGGACCTGCACCCTGGCCCGCAAAGGCATGGCCTTTAACGGCTTTCGCGAGACCGATGCCGTAAATGCGCCTTTTAGCACCGAATATTACAATGCAGAGGTGCACAAGGCGGCGTCTGCCTGGCCTAACTTCATGAAACAGGCGCTGTTGGGCTAATGATACAGCCGCTAGGCAAATTGTGTTAAAGCGTCTAAGCTGAAAGCAGGCTGAACCGAAAAATAAATGTGCAGGCTGACTTGCGTATTTGGCAAGCTTTCTGTACATTTATTGCTCATATGTGGGGTGGCAAATGAAGAAAATATCTTACCTGTTGTTTTTCGGCGCTTTTTCTATTCAGGCTCAGGTGTATAAGTGTGAGCAAAACGGCGTGGTCGAATTTAGTCAGTTTCCCTGTGCCGGTGAAGCCGAGCAGGTTGATATGCGGCCCTTAGGTACCGCTATGCTTGGCACTCGTAGTGAATTCAAACAACAAGTCGATGCATTAAAGCGTCAGGGCCGTTTTGTTGAGTTCCAGATCAGCAAGCTGGAGCAGGAAAAGCAGCAAAAATTAGATGAGCTAAAAGCCGATTTGTACAAGCTGCGCCGCAGCTTCCCTAAAGCAGAAGAGCTCGTCACCCTGCAGCAAAAAATTGATCGTACTGAACAGCAGTATGACGAAAAAATCAGTGCTGAGCGCTCAAATTTGGCCAGTTTGAAATCGAAAACGGTTAATTTAGAACGGCAATACGCGCAGAATTAAGACCAATAGCTGTTTTTGTCCGCTGTGCTAAGCCCCGCTTTATGCGCAATACTGATCAGTTAAGAAATATTTCAGCGATCAGTTGACCGATCTTGCAGGGGTGACAAAATCCGGTGGTCTTAGAGCCACCGGATTTTTTTATGTCTGTTCAATATGCGCTAACTGATTTTCTGGAGAATGCCCAAAGCGATGTGTCACAGCTGGCGACGTTCTCAGAGCATATCCCGGATGAATGGGTGCAAAGCGCAGCCGCATTATCTTCGCAGGCAACAATTCGTCGTCGGCGCTTACCCAATGACATGGTGCTATGGCTGGTCGTGGGTATGGCGTTCTTTCGTAACGAACCGATTGCTGAAGTCGCAAGACGGCTAAATATTTGCGCTGACGGTTTAGCAGATGAAGCGTTGTTGGCGAAAAGCGCCTTGACCCAAGCCCGTCAACGTTTGGGTAAAGACGCCCTTGAATGGCTGTTCAGGCAATGCGCTCAGCGATGGGGCGCTGAACGTTACCCTGATGACCACTGGCAAGGGCTTCAGGTATTTGCGATAGACGGCGCTTTGTTCAGAACACAAGAAAATACCGAACTGCGCGAACACTTTGGCTCAGGTAATACAGTAGGGCCAAGGCAAACTCCTTACCCTGTTTTACGGCTGGTTACGCTAATGAATGTGCGTTCGCACATCATTATGGACGCGGATATTAGTCCTTACCGCAAAGGTGAAATCCCATTAGCTCAACCCTTTATTGATTCTCTGCCGGATAACTCTGTGACGTTGTTGGACAAAGGCTTTTATGGAGCCAACTTATTGATGAGTATTAGCCAGGGTGGAAACAACCGGCATTGGCTACTTCCGGCCAAGAAAGGCGTCGTTTACCGGGTAGTTGATGCGCAAGACAGTAACGATAAATACATCGAAATGACGGTTTCGCCACAGGCGAGAAGGAAAACCCCGGATTTACCCGCTACCTGGCAAGTGCGCGCAGTGACTTATGAAGTCGCAGACAAACAGAAAACGGTGTTTACGTCTTTGCCCAAAGAGCAATACAGCGCAGAGGATGTTGCAGCGCTATACCATGAACGTTGGGAAATCGAACTGGGCTACAGGGATATAAAGAGTTCAATGCAACATAATGCGATGACACTGCGTAGCAAAACAGTAGAGCTGGTGTATCAGGAATTATGGGGACTACTGTTAGGCTATAACCTGGTGAGACGGGAGGCGAGCCAAGCGGCTGTTGCACATGGCCGGGCACCAAATGAAATCAGTTTTAAATATGCCTGCCAGTACATTGCCAGCCAATTGCGCATAATGAGTAAAGCCCTGTCACCAGGCAATACACCGAAGAGGTTGCAAGCGTTACGTGGAGACTTATCAGTGCTCTTTATAGAAAAACGCCCCAGGCCATCACGACCTAGGGCGGTTAAGATATCAAAGACCCGCTATCCGGTTAACCACAAAGCGTCACCGCTTAAGTGAACAGTATTGCGCTTTATGCGGGGCTTTTTGTTACTTTTTGTCACGATTTATCATAAATATAACATGTGCGAATAATGTTAATTTTTGTATTTTGTGCTAAACCTTAATCGCTGCGTAAGCAGTTGATGACAAAACAAATAACAAAAAGGATGCATATGAAAACGTCATTTAAGTACTCTCTATGTGCGCTAGCAGTAAGTTCATTGTGGTGTAGTAATGCTGCGTTTGCTCAGCAAACCGATAGTAACGCTGACACGCAGCAAGTGGAACGGATTGAAGTCACGGGCTCACGCATTAAACGTAATGATTTAGAAGGCGCAGCGCCGATTGATATTATCAATCGGGAAGATATTGCCAAATCAGGCTTTTCTAACTTGCAGCAGTTGTTGGAGCGCACGCCGGTCGCAGGCACGGGCACCTTCTCCACCCGTGGTAATAATCAGGATTCTACCGCCAATGGCGGTGCAGCGATCAGTTTACGTGGTTTTGGCTCTGACGCTACTCTGGTACTGATTAATGGTCGGCGCGTAGCGGTCAGTGCTTTTGCTGAGAACATCGCTAACTCTTTCGTCGATATTAACGCTATTCCGGTAGCGGCAATCGAGCGTATCGAAATTCTAAAAGACGGCGCTTCTGCCGTTTATGGCTCAGACGCTGTTGCCGGTGTTGTTAACATTATTTTACGCAAAGATTTTGATGGCGCAGAGCTTAGCGTCAGCCACGGTGGTACAACAGGCCCGTCGTATGATGAAACGTCTGCTAGCCTGGTCTGGGGCACTGAAACAGATGACGCCAACGCAACGTTGATCTTGGATTATTTTAAGAACACGGTGATTACCGGTGCAGAAATGGGCCGTTTCGGCACTGCGAATCAGTCGCCATATGGTGGTCAGGATTTACGTTCATCGCGCGGTTTTCCGGGTAACTTTATCGTAAATGGCGAAACTCGCATTGACCCGGGCTGCCCTGCAGAGCGCGCCTTTGGTCAAACCTGCGTATTTGACTATGGTCCTTTTGGTATGACAGTACCGGCGGCAGAGCGTGTTGGCGCTATTTTTCAGGGCAGCCAGCAGTTTACCGATAGCCTTCAAGGTTATGTTGAGCTTTCTGTACAACATAACCGCTCGCAAGCCTCAGGTGCTGCGACGCCACTTGATGGTGATGCTGGTTTAACCGTGCCGGGCACTCACCCTAACAACCCATTCGGTGTGGATATTGCGATTAACCGCTTCCGTACAGTAGATGCAGGCCCTCGTGTATGGGATATCGAGTCTGATTCACTAAGGATGGTGCTGGGGTTACGTGGCCAGATCAATAATTGGGATTGGGATATTGCCGCCCAAAAAGGTCGCAGTGAGTCGATGCAAACCGGCAGTAAACAGCAAGGTTGGGTGCGCACAGACTTCCTGCAAGAACAGATTAATCTGGGTAATTACAACCCGTTTGGTGGCACTATTAACTCACCTGAAGTTATTGACGCCATCACTACCTCGTTGGTGCGCAGAGGCGAGTCACATATTACCTCTTATGATGCCAGTATCAGCGGGGAAGCCTTTGCTTTGGGCGACCAGATGGTATCTCTTGCGGCCGGTATAGAATACCGCGAAGAGGATGCTTTTGACCAACCGGATGACCAATTTCAACGAGGCTTAATTTTTGGTACTGAATCGGTGTCTGCGCAGGCAGATCGCGATCAATATGCCGCTTATGTTGAGCTGCTAATTCCGATTGATGACACCCTGGAGTTTACCGTTGCGGGCCGCTATGACCACTACAGTGATTTCGGCTCAACCACTAACCCTCAACTGACCATGAAATGGCGCCCGTTAGATAACTTTACAATGCGCGCTTCGTTTGGTCAGGGTTTCCGTGCACCTTCACTGGCGCAAATTGGCTTAGGCCCCTCACAAGAGTCGGTATTCTTTACCGATACTTATCGCTGTCCGGTGGCTGATGCCTCCAACCCTGCTTGTGCCTCAACCGATTACACTATTGTATTTGTCGGTGGTGAAGGCTTACAGCCTGAAGAGTCAGAAACCTTTAACGTAGGCTTTGTCTGGCAGGTGAATGATGAGTTTGATGTTACGGCGGATATCTGGAGCATCACGCAAGACAACAAGATTGATAAAAATGACTATGAGAATGTCTACGCGGCTGAATGTAATAACCAGAACAGTACGGTTTGTTTACGTTTAGCACCTTTACCTGGCCAGTCGCTGGGTGAGTTATCTCGTTTGTTCAACAGCTATGTTAACGTCAGCTCGCAGGAAGCTACCGGGTTAGATTTATCAACGTCGTATAGGTTGGCGCTGCAGGATATGGGACAAGTCAGGTTTAGCCTGGACTGGTCATATATCAGCAAATTTGAAAAAAATAGTATCGACTACGCCGGCGAATACAACTATCCACAACACCGCTGGTTAGCTGCTGCCGACTGGAGCCACGGTGATTGGGGCGTAGTGACAAGCTTGAGCTATATCGGCGAGTTTGAAGACTATGCAGCCCCAAGTGAAGTAGAGAGTACGACTACTCGCACGATCAGTGCCCAGATGTTGCTGGATATTCAGGCGCGTTATAACCTGAATGATAAGACGCAACTGGTGCTGGGTATGAACAATGCGCTGGATGAAGATCCGCCATTTGCTATCGGTGATGGCGATAGTGACTTATATGGTTACGCTTCGAAAGTGCATAACCCACGTGGTCAATACATTTATGGCAAAATCAGCTATCGTTTTTGACGCATAGTTGAAATGAAAACAGCGCCGATTGGCGCTGTTTTTTATCTAAAACAAGGCTTTATTCCACTATTGGTTCGATATGGATTTCTACCCGACGATTTTGCGCGCGGTTAGTCTCTGAGCTGTTCGGTACTATCGGGTAATTCGGACCATAACCCTGGGTTTCAATTCGAATGGCCTGCACGTTTTGTGCAATCAGGTATTGCTTAACGCTGTCGGCGCGTTGTTGTGACAGGTTCATATTATACTGATACGGGCCGGTATCATCGGTATGGCCAGCAACCACCAACATGGTTTTTTCGTAATCACGCAATACTTTGGCAATATCATTAAACACCGGATATAAGTTGCTGCGAATATCCGAGCGGTTAATGTCGAACGTCAGTTGGGCTGGAATGTCTAGTCGCAGTTTGTCACCTTCGCGGATCACTTTCACGCCACTGCCACTGAGTTCTTCTTTCAGCGCTTTTTCTTGTTTGTCCATGTAACTGCCCACCGCAGCACCGGCCAGTGCACCGACAGCGGCGCCGATAACCAGCCGCTTATCTTTGTGGTTACCCGTCGCCTTACCGGCTACAGCTCCCACAACAGCGCCGATAGCGGCACCTTTGGTGGTGTTCGAATATTCATTTGAGGCACAACCGGCCATCACCAGGCTGGCAGAGAGCAGCGATACAATAAAAGCAGAACGGCGCATAATACACTCCTAATCATATAATGATGTCAGCTTAGTGGTTAAAACTGAATTAGTGCTGAACTATAACGCTTTGTGCAGAGGGCGTTTGTTGAGATTTTGTATATTTTTATCGACTTTGTTCACTTTGACAGCGTTTTTAAGTATTGTATGCGGGTTTATTTGCGGTGCCTTGTCATGGCAGCCGTTAAAAAGGATTTAATAATGAAATATACCGTGCGCTTTTTAATGTTATTAGGCGGTGTTTGCATGATGCAACCCGCTGTTGCCGAAGTATATAAATGCACCAATTCCAATAATGAAGTGGTTTTTCAGGGCGAACCCTGTCGTGGTGGTGATGAAGTTAAGCTGGATATCCGCTTTGCCGAGCAGCCGCAACAAGCGGTTAGCGAGCTGATTTCCGGCAGCTGGTGTGAAATTGGCACTTCAACCTTACCTGATGGTGTGGTGCAGCAGGATAGTGCGCTGCGCAAAACCTGGATTTTCAGCGAACGTCAGATGGTACAGCATATCAGTCAGGAGCAGCGACTGGATACGTTTAAGTATCCTATTCGCCAGGCACCAGGCTCTTTTGTCATTGATCATCCCGCCTTTGGTAGCGGCCAGGTTAACTGGCAGGTAAAAAAGCTGACTGACGATAGACTGGTTTTAGGCGCCTATGGCGGCTATACCCATTTAACCGCCGGCAATTGTGAAATTGCCATGGCCAGCACCAAGAATTAAATAGACATATAGACGCCTAAACTTTAAGCTGCTGCCAGTTTGGCTGTGTTATGGGGTGCTTATGTTACATTCTGACTGGCGGCGTATTGTTATCAAGGTTGGCAGTGCGCTGATTTCGCCTGATGCCAAAGGCTGCTCTACCCGCTATTTGCTGGCAATTGCCCGTTTTATCAGTGAATGCCGTCAGCAAGGCACCGAAGTAGTGCTGGTATCGTCCGGCAGTGTGGCCGCTGGCCGCTCCGCCATTGCTTTTGCCCATCAGCCATTGCCTATTAATATCAAGCAAGCCATGGCAGCGGTTGGCCAAACTCAGATGATGGCAACCTGGAGCCATTTATTTGATTTTCGCTGTGCGCAAATTCTGCTGACCCATGATGATTTAGCTGATCGGCGTCGCTATCTGAATATCGACAATACACTGCGCACCTTGCTGGCCAATCAGGTGCTACCTATCGTTAATGAAAACGACAGTGTGGCCACTGCCGAGCTAAAAGTGGGCGATAACGACAACCTGGCGGCGATGGTGGCAGTGTTGGTTGATGCCGATGCGCTGATTATTTGCTCTGATATCGATGGTCTTTATACGGCCAACCCCAGAACCCATAACGATGCGCGCTTTATTCCCCGGGTGGAAAAAATTACGGCTGAGATTTATGCCATGGCTGGCGGTAGCCATCATGCGATTGGCACCGGCGGTATGGTCACCAAAATTCAGGCTGCTGAAAAGGCGACCAGGCTGGGCGTGGATACGTTAATTATTAACGGCCAAAAGGCCGCCAGTTTTGATGCTCTGCTGGCGGGCGAGCCGTCGGGCACCCTGTTTGTGCGCCAGCAGGACCGACTAAGTGCAAAAAAGCACTGGCTGCTTAACAGCTTAAAGAGCCAGGGCAGTATCAGCCTGGATAGCGGCGCGGTGCAAGCCTTGTTGCACAAAGGCGCTTCGCTGCTGGCAAAAGGCGTTACGGCGGTACATGGGCAGTTTGATAAAGGCGATGCTATCTGGCTGTGCGATGACAGCGGCAAGCAGCTAGCCAAAGGCATTTGCCAGTACAGCGCCACTGAGCTACAACTGATCAAAGGCTTACACAGCACCCAAATTGCCCAAACGCTGGGTTTTTGCCCTAGTGAAGAAGTAGTGCATCGGGATGATATTGCACTGACAACTTAACAACAGGTGGCCGATGAAAATAGCGGTAGTAGGCGGTGGCATTAATGGTTTAAGCAGTGCCTGGCAACTGGCACTGGCTGGCCATCAGGTCACTTTGTTTGAACGCGATGCGCTGATGCAGGCCACCAGCCGCGCCTCGTCTAAATTGCTGCATGGTGGGCTGCGTTATCTGGAGCAGGGCGAATTTCGTCTGGTGCGTGAAGCGCTGCGGGAACGGCGCTGGTGGCTGAAAAAAGCGCCGCAACTGACCCGTCGCCTGCCAATACTTTATCCGCTTTATGTCGACTCCCGCCGCGCCCGCTGGCAGCTGAAAATCGGCCTCTGGCTGTATGACACCTTCGCTGGTCGCAAAGGCATAGGCCGCCACCGTTGGTTAAATCAAAAGCAGGCGCTGCGCTGCTCACCACAGTTAAAGCCCGATGGTTTGCTGGGGGCTTATCTGTTTTTTGATGGTCAGATGGACGACCAAAAGCTGGGTTTATGGATGGCACAACAATGCCGCAAAGCCGGTGCGACCTTGCTGGAGCACTGCCCGGTGCAGCAGGTTAGTGCTGATGGTAAGTTGTTATTAAGCTCGGGCTGGCAACAGTTTGACCGGGTAATAAATGTAGCGGGGCCCTGGAGCCAGCAATTACTGCAGCAATCGGCCCTGCCAACACAGCCGTTAGATTTGGTGCGCGGCAGCCATTTGTTGTTACCGGCGCAGGGCCGCTATGGTCATATGCTGGAAGTGCCGGACGAGGCGCGCATTGTGTTTGTGCTGCCGTATCAGGGCAAGACATTGCTGGGTACTACCGAAGTGCGCCAACAGCTGGATGAGCCTATTCAATGCTCAGACACTGAGCGGCGTTATCTGCTGGATGTGTATAACCATTACTTCACACCTCAGCAGAACGCTGATGCGGTGCTGGGTGAATTTGCCGGGGTACGGCCTTTATTGGGGGGGAGTGCCAGTGCCAGTAAAGCCAGCCGCGAGTATCAGCTTAACTGGCACGGTAAAATCTTAACGGTATCCGGTGGTAAATGGACGACTGCGCGGGCGCTTGGTAAAGCGGTCGCCACGCAGATTTATACGTCGAAGCATGTGTAGTTACAGCGTAATCGCCAGTATTTTAGAGCGGCGCTGATAGTTATACAGCTGTTTTTTCTGCGCCGGTAAATCGTCTACGGTTAACAGCTCAAAGCCGTGTTCTAAAAACCAATGAATGCTGCGGGTGGTTAAAGCAAACAGTTTGCTGTACTTGCGCTGTCTTGCCTGCTGGATCACGGCTTTCAATAAAGTACTGCCTCGATCGGCGTCACGGTAATCTGGGTGCACGGCTAAGCAGGCAAACTCGCCAACATTCTCTTCCGGAAATGGATACAGCGCAGCGCAGCCAATCACCAGGCCATCGCGCTCTATTAAAGTAAACTGGTTAATTTCCATCTCCAGCTGCTCGCGTGAGCGTCGTACCAGCAGGCCTTGCTGCTCCAGTGGCCGGATCAAATCTAAGATACCGCCGATATCCGAGATAGTTGCAGCACGCAGCTTTTCCGCCGACTCGGTCACGATCTGCGTACCGATACCATCTCGCGAGAACAATTCTTGCAATAGAGCACCATCTTCATCGTAGCTGACTAAGTGGCAGCGTGGCACGCCAGCGCGGCAGGCGCTGATGGCAGCATGTAAAAACGCTACTGTGCCGGTACAGGCATCGTCTTGTTGCTCTAATTGCTGCATGATCTGTTCGGCGGCGTTTGGCATAAGCTCTGCGGTTATCTCGCCATCTTCGCCGACAATGCCACCAATTTCGTTAAAGCCAATCATTTTGTCGGCTTTAAGTTTAATCGCTACCTGGGTGGCAATATCTTCGGCGGTTAAATTAAAACTCTCGCCGGTAACAGATGCGGCAATAGGCCCCATCAGCACTATACCGTTGTTATCCAGCTGACGGCGGATACCGGCGGCGTCAATGCGCCTTACCCGGCCACTGTGGTGGTAATCGACACCTTCATCGACTCCCAGCGGCTGGGCAATGACAAAGTTGCCGCTCACCACGTTAATTTGCGCGCCCTGCATTGGCGTATTGCTTAAGCTCATCGATAAGCGGGCGGTAATATCCAGCTGCAGCGCACCGGCTACCTGCTTAATTAACTTAAACGAGTCATCATCGGTTACCCGCACGCGGTTATGGTAGGTGGGTTCTAAACCGGCTTGCTGCAGCGCAGCATTAATTTGCGGCCGGGCGCCATACACCAGCACCACTTTAATGCCCAGGCTGTTCAGTAGGGCCACATCATTAATAATGCTGCGAAAACCGCTTTGCATAATGGCTTCGCCACCCAACATCACGACAAAGGTTTTGCCGCGGTGAGCGTTAACATAGGGGGCAGATTGACGAAAACCGGAAACAAGTTCAGTGGTGCGCACGGGCGTTGGGCTTCCTTCTGATTAGACATAAGCTGTATAGGACATAAAGATGGCAGCTATATGACAAAATGCCAACTTCAACTGCGTTAAAGCCGGCATTTTAGGTGATAAGTGGTTTTATATCTACTTTTTAAGCATATTTATTCTAACTGCTTGAGTGGTTAGTCGAGAATAATATGTGGCAAAAAGCGTGAACTGTCTTTGGTGATTAGGCTGTTATCCTCTCGGATGCCGATTCCTGCAGCGCTGTCACCTACGACCCAGCTGCCAATCAGCGTGTAGTTATTGTCAAACTGAGGCAGTGGCGCCAGTTGCTGGCGGATATAACCGCTGTCGTTATAGGGGCCATCTTGTGTCAGCCGTTTGCCATCTGCGGTTAGCAGTTCGATATTAGCGCCTTCGCGAGATAACAGCGGTTTGCGCAGCCAGCCGTTTTGTAAGCTGCTGCCATCATCAAAAAAAGCCGGTAACAGGTTAGGGTGGCCCTGATATTTTTGCCATAGCAGCGGCAGTATGCCTTTGTTAGATAACAGGCATTTCCATAACGGCTCAATAAACTGCGTCTGGCTGGTTAAAATGGTGCTGGAAAACTCCTCTTGCAGCATAAACTCCCAGGGGTAGAGCTTAAATAAACCCTGAATGGGAAAGCCATCGAGGTCGACCAGCTGACCGTCAATATCACCCAGTTGCTCCAGCTGAATGTAGCGGCAATTAACACCGGCCTGCAGCGCAATATCCATCAGGTAATCGACAGTGCCTTTATCTTCAATACTTTCGGTAACGCTGGCGAAGTAAAATGGCTGTGGCAGATTAAGTTCGCTAAAGGCTTGCTGTAGTTTATCTTGCAATGAATTGAACTGATCGGCCCCTTGCGGCAGGGCGCCGCGCATCAGCATATCTTCCAGCCAGACCCATTGAAAAAAGCCGGTTTCGAACAACGAGGTGGGGGTGTCGTAATTCAACTCTAACAGCTTGGCCGGGCCTTTGCCGTTATAGCTAAAGTCCATCCGGCCGTATAAGTGTGGCGCTTTTGCCCGCCAGCTAGCCAGCACCGCATCCCAGAACGGCTCTGGAATAGCTAGCCGGGTTAGTTTTTCTTCACTGGTAACAATATCCTCTACCAAATCCAGCGCCATTTGGTGCAATTGCTCGGTCGGATCTTCTAAATCCTGCTCAATTTGCGCCAGGCTAAATTGATAATAAGCGCTCTCATCCCAGTACGGCTCGCCGTCAAAGGTATGAAAGTTAAAGCCGACACTTTCAGCAAAGGCTTTCCAGCCCGGACGCGGCGAACTGTTTATGCGTTTCATATCGGCTTAACCACCGTAACTTGTCGTAGCGCGTTTTGCTGCCTGAGCGCCAAAACCACCGCGCCGAGCCATAGCGGCTGGCTTAGGCTGCACTGCCGATGGCTTAATGCGGGTTAAGCCTGGCTGGTTGGCTACTGGTGTGTTGGTGGCAGTGCGAAAGGTACTGCGATCATCACGCGATTTATACAGTGGCTGACTCGCTACCGGGCTGCGGTTGGCGCTGGCGGTTTGCTGCTGTGGCGCACCGGCCATGCCGCCACGGTTTAACATCTGGCCGGCCATAAAGCCCATCATCATCGGCATAAAGAAACCGCTACTGGCCTGGCTTTGTTGCTGCACCGGCTCAGTTGAGTTTGCCGCCACAACCGGGGCACTCTCGCACTGGCCCACACCAAAATCGGTTTCACATTCCTGCCGGTTGGCATAACGCGGTGCTACCTGCGGGTGTAGCGCTTTAGCCTCGGCAAAAGCTGCCTGACACTCGGCCGGCGGGTTGTAGTAAGCCGCGCATTCATCCGGTGTATTAAATACCTGGACTTCAACCGGTTTTTCGCCACAACCGGCCAGCACCAGGCCTGCAGCCGGCACCATCATAATCAGGCGCGCGGTTTTACTGCGTTTAAAGGTTTTGCTCATACTGTACTCCTTAATAGCTCATACAGGCGGCGTTTAACATACCCACAGTGATAGAGCAGGCAGCAGAGAAGATGCCTGCCGCCAGCTCGCCCTGGCTTATACGTTGTGGTAACTGCTTAAGCGCAGCATTACTGATGAAAAACGTCAGCACTTGCACGATTAACGCTATGCCGCCCCAGATGGCGCAATCAAGTAATGACATCGAATGGGTAATAGCGCTTGAAAGCGGCCAGGCAAAACCAATAATGGCGCCGGCAAAGGCGATTGCTGCAGCCGGGTTATTCGCGCGGATAAGACCAAACTCGTCGTGGGGCGTAACCCAGGTATAGAGCCGGACAAACACCAGCAGCAATACTACCGCCAGTGCGAAGTAAGCAGCAAAAGCCGGTAAACCAGTTAACGAGCTTAACGCAGTATCTAACATATAAATTCCCCGATTGAGATAGCCTGCGCTGATCCTGCGCAAATTAGCCGGGTAATTCAACCAAAATCGGCGCTACTGTGTGGGTTGTTTATCGCAGATAGCACACCGCTTACCGGTTAAATGCTGGACACTACTGATCCGTTACCTACACTGGCGCAGTAACGACTTTGACACATAACCACAACAATACGCCTGCGGTAGCGTAGGTACATGTTAATTCAGGAACTGATAATGAAAAAAAGTATGACCACAGTGGCGCTGAGTATCGCGTTGGCACTGGGCGTGGCGGGCTGTTCAAACAGCACTGTTAGCAATACTGAGAACGCGGTACAGCAAAGCGTCGCGGCATCGCCAGCCGGTTTAAGCTCGGGTATTACGCTGGCGAATATGGACACCAGCGTCGCGCCGCAGCAGGATTTTTTCCGCTATGTAAACGGCAGCTGGCTTGATAACACTGAAATTCCGGCGGATAAAGCACGCTGGGGCAGTTTTGATGAGCTACGCGAAAACGCGGAAAAGCAAGTACTGGCGATAGTGCAGCAGCTGGCGACAGAGCAGCATGCCAAAGGCAGCGACGAGCAGAAAATTGCCGATTTATACCGCTCATTCTTAGATGAACAGCTGGCCGAAGTGCTGGGCTTAAACCCACTGCGCGGCGAGCTGGCGGCGATTGACAACCTGAAAACCCATGCTGATCTGACCGCTCTGTGGGGCAACTGGCAGCGTTACCGTATGGGCACGCCGGTTGTGGTCTATGTCGGCCAGGATCAAAAGCAATCAGATCAGTACATTACCGGTGCTTCACAAAGTGGCTTGGGTTTACCTGACCGTGATTACTACTTAAAAGACGATGCTCGCTCACTAGCGTTGCTGCAACAATATCAGGCTTTTATTGCCCGGCTTTGGACCCTGGCCGGTTTTGATAATGCTGAACAAGTTGCCGCCGATATCGTTGCGTTGGAAAAGCAAATTGCTGCTGCACACTGGAGCCGGGTGCAAAACCGCGACCGTAACGCCACCTACAACAAGCTGACACTGGCCGAGCTTAATAAACTGGCGCCGGGCTTTGACTGGCAGGCGTTTTTAACCGCCGCAGATTTGGGCAGTATCAACGAGTTAGTGGTACGTCAGCCGACCTATTTCACTGCCTTCGCCAAATTGCAGGCGCAAACGCCACTTAAGCAGTGGCAGCAGTATCTTAAGTTTCATGTATTGCGCAGCAACGCCAATAACCTGAACAAAGCCTTTGTCGATGCCAGCTTTGATTTTTATGGCAAGACGTTAAATGGCCTGCAGGAGCAGCGTAGCCGCGAGAAACGCGCGGTGAGCCTGGTCGATAACAATCTGGGCTTTATGGTCGGTAAAAAGTATGTTGAGCAGTACTTTAAGCCAGAAGCCAAGGCGCGGATGGATCAGATGATTGAAAACCTGCGCGTGGCGTTTCGTCAGTCCATTGATGAGCTGGAGTGGATGAGCCCGGTAACGAAAAAGCAGGCGCAAATTAAGTTGGCCAAATTTAACACCAAAATTGGTTACCCGGATAAATGGCGCGACTACAGCTGTGTTGAGATTAACGCGGCTGATTTAATTGGTAACCTGCGCCGCAGCAGCGAGTGTGAGTACCAGCGCACCATTGGCCGGTTAGGCAAGCCGGTCGATCGCACCGAATGGGGCATGACACCACAAACGGTAAATGCGTATTACAGTTCGACCATGAATGAAATCGTGTTCCCGGCTGCTATTTTACAGCCCCCGTTTTTCAACGTAGAAGCGGATGATGCGGTTAACTATGGCGCCATTGGTGGCGTTATTGGCCATGAATTTACACACGGCTTTGACGATCAGGGCCGCCGTTCAGACGGTGACGGTAACCTGCGTGACTGGTGGACCGAGCAAGACGCAGCGCAGTTCCAGCAGCGGGCACAGCTGATGATTGATCAATACAGTGCCTTTAACCCGATTGACGATTTACACCTGCAGGGCGCCTTAGGTCTGGGCGAAAATATCGCTGACCTTGGCGGTTTAACGGTGTCGTTTAAAGCGTATCAAAACTCGCTGCAAGGCCAAAGCGGCGCGGTAATTGACGGCTTTACTGCCGAACAGCGTTTCTTTATGGGCTGGGGTCAGGTATGGCGTATTAAATTCCGCGACGAAGCGCTGCGCCAGCAAGTGATCACCGGGCCGCATTCACCTGGCATGTACCGCGTGTTGGGCACTTTGTCGAACATGCCGGAGTTTTATCAGGCGTTTGACGTAAAACCAGGTGATGGCATGTACCGCGACGAAAAAGTTCGGGTGAAAATCTGGTAACCTGATGTTGTCGAAATAAAAAAACCGCCATTTCGGCGGTTTTTTATGGAAACGATGCGTTACTGCCGGGCCGCTTTGATCTCGGCGATTAGCTGGCGTACATCCTCACGCTGCAGAATCTGGTCGATATCCTGCACCAGTTTACGCCGCCAGTTCGGGTACTCGGTACTGGTGCCGGGAATATTGACCGGTGTCGCCATCAGCAGCAAGTCTTCCAGTTGAAACGCCAACAGTTTGGCCGGTTGGCGCGCGGTAAATAAATGGCTGGCACGGATAAGCTTAGCATAGTCGGCCTGGCTGTAATCACCTTCGGGTAATTGCAGGCGCTGGCGCATCAGCTGCTTTTCGTCGGCGCGCAGCTGGTGCAGGTTGTCGGCAACCTGGGCATTAGGGAATAAGTCCAGCTGATGGCGCAGGGCTAAATCATGCTCCTGCCAGTAACCGACTAAAGTCGGCATATCGTGGGTGGTCACCGTGGCCAGCGCCAGCTCAGGGTAGGTTTGCGCGGCATGGTCGTAACTGCCGGCTTTTTGTTCCAGCATAAATACCCGGTACGACAGCACCTGATACTGTGCCATCAAATGGCTGATCTCAACCGGCACTGTGCCCAAGTCTTCGCCTATTACCACGCAGCTGTTGCGCTGGCTCTCGAGCGCCAGTATGGCGAATAAATCGGCTGCTGGAAAACGCAGGTAAGCACCGGCAGTCGCGTCGCTGCCCAGCGGGCAACACCATAAACGCAGCAGTGCCATCACATGATCTAAACGCAGCGCGCCGGCATAGCGCATATTGGCCTGAATCAGCTCAATAAAAGGCTTATAGGCTTTTTGCCTGAGCGTATGCGGGTTAAAGGCCAGTAATCCCCAGTTTTGACCCTTCGGCGCCATAATGTCGGCCGGTGCGCCGACGCTTAAATCCATGTAGTAGTCTTCGGGTGCGCCCCAGCTTTCGGCACTGCTGCGGCTGGTGCCTACCGCCACATCACAGTATAGGCCAATGGCCATACCATGTTGCTGGCATAAGCGTTTAACTTCGCTTAGTTGCAGTTGCGCCTGCCACTGCAGGTACAGTTGCTGCTGCACTTCATCGGCGTGCTCGCGGGCAAAGTCGGCTACCGCAGTACTGGTGGGGCTGCGCATGGCTTCGGGGAAATTCTGCCAGGCCGCCATGCCCCAGTCCTTTGCAAACAGCTTGCCTTGTAACACCTGATGAATAGCTAATTGCGTCAGGCTTTGGCCACCTTGCTCAACAAAGGCATGAAATTGCTTTGCCCGGGCGGTGTTTTTGGCCAGATGCTGCTGTTTGAAGTGTTGATACAGCATAGTGGCGATATGTTTTTTCGCTGCCGCTACGCCAGGGTAATCGACATCGGTCGTCGCGCGTAATGCGGCCAGTCGCTGCTGAAACGCAGTGCTGTTCACTTCTGCCTGCGCCTCACTGCACTGGTTAAACTCCTCCGTGTGCTCCAGCGCGACATATTGGGTGTTTAGCCATAGCCGGCTGTTCGGGCTGTAAGGGCTGCAATCTTGTGGCAGCTCAGGGTACAGTGCATGCAGCGGGTTTAAGCCAATAAAGTCAACGCCTTGCGCCGCAAGTGGCGCGATCATCTGCTGCAAGTCGATAAAGTCGCCAATACCCCAGTTACGCGCTGATTTTACTGCATATAACTGCAAGGCCGGGCCGAAGGTTTTATGCAGCACGGCTTTATCGTGCAGCTGAAAACAGCGCTGCGGCGTAATAATTAACTGCTGCTGATATTGGCTGGCGCCGCCGGTTAACATCAGTTGGTGGTAGCCCAGTGGCAGCGCCACGTCCAGCGTTAGCTCGGCTACCAGCACTTCGCCCTGCGTCGTCTGCTGGCGCTGGCTAATATTACTGGCTGCCAGGCTTAACTGGCCGCTAAATTGCTGCTTATCTTCCGTGGTAATCTGCCACTGCCAGTCGCTGAGGGCATGCTGTTGCAACTGCTGCAGCCGTATTTGTACCGGCTGGCCCTGTTGGCACACGGTAACGGGTGCTAACACTTCCAGCCAGGGCTGCTCGGTTAAATCGCTAATGTGCTGGCGAATGCTGTTTTCACTGGTTAAATCAAAGCCCATCGCCTGCAAAATAGCCTGTTGCTTGTCCAGGCTGACCACCTCAGTGTGGCCTTGCGCGTGAACATAGCTGTCCTGTAGCCCCGCCAATGCAGCGAGCTGCTTAATTAATTGCATAATTCACCTGTAACCGCGCGCTGTGCGCCGTTGGATATTGAGTTCGTGCTGCGCTACACAGCTTGCGTTGCCGAAAGGCGCCGGGTGAGCAACCCTGCCAGCATTTAAAGGCTTTTTGAAAACTGCTTTGCTCTTCAAAGCCAAGCTGAAAGGCAATTTGCTGCAAACTCAGCTCACTTTGCTGTAAATATTGCTGTGCCAGTTGATGGCGGCACTGACACACCAGCTGGCGAAAACTGCTGTTGTGCTGCTGTAGTAAACGCTGCAGCGTGCGACTGCTAACATGCAGGGCGCTGGCCGCCTGGCAAAGCCTTGGCGCTTGCGGCAGTTGCTGCGTGATATACCGGCGCAGTTTAGCGAATAGTTGTTCTGTCAGCGTTGTCTGGCTGCTTACTGCTGCAACCGGTGCTGGCTGATGGCTATAAGGTGTCATAGAGTGCTCCCAGTTGGCAGCACAGCAAGTCCACAGGTTTGCTTGGTTCTGCCATTAAACGGTGCAAGCATAAATCAGCCTGCTCGATTTATTAAACCTGCTGCATACGTATGCAATAAAATTTCCCCCTCATCTGATAAGGGTAAAGCGGCGTAAATCTGCTATACCTAGCATTAAAGTGACGCCGCGAAACAAAGCAAAACCCTGATATGACGCGGTGCACCCAGCTGGTGCAGGTATTTACATTGCCGCCCCAGTTTTGGGCAAATTAGTAATTATGAATACGTATTCATATTGAGCTGTTGACCTAATAAGTTTAATAAATAGCCTTAGACAAAAGTCTGGTTGCACTGCAAGGCTGCGCTTACGGCAGCAGGCGACACAAACAACACACCGGGGATGAAGGACATGACTAAATTTAAATTCAGTATGCTGACACTGGCGTTAGCCGCAGCTGGCTCAGGCTCAATGGCCTATGCGCAAACAGCGACGCAAGCTGACGAGCAAGCCAAAGCCGATGAGCAGATTGAAGTAATTTCAGTAACAGGCTATCGCGGCAGCTTACAACGCGCCCAAGCGATTAAAATGAGTGAAAACTCAATCGTTGAAGTACTGTCGGCTGAAGATATCGGTAAACTGCCTGATACCAGCGTGGCCGAGTCATTAGCCCGTTTGCCAGGCCTGGCCGGTGAGCGCCGTAACGGTCGCACCAGCGGTTTGTCGGTGCGCGGCTTTAACGAAAACTACGTTGGTACCTCATTAAACGGCCGTGAGCTGTTAGGTATGGGTGACAACCGTGGCGTTGAATACGACTTATACCCGTCTGAAATTGTTTCTACCGCATTAGTGTATAAAACGCCCGACGCCAGCTTAATGGCGCAGGGTATTGGTGGTACTGTTGATTTACAAACGGTAAAACCACTGTCTGCCGAGCGCACCATTGCCTTTAACGGTAGCTATGAAAAGAACGACCAAGACTCCGGCAACCCAGACTTTGATAACAAGGGCCATCGCTTATCGTTTAACTATGTTGACAAGTTTCTTGATGACAAGCTGGGCGTGGCACTGGTAGTAGCAACAATGGAAACGCCTCGCCAGGAGCAGCAATTCCGTGGTTGGGGTTATGCTGGTGTAAATCTGGGTTTAAACGATGAAGGCGAGTTGCAAAACCCACGTCGCGCAACTGACGCCGTGGACGTGCCTGAAGGCACTGTGATCCTCGGCGGTCATGACTCTTTTACCCGCTCAGCTATGCTAGAGCGTGACTCCGTTGCATTGGTGCTGGAATACGCGGTAAACGACCAGTTAAAAGCCACCTTTGACGCCCTTTATATTGATTTTAACGAGCAAGATGCCCGCCGTGGTTTGGAAGAAGGTGGTGCTGAGTGGGGTACCGGTGCTTATACCATCACCGGCGTAGAAAATGGTTTAGTCACATCAGGGTTTTACGACGGCTTCTACTCGGTAGTACGTAACGACGTACGCGAGCAGGATGCGGAGTTAAAAACCTTTGGTTTAAACCTGGAATATCAAATCAACGATAACTGGATGGGCCAGCTGGATGTTTCCAGCGGTAAAGTCACCAAGTCGATTACCGATATCGAAAGCTATTCCGGTGTTGGTCGTGCCAATACGCCAAACCGCCCTATCACCGCCCGCTCTTGGGTGATGACCCCTAATGGTGCCTTTTACTCTAACCACCCAACAATTGCGCCGGTTGATTTGACCGACCCAAGCTTAATCCGCTTAGCCGGCCCGCAAGCCTGGGGTGGCTCACTAGCACCTATTCAGCAATTCCAGGGTGTGCCAGGTTTTGGCCCCGATACGGCGCAAGACGGCTTTGTGAACAACCCGGACTTTGAAGAAACGCTGGACAGCGTGCGCTTACAAGCCAATGGCTATGTCGAATGGGGTATTTTTAACGAGCTGGAACTGGGCGTAGTCTATAAAGAACGTTCAAAAACCAAGATTAACAAGGGTGCTTTCTTAACCGCCAATACCTGGCCAAACGACGGCGCTATTCCAAATGTGCTGGGTGTGGCTGACTTAAGCTTTATCGGTATTAACGGTGTGCTGGCGTACGACAGCTTAGGCTTGTATCGCAGCGGTTTTTACACCGAAACCAATGCTGCTCTGCTGGAAAACGGTCGTTTTGGTGATACTTACACCATCGATGAAAAGCTAACCACACTATACGGTATGCTGGATATCAACACCGAAATTGGTGATATTGCGGTAACCGGTAATGTCGGTGTGCAGATTATCAACAGTAAGCAAGATGGTGTTGGTTTTGAAACGTCAACAGGCGCAGATTTCTTTACTGACATTACCAATGTGAGCTCTGGTACAGACTATACCGACGTGTTGCCAAGCTTGAACCTGAGCTTTGAAGTGGCCGATCGTCAGTATGTCCGCACCAGTTTGTCAAAAGTGATGAGCCGGCCGCGGATGGACGATATGCGTCCTAATACACAGATTAGCTTCCAATTTAATGACAATAATATTCTGGATGACAATCCGCAAAATAGTGCCTGGAGTTCCAGTTCAGGTAACACCGAGCTTAAACCACTTGAAGCAGACCAGTTCGATCTGTCATACGAAAATTACTACCATGACAATGGCTTCTTCGCTGCCAGCTTCTTCTTTAAAGATTTGAAAAACTGGCATCGTAATGTCACCTTGATCACTGATTTCAGCCCTTATTATATTGAAGGTTTCCATCAGTCTTCTGACGGTTCAGGTAACTTACCGCCTGCAACACAACTGGGCCGGTTCAATATCCGCCAGGATGGCTTACAGGGCTTTGTGCGGGGTTACGAGTTCCAGGCTAGCGTGCCGTTTGATATTTTCCATGAAGCTTTAGATGGTTTTGGTCTTGTTGCCAGCGCCACCTTTATGGACGGTAAACTGGACGATGGTGGCCGGGTACCTGGCTTGTCAGAAGAAATTTATACCCTGACAGCCTACTATGAGTACAAAGGCTTTGAATTCCGTATTTCAGGCACCAAGCGTGATGAGTTCCAGACTGAAGAGCGTGGTTTAAGCTTAAGTCTGGTGCCGGTAAACCGTCAGGGCTCTGAGCTGTGGGATGCGCAAATCGGTTATGACTTTAGCGAGTCTGGCATAGAAGCGCTGAAAGGTTTACGCGTCACGCTGCAGGCACAAAACCTGACTGACGAGAAAGACGTCAGCTACAACGGCGATGATAGCCGTCAGGTGGTAACGTACCAAAGCTTCGGCCGTAACTATATGTTAGGCTTGAACTATAAGTTCTAAGTTTGGCCGCCCATGTGGCAATTAAGCGGTAACCCCGTTACTGTTTAACCGTTAACAACAGCCCGACCAAGCTTAGCCTGGTTGGGCTGTTTTGTATTTAAGGGGCAACAATGCAAAGCGTTCGCAAAGTTGTAGTGTTAGGCGGCGGGACATCCGGTTGGATAGCGGCGGCCTTACTAAAAAAAGTATTAGGCCCGGTGGTCGATATCGATTTAATTGAATCAGACGATATTGGCACCGTCGGTGTGGGTGAAGCCACTATTCCGCCCATCCGCTTATTAAATAATGTGCTGGGCATTAATGAAGCCGAATTCTTACGTGAAACTAAAGCGACAATTAAGCTGGCAATAAAGTTTGAAAACTGGCGTGTGCCGGGCGAGGGCTATTTTCATACCTTTGGTGCACCGGGTAAAAGCCTGGCGTTTTGTCATTTTCACCACTTGTGGCGCCGCGCGCAGCAGCTGGGCGATACCACCTCGTTATGGCAGTACGACTTAAACTACTTGTGCGCCGAGGCCGGTAAGTTTGCGCCGATAAACAGTAAAGATCCGGTGCTGGAGTTGCCCTACGCCTACCACTTTGATGCCGGTCTTTACGCCCGCTTTTTGCGTAAGTTCAGCGAGCAAATGGGTGTAGTGCGCCACGAAGGCAAAGTCAGCAGTGTAACCCAGCATGGTAATGGCGATATTCAGCATTTAGTGCTGGAAGATGGCCGGGTGTTAGCCGGTGATTTGTTTATTGACTGTTCAGGCTTTCGAGGCCTGCTGATCCAGCAAAAACTCAATACCGGTTATGAAGACTGGAGCCATTGGTTGCCGTGCGACAGGGCCGTAGCCGTTCCGTCCGAGCGGTTTGAGCAGACATTGCCTTACACCCGCTCAATTGCGCATAGTAGCGGCTGGCAATGGCGTATTCCGCTGCAGCACCGTAACGGCAATGGCCTGGTGTACAGCAGTGCACATTATACCGAGCAGCAGGCGGCAGATTTACTGCTGTCTAATCTGGACTCTACACCGCTGGCAGATCCGAAGTTTATTCAGTTTAAAACCGGCCGGCGGCGTAAACAGTGGCACCGCAATGTGGTGTCGGTGGGGCTATCCAGTGGCTTTTTAGAGCCGTTGGAATCTACCAGTATCCATTTGATCCAGTCGGCAGTGGTGCGTTTGCTGCAATTGTTTCCGCATCAGGGCGTCACCGAGGCGCTGGTGAATGAGTATAACCGCCAGTCGCAGATTGAATTTGAGCAGGTGCGCGATTTTATTATTCTGCATTATCACGTTAACGAGCGCAGCGACAGCCCGTTTTGGCGTGATGTGCGTCAGATGCAGGTGCCCGACACCCTTGAGCGAAAAATTGCGTTATTTGCTGAAAATGGCAGCCTGTTCCGCGAGCAAAATGACTTATTTCTGGAGAGCTCCTGGCTGCAGGTCATGCTGGGGCAAGGCATAGTGCCGAAAGATTATCATCCGCTGGCCAATAGCTACTCTGAAGCCCAGTTAAAGCAAATGCTGCAAGCCATGCTGGCGATAAAACGCGATCCGTTGGACAAGCTGCCCAGCCACGACGAGTTTTTACGCCGTATCTGCGCTGCCTGATAGCGGTCTGGCAATACAGCGCCGTGCTTAATTGTGTTTTAGCACGGCGTTATTCCACAAATTCTGGTGCTCGGCTTGCTGAAAAAACTGCTCCGGGTGCCAGCAGCGCGGAATGAAACTGCGTATTTGGCCCGGCTGCCAGTCGGCACTGAGCTGGGTCAGTATGTCCTGCAGCCGCTGTTTTGGGATGGTGGCTAAACGCTGGCGCGCCGGTTTGAAATACAAGTTGTGCGCAATACTAATACGGATATTCTGGCCGCCACGGCGGTACTGCAAGTTGCGGCTCACCACCCGGCATAGCGGCTCGGCAATATTCGGCGGATACAACTGGTTTACAATGGCCAGCTCGTATCTTTCCTGCTGGCTGCCATCGTGCTGCTGTGGTGTAAAAGCAATGCCAAAGCCCTGCGGAAATATGCCGGTGATCTGTAAAAAATGCTCTACCAGGGTGCTGTGCAGCTGGTCACGGCGGGCGCTGTCTTTTAACAGTAAGCTGGCTTTAGGTAGCGCTTCATACACATAGCGCTGGCGGCCGGGCAGCACCATCGAGCTGTATACCTGCGGAATTTTCAACAGGTTACCCAACAGGCTGAGCGGCTGTTGCTGCTGCTCTAGTAACAAGCGCACCAGTGCCAGTTTCTGCTGTTCGCTGTGCTGATGCTGCTGGCGCTGTTGTTTGTCATTGCCCCGATACGGCAGCACCACCAGTGCCTGCTCTGCTAAGCGCTGGCTACCCGCTTGTATCAGCTGTAAATATTCTGCGCGCTCTTCGACAGACAATGCACGGCTGCTATCCAGCTCGCCGCTGTAGCCGGTAAGCAGGCGTTGAGCCTTACCGTCCAATTGGCCGGCGTCAAGCAGCATTAATGCCACCAGTAGCGGCATTTGCACCTGAAGCCGGTAGCTGCAGTCAGGATTTTGTGGTTGTCGCTGATCAAAGTGCAACAGCAAGGCAGGTTCAGTAATCAACTTATGTGCCAGAGCATGGTCCAGTAAGCGTAAGCTTAACGTGGCGCGATACAGCAGCTTGTAACCAAATTGCAGTTCACGCCAGCGCCTTGGCGACACCGGTGCCGTCAGTTGCAGGCAGCCCAGCAGCCTGGCCGAGCGGACAAGCGTATCGGCAGCAGTGCTTCCTTCAATTAACCCGAGCATCTTCTCAGCTAAAAACCACAACTGTGCCGTTAGCGCTGGTTGGATCGCTGGGTTGTTGGGCAGCCTTTCACCGGCAATACCTTTGGCAAAGTCATTGTAGCGCAGGCTGTCACTAAACAAACTGACCAAGCTTTCGGCATCAGATACGGCGGTTAATCGCGTCATTAACCGTTTGAGTTCACGCACAAAGCTGCTGTCAGCGGCAAGTTTCGGGGCTGGGCTACGCAAACGTTATCCTTGTAAAAATGGCTGGCACCACCTTACCGCAAAGCTGCTAAGTAGAAAAGAGCCGTGCCAGGTCCGGTAGCGCTTGCACCCTTTTGTGACAGCTTTGTGGCGAAATGCGCCAAATTGGCGCGTTGAATACGTATTCATCTTGCAGCTTGCCCGCTGACGGTTAAAAACTGTGCAAAGTACACACAGCGGGCAGCAGTTCATGCTGGTGGCATGGAAGGCAGCACCGATAATAAAAAACACACGGGGAAACAGGGCATGAATAAGTTCAGGCTTAGTCTGCTCACGCTTGCTATGGCAGGGGTGGGTAGTCTGGCGTGTTCTGCTGTTGCACAAACAACAGAGCAGACACCGCAAACAGCAACGCAACAAACTAGCAACGACAGCGCCGCCACCGAGCAGACGCTGGACAGTGTTGAAGTAATACAGGTACGCGGCTTTGCCAGCAGCCTGTTCCGCTCGTTAGACGCTAAACGCTTTGGCGATACGGTATCGGAAACCATCTCGGCCGATGATTTGGGCGCACTGCCCGATGTGTCAATGGCCGATGCGCTTACCCGCTTGCCGGGCATATCGGCGGTGCGTACCGGTGGCCAGGCCGCCGAAATTAATATTCGCGGTATGTCGGGTGGCTTTGTGTTTTCTACCCTCAATGGCCGCGAGCAGGTATCGACCAGTGGCAAGCGTAATATTGAATTTGACCAATACCCGTCAGAGCTGATTAATTCTGCCGCAGTATATAAATCGCCTAAAGCCTCGCTGATTGAAGGCGGTGTCGCCGGTACTGTTGAGCTGCAAACCGCCAGCCCGCTGCGTAACGAAAAGCAGCACACCTTTACCGTTAATGCCCGTGGCATGTACAACGACCGTGCTGATGAAGTGCCGGACGGTGTCGACTTTGGTCACCGTTTTAGCCTGTCGTATCAGGGCAAGTTTTTAAACGATACCTTAGGCTTTGCCGCCGGCTACGCCCGGCTGTATCAGCCCAGTGTGGCCACGCAGTTTGTCGGTTTGGCTTACAACGGTCAAAAAGATACCAACGATGATGGGGTAAATGAATTTATCAGCGAAGGCTTTGAGATTCAGCACAAAGGCGGCGAAGAAACCCGTGATGGCTATATGGCTGCACTGGAGTGGACGCCGCATGATGCCTTTACGTTAAAAGCCGATGCGTTTTTATCGAAGTTTGACAAAGAAGCTTTTGCCCGTGGTTTTCGGGTGAAATTTGGCGGGCCGACGGCCGCGCTGGGTAACCCGGCGCTAAACGGCCGCTCGGTGATTGGCGGCACCTTTAACCGCACCAGCAGCAGCTTTACCCGGGTTGAAATTGTTAACGATGACAACCGCGATTACGACGAAGTGCGCAGTTTTGGTATTAATGCCGACTGGGATGTCACCGACACGGTAAACCTGAGCTTTGATGTGTCGCATTCCAGCGCCAAGAGCGATTTCCGTAACGGCTTGCTGTGGGCCTTAGTGGCAGAAGATGCGACTGCCGATGTGCCGGTACTGGATACCAATGTGTCTATCTCCTATCTGTTAAACGGTTTAAACCTGCCAAGCGTAGGGTTTAACCAGGCAGAGGCATTCTCAGATATCGACAAGGTAATGGTAAGCAAATACGGCATCTATCCATTTGTGAACGAGGATGAGGTGAATGCCTATCGGCTGGATGCTACCTGGTTACTGGATATGCCGGTGTTAGCGTCACTGGAGGCCGGTGTGCGCTATTCTGAGCGCACCTATAAAAATGACCGTTCTGTATTTGAATACGGCAGTGACGGCGCCTTTTTAAACTCGCAACCGCCACTGCGTTTAACGGCTGATATGGTTGAGGTCGTCAACTTCAGTGGTGATTTTGCTAATTACCCCAGCTATTTAGCGATTGATCTGGACGCGGCACTAAACGCCTGGTTCCCAGAGGGGATCCCGCAGCCAGTGCAAACCTGGGGCACGGGTAACCCGGACATTCTGCCATCGCAGTTTAACCCCACTGGCCCTAATACCAACTGGTCGGTATTACAAAGTGGTGAAGTATATGAAGATGTGCTGGCCGGCTATGTGATGGCGAACCTGAACAGCGAAGTGTTCGGTATTCCGCTGACCGGTAACATTGGCGTACGGGTGGTGCAAACCGACCAGAGTGCCACCGACTTAGCCGATGTTAACGGTGATCCGCTGCGCGGCGCGCAAAATATTACCGACGATGCCGGCCTGGTGAATACCCGTTATGCTCCGGGGATTTTAGGTGAAAAATACACCGACGTGTTACCGCAGTTAAACCTGAACTTCGGTATTACCGACAACTCGCAAATCCGCTTTGCCGCGGCCAAGGTGATTTCGCGTCCGCCGATTAACCGGTTAGCGTCAAATACCTCTATTACCATCAGTGATGACGGTGAAATCAGCGGCTCCAGCGCCAACAGCCCCTTCCTGCGGCCGTTTGAGGCCAACCAGTTCGACCTATCATACGAGTACTATGTGCCGGCGGGCGCTGTGGCGTTTGCGCTGTTTTACAAAGACATTAAGTCTTTTGTGAACGATTTTACCATTCAGGAATTTGATTTTGCCGGTGCCGGTTTTGACGTGCCCGAGGTGATTGTGGATGAAGATGGTATACCACGCACCACCTTTAACGGCGCTTTCTCGACCGCAGTGAATAACGGCGAAGGCGGCTATATCCGTGGTGCTGAGCTGGCCTTTACCCGGGTGTTCGATTTTCTGCCGGAAATGTGGTCTGGCCTGGGTGTGTCGGGTAGTTACTCCTATACCGAAAGTGAAGTCAGCCTGATTAACAGTTTAGGCGGTGAGCCAATCGAAACCACCTTTGAAGGCCTGTCGCAAGACGTGTTTACCGGCACCGTATTCTGGAACTATCAGGGTTTTGATGCCCGGGTCAGTGCCCGTTACCGCTCGCCTTTCGTGTCGTCTCAGGTCGGTATAGATGAGCAAATCACTAACTTCGACAGCGAAACCGTGATTGACATGCAAACCTCGTACGACATTAACGACAACTTTAAAGTGTTGTTCCAGGTAAATAACCTGACCGACGAGCCCACCAAAAGTTATTTCGGTGACAAAGCGCAAACCGGCACCATCCAGTTCTTTGGTCGTCAGTTCTACTTTGGCGCGGTGTACACCTTTTAAGCGGATTTTGGAGCAAGCATAATGAAAAGCTTTAGCCTAATAAAACTCAGTAGCCTGGCGCTGGCAGTACAGCTGCTGGCTGCCTGTGGCGGCACTGACTCGACCGAACCCGGCAAGGTGTTACTCACCTGTAATGTACCGCAAATCCCTGATGCCAGCGGGTCCAGCTGTATCGACCCACCACCGATATTCTGCCCGGCACCCACGGTGCCGGATGCCGCTAATGAAAGCTGTGTTATTGGTAAAGATCCTAACGCGCCGGATCCGGTGGTGTTTGCTGGCGCTAATCAGGCAGTATTATTTTACAAGCGGCCACAGGATGGCGTTTACGAAGGTTACCGGCTGCATACCTGGAACAACGAAACCTGTGATGCTTATCAGCCTTCCTCAATTGCACCGTCCTGGGACAATGGCCTGGTGCATGACGGTGTTGACCCCAACTATGGCGCTTACTGGATTTTAGACCTTAAGCCCGGTTATGCCGGTACTGAAGGCGCTTGCGGTAACTTTATTGTGCACATTGGTACCGATGATGCCGGTAAAGATCCTGGCCCGGATATGCAAATGCCGCTGTCACAGGATGACCCGGAATTTGCCCGCATGAACTGGATATTCTCCGGCGTGAATGGCGTATTTGAATTCCCGGTCGTGTCACTGGGCGTTAACGTACAAGGCGCGGCAGCGCACTGGATCGGCCAGAACACCTTTGTCTGGAATGGTACTGTGGCACCATCGAGTATTGTTAAGCTGCATTACTCTGCCGATGCCGATCTGGAAATCGATCGTGATGGTAATTTGACTGGCAGCAGCGTAGAGCTAATGCCAGCTGATTTAACCGATGCCGAAAAAGCCCTGGTGCCCCATCTGGTCGATAAGCCGGCCTTTAGTGCAAACTTTACCGCTGATGAAGCCAAAGCCATGGTGAAAAACCAGCTGGTACTGGCAGCGACTGATGCCGATGGTGAGCTATTGGCCGCTACCTATGTGCAGGCTGCCAAGGTATTGGACGATTTATACACCAAAGGCGATGATGATGCCGATGAAGCCAGCCTGGGTATTCAGTATCAGGATGGTGGCATTACGGCCAGTGTTTGGGCGCCGACGGCTCGTAGCGTTAAGCTAAAAGTGTATGACGCCGGCAAAAGCTTAACCGCTACCCACGACATGACGCTGGATAGCGCCACCGGGATTTGGCGTTACGAGGGGAGCAGCGCGCTGGACCGGCAGTTCTATCGCTATGAGGTAACGGTATACCATCCGTTAACCCGTAAGGTAGAAACCATTGAAAGCACCGACCCTTACTCGCTAAGCCTGTCGACCAACGGCCGTTACAGCCAGTTTGTTAACCTGAATGATGCCGACTTAGCGCCAGAAGGCTGGAGTGAGCGCACTGTGCCCACAGTGGCCAAGCCTGAGGATATCGTGATTTACGAAGGCCATGTGCGCGATTTCTCTATCCGCGATCAAAGTGTCAGCGCGGCGAATCGTGGTAAGTATCTGGCGTTTACCGAAACAGACTCGCTACCGGTTAAGCATTTAAAGTCGCTGGCCGACAATGGCTTAACGCATTTCCACCTGTTGCCGCTGAATGATCAGGCCAATATCAATGAAGATGCCAACCGTCGGATTGCGCTAAGCGATACAGTGGCCAAGCTGTGTCAGTTAAAGGCCGATGCACCGGTATGTGGTAATACCGACGCCAATGCTACCTTGTTATCGGTGCTGGAGAGCTACTCACCCTTTGGTGAAAAAGCCCAGGAGCTGGTAGAAGCCATGCGTAGCATTGATGGCTTTAACTGGGGTTATGACCCGCAGCACTTTATTGCCCCTGAAGGCAGCTATGCCTCTAACCCGGACGGCGTGGCGCGTATTAAAGAAGTGCGGGCAATGAACAAGGCATTAAACGACCTGGGCCTGCGCACCGTGCTGGACGTGGTGTACAACCACACCAGTGCTTCGGGCCTGAGCACCACCTCAGTGTTTGACAAAATTGTGCCCGGTTACTACCACCGTTACAACGAAACCACCGGCGGTATTGAGCGTTCAACCTGCTGTGAAAACACCGCCACTGAGCATCGGATGTTCGATAAGTTTATGCAGGATTCCTTGCTTATTCTGGCGCGCGATTTCGGCTTTAACGACTTCCGCTTTGACATTATGGGTCACTCGCCCAAAGACAGCATTTTGGCCGCGCGTGAGGTAGTTCGCAGCTTCGACCCAACAGTGTACTTCTACGGTGAAGGCTGGAACTTTGGTGAAGTGACCAATAACCGGCTATTTGTTCAGGCCAAGCAAATTGATATGGCCGGTACCGAAGTGGGTACTTTTAATGACCGCCCGCGTGATCCGATTCGTGATGCCGTGCTGTTTAGCACTGAGTTATCGGATGAGAATCTGCGCAAACAGGATTTAATTCGCATTGGCCTGGCCGGCACGCTAAAAGACTATGTACTGGAAAGTTATCAGGGCATTGCCGGCCCGGCGTCCAGCTTTGGTGGTGCCGGCTATGCAGCAGATCCGGCTGATATCATTAACTATGTGTCGAAGCATGATAATGAAACGCTGTGGGATAAGCTGCAGTACAACTTGAACGACACCATGACGGCTGAAGAGCGGGTGCGGGCGCAGAATATTGCTATTGCCATTCCGTTGATGAGCCAGGGCATTCCATTCTTACAAATGGGCGGTGACTTCCTGCGTTCTAAATCGATGGACCGCGATAGCTATGACGCCGGTGACTGGTTTAACTTTGTCGATTTCACCATGCAAACAAACAACTTTGCCGTTGGTTTGCCCCTGGCAGAGAAAAACCGTGATAACTGGTCAACGATAGCGCAAATCCTGCTGGACCCTAACGCTAAACCAGAGCCAGAGCAGATCAGCTTTGCAAGCTCAGTGTTTAAAGAGTTTTTAAGCATCCGTTCGAGCAGCCCCTTGTTCCGCCTGGCGAGCGCACAGGATGTGATGGATCGGGTTGGCTTTCACAATATTGGCAAAAACCAAACTCAAGGCCTGATTGTGATGAGCATTGACGATGGCGTTGGTTTAACTGATATCGACCCGATGTACGACGCGCTGGTGGTCATGATTAACGGCACCGGCCAGGAGCAGTCGCACACCATACCGACAGCAGCAGGTTTTGATTTACACCCGATTCAGCAAGCCTCGGTGGATAGCAGTGTGACAGCGGCCAGCTTTAGTGCTGGTGCAGATGAAGGCACCTTTACCGTGCCGGCCTACAGCATGGCGGTATTTGTTAAAGCCCAGGGAGCCACGCAGGGCGCGGGCCTGGCTGCAGATGCCACCAGCGGTGCACCGGATATTCCACCCTACGAAGCCACCACTATTTATGTCAAAGGCGATATGAATGGTTGGGGTGCGACCGATGCCATGACTTATGACGGCGAAGGTATCTATTCGTTGGCGCTACAGTTAGATGCGGGTAGTTACAACTTTAAAGTGGCCGATGCTGATTGGACTACACCTATTTTTGGTGGTGGTACAGACGGTAACAGCGTGACTTTAGGTGTTGCAAAAACCTTAGCCAGCCCAGGTGGCGATCTTAATGTAGTCATTCCGAACAACGCGACTTACGTGTTTACGCTGGATGCCAATAACAAAACTGCGCCAGTACTAACAGTGCAGGAGTTACCACCCTATGGTGTAGGCACTACGGTGTACCTAAAAGGCAGTATGAACACGCCTGTCTGGTCTAACAACAACCCGATGACCTACGCTGGCGCTAATGTTTACCAAGTTGATATTGAACTGAGCGTACAGCCCTACGAGTTTAAATTTGCGGATGCAAACTGGGGAGATATCAACTACGGCGCAGCGGCGGGCGCGATGACCTTAAATACCGCTAAAACGCTGGAAGAAAACGGCGGTAACTTGTCGTTGAATGTGACTGAGGCAGGCACCTACCGCTTTAGTGTAGACGCCAGCCTACCCGAGGCACCGGTTATGACCATTACCAAACGCTAACTTTTCTACCTTATGCCCGGCGAGAGCCGGGCACTTCCTGGACACGTTAGCCGCATGCATTGCGGCTTTTTTCCACATTAATAACCCGGTTTAATGGTTCTGTAGCGGCTTTTGCTGTATGCTGCGCCCCCTTCGTTTGGAAGGCCACTGCAGCTGCGGCAGTTTTATTTCGCAGCCTTTTACTGCGGGATATCGCATGCAATTTACTGATTTAAACCTGTTACCTGAACTGTTAAAAGCCATTGATGAAAAAGGCTACAGCAGCCCTTCGCCTATTCAGCAGCAAGCGATACCGGCGGTACTCGCCGGCCGCGATTTAATGGCTGCAGCACAAACCGGCACCGGTAAAACCGCCGGCTTTACGCTGCCATTGCTGCAACTGCTGGCACAAGGGCAGTTGCAGGGCCGTAAAGTACAGTCGAACCATGTACGGGCGCTTATTTTAACCCCCACCCGCGAGCTGGCGGCACAGGTTGCAGAAAGCGTGACCACCTATGGTAAGCACTTGCCGCTTCGCAGCACCGTCGTGTTTGGTGGGGTAAAAATTAACCCACAAATGATGGCGATGCGCCGTGGCGTTGATGTGTTAATTGCCACGCCGGGCCGCTTGTTGGATTTATATCAGCAAAACGCGGTGAAATTTGGCCAGTTGGAAGTGTTAGTGCTGGATGAAGCTGACCGTATGCTGGACATGGGTTTTATTCACGACATTAAAAAAATTCTGGCACTGCTGCCGAAGAAGCGGCAGAACCTGTTGTTTTCCGCCACTTTCTCGGAAGAGATCCGCACTTTAGCCCGCGGCTTGGTGGCGAACCCGTTGGAAGTGTCAGTCGCACCGGCCAACACCACGGCCGAGCGGGTAGAGCAGCTGATTTATCCGGTAGATAAAAACCGTAAAGCGGCGCTGGTGACCAAGCTGATCAACGATAACAACTGGCAGCAAGTGCTTATTTTTACCAAAACCAAACATATGGCAAATAAGCTCAGCCTGCATCTGGATACGGCAGGCATTAAGGCCGCGCCTATTCATGGTAATAAAAGCCAGAACGCCCGCACTAAAGCACTGGCTGATTTTAAGGCTGGCACTATCCGCGCGCTGGTCGCCACCGACATTGCCGCCCGTGGTCTGGATATTGACCAGCTGCCGCAGGTGGTGAATTTTGAACTGCCTAACGTGGCCGAAGATTATGTACACCGTATTGGCCGCACCGGCCGCGCCGGCGCCGCCGGCCATGCTATTTCGTTAGTCTGTGCCGATGAGAGCAAAGAGCTGGCGGGTATAGAGCGGCTGATAAAGCAGCTGCTGCCGCGCCAGGTAATGCCGGGTTTTGAGCCGGTGAATCCACTTGGTGAGTCAAAGCTGAATAGCAAACCCTACAAGCCAAAAAAGCCTAAGGCACCGCGCAGTGGCCACCGCGATGGTCAGCGTGCGCCGTCAAATAAGCCGGCAACAAAACCTGCCCGCGGTTAACGCCACCAAAGCAGAAAAAAGCAGGCGATAAACTGCTGTGCTAGACTGATATTTCCTTATTAGCGCCTGCTATGGAAGCGGGTGCTGGGGCGGAGATATCGCAACAGTGGCAAACACCAAGCCTATCCTTACTTCTTACACCCGGGCAGAGGCCAGATGAGGCTGCTGCTTCTGGTGATGTTACTCAGTACGTTTTCTGTGCCGGCGGCAACGGTGCTGGCGCACCCGTCTGTGCCGGTAGAAAGTTTAACCCAGGCACAACTGCGCAATATTTTTTCGCTGCGGCAAACTCTGTGGCCAGACGGCACGCCGGTCAGGGTCATCGTGATGCCTGTCGATACTGCGCTACATCAACGCTTTTGTCGCGAGCAACTGCGCTTGTTTCCCTATCAGCTCAACAATATCTGGGATAAACACAGCTTTTCCGGCACTGGACGGCGGCCTGAGCAGGCGGCTGATACGGCCGCTATGCTGCAACTGATACGGTCTATGCCCGGTGCCATTGGTTATGCAGCCTCGGCGGGCGTTGATGCAGGCATTAAGGAGGTGCGCATTGAGCAGTAAGGTTATCGCGGCTTTGTGCTGTTTTATCTGTGCGCCCTGCGGCTTTGCTGCCAAGGCCGCCGACTCTGGCTTAAACTGGAACGGCTTTATTGCACAGGGGCTTATCCGCGCGCAAGACAGCAGTTTTGTGAATGATGACGGTGACTGGACGGCGGCATTAACCGAGCTGGGGTTAAATGCCCGCTATCAGCTGGCCCCGGCCTGGCATCTGTCCGGACAAACTGTCTACCTGGATGGCGGCAACCGCTATCCGCCCGGCTTGCGGCTGGACTATTTGTTTGTTGACTGGGCAGTGCATAACACTGAAGCCTGGCAAGCCAACATTTATGCCGGACGGTTTAAAAATCAACATTGGCTATATTCCAGTACCCGTGATGTGCCTTTTACCCGTCCCTCTATTGTGTTGCCGCAATCGGTTTATTTTGACAGCTTTCGGGATATTGCCGTCGGGACGGATGGCATTGCCACCCAGGTTCGTCACAGCACCATGCAGGGTGACCTGACCTTCAACTGGAGTTATGGCACTGTCCCTATCACCGTTGAGCAAAGCCGGCAGTTGTTAGGCCAGCAAACACAAGGCTCAACCAAAATGGAGCATGATCATAAAGTCAGTTTATATTGGCAGTCAGCGGACAGCCGTATGAGTTACGGCATCGTCATGCAGGAGGCGACCTTTGATTATCGACGAGCCGGTACTGAGCTACTGAGTGATGCCCATTTTATTTCGCAACGTGTGATGTTGGCGGCACGATACCAGGCTGAATACTGGGAGTTTGCCGCTGAGTTACAGCAAGAAGTTGTGACGACGGAAGGCTTCTTTTTACCTCAGTTTTCCCGCAAACAGTTTGGCCAGGGGGGCTATTTGATGCTGCAGTATCATTGGTCTGCTGATTTGCGTTTGTTTGGCACTGTTGATTATGCCGTGATAGACAAAGACGACCGTCAGGGCAAGCAACTGCAACAACTGACTGGTGGGGCTATACCTGCTTATTTTGGCTACCAGCACGCCCTGACCTTTGGTGGTAGTGTAGACCTTAGCCCACAGTGGCGTTTAAGTGCTGAGATGCATTGGGTAAAAGGCACTGGCCGTCTGGCGCCGGTGATCCAACCCGATGTCGCTGCTAATCCGCGGGAGTATTGGCAAATCATGGCAGTGCAGCTGATGTACAGGTTTTAGCTATGCCGCGTTATTTAAGCCTGTCATGGAAAATGCTGTTACTGATGCTGGCTATGCTGTCACTGCTCATCGTTGGCTTTACCGGTTTGACCCTGCTACATATGAACGAGCAATTTTCCCGTCAGCAAGCACAGCGAAAAGCGCAGGGCCAGCAGTATTTTCAGGTGCACAACCAGGCGTCAACCCAGCAGTTACTGGCCTGGCTGCAGACTCAGGCGACATTGCAGCAACTGCATCTGGCAGCGGATTTCAGCGCGTTTACCCAGGGATTAACCCAGCAACGTGAAGCTTTGCAAGACAACTTCGCAGTAAAGCAGCTGTACCTTTGGGATGAGCAACAACAACTGATATTTAGCAGCGACACAGCTGCACAGGGAGTAGCAGGACCGATTGTCAGCGATACGCTGCAACAGCAGCAGCCGCAAAGTGCGGTGCGTTGCGGGCAAATTTGCGAGAAGTTATTAACGCTGCCGTTATTAAACCAGGCTGGCGAGGTCGCTGTTTTGCTGGTAAACGCGGATATGGCCGGTGTGCTGTTCAGTTTGCATCAGGCGCTGGGGCTGGATGTGGCCCTGGTGCATATTGGCGGAGACCAGCAGCAACTAGAGGTGTTGCTAGCGTCAAACCGCGCGTTATTAACGCAGCTTTATCAGGCCTTACCCACTGATTTTGATCTGGTCAGCGCCCGTGAGCAGGGCATCATACTGCCACTGGCACAACAGCATTATTTTATCCATTTTATTACGCTGGCGCCGGCACAATCTGACGATTACGTGTTACTGATGCTGGAGGACGTCAGTGCTGCCGTAGCAGAGAACAAACGGTATCAACGTCAGGTACTGCTGATGGCTGCAGTATGTTTTCTGTTAATGCTGGCGCTGATTACGGTGACGACCCGGCGTATGAGCCGGCGTATTTTGCAACAGGCTGCTGCCTTACCGCTGCTTGCCCGGCGCAGTTACGTAGAGTTTCGGCAACAAAGCCAGTTGCCTTCTGCCTGGTTTGCCGATGAGCTGACAACCTTCAATGACGCTGTTATTAGCTTAAGTCATCAGTTGGAAACCCTGGATAACCAACTAGCGCAATACACCGCCAGTTTACACAGCATGGCGCTGGTTGATCAGTTAACCGGTTTAGCGAGCCGCAACAAGCTGCAACAAACACTTAAGCAAGCGCTGAGTCAGTTGGCGCTTCAGCCAGGTTATGTTGGCCTGCTGTTTCTGGATCTGGACAAGTTTAAAACCATCAATAATAGCCGCAGTCACATTGTGGGGGATCAGTTGCTGATAGAAACGGCCCGTCGCTTAGAAACCTTAGCAACAGAGCAGGATCTGGTATGTCGTTTTGGTGGCGATGAGTTTGCCTTACTGTTGCCCGGGCTGAGTTCAGCCGAACAGGCCGAAGCAATGGCGATGCGAGTGTTAGCCGTATTTGAGCAGCCCTTTGTAATAGGGCAACTCTCACTCAGAGTCAGTGCCAGCGTGGGGATCAGTTATACCCATGATGCAAACCACGATGCGGATGAATTAATCCGCTGCGCCGATCTAGCCATGTATCAGGCCAAAGCCTCTGGCCGTAACTGTTATGTGGTGTTTAATCAACAAATGTCAGCCGATCTGTCCATGCGGCTGCAGCTGGAAGCTGAGCTGCGACAGGCATTAGTGGCGCAGCAGTTTAGCCTTAACTTGCAGCCGCAGGTTAATCTTAGCCGTGGCCAGTTATCTGGTTTTGAAGCGCTGATCCGTTGGCAGCATCCGACGCGAGGCATGGTCGCGCCAGATGAATTTATTCCGGTGCTGGAACAAACCCAATTAATTGTCGATGTCGGATACTGGGTGTTTGACCGCAGCTGCCGTTACTGTGTGGAGCTAAAGGCTGCCGGTCTGGAAAACTTTACCATAGCGGTGAATATTTCTGCCGACCAGTTTTTACACACTAAACTGCCAGACCGCTTCGGCCAGATCCTGCAGCGTTATGGCTTAAGTGGCCGCTACTTTGAGCTGGAAATCACCGAAAGCACCCTTATTGATAATTTCAGTGAAACCCTGGGCATGATGTATCGGCTAAAAGCACAGGGCTTCCGTTTAGCGATAGACGATTTTGGCACCGGTTATTCATCGTTAACCTATCTGAAGCAAATGCCGGTTGATGCGATAAAAATAGACCGCAGCTTTGTAATGGGCATGCTGGACAACCCGCATGACTTGCAAATTGTGGTGTCTACTATTGCTATGGTGCAAAAACTGGGGCTGGACGTAGTGGCCGAGGGGGTTGAATCATTTGCTGTAGTAGAGTTACTTAAACAGCACCAGTGTGATTTTGCTCAAGGCTACTATTTTTCCCGGCCGTTGGCGCAAGAGCAGCTGCCGGCATTTGTCAGTGAGGTGCTACAGCAAAACTGGCCTGCGGCATTGCTGCGCAGGCCAGATACAGCAGCAGATTAACTGCCGATAATACCGCCATCGTCTTTGGTAATGACCACGGTAGCAGAGCGTGGCCGGCTGCTGCCGCCATCTGGCCAGTGGCTGGTGAAGTTATCGGGTGTAGAGCGATCGCCCGGATGCTGAATATTCACAAACAGCGTTTTCATGTCCGGCGTGGCAGTGATACCAGTAACTTCACAGTCGGTTGGGCCGACCAAGAAGCGTTTGATCTGCCGGGTAACCGGGTCGGCCACTAACATTTGGTTGTTGCCGTAAGGGCCTTCACCCTGCTGTGAGCCGCTCATATCGGTCTGGATCCACAGCAGGCCATTGGCGTCAAACCATAAGCCGTCGGGGCTGGCCAGGTGATTATCAGCGTCCAGCACCAGTTCAGTGCCTGGTGTGGCTGTGCCGACATCGCCGGCCAGCAGGAAAATATCCCAATCAAAGGCTGTCGCGGCCTGATTCTCGCGTTCATTCCAGCGGATAATATGACCGGTTCTGTTTTCTGCGCGGGGGTTGGCTGCATCTACCTCGGCCTCTGTGCGGCGGCTGTTATTGGTCAGGGTAAAATACACCTCACCCGTTTCAGGGTGCACTGCGCCCCACTCCGGCCGGTCCATTTTGGTGGCGCCTGCCACATCGGCAGCCAAGCGGGTATTTATCAGCACGTCAGCCTGATCAGTAAAGGTCACGCCGGCCGCCGCGGCTTTGGCGGCAAAGTCTGGATTGTTAATATCCAGCGGCAGCCATTCGCCACTGCCATCGTCGTTGAAGCGCGCCACATACAAGGTGCCGTCATTGAGTAAATGACCGCCGGCGGTATTTTTATAATAAGGTGCGCTTGAGACAAACTTATAAATGTATTCAAAGGTGGAATCATCACCGGAATACACCACCACCGGTTGGCCTTCTTCCAACTTACCAAAAATCACACCCTCGTGGCCGAAGCGGCCTAGCGCGGTGCGCTTTTGTGGCACGCTGTCAGGGTTAAACGGGTCAATTTCTACGATCCAGCCAAACGTATTGGGCTCGTTGCGGTAGTCTTCTTCCGCGCTGGCGCCCACGGTGCTGGCATTAAAACGCTGATAGCCATCGGCAGCGGGTGTTGCCGTTTCCCAGTAATAACGGCCGTTATCATCCGACACGCCATAGCGGCTATGCTCACGTGGCTGCTCGGCATCGGTATTAACAAAATAGCCGGCCCAGTTTTCTTCACAGGTTAAATAGGTGCCCCAGGGGGTAAAGCCATTACCACAGTTGTTCAGCGTGCCGCGGGTACGGCTGCCATCCAGGCTGTATTTGGTGACGACTTTACTGCTGCCACGCACCGGTCCTGCCAGCTCCATGGGCGTGGCACCGGTGATACGACGATTAAACGGACTGTTGGCCACTAAACTCCAGTCGCCATCAGCCTGGCGTTGAATATGCGCCACAGTGACACCGTGGGCGGCAATTTCTTTACGTACCTGGTCGGCAATGCGTGGCAAGGTGTCAATGCCGTTAGGGTGAATAAGGTTGTTGTCGATGTACTCATGGTTAAACACCAATAAGCCTTCTGCAGAATCTGTTGCGCCACTGCGCTGGTCAATCGGGAAAAAGTGCATACCGTCATGGTGCATACCCACTTGCTGCTCTTGCTCACTGCCGCTGTTGCTGGCGTCAGCCAGAAACTCCGGGTAGCTGCCGGTGAGTGGTGTGCCCCAGGGCAGAAAGGCTTTAGCGGTGTAACCTTCTGGCACTATGATGCCGTCTGGTCTTGCGGTCGCCACAGCGGTAAAGCCTAACAGGGCTGGGCCTGCTACCGGCGGCACCGGTGTGTCAGTGTTATTATCGTCACTGCTACTGCAACCGGTCAGATTCGCGCCAATAAAGGCCGCAACGGCGGCACCCACGCTGCCTTTTAAAAAACGCCGGCGTGCCATGCGACTGTCCACGATGGCGGCAAAGGTAGGGTTTAACGAAAAGTTGGTTTGTGGATCGACACCGCTGTTGTCGATAGCGACCTTGGTTTGTAGTTTTGACATTATCAGGCTCCGGTTGATGTTGTTTTTGCACTGGCGGTATTTAAGCGGCTGAAAATGTCAGTTGCGTTACATACAAATAGCATTTTTATGATGATGTGATGACAAAGCGGTGGCCGCCGGCATTTTGGCTATGGGCAGCAGGCTTTTGCCTCTGCTATAGTGGCGTTTTGATTCGTTAGGGAGCACAAAAGAATGCAATGGCAGGTAGTCACCTTTGCTGAGTTGGACACACTAACGCTATACAGTTTATTGCAGCTTAGGGTGGATGTATTTGTGGTAGAGCAAAACTGCCCCTATCCGGAGTTGGACGACAAAGATCTGCATCCACAAACCCAGCATGTCATTTTGAAAAAAGGCGATAAAGTCATTGCTTACTCGCGGGTGCTGGCACCGGGTGTCAGCTTTGATGGCTTTCCCGGCATCGGCCGGGTCTGCGTGGCGCAAACCGCTCGCCGCTTAGGTTTAGGGAGGGTGCTGGTCGAAAAAACCTTAAGTGTAGCGGCCGAATTATGGCCTGATACCGATATTCATATCTCGGCGCAGTGTTATTTGCAGCAGTTTTATCAGGATCTCGGCTTTAAACCCGCCAGTGAGCCTTATCTGGAAGATGATATTCCGCACTTAAAAATGATTAAGCCGGTATTGCAGTAAAGCGTGCATGCCGCGATTGACGCGGCTTAGTTTCTTACCTGCGCCTGACGCTCCGTTGTGGCCTCTGTCAGCATCAGTTCTTTTGTCAACTACCTAACTAACAAGCGTGTTCGCAAAAAGTACGAGATAGGGATTATTCGTATACGTAGATCAAATGAGATTGATTCGTATTTTTTACTATGTTCTAATTGCGCGCATTAAAAACTGACCTGTTTACAACGGAGTTGTTATGCACCTTAAATTATCCCGTCTTAGCCTGGCGTTAGCCTTAGCGTCTGTATCAGTAGGTGCTGCTGCGCAGCAACAAGCGCCGGCAGCTGAAGCGGCAGTTGAGCGCAAAAGCATTATGCCAACGCTGGAAGTGATCCGCGTGGTGGGTGAAGCGGTGCCGGTATTGCTGGAACAAACCGGTACTGTAGTGGTGCTGGACCGTACCCAGATTGAGCAAATTCAGCCACTGTCTAACCAGGACGTGCTGCGCCGTATCGCCGGTATCAATGTTAATAGCGAAGAAGAAACCGCCGTAGTGTCTAACTTTGGTCTGCGTGGTTTATCGGCCAGTGAATCAAAATCATTGGTGCTGGAAGACGGTGTGCCGGTAGCACCGGGCTTGTTTATCGGTAACGATCGCTACTTTAACCCGCGTATTCAGCGCGTTGAGCAGGTAGAAGTGTTAAAAGGCTCGTCTTCACTGCGCTATGGCCCGTCTACTATCGGCGGTGTGGTGAATTATCAGACCAAAACGCCGGACGATGGCGTAAAACTGTTAGCCCGTGCCGGCTCTTTTAATATGCGTGAGCTGGGCGTAGAAGCCGGCGGTAAGAGCGAGTCGGGTGATGCCTTTGCCGGTGTGGTGGCCAGCCATGCCACCAGCGACGGCTTTATGGACAAAGGTTATGACATGACCGATGTAATGGCCAAAGCCGGTGTGGTATTTAGCGATGCACATAAACTGGGTATTAAAGCGTCACGCCATGAAAACGATGCCAATATTTCTTACCGTGGCCTGCTACTGGCCGATTACCAGGCTGGCGCCGACTATAACCCCGCACCGGATGACTACTTTTTAACTGACCGTACGGCCATCGATGTAAACCACGAATGGACCTTATCCAGCACTGCCACACTGAAAACCCTGCTGTACTGGAGCGAAATGACGCGCGATTACTGGCGTTACAACGTGGATACTGCTGCTTCAAACGAGGCTGGCCGTTGGGTGTATACCGACGATTTAACCGGCAATAACCGCAGTTTTGACCGTGTGGGTATTGAAAGCCGGTTAAGCGTAGATCATCAGCTGTTTGGCAAAGTGGCCAGTAGCGAGTTTGGTGTGCGCTATATGCAGGAAGAAGCCAACGACACCCGTATCCGTGCTGTGCGCAGCTCAGATCGTACCGGGGTAAATGACCGTCATATCGTCGATTCAGCCGATAGCGTCGCCGCTTATGCGCAAAGCCGTATTGAACTCACCGAGCGTTTTGCCGTGACACCAGGCCTGCGGGTAGAGAGCTATGAGCAAACCCGCGTGGTATTAACCGATGATAACGCGACGGCGACCACCAGTAACACCGAGTGGTTGCCAGGTGTGGGTGCTACCTATGACTTAACCGATGCTGCCCAGCTGTACGGTGGTGTGTACCGCGCCTTTTCGCCAGCCTCTAACGGTGTGGCACTGGACGGCCTGACGGATCAACAGTTAGACGGCGAGCGCTCAACTAACTTTGAGCTTGGCCTGCGCGGTAAAGAAGGCGCCCTAAGCTATGAAGTGGCGGCTTTTGTGATGAATTTCAGTAATCAGGTGGTAACCGGTAACAGCGACCCGGCGTTGTCACAGTCAAACGCGGGTAAAACCGAGCATCGCGGTATGGAGTTTATGCTGGGTTATGAATTGGGCGGTGGTTTCAGCCTGGACAGCAATGCTACCTGGGTACCAACGTCAGAGTTTAAAACCGGTGATAACGCTGGCAACCGTCTGCCGTATGCACCGAAGTTTATTGCCAACCTGGCACTAACTTACCAACTGGAGCAATTAACTGCTGCTATCAGCGCCCACCACCGTGGTGAGCAGTATGGCGACCCGAGCAACCGTGAAGACATTCCAGCTAATGCTGCCGGCGGGATCTGGGGTGGCTTAATGCCATCATACACCGTGCTGGATGTCACAGCACAATACAATCTGGCTGATAACGTCAGTGTATTTGGTGCAGTGAAAAACCTGACCGACAAACGTTATATCACCGGTCTGCGTCAGGGCATTTATGTCGGCCCAGAGCGCTCATTCGAGCTGGGGGTGCGCTACCAGTTCTAAGTTACCTGTATAAAAAGCCCCTGTTCAAAGGGGCTTTTTTATTGCTACTGCTGCGTCCTGCTTAGCGCTGTGGCGGGCCATAAATTTGCTCGGCCGGGTTAAATAAAATCCAGCTGGTTACAATATACTTATCGTTCGATACCGGAATACAGCCACGATGCGTATGGGTAAAGTAGGCTGGTGCTATCACCATGCGGCCGGTTTTTGGCTGAATGCTTTTATTCTGATAGTAAAATTCGGTTTGGCCGCCCTCTGCCACATCATTTAAATAAAACATAAACAGCAGTGCCCGGTGCAGCGGTTCAGTGCTGCCTTGCTGCGGGTACACTTCGCTGTGCCAGTAACCATAGTTGCCCACCCCAGCCTGATATTTTTGTGCCTGAATATTACCTAGCCGAAACAGCACCCGCATAAAATCCAGCGTTTTTGGCTCGCCAAGCTCGGCAAAATTATCATGGGTAATGGCAACCGGTTTGCCGGTATCAGGGTGGGCAATGGTTAGCCCGACCGGGCCTATTAAAGCAAAATGGTATTTTTTAAAATATTCACAGGCGTAGTGGGTAGTGGCCTGCCAAATCACTTTTAGCAGCTCCTGATATTCGGCATGCTGGTACAGGTAAAGGTCGGTGCTGACCTTTTTGCTGGGGTCGACGCCGCCACCGGTACGGCCTGGTGCCTTATGCGGGCTTTGCTCGAACACGCTGATAAGCTGTTGGCAAAATTGTTCGCTTAACGCATTATCGTACACTTCAATAAAATCAGTCATCGGGATCCCTTATGTGGCAACAAATTATTACTCCGCGTTTCTCTGACACGGATGCGCTGGGGCATATCAACAATACGGTGTTTGCCGTCTGGTTTGAAGGCGCCCGGCGTGATGTTTTCAAAATTTTTACACCAGAGCTTAATTTACAACACTGGCCGTTAATTGTCGCCAGCGTAAAACTGGATTATCACGCCCAAACCCATTTTCATGCTGATGTTGAGCTGCGCACCTACATCAGCCGTATTGGCAACAGCTCGTTTGATGTGTATCAGGAAGCCTGGCAAGACGGCGTAAAAACCGTGTCGGGCACTGCCGTGATGGTGCAGTTCGATTACACCAGCAATAAGGCGGTGGCAATTAGTCCTGAGCAACAGCAGCAGCTTAGTGCGCACCGCTACGGGGCATAAACATCGCACCCTGCCTTGGTCTGGTCGTAAACTGCTGGTATGGTAAGGCGCAGCTGATTAGGGTTTAGCCACAACAAAAAAATAAAGAGAGTCTGTTATGAAACGTCTGTTACTTGGCTTGGGGGTAGGGTTTGCACTGGCGCTGAGCGGTGGCGCACACAGCTATGATCGTATTACCGGTAAGGACTTTGCCAGTCGCTCTGAGGTAATTGCACAGCAGGCGATGGCCGCCACCAGCCAGCCGCTGGCCACCCAAATTGCGCTGGATATTATGAAACAAGGCGGTAATGCCATAGATGCCGCTATTGCGGCTAACGCCGCACTGGGCTTGATGGAGCCCACAGGTAACGGTATTGGTGGCGACTTGTATGCCATCGTCTGGGATGCAAAAACCCAAAAGTTACACGGGTTAAATGCCTCAGGCCGCTCACCATTAAGTTTGAGCTATGACATGCTGGCACATGAGTTACAAAAGCTGGGCCGTACCGATTTACCGCCGCATGGCATGTTACCGATCAGTGTGCCCGGTGCGGTGGACGGCTGGTTTGAACTGCACAAAAAATTTGGCAAGCTGGCAATGGCAGATATTCTTAAGCCTGCTATCAGTTATGCCGACAACGGCTTTCCGGTCAGCGAGTTAATTGCCTATTACTGGGATCGCAGCGTGCCGGTATTAAGCCCACAGCCGGGCGATTTTGTCGGCACCTTTACCCTTAATGGCAAGGCGCCGGCCAAAGGCCAGCTGTTTAAGAACCCGGCGCTGGCTAACACCTACAAAGCGCTGGCCAAAGACGGCCGTGACGCTTTTTACAAAGGCGATATTGCGGTAGCGATAGACCGGTTTATGCGCGCCAATGGCGGCTATCTGCGTTATGCCGATTTTGCCAACCACCGTTCAGATTGGGTAGAGCCTTTAGGTGTTGATTACAAAGGTTACACCTTGTGGGAGCTGCCACCCAATGGTCAGGGTATAGCCGCACTGCAAATGCTACAAATTCTGAAAAACTTCGATTTAAAAGCCAGTAGATTTAATACAGCTGAAAGTTTACACATTTTGGTAGAAGCGAAAAAACTGGCGTTTGAAGACAGGGCAAAGTTCTATGCTGACAGCGATTTCAGTAAACAACCTATTGAAGGGTTAATCTCTGAGGCTTATGGTCGTGAACGCGCCAAACTGATTGGTGATAAAGCGGCCAAACGGGTTGATGCCGGTAACCCGCACCTGTACGAAGGCGATACTATCTATATGACCACGGCCGACAAAGACGGCAACATGGTCTCCCTTATTCAAAGCAACTATCGTGGCATGGGCTCAGGTGTTGTAGTGCCGGGGCTGGGCTTTGTGTTTCAGGACAGGGGCCAGCTGTTCTCCATGGATAAAAAGCATGCCAATGTCTATGCGCCAGGTAAGCGGCCGTTTAATACCATTATTCCGGCTTTTATTACCAAAGACGGTAAGCCACTAATGAGCTACGGCGTAATGGGCGGTGCTATGCAGCCGCAAGGACATGTGCAGGTGCTGGTGAATATGGTCGACTATGGCATGAATATCCAGGAAGCTGGAGATGCCGCGCGTTGGCAGCATTTGGGCAGCACCGAGCCAACCGATGGCAGCGAGATGTACCTGCAAAACGGCGGTTATGTTGAAGTAGAGCGCGGTATACCTTATGAGACTGTGCGCGGGTTAATGCATAAAGGCCATGATGTACGCTATGGCCTGGGTGGTTATGGCGGTTACCAGGCCATTATGCGTGACCATGAAAACGGTGTTTGGATTGGTGCATCTGAATCACGTAAAGATGGCCAGGCGGCGGGTTATTAATGATGCTGGCGGAATCGACGAATAGGATTGCTCTAAGCTGACCGTTGAAGGCATGGATGCCTGACAAATTCGTCAGGAACGAATTTGAACAGCTCCGCTGATCCGAAGGATAAATTTCATGGGTGAAATTTATAATCGAGCCTACATGGATGTATTTACGGCGCGTCAGCGTGGGCAATCCGGTTTGTCGAGGCCGTTAACTAATTTAGCTGCACTTGCACCTGATAATTGGCGGTGATTTGTGCGATGGCTTGCTGCATATCGCCGTCAAAATCAGCACAGAGTTCGGCGTAGCTATGGCGCAGTTTTAAGCGCTGGGTGGTTTTAACAAAACGCAGCACTTCTTCTTTGCTGGTTAATATCAGCCGCGGCACCCGGGCATTGTTGCCCTGTTCATCTTTAGCAATCATAGTAAAGTACGAAGAATTACAATGCTTTACCTTGCCGGTTTGAATATTTTGTGCTTCCACCCGAATGCCGACCACCATTGAGCTGTTGCCAACAAAAATCACCGAGGCCTTTAAGGTGACCAGTTCACCGACTTCAATCGGGTTAAGAAAATCGACCCGGTCTACGGAGGCGGTAACGCAGTACTTGCCGCTGAATTTAGAACCACTGGCAAAGGCGATCTGGTCCATTAGTGATAGCAAGTAGCCACCGTGAATTTTGCCACTGAAGTTAGAGTGTGATGGCAACATCAGCTGCGATAAGGTGACCCGCGAGCTGCTGCTTTTTTTGTACAGTTCTGACATAGGCTGTTTTAGTGTTTTGGCTAATTTGCGCCAGTTTAGCAGCTTAATTAAGCTGCTGCGTCAGTGGTTTGTCCTGTACCAGCACCCAGGGGGAGATCACTACTGCCCATAGCTCAGTTTGTTGCTGATACCACTGCTGTGCCTGTTGCTCACTGGTGCGGCTAACACTGCCAGCAGCCAGCCAGTCGGCGACGCGGGCTTTATCGTCACGGCTAAAAGCAAAGGCCACCTCAACCAAATCCAGCGCTGGCGCCACAGTGATAACACTGCCAGCGGCATAAAACTTCTGCAGTTCCAGCCAGCTGATGCGGGCCGTTTCGCTGATAATTTTGGCTTTAATTAATTCAGGGTTGTGTTCATCGTCAATTAAATGCGCGTCGGGTGGGGTAATGGCGGTCATATTTACTCGGCCTCGTCTTGCTGCTCGGTCACTTGTGCCGCGCTGAGCTCATGTTTTTTCAGTAGTTTATAAAAATCAGTACGGTTGCGCCCGGCCAGCTCGGCGGCGCGGGTCACGTTACCTTCTGTCATTTGCAGCACCCGGATAAGGTACTGTCGTTCGAACTGGTCGCGTGCTTCGGTTAAGGTGGGCCAGTAGCTGCTGTTTTGCGACAGTGCCTGCTCGACCTGGGCGGCACCAATCACCGGGCTGTGGGTTAATGCCACGCACTGCTCTACCACATTGACCAACTGACGGACGTTTCCAGGCCACTTGGCGGTCGCCAGCAGTTGCATGGCATCGTCGGAAAAACGTGTTACATCAACCTGATGGCGCTCGACGCTTTGTTGTAATACATGGCGCGCCAACAACGGAATATCTTCCGGCCGCTGCTCTAAGGTTGGCAGCTGCAGGTTCACTACATTTAGCCGGTAGTATAAGTCTTCACGAAAGCTGCCTTCCTGCATCGCCTGCTGCAAATCGCGGTGGGTGGCCGAGAGTACCCGCACGTTAATCGGCATGGTTTTGCTGCTACCAACCGGGCGAATTTGCCGCTCTTGCAACGCGCGTAATAGCTTTACCTGTAATGACACAGGCATATCGCCAATTTCATCTAAAAACAGCGTGCCGCCATCGGCTTCGCGAAATAGGCCGCCATGCTCGGTCACTGCGCCGGTAAAGGCACCTTTGGTGTGACCAAACAGCTCAGACTCCAGCAAATGCTCGGGCAGGGCGCCACAGTTAATGGCAACAAAGGGCTTGCCGGCACGTGGGCTGGCTTTATGAATGGCGCGCGCCAGCAGCTCTTTACCGGTACCGCTGGCACCGGTAATTAACACGCTAACATCGCGCTGCGCTACCCGGTAACTTTGCTCCAGCAGCTCGGCCATCAGTGGCGAGCGGGTAATAATTTCTTCACGCCATTCGGCCTGCTCGGGTACCGATTGATGCACGGCATTTTGCAGAATGTCGCGCAGCTCGGCGGTGTTAAGCGGTTTGGTTAAAAAGCCAAATACCCCGCGCTGGGTGGCGGCAACTGCTTCAGGTATAGAGCCGTGCGCTGTCATCAGCACTACGGGTAAACCGGGATAACGTTTGGCTATTTCATCAAACAGGCTCATGCCATCCAGCCCCGGCATACGCAGGTCGCTTAGTACCACATCAACGCTGTTTTTCGCTAACAGTGGTAGGGCTGCCTCGGCGCTGTCCGCGCTTATCACCTGATAGCCCTCTCCTTCCAGGCGTAGGGTCAGTAAGCGCAATAAGCTGGGATCATCATCTACCAGTAACAAACGCGGTTTAGGGCTGGCCATTGTTATCCTCTTGCACCACGGCAGGTTGGTTTAGCTGGGCTTCAATTTGGGTCAGGGCATCAATTTTCTTTTGCAGCTCTTTATTAATTTTTTGCAGCCGCTCGACGTTGTCATGCTGCTGAGCGTTTAGCCGGGTCAGCGCACTGACTGCCGACTCGGCTTCCAACAGCTTTTGGTTAAAAGCCAGATCCCAGCTGAGTAATGCGGCCAGCGGCGCCGGCAAGGTCGCCAACTGATCGGCGGATTGCATTTGCAGCCTCAGTCTGGTGAGGTAGGGCGTGTCGGGGTGCAGCTGCAAGATAGTGCGCTTTAATTGCCATACGTCGTCTTGTTCGGTGCTGGCGTTTAACAGCTCGCGCTCTTCGTTCACGCGGTTGAGCATGCTGGCACGGTAATTTACCCAGGCTTGCAAGGTGGCCGCATCGTCACTTATTGCCAACGGCGTTGCCACCGGCTCGGGCTCTGGTAGCTGCACCGGCTGTGGCTCAGCGTCGAGTGGTTCCACCGGCTCTGGTGTTACCGGCTCGGGTGGGGTCGGTAACTGGCAGCCGGTTAATAACAGCAGACCGGCAAGCAGCAGGGATGTTTTCATACGGGTTTTTCCTCTAACAGTGGCAGCCGAACCCGGATACAGACATCGGCATAAATTACATCAACAATATCAGCATGGCCGCCCAATAAGCGGGCACAGTCGGCAACAATAGACAGCCCCAGTCCCGAGCCTTGCACCGAGTCAAACCTGGGGGTGGTGCCGCGTTGAAACGGCTCAAACAGTTTTTCCCTCAGCGCAGTGGGAATGGGGTTGCCATTATTGGCGACGTCTAACACCAGCTGATGCTCCTGTTGATACAGCTTCACCCATACCGGACTGCCCTGGCTGCCGTACGCCTGGGCGTTATTAATCAGGTTATCCAGAATGCGGCGAAACAGGGTCGCGTCGGTATATATGGCGCTTAAGCTGCAGCTAAGTTCAATACTCTGGCCGCGTTGCTGTAGCGACAGCGCATGGTCGTTAAAGCAATCGGTAAACAGTTGCTGTGGCGAGTGCCAGTCTGGCTCTGGCTTGGCCTGTTGCAGCAGTCGGTTGTAATCTAATAATTGCTCGGTTAACACACTTAGCCTGTCGGCACTGCCGTTTAGCAGGCCCACTACCTCTAGCTGTTGGGCGTTAAGCGGGCCAACCAGTTGTTCGCTTAGTAGCGAGCAGCCCTCGCGGATACTGGATAGCGGCGTTTTTAGTTCGTGCGAGGCATGGCGCAGCAAAATCAGCCGCAGTGCCTCCAGTTGTTGTAAACGTGAGCTGAGCCAGCGTAATTGCTCGCCCAGTTCAGTTAGCTCGCGCGGGCCGGTCAGTTTTTCATCCGGAAACTGATGCTGCTGGCCTATGGCGCGGATCATCTTGTCCAGTTTACGTACCGGTGCGGTAATGCGACCTGAGGCCCACAGTACCAGTAGCAGCGTCAGCAGTACCAGAGCCACGGTTTGCCAGGCCAGTTGCTGCTGGCTTTCTACCACAAAGCGTTGTTGTTGCTGCAGGTTTTGCTCCAGCAATAACCAAATTTGTTGCGTTAGTTGTTGTTGTTGCAGGCGGAATTGCTGAATAACCGGCTCCAGCTCGCTGCTGTTAAGCGCACTGAAATTATCCAGTAGCAACGCCAGTTGATACTGTTGTTGCTGGCAAAGCTGTGGCTGACCGACATTGTCGCATACCTCGCTAAGCAGATTGCCGTAGCTGTCGAGGTGGGTGCGGGCTACCCGCGCCAGCGCATCGGTTTTCACCACGGCATGCTGGCGCACGGCACGTTCAATATCCACCACCAGGTTTTGCATGTTTTCTGCCCGTCGCACACTGGCCACCGAGGTTTCGGCTTCGGCCACTGCATTTTGGCTCACACCGCTTAAGGCGGTATGGCTTTGCCATAGCAGTACGGCAACCGGAATAAGGGCGAGAAAAAAGCTCAGCAGTACCAGTTGGCGAAGTGACGCCGTTTGCAATGAAAAGCGCATAGTTTGATGTCTTAATGCTAAGGCCTGTAAGCATACCCTATTTTAGCGGCAAAAAAAAAAGCCATTGGCGGCATAAAAAAAGGCCAGTGGGGTGCTGGCCTGACAAAAATTCAGCACTGAGGCTGAACTCATGGGATTGGGGCGCAGCGGCTTAAGCCGCCTTCGCCAGATAAGTAGGGGTGTAAACCGCCTGTGGCTGCGGTTGTACCAGTTCAGGCTGTGCTGTGGCCAGCTGTGCCTGCTCCCACGCCAGCACGCTGTCGTTGTGCAGGTTTACCCGGCGCAGCATCGTAATGACTACGGCAACATTGGCCAGTAAAAACAGTACGGTACCTAATAAGAATAAATCCATAACCACCTCCGTTAGGTGCAGCCGTTACGTCGTTGGCTGCGTTAACACGGTTTGAAGGAGAATGTGGCAAAGGCAATGTGCTGTTGCTTGCGCTTGCGACATTCTCCTGTAACGTCGCGTGCCATCACTAATACAAACAGCGTGCCAAGGTTGAGATGTTATTTTTATTCATTTAAAAACAATGGTTTATGTTGTTTTCTGTAGGAGGTGCTGGCAGGTGGTGCAATTAACTGTTGCTAAATGGCGACAGTTAATTGCGTATAATCTAAGTGGCTTTATAAATCAACAGCTTAGACTGTATGCTTTTTGCGACACTTGTTTATATCATTGATTTGTTTAGATAAAACCGTAGCGCTGCGCCACGCGGTCAAAGTACTCCAGGCATTGCTTGGCGTATTCACGTTTTTCAACATAGCTGCCGGGGAAAAAGCTCTTTTTAAAGCCATAAGCCACCATGTCTTTTAAGCGTTTTAACGGAATATCAAAGTTATCCAGTGCCAGTTGATACTCGCGGCTGACAGTGGTATTTGACACCAGGCGGTTGTCGGTACAAATCACTGTCGCCATGCGGTTATCCAACATGTCTTTAAATTTGTGTTGCTTAATGTCGCTAATGGCCGGATTGGTTTGCAGGTTGCTGGTTAAACACACTTCAATTGCTATGCGTTTATCGGCGATATAAGACGCCAGGTTACGGATATAGGCGGCTTTATCGCTAATGTCCGCATCGACAATCATCTCTGGAATAAACATGGAGTAACCGTGGCCAATACGGTCGGCATAGCATTCGGTAATGGCTTCAAACACGCTTTCGGCACCATAGGCCTCACCGGCGTGCAGGGTTTTTAATAAAAAGTGCTGGTGGGCATACTCGTACACTTCTTTAAATTTGCTGGCCGGATAACCGCTTTCCTGCCCGGCCAGATCCAGCCCGACAATTGGCACGCCTTCTTCATCGCGTAGCCGCACGCTGGCGCGTACCAGCTCCATCGCCGCCAGCTTAATGACATCCATCGGCGCAAAGTCACGCATCAGCTGAAACAGGTTGGTGTAATAGGGCGAGAAACCTTTATCGCCAAACATCCGCATGGCGCAGTTGATAATGCCATAAGCAAACGGTGGCTTTTGCCCGCTTAATACCGGCTCAGAGCGGTTGTATTCGCTCATCGCGCGCTTTAAACCGTTATTTACTGCATGCATGACGCGGTCAAAGTCGATGCCATTGGGTAAATCAATCAATAGCTGCGGTGCAAAGCGCACTTCAATATAGTTAACGCCCTCTAACTGGTTATCTATTGCCAGCTCGTAGGCTGCGCGCTCCAGGTTTTCCATATCACGCAGTACAGCGCAGGTGTACTGAAAGCAGTGTAGGTATTCGCCTAAGTTATTATATTTTTCTTTAAATACCTGCTGTTTAAGGCCTTCTACCGTGTCTGATGGCAGTTTAGTGCCGGTGCGCTTGGCCATTTCAATTAAACTGTCCAGCCGCAGGCTGCCATCCAGATGCAGGTGCAGATCAGATTTGGGCATCTCTTTAATAAATTCAGCAGAATAACGTGGCATAACGGCTCCTTTACTCAATTGGTTATAAGTGTACCGCAGTTTTTGCGCTTTTCGTCGGTAAAACTGGCTGGCCACGGCGCTTAACGGTTGCGGCGGGCGAAAATCTGGCTTACAACAACACTATAACTACAGGGAGAAGCTATGAAATTTGTATTATCTGCACTGGCGCTCGCCAACATGTTAACCAGCCCGTTAGCGGCAAAAACAGACACCTTTACTCAAGGGCGTACCTTGGTAACCGCTGACGATTATCAGGTGTTGTCACCGCGCGCGCGTATTGTCCCGGAAAACCGTATTTTAACCGAGCGCCTGCAAAACCTGTTACCGCAACTGATGGCTGAGACAGAACTCGATATGTGGCTGGTGATTAACCGCGAATATGCCGAAGATCCGGTGTATTTCACTTTGGTGCCCCAGCCGACCTTTGCCGCAAGGCGCACTACCATGCTGCTGTTTAACCGCAAAGCCGATGGCAGCCTTGAAAAACTGTCTGTTAATCGTTACCCGTTGGGCGCACCTTATGATTCTGCTTGGGCTGGCGGTAATCTTGAGCAGCAATGGCAGGCATTGGCGGCAGAAATTATTAAGCGTAATCCGAAGCAAATAGGTATTAACGTCTCCGAGCACTGGCCGGTCGCAGATGGCCTGACATCAGGCTTACACCAGCAACTGCTAAAAGTGCTGCCAACGGACTATCACCCCCGCTTGGTACCGGCCGAAAAGCTGGTGGTGCGCTGGTTAGAGCAGCGCACAGCTTCAGAGCTTGAACTGTACCCGCAGGTAGTGAGTTTAGCCCGCGGCGTGATTGCCGAAGCCTTTAGCAATAAAGTGATTACCCCAGGCGTTACCACCACTGACGATGTGGCCTGGTATATTCGCGAGCGCTTTGAACAGCTGGATTTACCGGTGTGGTTTATGCCGTACGTTAACCTGCAACGGCCGGGCGTTGCCTGCGAGGCGGACAACCCGTTTTGTGGTACTAGCGGCATTATTCAGCGTGGCGACGTCCTACATACCGATGTCGGTATTTGTTACCTGAAGCTGTGCACCGACACTCAGGAAATGGCTTACGTGCTGAAAAATGGCGAAACCGACGCCCCGGCGGGCTTAAAAGCGGCACTGGCCACCGGAAATCGCTGGCAAGACTTGTTAACCGGCGAGTTTAAAACCGGCCGCACGGGTAATGAAATACTCGCCGCGACGCATAAAGCGGTGGCTAAAGCCAAAATTAACCACAGCACGTACACCCATGCACTGGGCTTTGTTGGCCATGCGCCCGGGCCAACCATAGGTATGTGGGATAATCAGGGGCCGACGCCGGTGCAGGGCGACTGGCCGCTGTATGCTAACACCGCTTACGCCATTGAAGGCAATATCAAACAGGCGGTACCCGAGTGGCAAAAGCAGCTGTTACAGATAAAGCTGGAACAAAGCGCCTACTTTGACGGCAAGCAGGTGATTTACCTGGCAGGCCGCCAGACGCAGTGGCATTTGGTGCGCTAGGGTTAGCTTTTTAGTGGTTAAATACGATGCAGGCAGCCGTAAATGGCTGCCTGCATTTAATTTTACGCAGCGTTAAAAACGATAACTGACACTGGCGGTGATATTACGTCCCGGCTGGGTGAACTGGCCTAAGTTTTCCGCTTCGGTGCGGCCGCGCACCTCAGATGCCGACCAGATTTTGCGGTCGGTGAGGTTAAATACACCCCAGTTCAGCCGCCAATCTGCCGCCAGGTTCAGGTGGCCCAGCAGATCCAGGCTAACATAGCCGGGTGCCGCGAACGGCTGAGCGGCACTCGCCTCAGTTGGCTGCGCCACGGTGGCGCGTTTCACTGCAGTTGAAACCAGCTCCAGCGACCAGTCATCATCTGGCAAGCCATAACCCATTCCTACCACGGCTTGTGGCGGCATGACTGAGTCCAGTGGTTGGCCGGTGCTGCTGTCTTTGCTATCCAGCCAGCTTAGCGCGGCAGTGACGCGCAAACTGCTAAAGCTGCTGTGCTGCTGCATCGGGTACCAGTTGATACGGGCATCAGCACCGCGGATGGTGACTTTATCCAGGTTGCGGGCCTGAAACTCCAGCAAGCCGGTAGCCGGGTTGAAGCCTTTTACCGCCAGCGACTCAATAAAGTTGTCGTAACGGTTATGGTAAAGGCTGAACTCCCAATCCAGGCTGTCCAGCCGGGCGCGAATGCCCAGCTCCCAGCTTTTTACCCGTTCAGGCGCTAAATTGGCATTGGGCAATGAGGTGTAACCGCCGGCAAAATTGGTAAAACCGACATTGATATCGTCAAACGGCGGTATGCGAAACCCCTCGGCGAACTGACTCCATAAGGTGTACTGCGCGCTAAGCCGGTACAGCGCGCCAAATTTGGCCGATACTTCACTGTCGGAATAGGCCTGGGTTTCTACCCCCGGATTGGCACTGCTAAACAGCGCGTCGGCTTTGGGCGACAGGTTAAATTTGTCATAACGCAGGCCGGGTGACAGCGTCAGTTTGCCGTCCAGCAGACGCATTTCATCCTGCACAAAGACGGCTACCTCGCGTGCGGATGAACGCGGGAAGTCGCGGGTGGGAAATACACTGCCCTCGGGCAGCGGGTCGCCGTTGTCGGCTCGGCGGGTCGCCCCATCGCGCAGCGAATCACTGTCTGTTAGCTGCAGTTCTGTGCCATAAATCAGGTAATGATTGGCAAAGGCTTTGTCGAATTGCAGGCTGGCGCCACGCGCACGCTGACTAAACTCGCTATGGCGGTTGCGTAGCATCGCAATCGGTGTCGGATCTTGCCGGCCTGCGGCACCAAAACGCTGCTCAACGCTGTCTTGCTCGGTGTCTGATTGCTGCCAGTAAAGCCGTGCCAGCAGTTTATCAAAGGCGGCCAGTTCGCCATTATACTGGTAATTAAATTGCAGCCGGCTGCGCTGGCGCTCATCATCGCCCTGGCTGGCATCAATTCTGACACCGCGCACCAGTGTGCCAACCTGCGACAGCAGGTCGGTTTTGCTCTCGCCCTGTAAGTGATCGGCGATAAAAGTGAACTGATGCGCCGCTGAAGGGCTGTAAATCAGCTTGGCCTGGCCGCTTTGGCTGCGCTGACGCTGTGGCTCGGCCATCAGACGCTCACTGCCGGTTTCTGGGCCCTGGCTAAAATAGCTGTCAGTTTCATGCCCCTGCCGGCGGGTGGCACTGAGTAGCCACTGCCAGTTGCCCTGCACTGCGGCAAGCTGGCCGCTGAGCCAGCCTTCGTCGGCTGCGCTGGTATAGCCCAGCTTCACCTTGCCGGCTAACGACTCGCCGGGCGCGACCATATCTTGCGGCGCCTTGCTGGTAAAGGCCACTACGCCACCAATGGCGTCGCTGCCATAAAGCGTTGACGCCGGGCCGCGAATGATCTCTACCGATTGCAGCAAATCGATATCGATAAAGTCACGCCGAGCCGATAACGCTGGGCCAAAGCTGAACTCATCTGACAGCGGCACGCCGTCGAGTAGCATCAACACCCGATCACCGTTGATACCGCGGATATTAAAACCGGACAGGCCGAAGCGGCCGCCGCCTTCCACACTGACACCCGGCTCGTAACGCACCAGATCGCGGATATCGGTCATCAGCTGCTGCTGCATAGTGTCGCTGTCGATAAAGCTCACGTAAGACGCAATTTCGTTGATATCACGCTCGCTGCGACTGGCGGTGACACTAATATGCTCTACGGCTTCTTCAGCTGAAGCGCCGGGCAGCACGGCGCTGCTCAACGATACGGCTGTCAAACAGAGCCAGGGAATTCGCTTGTTCATTTTTACCTCTTGAACCTGATTGGGTTATTTGCGATGATTGGATCCTAATGATAATAATTCGCATTTGCAATAACGAGGTCGAAAAATGTATCGATGCACCCAGTTGCTGTGTCTAAGTGTTGTGTTGTTGTGTCTGCTGCCCCCGGTTAGCGCGGCACCAGAACGTATTGTTGCTGCAGGTGGCAGCGTCACCGAGGTATTGTTTGCGCTGGGCCTGGGTGATCAGCTGGTGGCAGTTGATACCTCCAGCTTGTATCCAGAGGCTGCTACCCGCCTGCCAAAAATTGGCTATTACCGTCAGCTCAGCCCGGAAGGGGTGTTGGCACAGCAGCCTACTGTGCTGGTGGGCCACGGCCAAATGGGGCCAGCAGAGGTGTTGGCGCAAATTGCGGCCATGGGCGTAGAGGTGGTAAATGTGCCGCATGGCTACCAAACGGACAGCCTGTATCAGTTAATTACCAGCCTGGCGCAGCGCTTTAACCGGCAGTCGCAAGGGGCCAGTTTAATTGCTGATATTCGCCAGCAGCTTAGTCAATTAGCCGGGCAGCCTGCAGCACCTGTAGCCATGGCGTTTTTGGTGTCGGTAGGTGAGCGCGGTTTAATGGCCGCGGGCAGTAACACTATGCCAGCTGCCTTGTTTGATAGCGCCGGTATTACCAATGCCTTTGGCACGTTGTCGGGCTATCAGCCGGTGTCGGTAGAGGCGCTGATGGCCGGTGCACCCAAGCGCTTGCTTGTGCCGTCCCACGCTGCGGCAGGCCAGAGCGCCGCGCAGCTGTGTCAGCTGCCGGCATTACGCTTTTGGGCGCAGCAACAGGGCTGCCAGCTCAGTATTGTCGACCCGCTGATTTTTATGGGGCTAAGCCCGCGCCTGCCGCAGGCGGTGGCTCAGTTGCAGCAGCTGGCGCAGGCAAATACTGATGAGTGAGTTGTCATCACGCGCACTGAACGCTGCGCACGCAGCCACTGAACCGGCCTTACCCTTACGCGCTCATTTGCAAGCCACCTTGGTTTATAAAGCCCGGCAGCAGCGGCGTACTTTGTTGGTATTGGCGTTGTTATTGCTGTTGTTAATGCTGATGTCATTAACACAGGGCGCCATGTCAATTGATGCAACAGAGGTTATCGCCAGCTTGCTCGGCGGCGTTAACAACGAGCCCGGCAGTTTTGCGCAGCAGGTGATCTGGGATATTCGCCTGCCCAGAGTCTTGCTAACGGCCATTACCGGTGCCGGTCTGGCGGTGTGTGGCGCGGTAATGCAGGGCCTTTGCCGCAACCCGCTGGCTGACCCGGGTCTGATTGGTGTCTCGTCCGGCGCAGCCTTATTTGCTGCCCTGGTGATGGTGTTCGATGTAGGCCGGTTTTTACCTACACCAGTGCAGCCCGTGCTGATTTCGCTGGCGGCCTTTGCCGGGGCCTTGTTGATAAGCCAGTTGGTATTTAGGCTGGCGCACACCATGCTTGGGCTAAACACCTTGTTGCTGATTCTGGCCGGGGTGGCGATCAATGCGCTGGTGGGTACCCTTATGGGCTTGCTGGCCTTTATTGCCGATGATGGCACCCTGCGGCTAATTACCTTCTGGAGTATGGGCAGCTATGCCGGCAGTAACTGGACACAGGTGCTGTTGGTGGCGCTTGGTGTGAGCGCACCGCTGCTGCTGTTGTGGCGTTATCGCACGGCGCTGACGTTGATGCTGGGTGGTGAGCAGGACGCGCAGTATCTGGGGGTAGAGGTACAACAGATTAAACGGCTGAGTTTATTCTGTGTGGCCCTGCTTACGGCTGTTTGTGTGTGCTTTACCGGCATTGTCGGCTTTGTTGGCCTGGTAACGCCGCACATTTGCCGTTTGCTGAGCGGGCCAGACTTACGCAGCCTTATTCCACTGAGTGCGCTGGCAGGTGCGATCCTGGTCACCGCGGCGGATACTCTGGCGCGTATCGTGATTATTCCTGCTGAATTGCCGGTTGGCCTGGTTACTTCCATGCTGGGCGTGCCGTTTTTCCTCTATTTACTGCTGCAATATCGTCGAGGAGCGCGCCATGTTTAAGTTAAGCCAAGTCAGTGTTGGCTGCGGTGACAGAGCGCGTTTGCGTGATGTCAGTTTAACCATCCGCCAGGGTAGTTTAACTGCTGTGCTGGGGGCTAATGGCGCCGGTAAAAGCAGTTTGCTTAGCCTGTTGGCGGGTGAGTTGCAGGCAGCAGCGGGTGAGGTTTTGTTTAAACAACAACCCCTGGCGCAGTGGTCGTCGCAACAGCTGGCGACACAGCGCGCCTTTATGTTGCAACAACAGCGGCCGGTGTTTGATTTTCTGGTACTCGATTACCTGCTGCTGGCCCGCCATGCCTGGCTGGAAAGCCAGGCGCAAAGTCTGGCGTATGCCAGTGAACTTATTCAGCGTTTGGCACTGCAGCCTTTACTGGAGAAGCCCATTACCCGGTTATCGGGGGGCGAGTGGCAGCGTGTGCAGTTTGCCCGTGCCTGGTTGCAGCTGGTATCGCCCGAAGGCGTTGGCCATGCCATGTTATTACTGGATGAACCCACCGCCGCGCTGGATATTTACCAGCAGCGCCAGTTTTATCAGGCGCTGCAAAGCTTTGTTGCCGCCGGTGGTACGGCGCTGGTGGTGCTGCACGATGTTAATCAGGCCGCCCGTGTCGCTGATCAGTTTATTTTGCTGCAACAAGGCCAGCTGCTGGCAGCCGGTGATGCCGAACATTGCTTTACCCAAACCAACCTATGCCGCTGTTATCAGGTTGCAGGCCAGCTGCAGCACGATGAGCAAAGCGGCAGACGTTATTTTCATTTCTAACTGCTTTAACGCGGAGTTTTTATGCAACGTGATAACCTACAACAACATATTTTTAATGCCCGCTCCTTATTGCGCCAACAACATAGCGGCGTGTTGTCTACCTTAAGTTTATCGTTAAAAGGTTACCCGTTTGGCTCGGTAACGCCGTACTGGATGACAGAGCAGGGCAGCCTGGTGCTGTATGCATCTGATATTGCTCAGCACAGCCGCAATATGCAGGCCGATGACAAAGTCAGCTTATGTGTGTTTGATGGCGCGCAGGATGACAGCCAGGCCAACGCCCGTGTCACTGTGTTGGGTGAGGCAGCGCTATTGGGAAAAACCTGCGACGAGGCACAGGCCTATTTTCAGTTGTATCCACAGGCCGAAGCCTACAAACAGGCGCATGATTTTCAGTTTTACCGCATTACACCAAGCCGGGTGCGCTATATCGGCGGTTTTGGCGAAATTTACTGGTTTAAAGCCGAAGACTGGCAGTATCCGACACCGGCCTGGCAGGCCCAAGCGGGCGGCATGATCACCCATATGCATGACGATCACGCCGATGCGCTGGCGTTAATGCTTAACCTGCAACATCAGCAGTCCGCTAATGCCGGTGAAGTACAGATGTTAAACGTGCTGGCAGAGGGCTTTCATGTGCGCTATCGCGGTAAAACTTTCTTTATCTGTTTTGACAGTGCTTGTTTAACCGCAAACAGCATTCGCCCGGCCATGGTATCGCTAACGCAGGCCGCCCGCCAAAGCTTGCAGCAGGCATCGGTGGCCTGATTAGCGGCAAGCGTAAAGGTTTGCTGATGAGCCTATCTTAGGTAGCAGAGGCGTATTTATTAATATTGGCAAACGCCAGCAGGATATCTTTGGCGTAGCTGACTCTGGGGTGCTTTAGCGCCCCTTTGCGCCATACCAGATAAATAAAGTTTTCCGGCCCGGGCTCACCAAGGTATACCAGCTGGCCCTGTTTGACTGCGTCGCGGCACAGATAATCCGGCAGTACGCTGTAACCAACGCCAGCTTTAACAATGCCGGCAATAGCGCGGATATCCGGGCAAATAGCGGCTATAGGCGACTGACAGGGCGCATTAAACACGGCATTAAAATAATGCCGGATTAACGGCAGTGTCGGGTCGTAACTGATCACCGGATACAATCTCAGCCGCTCAGCATCCACGCTTTGCTGCAGCAAATGTGACCCCGTAAAGCGGTTGGCCACCAGCATTAGCCGTTCGCTATCAATAATCTGGTAATCATACAGCGCCGGATCCGGCGCCGAGGCGGTGATCGCCAGTTCGGCTGTGCCTTCTGCCAAAAGCTGATAAATACGCTCTTTGTTACCTAAATGTACCACCAGGTTAATTTCACCTGCCTGTAACAGGTTCGCAAACTGTGCGCCGGCGATTTGACTGATATACTCGGCCGGGCCGGCGATATTCAGTGTGCCGTAGACGGCATTATTGCGATTGCGCACCGACGCCAGCTTTTGCTCGACCGCGTCTAAGTGCGCCGATACCTGTAGCGCCAAATCGTGTGCCGCCGCCGTGGGCTCTACGCCGCGGGCTTTGCGTTCAAATAAGGCAAAACCCACCAGCGACTCAATACTTTGAATATGCGCGGTTGCGGCTGGTTGTGACAAACCCAGATTCGCCGCCGCCCGGGTAATGGTGCCGCAGCGGTACACCTCGACAAAGGTGCGTAATTGCACAAAGTAAGACATCGCATCAGCCATCAGATAAATGATGGCTGATCATAAAAGCGCTGAATTCTGCCCGCAAGGTAATTCTTTTACACTTAGTGCCACTTATACGTACCGCATAGTAAGCGAAACAGCAGGAGTACCCATGTTAAATTTTAACTTCAAAAACCAAACCGAAATTTTATTTGGTAAAGGCCAAATTAAAGAGGCGAAAAGCCGCTTACCGCAAGATGCCAAAGTGCTGTTTTTATATGGCGGCGGCTCTATTAAGCGCAATGGTGTTTATGCTGATGTGCTGAACCTGCTTGATGGCGTGCAGTTTGAAGAATTTGCCGGCGTAGAGCCCAACCCAACGCTGGAAACCCTGATGCAGGCAGTTGAGCTGGTACGCAGTAAACAGCTTAATTTTATTCTGGCGGTCGGTGGCGGCAGTGTTATTGATGGTGCTAAGTTTGTTGCCGCTGCCGCACACTTTGACGGCGAGCCGTGGGATATTCTGGCCAAAGGCGCGGCCTTTAGCTCGGCGCTGCCAATTGGCGCGGTGTTAACCTTGCCGGCCACCGGCTCTGAAAGTAACGGCAATTCGGTGGTCACCAACAAAGCCACGGCACAAAAGCGTGCCTTTGCCTCAGAGCTGGTGCAGCCGGTATTTGCTGTGCTCGATCCGGTTTACACCTATTCGCTGCCAGCGAAGCAAGTGGGTAACGGCGTGGTAGATGCCTTTGTGCATGTTATCGAGCAGTATCTGACTTACCCGGTAAATGCGCCGCTGCAAGACCGTTTTGCCGAGGGCATTTTACACACCCTGATTAGCGAAGGGCCAAAAGCCCTGGCGACACCAGAGGATTATGACGTACGCGCTAATGTCATGTGGTCGGCGACGATGGCGCTTAACGGCTTAATTGGTAAAGGCGTACCGCAAGACTGGGCCACCCATATGATTGGCCATGAACTTACCGCTTTATTTGGCTTAGACCATGCGCAAACACTGGCGATAGTGTTGCCCACCTTAATGTATGTGCAGCGTGAGAAAAAGCGGCAGAAGCTGCTGCAGTTTGGCCGTCGTGTGTTCGACATCAACAGTGGCAATGAAGATGAACTGATTGATAAAACCATTAAAGCCACGCAGGACTTTTTCGAGCATATGGGCGTAAAAACCCGCTTGTCGGACTACAACCTGACGGCAGCGGACATTGATAAGCTGGTGGCTAACCTGGAGCGTAATGGCATGACAGCACTGGGTGAGCACGGCGATATTGATTTAGCTAAAGCGCGGCAAATTCTGACTCTGGCGTTGTAATTGCGTTATCAACTAAACCCCAAAGCGGCCCTAAAAGCCGCTTTATTTTTGTACCTGTCTAAGCGTTTCTAATAATCGGTGTGGAGCATTTTGCATATCAGTGAACACAATATGCGGTTTGCTATTAAATGTGAGCTAACAGCATTAGTAACGTGTTTTAGATCAAGCAGAACGGTTGTTATAGCTTGTTAGCCTGCAACGACCGATGTGGTTGCCAAATCTCTGAGTAGCATTAACGCACTCTCAGTTGTAAAAACAAAGGGATTAAACTTACCGTCAGTAGAATAGTTCAGCAGCACTGTTTTATTGAGTTTGGTCTGCCCGACATACGCCATACTCCAGCTAGCAAAATCGCGTTTGTAAATCGTATTGGCACACAACAAACAAAAGCGATGATGACGCGGATCTTTGCCAATCCGAGTGATCAAATCTGAGACGGCTTGCCGCTCACCTTCAAGGACCTGTAAAAAAAACTTACTATCAAATGTGAGTAAGCCTGTGATGTTTTTTTTCGCGTTATGCTCGCGTGCATAAAGCAGAATCTGCTCGATATCCGCAGCTTGTAAATTGGCTTTTGCTTCACTGCAGTAAATAACCTGGACCAAAGAAGTCATGGTTTATCCTTCGTACCATTATATTTTTTCGCCTATTCATCCCGGGTAACACAAGGAATACATCAGGCTTAAAGTTTGGATGTGCTGACAGTAATTTAGTTGATGATTGGGCAATCTGCCTTAAATAGCTAAAAAATTATACAACTCAGTATTTTGTACTATTCTCGATTAGAAGCTTTTAGGAACTTGTCACAATGGATTACAGGCATGAAACAGTATGTTAAGGATTTTGCGATAGTTGTCAGTGCAGTGAGCAGTGTAGCTATCGTTTTAGCTTTATTTGGCGGATTTCCGTTGTTTTCGGCTGTTATTGCGTTAGTCGGATTAAGCTTGATCGTGGCACAGCGGCTTAAGGCACTTCAGCAAGATAGTGCTGAATCTGTTAGTCCAATTCAGGCAACCCAATCGGATAACGAGCAGATTAAAACGAGTCTGCAAGAGGTGACCACAGCACTGGCCGATACGTCGTCAGAAGCTGTCAATGACCTGACAAAGGTGATTTCTACACAGGAAGATGCAGTAGATACGCTTACTGCGGCGTTTGGGCGTTTTAGTCAGTTATCTCATCAGCAACAACAGGTGATTGAAGATCTGATTACGTTCGGTGACAACCATGAAATTTCCTATATTGACAAAATTCATGATTTTGCCGTGCAAACTGGCAAAACCATCGATACGTTTATTGAGGTGACAACGTTTACGTCCACCTCGTTAAACGCGCTTACCGAACAGGTCAACAAGATTACCGCTGAAATGCCGGAGGTGGTCAAGGCGCTTCACGATATTGATCAAATCGCGTCACAAACGAATTTACTCGCACTTAATGCCGCCATTGAAGCAGCGCGTGCCGGTGAAGCTGGCAGAGGCTTTGCAGTTGTCGCGGATGAAGTGCGGGCCTTATCCAATCGCTCTTCAACCTTTAGCGAATCCATTCAGCGTAAGTTGGCAGAAATCAATCGGCAGGTGGATGCCATTAACGTCTCGGTGCACAAAATTGCCGATCAGGATTTTAGTTTTGTCGAGGACATAAAGCAGCATACGCATCAGGTATTGGACGAAATTCTGGCCAAGTCTGAACAAGATGCAAAAAACGCCAACAGTTTAAATGCTCTGGCTCAGGAATTAGAGCAAGCAATTAACAGCGCAATAAGAGGGCTACAGTTTGGCGACATTAACGGCCAACACTTGATCTACATTAAAAAAATTCTTGATTTCACCAGCAATGGGCTAAAACGCTGCCATGCTTCAGGCACGCATCAAATGCTTAGCAATTATCAAAATTTTGTCGCTGACTTGTCGCAACTACGACAACAGACGAATAACCCGGTCTCTTCATCGTCGATGAGCAGTGGCTCCGTAGAGTTATTCTAATCCGCACGATATGGCGCGATATCAATGCATCACTTTTTAGGGAGAGGAGATAACTATGGCTAAATCTATTCTTGTGGTTGATGACTCTGTGTCTATCCGGCAAATGGTTGAAGCAACGCTTAAAGGCAAGGGATATATGACTACCACTGCTGCAGATGGGCAGGCAGCGCTTGATTTATGCCAAAACCAGAAATTTGACTTTGTGCTTACTGATCAAAATATGCCACGTATGGATGGTTTAAGTTTGATTAAGTCGCTAAGGCAAATGGCGGCATACCGCACCGTGCCCATTGTCATGCTTACGACGGAAGCCGGCGATGATATGAAAGCTAAGGGGCGTGCTGCGGGAGCAACGGGCTGGATGGTTAAGCCGTTTGATCCAACCAAACTGTTGGAAGTTGCAGCCAAGGTTCTTGGCTAACCGTGGAGCCGCAATATGTCTGTAGACATGAACCAGTTTCATGACGTGTTCTTTGAAGAAAGCCAGGAACACCTGGATGAAATGGAAAAATTACTGTTGACGTTAAATGTTTCAGAACCGGATGCTGAAGAGCTTAACAGCATTTTCCGGGCGGCACATTCTATCAAAGGTGGTAGTGGGATCTTCGGTTTTGACGCGTTGACAAGGGTTACCCATGTTATGGAAAGCCTGTTAGATCTGGCCCGAAACCACAAAATGGTGTTAACACACAGTATTGTTGATCAATTTTTGAGTACGGTTGATACGTTAAAAACGATTCTGGCGAATTACAAAGCGCAGGTAGATCAAGACGATAGCTTAATTGCCAACACCACGCAAAGCCTACAGCATTTGCTGGCAGATCAGCAGGAACTTAATCAGAAAAAAGCCGATGAGCAAGGTTTTGGTTTCTTTGACCAACCTCAAACGTCATTAAAACAGGATGACAGTTTCGGCTTTTTTGATGAGGTGGCACCGCAACAACACGACGATGGATTTGGCTTCTTTGAACCTCTAACCGGGCAAGAACACCCCACCGAACTGTCACAGCCAAACGCTGAACCTGAGACAAAGCCTGTTAAAAGTGAACTTAAAACACCCAATGTGTCGACCGCTTCTGATGCGAGCAAAAATGCTGTGTCGGCAGAAGCCAGCAGCATTCGGGTCGATACCAACAAAGTGGATTTATTGGTGAACATGGTGGGTGAACTGGTGATTACGCAGTCCATGTTGTCGCTTATTGGCCAGCAGATCACCGGGCCGATGAGTGAAAAGCTCCAAACCGCATTAGGTGAATTAGTACGAAACACCCGAGAAATTCAGGATGCGGTGATGTCGATCCGGATGTTGCCCATTTCATTCGTATTTAATCGCTTTCCACGGCTGGTGCGAGACTTATCAACCAAATTAGGCAAGCAGATCCAGCTGGAGATTGAAGGTGGTAACACTGAAATTGATAAAAGTCTGATTGAAAAGCTAGCCGACCCGCTGACTCATCTGGTACGAAACAGTATCGATCACGGTATCGAATCGCCCGAAAAACGCCTGGCAGCAGGCAAACCTGAAAAAGGCACTGTCATTCTGCGTGCCCAGCATCGTGGTGGCAATATTCAAATTAGTATTATTGACGATGGTGCCGGCCTCTGTCGGGAGCGGATCTTAGCAAAAGCGGCAGAAAACAGTATTGCCGTACCGGACAACTCAACAGATAAAGAGGTGTGGCAGTTAATTTTTGCACCGGGTTTTTCTACCGCAGAGCAAGTGACAGATGTATCGGGTCGTGGTGTTGGTATGGATGTGGTAAAGCGCAATATCACCAGTCTTGGCGGACATATTGAGATTGAATCCACAGCCGGCGAGGGGGCCACTTTTCATATTTTCTTACCGCTGACGCTGGCCATTTTAGATGGTATGGGCGTGTCTGTTGCAGACTCCCTGTTTGTCATTCCGCTGGTGAATATCGTCGAGTCCATTCAGCCAGAACCATCGCAGGTTAAAACCATTAAAGGCGAGTATCTACTAAGGGTGCGTGAAGAATATTGGCCTTTATTGTGTTTATACAAAGAAATGCAGTTAACGCCACGTTATACCCAGCCGGAGCATGGCATCGTGGTATTGATTGAAAGCAATAGTACCCGCTTTGGCCTATTCGTTGATGCGTTAGAGGGGCAGCAGCAAGCCGTTATAAAAAGTCTGGAGAAGCACTATAAACGTGTACCTGGGGTTGCTGGTGCTTCGATCATGGGTGATGGTGGTGTCGCCCTTATCCTGGACGTTGAATCACTCTCTAAACAGGTCAAGCACACTCTGATGAAGGATATGTCATGAACAAGTCCAAAACCGAATCTGAAAAAGCTGTGGACGCGGAGAGCCAACCGCAAGAGTTTTTAAGCTTTGTGCTGGGCAATGAGCATTATGCGCTGGATATTATGTCGGTGAAAGAGATCCGCGGTTATGAGCCCGTAACAAAAATCGCCAAAGCGCCAGCCTTTATTAAAGGCGTGCTGAACCTGCGTGGTGATGTAGTGCCAATTATCGATTTGCGCATCAAATTTGATATCGGCGAGCCCGTTTATAACGAATTTACCATAGTGATTATGCTTAACGTGCTTAATCGCATAGTCGGTATTGTGGTGGATGCGGTATCGGATGTAGTGACACTGCAGGGGGATGAAATCTTACCGCCACCAGAGTTTGGCGTAGCGTTTGACAGCAATTATTTAAAAGGCTTAGCCACCATTGATGAAAAAATGTTGATTCTTGTAGATATAGAGGCGCTGATCGGCAGTGAAGAATTAGGCCTGATTACTAATACAGATGCGATAGCACAGGGGTAACACCATGAAATTTTCAGCTTGGTTTTCTAACAACGAAACGATCAGTGTAGAGCGGGACCGCTATCTGCAAACACTCGAAAACAGCAGTAATGCTTTTATGATTGCCAACGAACAGCTTAATATTGTTTACGCAAATAAAGCGGTGTTAGCGATGCTGGCAGAGGCCGAAGCCGATATTCGCAAAGAGCTCCCACAGTTTAGTGCTAATGCTGTGCTAGGTGCCAACATCGATCAGTTTCACAAAAACCCTTCACATCAACGCGGTATGCTGGCGCGATTAAACCGGCCGATGACATCAAAAATCAAAGTCGGTGGGCGCACCTTCCAGCTTAACCTGAGCCCGATTTACGACCAAAACAAGCAGCACCAGGGCACGTCGGTAGAGTGGATTGATTTAACCGAAAGCTTGATTAGAGAAGTGAATGCCACCCGCATTTTAGAAGCGCTGCAAGGTACCAGTACCAATATTATGGTGGCTGATGCAGGACGCAATATCATTTACATGAACCGCTCCGTCGAAGAGATGTTACGTCGCCAGGAAGCGGAATTACGAAAATCATTACCCCACTTCTCGGTGGATAAGGTGATAGGCAGTAATATGGATATTTTCCATAAAAATCCTGCACATCAATCCGCTTTGCTGGAAAAACTCACCAGTAAGTATGAAGCCAATATAAAAGTTGGCAATCTGCATTTTCGCTTAATCGCCAGCCCGATCTTTGATAAAGACCGCAACCGTTTAGGATCGGTGGTTGAATGGTCAGACCGCACGGCTGAGGTCAATGCAGAGATTGAAATTAATGCTTTGGTCGAAGCTGCCGGACGTGGTGATTTTAGTAAACGCATCAATGAAGAGGATAAAACCGGCTTCCTGCTGGCATTGGCGAAGAACCTTAATGCGCTGATGGATATTTCCAGTAATGGCTTAAAAGATGTCGCTCGCATGCTGGCAGCAATGGCTGCAGGAGATTTAACCAAGCGAATCACCGCAGATTATGCCGGCACCTTTGAAGAGCTTAAAAACTCTTCAAACCAAACGGCAGAGAATCTGGCAGACATGATTCGGGACATCACCGACTCGGCCAGCACGATTAAAGTCGCCAGTGAGGAGATTGCTACCGGCAACACAGATTTGTCCAGCCGTACTGAAGAGCAGGCCGCCAGCCTGGAAGAAACGGCTTCAAGTATCGAACAGTTAAATAGTACCGTGCGACTCAACGCTGAAAATGCTAACCAGGCCAGTTCTTTGGCATCAAGTGCAACCTCTGTTGCGTCTGATGGCGGCAGTCTGATTGAGCAGGTTATGGCAACTATGGCAGATATCAAACAGTCATCAGAAAAGATTGCTGACATCATAGGTGTTATTGATGGTATAGCTTTTCAAACCAATATTCTTGCCCTGAATGCCGCTGTGGAGGCGGCCCGAGCGGGCGAGCAAGGAAGAGGCTTCGCAGTGGTTGCCGCAGAAGTGCGTACGTTGGCACAACGCTCTGCCAATGCGGCGAAAGACATCAAGGCGCTAATTTCAGACACCGTCAGTAAAGTCGCTAACGGTAATCAGTTGGTGGATAAATCTGGCGCCACGATGAAAGAGATTGTGGTGTCGATTAAACGGGTTAACGACATTATGGCGGAAATTGCTGCCGCCTCTGCTGAGCAAGCATCGGGTATTGATGAAGTGAGTAAAGCAGTGTCGCAAATGGACGAAGTAACCCAGCAAAATGCGGCCTTAGTAGAGGAGGCTGCCGCGGCTGCTGAAAGTCTAAGTTCGCAGGCTTCGCAACTCGCGTTGCAGATGAGCAAATTTGTTATTGATGATGTCCCTGTACAAAGAAAACCGGCTATGTTGACGGCACCAGCGAAAAAGTCGGAAGCCAAGGCAGTGCCCGCTAAGTCGATAGCAAAACCGAAAAAATCTGAACTAAAACCCAAAGCTTCAGATGATGACGAGTGGGATGAGTTTTAAGCAGGGAGTATCAGATGGAGCATGAGTTTAACTTTACTCAGGCTGATTTTGACTCCATTCGTCAACAGCTGTACACCCTGTCAGGTATCCGTTTGTCTGAAAGCAAGCAGTCTATGGTGTACAGCCGGCTGGCGCGCCGTTTACGCGCGCTTAATATCGTTGGTTTTAGCCATTATTTACAGTATTTAAAGCAAACTCCTACTGAGGTTGAGCATTTTATCAATGCGTTAACCACGAACTTAACCTCGTTTTTTCGGGAGCCACATCATTTTCGTATCTTAGCGGAGCATTTGAAGCGCCATCCCTCAGTCAAAACCATTTGGTGCGCGGCATCAAGTACCGGGGAGGAGCCGTACTCTATTGCCATGACAGTGGCGAAAGTGCGGCAAAGTTTCGACAGTGGTATCACCATCATAGCGTCTGATATCGACAGCACTGTGCTTAAAACGGCTGAGTCTGGCATCTATCCCCTTGAGCGATTGACTGATTTATCTGTTGATAGTCGCAAGCAGTTTTTTCATAAAGGCCGCGGTGCGCATAACGGTTATGCCAGAGTGGTACCAGAGCTACGGAAAATGGTGAGCTTTCGCCAACTTAATTTATTGTCACAGCAATGGAATGTAAGAGCCCCGATAGATGTGATTTTTTGCCGGAATGTGATGATTTATTTTGATAAAACAACGCAAGAGTCCATTTTCAAGCGCATGATGAGCATGTTGCCGAAGCAGGGCCTTTATTTTGCCGGGCACTCGGAGCAGTTTTCGCAGTTAAAAGACATAGCAAATCTGGTTGATAAAACAACTTATCAACCAGTAACCGGATGTACAAATGGCCGACAGTAGCACAGCCTTTAACGTGAACTCGTATTTTGATCCTTACTTTTCAATGCAAGCGGTCAAAATCTTACCCGGCGAGTTTTTTGCTACTACCAATAACACACTCATTGTCACCGTTTTAGGCTCCTGCGTAGCGGTATGCCTACGTGATAAAAAGAACCGTGTGGCTGGAATGAATCATTTTATGTTACCGGTAGACAACAATCCGGGCGTTGGCTGGCTTGGTGATTCTGCACGTTACGGCATTTTTGCCATGGAAAAGCTGATTAACGAAATGATGAAGCTCGGGGCCGAGCGGCATCGGCTTGAAGCAAAAGTATTTGGTGGCGGGCACGTTTTAAAAGGGTTGGTGGTAAACGACGTTGGTACCCAGAACGCCGTTTTCGTTTTGGATTATTTAAAAACTGAAAGGATACCGGTACTGGCGAAAGACTTGCTCGAGGACTACCCGAGAAAAGTGTATTTTTTTCCGCAAAGCGGCAAAGTGTTGATCAAAAAAATTAGAGTACTTAACAACACCACCATACTCGATCGGGAGAGTAGCTATCGTTCCAAACTCAGAGAGGTGGTCAGACAAACGGATGTAGATTTGTTTGAGGAGTCATGATGCCGATCAAAGTGTTAATAGTGGACGACTCTGCGCTTATCCGAAAGCTGTTATCTGCCATTGTTCAGGCTGAACCAGACTTTGAATTGGTTGGTGCGGCATCAGATGCCTACATTGCCCGTGATATGGTAAATCAGTTTGCGCCTGATGTGATTACACTGGATATTGAAATGCCAAAAGTGGATGGGCTGACGTTTCTGGAGAAACTGATGAAGGCCAGACCCACGCCAGTATTAATGATCTCAACCTTAACAGAGCGAGGAAGTGAAGCAACGCTGCGGGCATTAGAACTTGGGGCTGTTGATTATATTGCCAAGCCGAAAATTGGTATTTCTGAGGGGCTGTCTGAATACCAACAAGACATCGTTAATAAAATTCGCACGGTGGCAAAGGCCAATATCAAACGTAAACGAGCGCAATCAAGGCCGCCCGTCACATCGCTAAATTATACTGGCACGGAGAAAATTATCGCCATTGGCGCCTCCACCGGCGGCACTGAAGCAATTAAAGAGGTGTTAATTCAAATGCCAGCGGCATGCCCTGCTATTGTCATTACTCAGCATATGCCACCTGGTTTTACCCGTAGCTTTGCCGAGCGTTTAAACAAAATATGTACTATTACGGTGAAAGAAGCTGTCCATAACGAGCGGGTATTACCTGGCTGTGCATACATAGCGCCGGGCGATCTTCATTTAACCCTGACGCGCAGTGGCGCCGATTACCGTGTAACACTCTCTGACACGGAGCGAGTTAGTGGCCATAAGCCGTCTGTTGATGTGATGTTTGAGTCATTGGCTCAGGTGGCCGGGCCTAATGTGTTAGCCGCCATTCTTACCGGTATGGGTAAAGATGGCGCCAGGGGGATGCTTGAGATACGCAACAAAGGTGGGTACACCGTTGCGCAGGACGAAGCCAGTTGTGTTGTGTTTGGTATGCCAGCAGAGGCAATCCGGCTCGGCGCAGTTGAAAAAATATGCTCTATAGAAGCGGTTGCCGGTGCGCTGTTGGAGCGGCTAAAACAACTTGGCTCCGGCAATCGGGTGTGACGCCAGGCTGCTCAGCTAGATATACACAGCGGGTCATTGCGGTACAGTCGGCAATACACTAAGCTCAGCAGTACATTTTTATCAAAACAATAGCTAATAGGGTGCCATAGATGAAAAAAACTTCTGTTGTTATTACAGCCGCTGCTGCACTTATGCTGATGTGTGGCCAGGTATCTGCTGGTCTCTATGGCTCAGAGGTTGTTGTCGCGCAGCAGCAACACCAGTATAGCCAGCAGCAAGTACTGGCCTTAGTAAATAATGCTGAAGTACAGCAAAAGTTAATCGAGTTAGGTGTCAGCCCTGACGATGCCAAGCAGCGTATTGCTGCCATGACCACTGCTGAGCTTGATGCATTAAACAGTCAGCTCAACGAAATGCCTGCCGGCGGTATCGTTGGTACCATCGTTACCGTGCTGGTGGTTATAGCCGTGCTCGACCTGTTGGGCGTAACTGATGTGTATCCGTTTATTCGCCCGATTAACTCCTAATAGGTGTTAGCGTCACTGCACCAAACCAACCTGCAGGCTGGTTTGTTAGGTTTGCTGCTTCTGCTAAGTGGCTGCCAAACGCCGCCACAAACCCGACAATTGTTAGATACTCAGCCCGCTATTCCCCGTCAGCATCTTATTGCCCAGGTACCGTTTTATCCGCAACAAGACTATTTCTGTGGGCCGACAACGCTAGCAGAAGTGGCTGGCTTTTATGGCCTTAACACCAGTCCTGAAGCCATCGCGCCAAGCACCTTTATTCCCGGCCGGCAGGGCAGTTTACAAATTGAAATGGCCGCTGCCACACGGCAGATGGGCATGCTGGCCTATGTGCAGCCTCGTGCTACGTTGGTACAACTGCTGAGTCTGGTGGCTGAAGATATTCCGCTGATCGTGCTACAAAACAACAGCATTGCCTGGTTGCCGCAATGGCATTATGCAGTGGTGATTGGCTATGACCTTGATAGATCTGAGGTCATACTACACACCGGCGTTACATCCAATCACCGGCTTAATTTTGCTACCTTTGAGCGAACCTGGCAGCGCGGTAACTATTGGCTGTTGGCTATGCTTCCGCCAGAAAAAAGCAGTGCCCTGCTAGATCCATTCCTCTATACCAAAGCCAGTCAGGACTTAATCAGCACCTATCAAACCATGGCTGGTGTGGTTGCCCTTAAGACGGCAATAAAACAGTGGCCAGGGTACTGGCTGCCGTATTTTTTATTGGGTAATCATTATTTTTCAGTAGATCCAAAGCAGGCCGCTAATTGGTTTGAGCAAGGTTTGGTAGTGGCTGCGCAACAGGTAGCTTACCTTAATAACTATGCATTGTTGTTGAGTAACCTGGCGTGTCATGACAGAGCAACCGCGCTGATCGAACAAGCGTTGCTGTTAAAGCCGCAAGATCCGAATTTATTAGATAGCCAGCAGCAAATCAGCCAAGCAAAGCAACATGCAGTAAATAATGAAATGTCGTGTCAGCATGACTAAACTGGTGTTGATACTCAATGCGCTAAAGCTTTGAACATACTACCAAGCCAGAAATGGCGCATCACTTTAAGGTTAAATAAACCTATGACAATGTTGGGTATTTTGACAAATTACCCTTTTTGACCCATAAATTATGCACATGGACTTTAGTCTAGTGAACGTTATCGGCAATCAGCGTAGACTGCGCCGCCAAGCCGTACCTTTTGCTGTACGGGCCATGGTATTAAGGTGCTGTGCTTAGAGCTGCAGACCCGCGCGAACCTTGCGGCACAATGGAAGGACAGGTAGAAAAATGAGCCGACGTAACAGTCAGTTAATTGATGAAGAAGTGGTATTTGCTGAAACCGATGAGCTGGTTTCCACAACCGATTTGCGCGGTGTTGTTACTTACGCCAACCCCATTTTTTGCAAAGTGGCGGGCTTTACCGCCGAAGAGCTGGTGGGCAAAAACCATAATATTGTGCGCCACCCTGATATGCCCAAAGCCGCATTTGCCGACATGTGGCAGCATTTGCAAGCCGGGAATGCCTGGCGCGGCGCGGTGAAAAACCGCTGTAAAGATGGCCGTTACTACTGGGTTGATGCTTTCGTTACACCCATCTATGAAAACGGCAGCAAGGTAGGTTATCAGTCTGTAAGGCGCAAGCTTAAGCCTATTTACCGGCAGCGGGCGGAGCAACTGTATCAGCGCATCAATGCGGGCAAGTCCCTTAATTCTATAACGCAGCTGTTCAATAAATTTAATAAGCCGCTTTTTGGCGTGCTGGCATTAGCCATTTTGTTTGCCGGCACGCAATGGTATTGGTTTAACGCTTTGTTATTGGTGCTACCTTTTGCTGTATTTGCTGAGCAGCTCTTTGGTACCCCTGGCTTTTTAAGCAAATTGCAAAGCCAGTATGACAGCGTTTCCAGGCATGTTTTTTCGGGAAATTTCGCTGCAGGTATCGCTGATTTTCATCTTAAGCTGCATGAGGGGCGGGTTGTCACCATTATCGGCAGAATTGCCGATAGTACGAAAATTTTAGAGGGCGGCGCTGAGGCCTTGCTGGCAGCCTCCAATAAAGCAAAAGAAGGCGTGGAGCAAGAGGCTTCAGAACTTCATCAGGTGTCTACTGCGGTAGAGGAAATGGTACAAACCATTGAAGAAGTGGCCCGAAACACCACCAGCACCAGCCAGAAGGTTGAAGAAGCCCATAGTGACTGTGCGAAATCGGCCAGTGCTATGGATCACACCATGAATGAGGTTGAAGCCTTGGCTGTTGAAGTGGCGAAATCAGCAGATGCGGCAGGTACGTTGGCTTCAGAAGCTGAGAAAATCAGCAGTGTAATGCAAGAAATTCAAGGTATTGCCGATCAAACCAATTTGTTGGCGTTAAATGCGGCTATTGAAGCAGCCAGAGCGGGTGAGCATGGTCGCGGTTTCTCAGTTGTGGCAGAGGAAGTTAGGGCGCTTTCAACCCGCACCCACCACGCCACGCAGCAAATTCAAGCGTCGATAGCCGGCATTCAGTCTACGTTGCTCGGTTGGGCCGATAAAATGAACCAAGGCAAAGTGGCGGCACAAAATTGTGCGCAAGAAACCAAGGCAACCCAAGCTTTAGTGAAAAAGGTGTACGACGCTATTACCGATATTTCCGATTTGGCTGCACAAATTTCTACCGCCGCAGAGGAGCAAAGCGCGGTGTCGCAAGAAATCAGCCGTAATATAGTCAATATCAGCGTGGCATCGGAAAGCAATCTGGGCCAGGCTGAGCTGGTTGAGTGTGAATCCAAGGCGCTAAAAGAGCGTGCCGATAAGCTAACGTCTTTGGGGTACTCTTTTAGGGTTAAAACGGATGCTTAATTGGCAAAAGATGTTCTCAGAGTTTTGGCCATAAGTCTGCATGGAAGTTGTGTCAGAGTTTCAGATAATCTTGTAGTAACAACTGGGTTTGACCTCAAGGTGTATCATTTCGCTGTCGGTAAGTCACGCCAGCAGGTAGTGTAGGCTGGCGATAACAATTCGCGTTTCATACTCCACTCTTGCTTAGTCCCCTGGCTGGCAAACCACAGCGTTTTGTTCCGCTTACTGTTGATGAGATCGATTAATTGCATCAGCTTTTGGTCAGTATCTTTTTTAACTGTCGGTTCATCAAACAAGCTTGGTTGGTATGCGGCAGGGTCATAGAAATCGGCCAGCATAACACCGGCTTTGGCGTAGCGGTAACCGTTTAACCATAAACCATCCAGTAGCTTCATAGCGTGGTTAAGAAAAATGCGCGTGTCGCTCGTGGGGGTATCAAGCTCAATACTTTTGCTGGCACTATAAGACGCATCTTTGTCACTAAACGGGCTGGTGCGCAGAAACACCGTCAGATGCTTTGCAGTTTGCTGCTCTTGGCGCAGCTTTTTACAAGCCCGGCTAATGTACTCACTTACGGCCTCTCGCATTTGCTGTTTGTCCGTAATGCGTTCACCAAAGGCTCGGCTACTGACAATCTGCTTTTTCGTTGCGGCAATTTCTTCCAGTGCAATACAGCTTTCGCCGTTAAGCTCACGTACGGTACGTTCAACCACCACAGAGAATTGCTGGCGCATAAACTCCGGGTCGGCATCGGCTAGCTGCAACGCGGTATGAATGCCCAGTTGCTGTAAACGCTTGGTTAGCTTGCCACCGATACCCCACACTTCATCTACCGGCAACAAGGCCAGTAACTTACGCTGACGCACTTTATCGGTTAAATCTACCACGCCGCCGGTTTTCGGCCAGGTTTTGGCGGCGTGGTTAGCCAATTTAGCCAGGGTTTTGCTTGGTGCTATACCCACACAAACGGTAATACCGGTCCACTTTTGCACGACTTTTCGCACCTGCAAGCCAAAGTCGGTCAAGCTCTGGCTAAACGCCACGCCGGTTAAATCCAAAAAGGCTTCATCAATTGAATACACCTCTACTTTGGGCGCTAGGCTTTCCAGCGTACTCATCACCCGCTGCGACATATCGGCATACAAGGCGTAGTTAGACGAAAAGGCTACTACACCCTGCTTTTGCATTAACTCGCGCACCTGAAACACCGGCACGCCCATTTTAATGCCCAGTTTTTTCGCTTCTTTAGAGCGTGCTACTACGCAGCCGTCGTTGTTCGACAGTACTACGACTGGTTTATGGGTTAAATCTGGCCGGAACAGTTTTTCACAGCTGGCATAAAAGTTATTGCAATCTACCAGCGCAAATACCGGTGTTGTCATTTGCGTTTCATTTGCCTTATCACGTTAGTCACCACACCAAAGATATTTAGCTCTTCGCCATTGCGTGGGCGAATCGGTTTATATGCCGTGTTGCGGGGTAACAAACACAGCGCAGGCCGGGTGCACAGCTCTTTTACGGTAAACTCATTACCTACCGCAGCGACGACAATATCGCCGTGCTCAGCATTGACCGAGCGGTCGACGACTAATACATCACCGTCATAAATACCGGCCTCTATCATCGAATCACCCTCTACCCTGACAAAAAATGTCGCGTTAGGGTGACGAATACACAGCGCATTTAAGTCGAGCGTACGCTCAACATAATCCTGTGCCGGTGACGGAAAACCCGCTTTAACCGGGTCACTATAGAAGGGAATTTGTTGTTTCGGCCAGAAATCGGCGTTACCAATAAATACTGCTGACATATCCACCTCAAGCATGTATGGATATACAGTATAGCGAAAGTGTCAGCTAATTCTAGGGGGATTTTGGCATCAACCTGCCGCGATTAGGCAGCGTAAACTGATTTTTTGCAGCGATAAAGTCATTAAGAAAAGTAGAGTAGCTGTATGCGATATTACATAGAAAAAAATACAAATAAAAACAACGATTAAAATGAAGGAGTGGGAATTGTAGAGAAATTAAGAGTTTGAAATGGTGCCCGGGGCCGGACTTGAACCGGCACGGGGTTTCCCCCGAGGGATTTTAAATCCCTTGTGTCTACCGATTTCACCACCCGGGCAGAGTCGTCGCGTGAATACGCTTGGTAAGACGGCGCGCATCTTATGTAACCTGCCGCCATTATGCAAGCAATTTTCTCGCGGCGTGCTGCAGTTAACGATAAATACCCATTTTAGTTACTTATATTTCAACACCTTATTTGATCTTGCTGCTAGGCTTAATCTAACCTTAGTTGAAAAATCACCGCAGTAAACGCGACGGAGCCGCTATGCAGAAGCTAAAACTACGCACGGTATTTATTGCCTTTGTTACCCTGGCACTAACCCTGCTGACTGTAGTGTCCACCCTGATTAACATTAACCAGTTCTCTGGCCTGTATTATGGCCAGACCGAGCGGGAATATTTACCTAACAGTGTCGGCCGTATTGCCGAGCAGGTGCGCTCGCAACTGATGCACCCTATTACTTTGTCGGAAAACCTGGCCGCAAACAGCTTGTTGCACAATTGGATGCAGGAGGGCGAAACCGCAGCCGCTAACCATGCGCAGGTAATGGCTTATTTTAAGCAACTGCAACAAGATGCTGGCGCGGCCACCTTGTTTTGGGTGTCGGATTACAGCAAAACCTACTACACCGAAGCCGGGGTGTTTAAAACCATCTCAGCCAGCGAACCACGCGACAGCTGGTTTTTTAACTTTTTAAACAGCCGTGATAAGCGCGAACTGTCGCTGGATGCCGACGAGCGCAGTGGCAAGTTAACCTTGTTTGTTAACGTAGCGGCCACTATTGCCGGTAAGCGCGCTGCTGTGGCCGGGCTGGGTTATGATGTATCCGCCATTGCCAGTCTGGTGTCGGAGTATAAGCTGGGCCAAAACGGCTTTTTATTTCTGCTGGATGCCAATGGCATGATTACCGTGCACCGCGAGCTGAATCTGGTGCGGCAAAATATTAACCAGCAAACGCAATACCAAAGCATAGCGGCACTGCTAAAACAGCATCGCACTGGCTTTAGCTTAAGCCAGAGCGAGTTAAATGGCGAAACGGTGTATATTGGCCTGCAGGATATTCGCGACACCGGCCTGAAACTGGTGGCGGTGTTGCCGGCGCAGGAGATCAGCAGCGCCATTAACAGCGTTATCTCCTTCTCGGTCATTGCCAGTCTGGTACTAACGGCAATCTGTATTGTGCTGACGGTAATTTTTGCCAAATCACTGAGCAACTCGATTTATCAGGTCGGTGAAAACCTGCTGCAAATGTCGGGTGACGGTGGCGACTTAACCAAACGGCTGGATGACAGCCATGATAACGAACTGGGCCATCTGGCCAAGGGTTTTAACGCCATTATTGGTAAAATTCGCGAGCTGGTAGCTGAAATTCAGCATACCGAAACGGCGATAAAATCGGGTATTGAGCAGTTAGCGCAACTGGCCAATGACACCTTTAACTCTACCGAGCTACAGCGGGCGCAGACCGATCAGGTAGCGACTGCTATTACCGAAATGGGCCAGACGATTTCTGAGGTATCCGGTATTGCACACCAAACCGCCAATGATACTGAAAATGCGGTGAAAGATACCCACAGTACAAACGACAATATGGCGCTGACGCTTAACACCATGCAGCAGCTGAATGTGGTGATGGCCGACATCGAAAAAACTATTGTCGATTTTGCCAACCAGGCCGCCGCTATTAACTCGGTAGTTGAAGTGATTAATGCCATCTCAGAGCAAACCAATCTGCTGGCACTCAATGCGGCCATTGAAGCGGCGCGTGCCGGTGAACAGGGGCGTGGTTTTGCGGTAGTGGCAGATGAAGTGCGTAATCTGGCGAAACGGACCCAGGAGTCGACGCTGGAAATTCGTGATCAGATAACCCAGCTGCAGCAAACTGCGCAGCAATCAACTAAAGCAATACAACAAGGTACCGCCAGCAGCAAGCAGGTAGCTGAGCGCACTGGGCAGTCGGCAGAGGCGCTGATGAGCATTAAGCAGAAGTTTGAGGCCATAAGTGCCGGCAATCATCAGGTGGCCGCGGCTACCGAAGAGCAAGGCACTGTAGTAGAGCACATTAATGAGTCGGCGCATTTAATTTCTGACAGCGCCGCCAGCATTCATCACAATGCCGAGCAACAACTAAAAGCTATCGGTTTGCTGCAACAGCGGGCTGAACAGCTGCGTAATCTGGTGACACAATTTAAGGTATAAATTATGACTAAACTTGGCGTAGCACTGTTATTGGCAGCAACCAGTTTATCATTGCAAGCGGAAGTACTCTGGCAAGACTTTAGCGTAAGCTACCTAAACGGCAGTAACTACCGGGTCGATGGCCCGGATAAACAGGTGCTGACTTTTGAGCATGTCGCCGGCACCAGTTGGGGCGACAGCTTCTTCTTTCTCGATCATTTGCGTGCGGATAACGGCCGCCGGGACAACTACGCTGAGTGGTCACCCAGAGTCAGCTTTAGCAAACTCAGTGATCAGCCATTGCAGTTTGGCCTGATAAAAGATGTGTTGTTTACCAGTACGGTAGAGATGTCGTCCTTACAAACCAATTTTTTATATGGTGTAGCAACCGATTTAACCGTACCGGGTTTTAACTACCTGAATTTAAACTTTTACCGGCGCAATAACGATGGTGTGGCCGACAACTGGCAACTTACCACCACCTGGGCTGTGCCGTTTGCACTGGGTGAGCAGCAGTTTTTGTTTGATGGCTTTTTAGATTGGAGCAGTGCAACTGTCGAACAACGTGCCAGTATGAATATGACCTCGCAGCTGAAATGGGCATTGCACCCGTTGTTTAATCTTAAATCTAAACTCTACGTTGGCGTGGAGTACGTGTATTGGCGCAATAAATACGGTATTGCCGACAGCCCACAGTTTCCTACAAATGAGTCGAATGTGAACTTGCTGGTCAAAGCGCATTTTTAGCTCAGTTGTCAGCGCATAGCCGCTTTTAACCTGACAGTACACGCTCACACGCCGTGAACCCATCCCTGGGGGCTCGATTCGGCCATCCTGGCCTGCAACGGTGAGCTTAGCACTATCAGGTTCGCGCTATGTCGCTACAGCAGTTCAAAGTTTTTTGCCATTTAGCCATCTATACTGTTGCAGTTAAAAAATAACCATGCTATTACTATTGGCGTTTTGCTAACCAAAGTGACTAACAGAGCAATCAATGAATTTTAATCGTCGCGTTTCTATCATTAGCCTCCTCGTGCTCCTCACCGGCGCGCGGGGTGTCGCTTATTGGTAAAAACGTAACGAAACCAATAGTGCAAAACCCCGTGCCACTGGCCGGGGTTTTTTGCATTTTACGCCCCGCCATAAGTTGCCACCGACCGACTAACGGAACAGGAAACACAAGATGAGCGGCGATAACAAAATCTGGATCTTTGACACCACCTTACGTGACGGCGAGCAGGCACTGCGGGCCAGCTTAAGTCAGAAGCAAAAAATTCAGCTGGCGCATGCTATCGCCAGATTGAATGTTGATGTGATGGAAGTGGGCTTTCCGGTGTCCAGCCCGGGTGATTTTGACTCGGTGCAGCGTATTGCGCGCGAAGTCAAAGGCCCGATTATTTGCGGCCTGGCGCGTGCGGTTGCGGCCGATATTGAAGCCTGTGGTGAAGCGTTAAAAGACGCCGAGCAGCGGCGTATTCATACCTTTATCGCCACTTCGCCGCTGCATTTACAGTACAAATTGCGCAAAACCTTAGCCCAGGCCAGTGAGCAAGCGGTTGCGGCGATTAAACTGGCCAGCCGTTATACCGATGACATTGAGTTTTCCTGCGAAGATGCCGGCCGCACGCCAATTGATGATTTATGCTGGATTGTCGAACGCGCCATTGCCGCCGGTGCTACCACCATCAATATTCCCGATACCGTCGGTTACACCATCCCGAATGAGTTCGCCGCCATTATCAGTGCCTTGCGCAATAAAGTACCGAATATCGATAAAGCCCGCTTAAGTGTGCACTGCCATAACGATTTGGGTTTAGCTGTGGCCAATAGTATCAGCGCCATTCAGGCTGGCGCCCGCCAGATTGAGTGCACGGTAAACGGTATTGGTGAGCGCGCCGGCAACTGTTCGCTGGAAGAAGTGGCGATGATTATCAATACCCGCAAAGATGTGTTGTCGCCGCTATTTACCGATATCAAAACCACCGAGATTTACCGCAGCTCTCACCTGGTTAGCCAGATTTGTAATATGCCGATTCAACCTAACAAAGCTATTGTTGGTGAAAATGCCTTTGCTCACAGCTCGGGTATCCATCAGGACGGTGTGCTAAAAGCACAAAATACCTACGAGATTATGGCGCCGGAGCAGGTGGGCATCCGCCAGAACGAGCTGAATTTAACCTCGCGCTCGGGCCGGCATGTTATTCAGCACCGTTTGGCAGAATTGGGCTACACCAGCAGCGACTATGACTTAGAAGCCGTGTATAAAGCCTTTGTCGCCCTGGCCGACCAAAAAGGCCGGGTGTTCGATTACGACTTGGAAGCGCTGGTGTTTTTTGAAAACATGCAGGAGCAAAACGACTATTACGCGCTGGAGTTTTTAAGCTCCTCTACCCATACCGGCCATGTAGCAAGCGCCACTGTTGGTTTACGCTGCGGTGATAAAGTCTTTACCGAAGCCGCTACCGGCAATGGCCCGGTTGAGGCGGCTTTTAGCGCCATTGGACGCATTAGCAAGCTGAATATCAAGATGGTCGATTTTAATTTACAGGCCAAGGGCAGTGGCGAAGATGCACTGGGCCAGGTTGATATTATCGCTGAACACGAAGGCCGCCGTTTCCATGGCGCCGGTTTAGCCACCGATATCGTACGTAGCTCGGTGCTGGCTTATGTGCATGTGTTGAATATGATCCAGCGGGCACAAACCATTGATGCCCATAAACACGCCCGTCAGAACACCAATAAGATTGCCGCAGGGGACAACTAATGACAACACAAAGCAAAAAACACTATAAGGTGGCGGTTTTAGCCGGTGACGGTATCGGACCGGAAGTAATGGCCGAGGCCGAAAAAGTATTGCAGGTGGTGGCAGACAAATTTCAGTTTGGCTTAACTTTAACACCGGCGTTAGTTGGCGGTGCGGCGATAGATGCCTGCGGTGAACCGTTACCGGCCGCCACGCGGGCGCTGTGCAAGCAAAGCGACGCTATTTTATTTGGCTCGGTTGGCGGGCCGAAGTGGACTGGCTTAGCGCCGGATAAACAGCCTGAGCGCGGCTCGTTATTGCCACTTAGAAAAACCTTCGATTTATTCTGTAACCTGCGCCCGGGCCAGATTTATCCGGCATTTGCCGATTTATCACCGCTACATCCACGGGTGAGCAGTCTGGGTATGGACGTATTGTGCGTGCGCGAGCTAACCGGCGGCATTTACTTTGGTGAAAAAGGCCGTACTGAAACAGACGCTTTCGATACTCAGCGTTACAGTGTGGCAGAGATTGAGCGCATCGCGCGGGTGGCCTTTGACGCTGCCACTAAACGTAGCAATAAAGTCACCTCGATTGATAAAGCCAATGTGCTGCAAACCAGTATTTTATGGCGCGAAACCGTTGAACGGGTGGCGAAAGACTACCCTGGCGTCACACTGGAGCATATGTATATCGATAACGCCGCCATGCAGCTGATTCGCAGCCCGCAACAGTTTGATGTTTTGCTGTGTGACAACCTGTTTGGCGATATTTTATCTGATGAAATCGCTGCCATTGCCGGCAGTCTGGGGTTGTTGCCATCAGCCAGCTTAAACGGCAGCGGCTTTGGCTTGTACGAGCCGGCAGGGGGCAGTGCGCCGGATATTGCAGGTTTGGGCATTGCCAACCCTATTGCACAAATTTTAAGTGCCGCTTTAATGCTGCGCTACAGCTTTGGCGAAGAAGACGCCGCCCGCGCCATTGAACAGGCGGTGCAGCAGTGTTTAGCGCAGCACATAGTAACGCGCGACATTAACCCGAAATCGACTTACGGCACGGCAGCAGTTGGCGCTGCTATTGTGGCCACTTTGCGGCAGGAGACTCATTAATGAGCCAGGCTAATTCTAAAGCACAAACCTTATACCAGAAAATTTACGCCAGCCATGTGGTGGGGAAATTAAACCCCAGCACAGACTTGCTGTATGTCGATCGGCATCTTATTCACGAAGTCACCTCGCCGCAGGCGTTCTCCGGTTTAAAACTGGCAGGCCGTTCTGTCCGCCGGCCAGATTTGACCTTCGCCACCATGGACCATAACGTGTCCACTCAGCGTCGTAGTTTAGATGCCGCCGGTGAAACCTCACGCAAGCAGTTAGAAGCCTTAGCCGCCAACTGCGCTGAAAACCGCATTCCACTGTTGGATTTAACCCATCCTGATCAGGGTATAGTGCATGTGATTGGCCCGGAGCAAGGCTTAACCCAGCCGGGCATGATTATTGTTTGTGGTGACTCACACACCTCTACCCACGGTGCTTTTGGCGCGCTGGCCTTTGGTATCGGTACTTCTGAAGTAGAACACGTGCTGGCAACGCAAACCCTGCCACAGCAGCAGGCGAAAACGTTAAAAGTGGAAATTAATGGCGAATTAAGCGCCCATGTCACGCCAAAAGATGTGATTTTAGCGGTGATTGGCAAGCTGGGCACTGCCGGCGGTAATGCTTATGTCGCCGAGTTTTGCGGTAGTGCTATCCGCGCCATGAGCATGGAAGGGCGCATGACGCTGTGCAATATGAGCATCGAAATGGGTGCCAAAGCCGGCTTAATCGCGCCGGACCAAACTACCTTTGATTACATTAAAGGCAAGGCGCATGCTCCCAAGGCTGAACATTGGGACGCGGCCGTGGCCTACTGGCAAAGCCTGTATTCGGATGCCGATGCGGTATTCGATCAGGTAGTGGAGATTGATGCCGCCAGCATAGCGCCACAAATTACCTGGGGCACCAACCCTGAGCAGGTGATAGCGGTGGATCAAAGCGTACCGTCACCGGATAGCTTTACTGATGCCAGCAAGCGTGACGCTGCCGAGCGCGCACTAGCCTATATGGGGCTGCAGCCGGGGCAAAAGCTGACTGATTGCAAAGTGGATGTAGTGTTTATTGGTAGCTGCACCAATAGCCGGATAGAAGATTTACGCGCTGCGGCCGCTGTGGTGAAGGGCCAAAAAGTCGCGGCTGGTGTGCGCGCCTTAGTGGTGCCAGGCTCTGGCGTGGTAAAACGTCAGGCCGAAGCTGAAGGTTTAGCCCGCATTTTTAAAGACGCCGGTTTTGAATGGCGCGAGCCAGGCTGCAGTATGTGCCTGGGCATGAATGATGACAGAGTAGAAGCCGGTCAGCGCTGCGCTTCTACCTCAAACCGTAATTTTGAAGGTCGTCAGGGCCGTGGGGCCCGTACTCACCTGGTTAGCCCCGCCATGGCCGCTGCTGCGGCGATTGCGGGTAAGTTTGTCAATATTGCCGCGACAACAGAGGGAGAGAAAGCATGAGCCAGATTTTTGCACAGGGCTTAGTGTGCCCGCTGGATAAAAACAACGTTGATACTGATCAGATTATCCCGAAGCAGTTTTTGACCAGTGTCAGCCGTGATGGTTTTGCGCAGGCGATGTTTTACGACTGGCGTTATCTTGCTGATGGTAAGCCCAATCCGGATTTTGTCGTGAATAAGCCCGAATATCAGGGCGCCAGTATTTTGCTGACACGGGAAAATTTTGGTTGTGGCTCCAGCCGCGAGCACGCACCCTGGGCCATTAAGCAATACGGCTTTAATGTGATTATTGCCGAGAGCTTTGCTGATATTTTCTTTAATAACAGCGTAAACAACGGCATGTTATTAATCAGTCTAAGTAAAACCAATATTGAGCTGCTGTTTAACCGCTGTGTGCAAGGCCCGCAGCAGTGGCAAATCGATTTGCAAAGCCAGGAAATCCTGTTCGGCAATAATGCGGCGATGGGCTTTAATATCGATGCCGATATTAAACAACGCTTGTTATCCGGCCTGGATTTTATCGGCAGCAGTGAGCAGTTAAACCCGCAAATTGCCGATTACGAGCAAAGTCGTAAAGCCAGCCAGCCCTGGTTGGGATAACATTTTCACTTAATGATAACGACCAATAAATAAAGCCCGCATCAGCGGGCTTTTGCGAATTGTTGGCGTCTAGTTTGCCTGTAGTTTTACATTAGCAAACTTAATCATCGCTTCCGGACTCACCATATGCTCAGCCAGCTCGCCGCTTTGCGCTTGGGCGAACTGCAGTGGCTCGCTAAAGCCAAAGCTCAGGGTGAGCTTTTCTGGTTTGCTGACAAAATCGGTCAGGCTTTGTTTCATCTCGGCGGGCAGTTGTGGCAGGGCGGCGATATTCGCCAGCGCCAGGCCTTGCACGGTAGCAAAATCCGGCGTTTGTTGCTGCTCGGCGGTCATGGCCAGCGTACGCTCAATAAAACCTTTGTTTTCAATCACAATGCTGCCACTACTCAGGGCGCCGGTGAGCAGCTTTGCCATCATTTGTTCAACATAGGCATCACTGCTGGTCAGTTCCTGTTGTTGCTCGGCACTTAGCGCGCTGAAGTCTTTGGCGTATTGCCAAAATTGCTGCATTTGCGCCAGGGTAAAGTTGTAGCTTAGGCTAAATTCGTCATTAATACGGGTTTGCTGACTAAACAGCAGCTGGCCGTCGTCCTGGTACTGATAATTGTAGTCACCATGCAGGGCCAGGCTTTGTAAAAAGGCGCTGGTGTGTGGCGGCAACATTTGCAGCACTGCCGGTGCGGCTTTGGCGCCTACCATCTGCATGCTGCCTTTGTCGGCCAGGCCATTTGGCTTTAAGCCCTGGGCGGTAATCAGGTCAACGCTGACAACCGTGCCCATTTCACCAAAATTAACCGTCAGGCCACTGATACTGTAACTGGAGGTCAGTACATTGGCAGAAATATCGCCGTAATTCAGGCTAATTTCTGGCATTTCGCCAGTGCCGGCTAAATCACGGTAGCTCTGGTTGGCCTGTTCAAACTGCTGTTTAATGGCGTTTTCGGCCTGCATATTGGCGAACAACACACCACCAACCACTAACACTGCGGCCACTCCGACGGCCACCAGGGACTTTTTCATAAGCATCCTTATTCAAATAACGTTTTGTTAACGCGCTGAGAGTAGCATAGTGTGAATAACAATGAACAGCCGGCACAAGTGAGTTAAATGTTTTATTACGAGGTGCTAAGTATTGAGCTAAGCTCATTATTCATTAGAAAGCATATATTTATTGTGGTTCTTGATGCAGGTTTCCAATATTGATGCAGAGGCGCTGGTATCTAGCCTACATGAAGGCGTAGTGGTACATGGGGCTGACACACGTGTGTTGTATGCCAATCCCAGTGCGCTCAGGCTATTAAGACTGACAAAAGAGCAAATGTTGGGGAAAGACGCGCTGGACCCCGATTGGCGCTTTCTTGAAAGTGATGGCCGCCCGATGGTTGTCAGTCGTTATCCGGTGCAACAGGTGTTGTCAACGTTGCAGCCAGTAATGAACTTTGAGCTGGGCATTTGTGATAGCTCTGTCGAACAGGTCACCTGGGTGCTGTGTAATGCCTATCCTGAAGTAGACAATCAGCAACATCTAAAACAAATTGTGGTTAGTTTTGTTGATATTACGCACAAGAAAGATGACATACCGTTTGATCGTTTGGTAGAGATCGCCAACGATTCAGTGGTGATCACTACCGCATCATCGCCAAACTATGCCGATCAACGTATTGTGTATGTTAATCAGGCATTTGCTGAGTTAACCGGTTTTGAACGGCAGCAGCTAGTAGGGCGATCACCCAAGCTATTTTTGGGACTGGATAGCGATAACGAGAAATTAAACGCCATTAATGCGGCACTCCAAAAAAGCCAGCCCTGTCATACTCAGCTGTTGCATGTTAAACCTGACGGTGAAAAGCGGTGGGTTGACGTCAATATTGTACTGTTAAATAACGACCTGGGTGAGCTTGCCTATTATGCCGCGATAGAGCGGGATGTGTCGGCGGCTAAACAATATGAAGTACACCTCAAAGAATTGGCGACACGTGATCAATTAACAAACCTGTTGAATCGACGCGGCTTTTGGGAGCTGGCGCAACAGTTACTGCCTGGTATTAATCGTCAGAAACGCGAAGTATGCTTTGCCATGCTGGACATCGACCATTTTAAAGCGATCAACGATACCTTTGGGCATGCTGCCGGGGATAAAGTATTGAGTCGTTTTGGCGAGTTGATAACGCAGTTTTTCCGTGAAGCAGATGTATTGGCGCGGATTGGTGGTGAAGAATTTGCGATATTAATGCCTGATGCCAGCATACAACATACGCAGGAGCGTTTAGACGTCTTTCGTCAGCTAGTGTCTGCTTCTGCAATACAGTGTGATGATTTGCAACAAACGATTCACTTCTCGGTCAGTATCGGACTTACCTGCGCGACGGGATTAAACCTTAAATTAGACATGCTGCTCAAAGCCGCAGACAAAGCATTGTACGAAGCAAAGTTAAGCGGTCGGAATAAGGTGTGTTTCCGGGCAGTTGAAATAGCGGGTTAGCTTCAGGATAATCGGCAACAGAATACCGCATTAACGCAAGGGCATTATGCAAGATTACCTGCACTGGTTCGATTTACTTGGTATAGCGGTATTTGCTATCTCGGGCACCCTGGCGGCCTGGCGCAACCAGATGGATGGCTTTGGCGTGATTGTGTTGGCCAGCGTAACAGCTATCGGCGGTGGTACGCTGCGCGATCTCATTCTCAATGCACCGGTGATCTGGATTAACAACAACAGCTATTTTTACGCCATTGTTATTGCTGCTATTGGCACCATTTTGCTGGTGCGTAACCGCTTAACCATTCCACATAACACCCTACAGTTTTTCGATGCCTTGGGCCTGGCATTTTTTGTCATTATGGGCACGCAAAAAGCGCTCGATTACGGCACCTCTACCATGGTGGCGATATTGCTTGGTACCATGAGTGGTGTTTGCGGCGGCATGATCCGTGATGTGCTGTGCCGCGAAGTGCCGATGGTGTTTCGCGGCGAGCTGTATGCTGTAACCTGCATTTTTGGCGCTACCGTTTACACCGGCCTGTTGGCTCTGGACGTTAATCAATTACCTGCCATGTTAAGTGGCATGGTTGCCCTGTTGCTGCTACGTCTGGCTGCGATGAAATGGCAGCTCACCATACCGGTATTTAGCAAGCACCATAACGAGCTGAACGAGCCGTAACCCCCACGTTTTAACGGAACTTTTTGCGCCGCTTGAATTCTTAGCAAGCGGCCTTATATTCACTAGGCTTTGCACTAACACACTGTTTTTACGGGAATGTCCCCGGCAACCAAAGAGGAAGGTAAAAACAATGTTTCAGCGTATTCAGCCCCTCTGCGTGGCCATGGCGCCACCTGATTTTTCGCACCTGTCTAACCAGAACTAACCATGCTGCGGAGAATATCATGCTACAGGTATCACACTTAACGCGCCGTTACGGCGCTATGCTGGCGGTGAATAACGTCAGCTTTAGCATTAAACCCGGTGAAATTGTTGGCCTGTTGGGCCACAACGGTGCCGGTAAAACCACCATTATGAAAATGCTTACCGGCTATTTAGACGCCGACAGCGGCAGTATCAGTTTGAACGGTGCGGATATGGCCGTGGATCGCGCGGCAATACAGGCGCAAATTGGCTACCTGCCCGAGAGCTTGCCGCTGTACCCGGATATGACAGTGGCCGATTATCTCGATTACGCCGCCACCTTAAAAGGCTTAAGCGGCAAAGCAAAAACCGACGCTATTCGTTACGCCATCGGCGCCACCGACATTGCCGCTAAATTGCTGGCGCCAATCGCCACCTTATCCCGCGGCTTTAAACAGCGGGTGGGTGTGGCACAGGCCATTTTAACCCGGCCGAAATTGCTGATCTTAGATGAGCCGACTAATGGCCTGGATCCGGCGCAAACCGAAGCCATGCGCAATTTGATCCGCGAGCTGGCCAAAGACGCCACCGTGATTTTATCCACCCACATCATGCAGGAGGTGGATGCGCTCTGTACCCAGGTGCTGATGTTACGCGCCGGTGAGCTGGTGCTCGATAGCAGCTTAAGCGCGCTGCGTCAGAGCAATAGCGTGCAGCTGCATAGCGATATACGTTTACCTGTACTGCGCGATGCTCTGCAGCCTGTTTTTGCCGGCCTGGATATCAACCCACTTGCGGATGGCCAGTACCGCTTAACACTCACTGATCTGCAGAGCGATCTAAATACCTTGTGCCAGAAAACCGCACAGGCAGTGTTTAACAGCGGTGCCAGCTTAAGCCAGCTGTTTATCGAGCAGCGCGATCTGGAAACGGTGTTTCGTCAGCTTAACAGCAACACGGAGGTGAAAGATGCAGCCTGATCACACCCAACATGCCCGCACCATGCTGTGGCGCATTGCACAAAAAGAAATCAGCCTGTTTTTTGCCTCACCGGTCAGCTACCTGTTTTTAGGTGGCTTTTTAGCCGTGGTGCTGTTTATGTTTTTTTGGGGCGAGGCGTTTTTTGCCCGCAATATTGCCGATGTGCGGCCACTGTTCAATGCCATGCCGCTGCTGCTGATCTTTCTCGCCAGTAGCTTAACCATGCGCTTGTGGAGCGAAGAGCGTCGAAGCGGCACGCTGGAGCATGTACTAACGCAAAGTACACCGCTTTGGCAGTTTGTACTGGGCAAATTTATCGGCTGCAGCCTGCTACTGCTGCTAGCCTTGCTGCTCACCCTACCGTTGCCGTTCACGGTAGCCATGTTGGGCGAGCTGGACTGGGGCCCGGTGTGGGCCGGTTATCTGGCGACCCTGCTGCTGGGTATGCTGTACCTGGCGATTGGTCTGTATGCGTCGGCGCGCAGCGACAACCCGATCGTGGCGTTGTTGGTATCAGTGCTATTATGTGGCGTGTTTTATCTGATTGGTAGCAATGTCATCACCAGTTTATTTGGTCAGAATATCAGCCAGTGGTTAAGTTTGCTGTCTACCTCAGGCCGTTTTGAAGCCATCAGCCGCGGTATGCTGGATGCGCGTGACTTGTTGTACTTTGTTAGTTTAACCCTGGTGTTTTTAACGCTGAATTGCTGGGCGCTGGAGCGTGGCCGCTGGAGTGAAAAGCCGGGGTTGGCCGCCAAACGCTGGCAGTGGGTTGCCAGCCTGCTGATCGTGAATGCGCTGGCACTGAATTTGTGGCTGGGACAGTTATCGGCTTTGCGGTATGACAGCACCGCCGGCCAGCAATTTACCTTGTCAGAGGCCAGCACACAGCAGCTGGCGCAATTGCAGGAGCCGTTGCTGCTGCGCGGCTATTTTAGTAGCAAAACTCACCCGCTGTTGGCGCCGCTGGTGCCGCAACTGAGCGATTTACTGCGTGAGTATGAAATTGCCGGCAAAGGCCGCATTAAGCTGGAACTGGTCGACCCGCTAAGCTCCGCTGAGGCAGAAAAGCAGGCTAATCAGGAATTTGGTATCGAGCCGGTGCCGTTTCAGGTGGCGGACCGCTATCAGTCGTCGATTGTCAGCAGCTATTTTAACGTATTGGTGCAGTACGGCAGCGAATATAAAGTCCTGGGTTTTCGCGACTTAATCGAGGTGAAATCAGGCGGCGAAGCTGAGCTTAATGTGCAGCTACGCAACCCTGAGCTGGATATCACCCGTACTATTCGCGCAGTAATGCAGGGTTATCAGGCCGGTGGCGAGCTATTTGCTGCAGTAGACCAACCGCTTACCTTCACCGCTTACTTGTCGGAGAGCAGCAAGCTGCCGGCACAGTTGCAGCAGTTTGCTGCTGATATTGATAGCGTGCTGGATAAGCTGGCAAATGAGGCGGGCGATAAGCTTAGCCGCCAAACGCTGGATCCGGATGCCAATGGCGGTGAGCTGGCTCAGCAACTGGCTAACGATTACGGCATTAGCCCGCTGGTCACCGGTTTGTTAGATCCAAACCCGTTTTACTTTCATTTACTGCTCGGCGATGGTGAACAGCTGGTGCAAATTCCGCTGGACGACTTTTCTGCCGAGAGCTTTGAACGCAATTTCACCGCGGCAGTAAAACGCTTTGCCAGTGGTTACCGCAAAACGGTGGCCTTAGTGGCGCCGGCAGCCAACCCTTATGGCGGCGGTGTTAGTTTTAGCCAGTTGCAGCAGTACCTTGGTGAAGAGCTCAATGTAAAAACCGAAGATCTGAGCGACGGCAGTGTCGCCAGTGATGCTGATATTCTGCTGCTGGCAGCACCGGATAAACTGGATGATAAAGCGCTGTTTGCTGTGGATCAGTTTTTAATGCAGGGTGGTACGGTATTGCTGGCCAGCTCGCCTTACAGTGCGGACTTTAGCGGCCGCAGCCTGAATCTAAAAACGGTGCAGTCGGGCCTTACCGACTGGCTGGCGCATCATGGTATCAGCCAGCAGAACACCTTAGTGCTGGACCAGCAAAGCGCTGCGCTGCCACTGCCGGTGACACGCGATCTGGGCGGTTTCCGCGTGCAGGAAGTACGGATGCTGGATTACCCCTATTTTATTGATGTGCGCCAGAACGGCTTAAACGCTGAGCATCCGGCCACTTCCAGCCTGCAGCAGCTAACGCTGAACTGGGCATCGCCGCTGGCTATTGATGCTGATAAAAACAGCAGCCGCAAGGTCACTGAGCTTATTCACAGCTCTAACCGCGCCTGGTTGTCGGCCAGTACAGAGGTACTGCCGCCGCTGAATCAGTATGGCGAGCTACGCTTTACGCCACAGGGTGAGCAGCAGTCTTATCTGCTGGGCGCTGTGGTAGAGGGCGAGTTTAACTCCTACTTTGCCGGTAAAGACTCGCCGCTGCTAACGGCTGTTAATAAGACGGCTGATGAAACAAACGCAGATGCTGCCGCTGATGAGCCGGCGCTAAATGTCTCCTCTGTGCTAAGCCGCTCGCCGTCTTCTGCGCGGTTAATTGTGCTTAGCTCAAACGACTTTATCAGCGACACCGCCTTGCAACTGAGCGGTGCGGCCAGTGGTGTGCAGGATATTGCGGCACTGCAGCTGATTGCCAATACGCTGGATTGGGCGCTGGATGATGCGGCCTTAACCAGTATCCGCGCCCGTGGTCAGTTTAACCGTACCTTGTTGCCAATGGATGAAGGCAGCCAGCAGTTCTGGGAATACCTGAACTACGCTATAGCCGTGTTGCTGCTGGTGGCGCTGATTTTACTGCAACGTAGCCTGCAGAAGCGGCGTCAGCTGGCCTGGCTGAAACAACTGGCAGACTAAACAGGAGGCGAAATGACACCTTTAATGCGTAATTTAACTGTGCTGCTTATCGTCCAGTTGTTGCTGGCGCTGTGGCTGTTTAGCAGCAGTGATACTGAGATCGACACCCAGCCTCTGTTGCCGCAATTGTCGGCAGCCGACAGCCTGCAGTTAAGTAGTGAAGACGGCGAGCTAACGCTCACTAAGCAAGGCGATAACTGGCAGCTGGCCAATGGTCTGCCAGTTAGCGAGGGCAAGCTGGATGGTCTGCTGCGCGATTTAACCGTGCTCAAATCCGGCTGGCCGGTGGCACAAAGCAGCGAGGCGCAGCGCCGTTTTAGTGTGGCTGACGATAAGTTTGAGCAAAAATTAGTGCTGATGCAGGGTGAAAAAGAGCTGCATACGCTGTATCTGGGCGACAGCCCGGCGTTTCGACAGTTGTATGTGCGCACTGACGGCGATGAGGCTATCTACAAAGCGGCGTTAAACCGCTTTGAGTTAAGCCTGGAGGAGAGCGCCTGGCTGGATAAGCAACTACTGCGTTTACCGGTGGTAGAGCGCATTGCGCAGGGCGATAACAGCCTAAGCCGCCAGGGCGATAACTGGCAGCTGTCGCTTAACGGCGAAAGCCATAGCGCAGACAGCGCAGCCGCCCGTGATTTAGTGGCTAAGCTCAGTTCACTGTCGGTGCTGAAACGCGCAGAAAAAGCGCCACTTAGCAGCGAGATTACCGAGCTTAATGTGCGCAGCAGTGCCCGCGATTATCAGTATCAGCTGGTAAAACAGGACGATACTGCGCTTATCCGCCGCAATGATATCGAGCATTGGTTTGAACTTAGCCAAAGCCAGTTTGAGCAGCTAAGCAGCCCGGACTGGACGGCGCTTATTCAAGCTGAAGGTGACAGCGCTATTGCGGTAAATGACGCCGCTGCGGAGCAAAACCCGCCTGCCAGTGGCGATTAATGCCTGCGCTTGATCAGCGTTTGCATAAGCCATTAAACCCACACAGGCCGCCACCGCGGCCTGTGTTATTTTCAGCCGTAATCGGCTAAGCTGCGCCCTTATCTTTAGTAGCCAATCTTTTTATGACGCAATACAGCATCCTCGCCGCAGCGGCAGAGCATTTACTGCTGGAGAAAAATAGCGAGTTTCTTACCTTTTTGCACCCTGTCGACAACCGGGACGACGCGATGACCTGGGTGGCGCATTACCGTGCGCGCTACCCGGATGCCAATCATGTTTGCTGGGCCTACATTATTGGCAATACCCGCCAGCCACAGACTCAGGCCTTTAGTGATGACGGCGAACCGGGCGGCACCGCTGGCAAACCTATGCTGCATGTGCTGACCGAACGCGAGCTGGGCAACTGTCTGGCGGTGGTGGTGCGCTATTTCGGCGGCGTTAAACTGGGCGCCGGTGGCTTAGTGCGGGCCTATTCCAATGCGGTATCACAAGCGGCGGGCAAAGCCGAGCTGCGGATGATTAGCCCCAGTGTTGAGCTTAAAATTGTGGTCAGCTTTGCTTTTGAAACCCGCCTACGGCAGTTACTGCAGCAATATAACGCAGCGCTGGATGACGTGGTGTACAGCGATAAAGTCACCGTGAAGGTGAGTTTGCCGCAAGATGCCGAGCCAGCCCTGTGCCAGCAGCTGATAAATGAAACCGCAGGTACGGCGCAGATCTATCCGGCTGAGCAGCACTCTGGCGTTTAGCGCTAATCCGTGGATAATAGCCTTTTTAATGCAGCAAGCAGGAACGCTTAACCGCGCATGATATCCCCGCGTAAAATACTTAAATGTCTGGACGAACACTGGCAGGTGATCGAGGCACTGATTGGCCGCAGCACGCTTGGCAGTTTCAGCTTTCAGGATGTGCAGGCGCTGATTAAACGCTTTAATCCGACTTACAGCAGTGAGCAAATCTTTAAAGAGACGCAGCGTCTGTTGCAGGCGGAAGTGTTTATTCCACTGGCCAAATCCAGCCAGCTGGAGCTAAACCGCGCCGTGCTGGAATTTGCTGAATATCTGCTGCAAGAGCATAACCTGGGTATGGCAGAAGATATTCAAAGCCGTATTCACGAGCTAAACCGGCTGGCACGCAAGTTAGAACTGGCTGCTAAAGGCCGCGATGCCAGCGAACTCAAGCGCTTTATCTGGCAGATGGATGAGCGCATCCGCGAAGTGGTAAAGCACTTTGCCAAAAACGAAACCGCCATTTTAAATCTGGTCGATAAAGCCAAAGCCGACGAGCGTAATTTATCCTTAGCACGGCGCTACAGCGCGGTAATGGAAGCTTTTGACGACTATATCGAGCCGATGCTGCAGCTGATTGATATCAACGGCCCGTTTCAGGCTACCATTGCTGGCCTGGAAGCGCTGCTGAGCGAACAAATAAACGCGCTGGAAATCAGTGGCGGCTTAAGCCATGAAAAAGAGCTATTACTGCAGCTGCGCACCCGTTTGCTGGATATGAACCAGATTGGCCGTGAAAGCTTAAGCCGCAGCGCCGATGCGTTAATGCCACTACGCGAAGAGCTACGTAAAAATACGCTGTTATCACGTAACGCCAGTGCTGTGCTGGGGTTAATGCGCAAAAAAGGCATTGATCTGACGTTAAGCCAGCTGCCGGTGGTAATAGCATCCGACTCACAGCGTTTCTCACTTGGCAGTGCCAATCAGCTGACCAGCTATATGGCCGAGCTGGCCGATTATCAGCAAGCCGAATACCAGCTACCGACACAACAAGACGAGCGCGTGGCGCCGAATTTGCAATTGCCGGATTACGACAGTGTGCTTAACAAAGCGCGTAGTAGCGGCACTATTAGTAATCTGGCGCGTTGGCTGGATGACAGCTACCCCAATTTAGCGCTGGATGAGCTGTTGTATCTGTATCAGGCGTTAAGCCGCGAAGACGGTTTAGCGCTCAAGCATAACAATCAGTCAGTTGAACTGACGCTACAGCAGCACAAGTTAACCCTTTACCCGTTTTCGCAGGAGGCCAAGGCCGATGCATCTTGATTTACAAGAGCTGACCCAGCTGGCTGAGATCTATAAAAAGCTCAGCGGCGGTTACCATATCAGCGAGCAGGACTTAGCCCTGTGGCAAGAGTTGGACGCGCAGGAGCTCAGCTACAGCGCATTATTCTCCGGTCTTGGCCATACGCTAAAGCGCGACAGCCGCGGCTTTTTCTATTTTGATGTCGATGATGCCAGCGCCAATATGGGTAAAATTTCCCGCCTGTTTGCACTAACTATCTATGCGCTGGTGGAATATTTTGCCGATCAGGGCCGCGATCCGCTACAAGCGCTGTTTGATAGCGAGCTGGACCATGAGGTGTTCGCGGCCATCGTGCAGAAGCAGTATCACCTGTTTGAGCAGCTGGATATCTTTAGCGCCACGGATGTAAAACGCGAAGTGGCCAACCGTATGCTGCGTTTGGGTTTAGCCCGAGCCAGTGGTGACAATATCAAGTTGCTTGCGCCGGTACACCGCTACTTAGACGCCTTACTGCAATTGGATGATGGCGCACCGCAAGATTCCAGCGATACGGTGTTATTGGTAGATACCCCGGATACTGAGGAGATGAGCGATGTCTGAGCAGCTGTATGGCCTGACGAAGCTGGCGCTGTTAAACACTGCCGGTTATGCCAAATGCGTAATTCCACTCGATCATGCCGCCTCGATATGTGCGCCGAACAACACCGGTAAAAGCTCGGTGATTAATGCACTGCAGTTTCCGCTAATCAACGATTTACGCTTAACCGAGTGGGACGGCCACGATCTGGATGAAACGCGTAAGTTCTACTTTGGCTCGGATCAAAGCTATATCCTGCTCGAAGCCAATTTGCCCGATGGCAAAGTGGTAATTGGCGTGGCGGGGCTGGGTAAAATTGCCGGCTACAAATACCAGTATTTTTGCTATCAGGGCGCACTGGATTTAGACCACTTTATCGCTGGCAACAGCATTGTGAAATACAACAAGCTCGATCATGTATTGCGCGAAAAAGGCCTGGATCCGATTGAGCTGAAACCGTCCGAGCTTAACGCTATGCTAACCGGCGGCGCCACGCCGTACGATAGCCGCATTAATTTACGCATGATCCCGCTAAATAACGTGTCGGATGCACCGGTGTATAAAGATATTTTCCGCCGCATTCTTAACCTGCATAAGCTGACAGCGCAGGATGTTAAACGCTTGCTGCTGCCGGTATTTGCCCGCCACTTAGGTGATCCGAAAGTCGATTTTTATGCCGTCTGGCATGGCGCCTTTGAAAAGGTTAACCGCGACCGGCGCGAGCTAAAAGCACTGGAAAGTCAGCAGGAGGGCGTGACCGCGCTGGAACATATGCTTGATGCGCGTGCGGTATACAAAGGTAAATTAGCTGCTTTTGCCCCTAAGCTGGATATTGCGTTAAACGACTATCAGCAGCACTTTGACGATCAAACCAGTGAGCTCAGTGTGCAGCTGGAAGATTTACTTAGCGAAAAGCAGCAGTTAGAAGAGCGTCAGCGCTTATTCGTCGGCCAGATTAAAGATTTAGGCAACCGCCAGCTCGAGCTTAGCCAATGGTTTAACCAATATGATGCGCTGCATGGCCGCTTTGAACTCGCCAGCAGCGAGCAGCTGGCAACCAACCTTAGCAATATCCGCAGCGACTACGAGCGCTTAAGCCATAGTTTACAGGGCGCAAGTTCGGTGAATCTGGCCACCTTACAGCACCAGCTAAGCCAAACACAGAAGCAGCATAAAAGCGCCAAACTGCAGCTGAAAAACCTCGAGTACAATTTGTATTCACGCCTGCGTGAAGATTTAAGCCTGCCAGAAGTACAGCACATTACTAAGCTGCTAAACCCGGATTTATTATCGCTTTCAACCGCCAAAGGTGGTGAGGTCGAGATCACGGATGACAGTGCCTTTAGCAACCTGCTGGAGCAACTGGCTGATTGTATCAAAGGCGGCAAAGCGCATTTGCCGGGCGCGACCATTGATTTAACGCCGCTACATAGCGCGCCGGATATGACCAGCGCCGAAGATAAGCTGCAAATTAAACAGCAAATCGATGCGTTAGAGCAAAGTCTGCATACGCTGACCCAGCAAATTGAGGTGGCGGCCGACTTAGCCGGTAAAACCCGCGAAAAAGAGCGGCTGTATCAGGATATGCTGCAGGCCGAGCAGGACGTGAAAGATTTCAGCCGCTATCAGCAAATGCAGCAGCTGCTGGATGATCAGCAGCAGTTACAGGCGGCGCTGGAAGAGGAAGAAGCCAGCGTGCAGGGTCAGCTGGACGAGGTGCAGCATAAGTTGGCCAGTCAGTCTGACCGGCGTAATTTGCTCAACAATAAGCTCGATCAGTTAAAGCGGCAAAAAGAGCGCATCGATCAGGAAAAACGCGAGCGCCGTGACCACGAGCTGGAGCTGTACAGCGGCCGTGTTACGCCTTATATGATTGATATCGTGCTGGATTTCGACAATCTGGCCGACAGTATCCGCAGTTTTAACAAAGATTGTCAGGAACTGCGCTTAACCGAGATGAATATCGCCAACACTTATCAGTTTATCTATAACGCCGGTATCACCAAGTTTGAAACCGAAAGCGATACTGAGCTTAAGTACCAGAAGCTGATAGAAGCCTTTCATCATCTGGATAAAGAGCGCGAGGCGATAGAGCGCCGGGCCCGGGTGGCATTAACCGAGGTGGCCTCTACCTTAAAAGGCCTGCGTAACGACTTAAACCGGCTACACCGTGAGCTTAACAGCTTTAACCGTGGCATCTGGCGTCAGCAAATCTCCAACTTAAAAGACTTTAAGATAGAGATTGTCGATCGCAAACTGCTGGTCGGCCATATCGATACCATTTTAAGCACCTCAGAAGCCTACGAGCAGGGCGATACTTTCGACTTGCTGGCGGGTAATACTATGGCCGAGCGCGATATTAACGCTGCCCGCGATTACCTGGTGCAGGCAGCCAGCGAGAAAGGCGGTTTAACGCTGTCAGATTTATTCGATATCCGCTTTAAAGTGGTTAACCGTGCCGGTGAAGAAGAGTACTTCGATAAGATCGACTCTGCTGGTTCTAACGGTACCCGTATTACCATTAAGCTGCTATGCGGTATGTTGTTTATCCGCCAGTTACTGGCCGAGCGCGAACGCGGTAAATACCGCATTCCGATTTATATCGACGAAGCAGCCGATATTGACCCGCATAACCAGCAGGCGATTATCGAAACCGCAATCAGCTTTGGCTTTGTGCCCATTTTTGCCTCGGTGAAACCGCAAACCAGCTGCCGCTATATCGTACCTATCCGCACCGTAGCCAACGGCGCACAGAACTGGGTCGATGAAAAAGACTGGATAATCTGCCAGCCGGTGCAGCAGGAATTGCAGCCGGAAACGGCTGAGCCTGAAGCAGAACCCGTTTAATGAAAAAACGCCGCGCAAGCGGCGTTTTTTATGGCACTAACAGCCACAGCAAGGCAGGTATAAGTTTCTCTTGTGACGTTGATTAAAATTGGCATGATCCGATTGGGTTGAGTGGAGATTCATCGTTACCAAAATATCAGTAGCAGCAAGCTGCCAAACATTAAAATGAACATCAGGATGATCAAAATCGTATAGGTGGACCCCCAGCGGCCTTGAGCAACAGTGTGAAGAAGTCTCACATCACCAAAATTGTCTTTATTTTCAAAGACCATATCACAAGGTAGTGACTTTAAGGCTTGTAGTAGTTTGTTTTTATCGGTTATTACGTTTTCAAACAGAAGTTTTTTGCCATCAAGGTAAATATGTTGATGGTAAAACTGCAGACAAATCGTATTTATAGCATCACACGCACCGTGTTTTGACTTTAGTGTATAGCTGTAAATGACAATCCTAAGTAGGTCTTTAACATCAATAATGGTGTCTTGTGCAAGTTGACCATTTTTACTATGTATCAGCCATTTGGGAATAAATAACTGTGATGCCGTGATCTTCAATGGCTTTACCGTGCCAGGCATCAGATAACGAGACAGCAAATAATCCATAGCGACAACAACGCAGTACGCGAGTCCGGGGCTAAATATAAGCAACATATACTTCACTTGAGGCACCCTGCCGTAATCAAAAAACAGCGGTAAAAAGCTAATCAGCAAGAACAGGCTGATTAACTGGAGCTGCGTTCGCCTGCTGCAATGTTGGTTATAAGGGGGATAAAAGATGTATTCGTTGAGTTTGTGCGATGTCAAAGCTATCCATGCCCTGAAAGTAGTAAAAAGCGAGGCAAGGAAGATACATTGTATTTACAAGCTTTTCCAGCTATTGCAACTAACTTTGCAGCCTAGCGGGTAGTTAAAATCAGCTTCTGCTCAGATATCACCTGCCGGAATCGCTCTGATGTTGTTGCCCAGTCTACTAAATCGACTTTCCACGGTAAGTCTGACTCGCTAAAGGCTTCAGCGATTTCGGCTAACAATGCTAACGGCAGAGGTGCATCACTGATAATGGCTAAATCTAAATCCGAATAGGCTTTGGCATTTCCTTTTACCCGCGAGCCAAAGGCCCACACCTCGTTGTTTGGCAGGTGGCGCTGCAAAATGGCGCTGACCTGCTGCCATTCGTTATCGCTGACTTGTAACCCTGCAGGTTTAGCCACGGGCCAGACGCTCGGTTAACTGTGCAGCCAGAAACTGCGCCTCAGCAAGAAAGGCCGGGATGCCAGCGACCACCTGTAGCGCTATATCTTCATCATAGGTATGACTGGTTTTGCTACGCATATCGCGATAGCCACGCCAGGCCGGCCAGTCGCCTTGTAGCAGGCCTTGCTCATTGGCGGTGCGGATCAGATCTGCAAACGGCATCACATCAAACTGATCCGGCGAAGCGGAGCTTTGTTCAAGATAACGTTTCAGCATTTTGTGGCTAATTTCATAGGTAAATTCAAAGCGCTGTACCAGGCCATCCCGAATTTGAATGTCAGTAATATCCTGCTGATAACGTTGTAAGCCTTCACTAAGCCGGGCAATTGCATTGATTAGAGGGCTGATATCTAAAGACATGGTGATCCAGTCTGATGCCAAAGTGTTGCTGTCTAGCTTAACCCAGCACCGCAGCCCTTGCCAGCATTGTCAGGAACGAATAAACCAGTGCCTGTTAAGGTGACGTTATCCCTGCCAGTACCTTGGCCGGTCGTGTTAGCGGCAGCGCGATAATAGCGGCTTCGCCTGAGCGTGGGAAGATACCGGTAAGGGCAGTAAAGTTAACCTGATGGGTGACCAGTACCGTCGGTTGTGCAGTTTGAGCAGTGGCAAATTGTTGCAGCAGCGCCTGAGTTTGTTTATCGCCATCGCCACGGCCGGCGAAAAAGGAGTTAAGCACCGGCAAGGGTGTGGGTGGCGTTAAACCCATCAGTCGGGCGGTATCGAGGCAACGACACCACTGGCTGCTATAAAGCGTAATATCGCCGCTGTGCTGCTGCCGTAACAGGGCGCCCCAGCGTTTGGCCTGTTGTTGTCCTTCACTGCTAAGGTTACGCTGGGTACTGCAATTCTCCAGCACAAAACCCGCCGGATCGCCGGTGCCCGGCGCCAGCGTGTGGCGCATAATAAGTACTGCTTTGCCCTCACGCCACAGTGCCCAGGCGCTATCGTCAGCCTTTGACGTTAATGGCAGTGTTAGCAAGAGTAACAGTAGTAAGTGCATAGTGATGTCGCCGTTTTTTAACCTAAAGGTCTTACGTACTATTGGACCTACTGGTTTTATCGTTTTACTTGCCTTGGCCTGCGGTTTGCGGCAAGTTAGCCGCAAAGTAAACTAAAGTGTGATAGAGCTATGTTGAAGATATGGGTTATGCCGGGTGTGCTGGCGCTACTGCTAAGTGGTTGTGCGGGTATGGATAAATCGCAGTGTTTAACCGCTGATTGGCGCACTATTGGCTTTGAAGACGGCAGCACAGGTAAGCCTGAAACGGCAATTGGCAGCTACCGGCAGGATTGTGCTGAGCATGGTGTTGCACCTGATTTAACCCGTTACCGCCAGGGGCACCGGGAAGGTTCAGAGCGCTTTTGCACCCAAGCTAATGGCTTTATGCAGGGCAAACGTGGTGCAAGCTATCAGCAAAGTTGCGCCGCTGATTTAGAAGCCGACTTTTTAACCGGCTACCGTGATGGCAAAAGCCTGTTTGAGCTGCAAAGCTCGCTGAACAACGCCCGCTCGGCGCTGGATAAACAGCAGCGGGTGTTAAAACAGTTAGAAAAAGACATCAGCGTAAAAACCGAGCTGCTGGTTGAAGATGGTTTGTTAAAAGACGAGCGGATAAATATTTTGGCCGAAATTGATGAGCTGAAAGCGCAGTTAGTTGAAGCTGCGGATGCCTTGCCAGCCTTGGCGCGTGAGGTTAGCCGTGCCGAGCGGGCCTATCAGAAAGCAGAGCAGCGCTTTGCCAATTATCCTTAAGCTAAGGGCGATAACACCTAAGGTGTTATCGCCGCTGCACTGGCCTAGCGTCCATCGTTAATATCGTAAATCACTTTGGCCGCCAGCGTCGGGTTATCTAACTTAAGTTCAACTTGCTGGCGCAGAATAATATTGCCCTCTACCACGGCATTTTCCCCAATATGTAATACTGGTGTACTGTTGTTACTCCAACCAAAAAAGCTTTTACGCTTGCCACGGGGTTTGTAAATGACATCGCCCTTTACGACCGTACTGCCGCTTAGGGTAATGTCGCCATTTACCGTGCTGATGTTCTGCGCCACTTCACTATTGTCCAGGCTGATATCACCATTAACGGTGTCGATATTGCCCACCACGGTGGCGTTTTGGCCCAAGCGGATCTCGCCATTGACGGTTTCTAGGTTTGTCGCCACGCTGAGGCCGGTGCCGCTCTCAATGCTGCCATTCACGGTTGCCGCGCTATGCAACTTAACATCGTCACGCAGTTCAATGCTGCCGTTGACGACTGAGATGTCATTGGCACTGCTGTTACTGGCCATTTGCACACTGCCATTCACCAGTGAAATGTCGCCATAGTGCTGGTTGCTGCCAACGACGGCCGAGCCCATGACTTTATCAATATTGCTCTGCGCGGCCAGTGCAGTGCTGGCAACGAGAGATGCCACGATCAGGGTGGTGGCGGCTAATGAGATTAAACGCATGTTGAAGTCCTTGTTGTAGTTGAGTTAAACGCTATCGGTTAATACTCAGCAAACAGCTTGCCAATCTTATAGTGCTGATAAATAACATTATTTCTATTTTGGCTTTGGCTGGTATGGGCAGTTTTCACGAAAAGATAGTGAAAACCGCTAACCTTGGCGAGATGGCGTGACCAGAGTAAAGCGGAATTTATCGTAAAAGTGTGCATTAGATGAACGTATCCGGTATCTTGGGCTAAAAATAATAAAAGCCTTTAAGGTACCTGCGTTTATGCGTTTTTGCTTATCTTTGTTTTGTCAGTTGTCTCTCACCCTAATGTTGCTGGCTGCGTTGCCAGTATTAGCCGCATCCCAGGTTGATCCCCAGCTGGAGCAAGCCTTAGATAAGTATATTCTGCTATCCATTGAAGATACTGCTGCAGCTGATAAACAATTGCTGGCTCTTGAACAGCAACATGCGAATAACCCTGCTATCGCCAGCCGGGTACGATTACTCAGTTATCTGGTTAACTACCAATTCTACCAACAAGATCCCGAGCGGCTGGAACAGCGCCTTAGCCAGTTACTGGCGCAGGCAGAGCTGACAGAAGATGCTGATACGCTAGCAGAAATTTATGCCACCGAGCTGGAAACACAGCTGTATCAGAATACGTTAAATGAAGCTTTTGTTAACGTCGACCGGGCTGCGCAAGCCGTTAGCCGGGCTCTTACGCCGCGTGTACGTTACTACGCTAATAACGTGCTGGGCCGGTTGTATAAAGCTGATCAGCAATTTGAACAAGCGCTGCAACATTTTATCGATGCACTGGATGCGGTAAGCGAAACCGATGATGCTTTCACATTACGCCGCCGGGCTTTTTTAAACTACAACATAGCGCTGGTGCACACTGAGTTAAGAAACTGGACACAAGCCCGCACGCTGGCCGAGCAAAATATTGCCGAAGCGAAAAAATATGGCCATGACGGCTTTTTGCCAGAGCTTTATTTGTTATTGGGTTATATCGCCGGTTCAGAAAAAGATTATCCGCGCGCGGTGCAAATTAATCAGCAAGGCCTGGCAGTATCAACAGCCTTGGGTCGTGACAGCACTGCACTTATTTTCGAAAACAACCTCGGCGCTACTTATATCCAGCTGGCGCAGTATGCTGAGGCCAAAACCATCTTACAGCAGGCGCTTAAGCGGGCTGAACAGCTACAAGACGAGCACAACAAGCAGTTAATCTTGCAAAATTTGGGCTTTATCCGCGTGATGCAGGGTGAGCATGACGAGGGCATCGCACAAATGGAAAGTACTATGCGCTATTTAAGCCAGCATGCACCCAAGACGGAATATGAACCCTATTACGAATGGCTGGCTAAGGCGTATGCGGCGGCGGGGCGTTATAAAGAGCAAGCCGATACTTTGCTGGAGCAAATGGCCTTGCGGGAGGATATCCGCAAAGCCGATAGTGAAAGCCGGCTGGCCGCACTGCAAGACAGGTACGACTCTAAAGCCAAGGCACAGCAGATCACCATACTGCAGCAGGAAAACGCCCTTAAGGCCCAGTTGCTGGAAAACCAACGGCTGCAACAACAACTCGTTTGGTTAGTTGCCATTATTGTTGCCTTTGCCGCTGTTATGGTATTTCAACTGTACCGTAAGGTGCGCCGCTCTAATAAAAAATTGTACGAAACCAATAAGCTGCTGGCGTACCAGTCGCAACGTGATGTACTCACCGGGCTGTATAATCGTCGTGCGCTGCAGGAGTATTTGCAAAAGCGGGCGTTAAAACGTCGCGATGGCGATATCGTCAGTAGCAGCGTTACCGGCTTTTTATTGCTGGATATCGACTTCTTTAAAAAGGTAAACGACAGCTATGGCCATGCGGCCGGAGATGCCGTACTGCAAAGTGTGGCGCAGCGCCTGCAAGACACCTGCCGCGACAAAGACATGGTGGTGCGTTGGGGCGGTGAAGAAATGCTGTTGGTGTTGGATAATATCGACCCGGCTCATGTCAGTAGCTTTGTACAACGGATATTAAATATTATTGGTGGGCAGCCAGTGGCGTTTGACAACCAACAGATCGCCGTTACGGTAAGTGGTGGCTTTATTCACCTGCCGTTTGCCGGTATCAGTGAAGCCGAGTTGGACTGGGAGAAAGTGCTGCAAATTGCCGATATGGCATTGTATTTAAGTAAAACTAACGGCCGCAACCAGGTATGTATGCTCGAGGGGCTAAATGCCCGCTTTAGCGATGTAGAGTCGCAGCTTTACAGCGATCTGGCCGGCGCTATTCGCGCAGGCCAGGTGCAGGTGGCGACGATAAACGGGCCGGGCGGTAATGTTAGCTAGCCCGGCTTTAGCCCAGTTGCTTCAGTACGTGTAGCACTAAGATCGCCAGCGCGGCCAGGCTTATAACACTGAATGTCAGCGCCATGCCAAACACGCGAAACTGCAGCGGCTCTTTCAGCTGGCTAACGCCATAAGCATGGCTGAGCCGGCCCAGCAGCAACACCAGCCCCAGCACATGTAAATACAGCGGCGCCAGGCCGCTGTACTCCGCCAAAAACATCAGCAACAATGCCAAAGGGACATACTCAGCAAAATTACCGTGCACCCGTATCGCCCGCTCCAGCGCCAGTTCGCCTTTAGTACCAATGCCTACCTGATAGCGGCGACGCTGTTTAATTACCTTAATACTTAATACAACAAACATCAGCCCCAAAAGGGCGGCGTATAGCGCAGTAGTCATAATGGTCCTTAACCTAAAGTGTAGCAACAGGCTTTAGCATAGAGACAGTTAACTGCTTTGGGTAGCTTTGGTTGATGTTACTGGCTTACGATTAACCCATACCCCGTTGGCTTATAGCCCAAATTCCACTCGCGCTTGCCGCTAACAAAAGGGTTGTCGTGGCCCATATGTTGGCTAATGCGCTGGTTTAGCTCGTGCTCTTGCGCTGTTACCGGGTCTTGCTTATGCCAGGCGATAAACAGCTGCTGCTGGGCGCGGGACAGGTTTAGGTTGTACTTGTCGGCCATATAAAAGTAAATGCGCGCAATATCGCCACGTACATTAGGCGCAGGTTCAAATACCTGTTGTTTAAAGTCTACCTTCACCGGGCAGGCACCGTGTTTGGCTTCGGTAGCCGGTAACACGCCAAAACGGAAGTTGCTGCGATCGCCGTTTACCTCGCCAATGGCGGGCACCAGGTTGTATAAATCGGCTTCCATCAGGCGGAACACCTCGTCGGTTTTCACGCAGTTTTTGCGCCCGCCCTGTTGCCAGCACTGGCGCTGATGGCCAAAGTGATGCGCCGGCATCACATGCTCCCATTCAATACGGCTGGCGCGCGGGCCGTTTTTACGTACCTGATAGCCACAGCCAGCCAAATCCGGTATGCCCTTACTGCCTTGCCAGCGAATATCGCAGTCGCAATAAAAGCTTTTCGCTTCAGGTGCGTGAATACGCTGCGCCAGCTTTTTTGCCTGGTCAAAATTGGCCGGCGCCGCCTGGCTGGCACTGGATAACAGCAGCAATAAGCTGCTAACAAGAATAAAAAAATACTGCATTCACTACCACTTACTTCAGTGACTTATTCCGGCTTAGCTTATTGTATTTGGCTTAACCACGGCTGATTTAATGGGTTTTACCGGCAATGTGCTCAATATCTTGCTGCAGCTGTTTACGCAGGCCCAGTTTAAAGCCCAGCTCGGCGATAATAAACAGTGGCCCGACAAAAAGACCAATCAGATCATCAACAAAGGCGGGTTTTTTACCCTCATAGTAATGGCCGATAAACTGTAGCACCCAACCTACAACAAACAGAGCTACGCCGCTGCCCAGCCAGACGGCGGTTGGCTGCGTCGCCAGATAGCCGGCGATAGCAAAACAGCTGCCGCTAAACAGCAGCATGACCAGACCAAAGCGTAAGTCGAGCCGGAAATAAAACAGCGCAGAGGCGACAAACAATACCAGCGCCGGGGTAATGGCTACGCCACCAAGTGTGAACAGCGGCCACCACAACAAGCCAAAGAGGGCAATGACAATCAATGGGATGCCGGCATAGTGGGTAAGAATATTGCGCTCATCGCGATGGTACTTGGCATATTGGCTTAAATGTTCGGTCAGGTTTTTCATCGCTTCGTCTCCGGCAAAACCACTTCATGCTTAGCCTAAGGCTGCTGTCTGGCGTGGTCAATGAGACACTTTGTTCCTTTTGTAGCAAAACTGTAAAGTTGGCGTATATGAGCAATAAATATACAGCGCCAGAGCGTAGGGTAAAGGGGGTGTTAACGGAGCTAGATGTCACTAACACTTAGTGGTGCCGGCATGGCCGCACCGCTGCCCACTCACGGATGACTTGCATAAACCAAACACAATAAAGGATAGACCAATGCAAGTAATCAGTACCGTAATAAGGCGTCAGCTAGTGAAGCTGATGCTGGTGTTAACCCCGGCAGTACTTAGCAGTACCGCCAGTGCCGATGCCATTTTACATGCCTTTGACTGGCACTATGACGAAGTAGCCGCTAAAGCTACCGAGATTAAAAACCTTGGTTATAAAGCGGTGCTGGTGGCGCCGCCGCTAAAATCGAACGCCGGTAACTGTGCCTGGTGGCAGCGTTATCAGCCGCAGGACATTAGGGTTATCGACCACTGTAAAGGCAATAAGCAGTCTTTTGTAAATATGATCAATGCGTTAAATGACGCCAACCCGGCACGTAAGGTAGACGTTTACGCCGATATTGTGCTGAACCATATGGCGAACGAGCGCAGTGGCGCTACCGACTTTCCCGGCCAGGCGGCGCTTAACAGCTATGGCAGTAACAGCAGCTACTGGAACAACCAGCGCTTATTTGGCAATTTAACTCAGGGCCTCTTCAGCCCGTGGGACTTCAACCCGGCCAACTGTATCAGCAATTATAACGATGTATGGCAGGTACAAAATTACCGGCTGTGCGGTGGTGGTGGTGACACCGGCTTGCCTGATTTAAACCCCAATAGCTGGGTGGTACAACAGCAGCGTGCCTATTTAAGTGCGTTAAAAGCGCTTGGGGTGAAAGGCTTTCGGGTAGATGCCGCTAAACACATGACCATTTGGCACATTAATGAAATTTTCACCAGCAGCATTAAAAATGGCATGTACGTGTTTGGTGAAATTATTACCAGCGGCGGCGCTGGCAATAACGAATACGACAGCTTTTTAGCGCCTTATTTAAGCTACACCGATCATAAAGCCTATGATTTCCCGCTGTTTAACAGTATCCGTTCGGCTTTTGGCTTTGGCGGCAGTTTAAGCCAGTTGGTCAACCCAGGCGCTTATGGCCAGGCGCTGCAAAACAGCCGGGCGGTCACCTTTACCGTTACCCATGATATTCCGACCAATGATGGCTTTCGTTACCTGATCATGGATCCGACTGACGAATATCTGGCCTACGCCTATGTGATGGGGCGCGATGGTGGTAAGCCGCTGGTTTTTAGCGACAGCACCGGTACCGACAATGGCCGTTGGGTAAACGCCTACAAGGCCAGCCACATCAGTAAAATGCTGAACTTCCATAACCGCATGCAAGGCCAGGGCATGGAAATGCTGGCCTGGAATGACTGCGCTATCTTGTTCCGCCGTGGTCAGGAAGGCGTGGTAGGCATTAACAAATGTGGTAGCACGCAAAGCTTCAATGTAAATACGCACGGCCGCTTTTACTGGTACCGCAACTACCGTGATGTATTAAGCGGTGGCAATCTGGTGTATATCAGTGGCGGCAGTTACAACTTCAGCCTGCCGGCGCGCCAGGCCAGAATGTGGTACGCCGACTAACTGCACTGCTTAATCAGCGCTAAACAGCGCCAGCAAATCGTCACTGCTGCCTTGCCACGGCTGGCCCTTGCCACCGGCAAACAGCTGGTCGGCCAGCTGGCGCTTATGTTGCTGCAACTGCTGCACTTTTTGCTCTACCGTATTGCTGGCAATCAGCTTATAAACAAACACCTTTTTCTGCTGGCCAATACGGTGGGCGCGGTCAGTGGCCTGTGCCTCCGCTGCAGGGTTCCACCAGGGATCGTAATGAATAACGGTATCGGCGGCGGTGAGGTTTAAGCCGGTGCCGCCAGCTTTCAAGCTGATTAAAAACACCCGTGTGTCGCCGTTTTGAAAGGCATCAATTTGTGTCTGGCGCTGCTTGGTCTGGCCGGTAAGTTTGCTGTAATCAATGCCCAATGCGTTTAGCTCGTCGGCAATCAGCGTGAGCATGCTGGCAAACTGGCTGAAAATAATGATGCTGCGGCCTTCTTCTAACATCTCCGGTAGGGTGTCACGCAGCCACTGCAGTTTGGCATTGCTTTGCACCGAGCGGGCATGCTCAACCGGCACTAAGCGCGCATCGCAGCATGCCTGGCGCAGTTTTAACAGTGCATCTAAAAACTGAATTTGGCTGGCGGCCACGCCTTGTTGCACAAACAGCTCGCGTACCTTGGTTTCCATCACTAAGCGGATGCTTTCATACAAGTTGCGCTGGTCGCTCTCCAGCTCCAACAGCTGCACAATTTCAGTTTTCTCCGGCAGTTCATTGGCCACCTGCGCTTTGGTGCGGCGCAGCATAAAAGGTGCTATGCGGGCTTTTAACGCATGGGCGCGTTCGGCATCGCCGTGCTTCTCAATCGGTTTGCGGTATACCTGGTTAAAGTGGGTGTCGTTGCCTAACAAGCCCGGCAGCACAAAATCGAAAATCGATTTAAGCTCGCCTAAGTGGTTCTCCAGTGGCGTGCCCGATAGTGCCAGTTTAAACTCGGCTTTCAGCAGGCGCACCGCTTTAGCGGCCAGGCTGCCGGCATTTTTAATATGCTGGGCCTCATCCAGAATCACCGCTGCCAGCGGCTGCTGCTGATAGTACTTGTGATCGCGTACCACCAGCGGATAGCTGGTGACGATGACATCGTAATCGGCCAGTTGGTTAAACAGCCCCTGACGTTTATTGCCATGCACCTGCAGCACCCGCAGCTGCGGCGTAAAGCGGGCGGCCTCGGCCAGCCAGTTACCCAGTAAACTGGTGGGGCAAACAATTAACGCCGGCTGGTTTAGCTCACCGCGTTGTTTCAGTGTCAGCAGTAAACTTAAGGTTTGCAGCGTTTTGCCCAGCCCCATGTCGTCGGCCAGAATGCCGCCTAAGCTAAATTCACGCAAAAAGCTCAGCCAGCTTAAGCCTTGCAGCTGATAATCGCGTAGCTGTGCCTGTAAGCCATCCGGCACCGGGCAGGGGCTGATGCCGTTAAAGTTGTGCAGCATGCTGCTTAACCTGGACACCCGCTGAGCATTTAAAAAGCGGATATCTTTGCTACCCTCGACTGGCAATAACGCCGCTTTAAATGCGGGCAGCTCCAGGCTGAACTGTGGCTTGTTCGGGTTTAACAGCTCAATAATAGTATCAATAAAGGGTTGGATCAGCGCCGGTGACAGGGCGAGTTTACCCTGCGGCAGCGATAACCAAATCGGTTTGCCGGCATCAGGCAGGCCATACTGGCGCAGCCACTGGCTTATCAGCGGCAACAGCGGCACCTGAGTGCCGTCGATATCCACCTGAATGGCCAGGGCAAAGCCACCGGCACTTTGGTCCTGCACCTGCAGGTAAGGGTCGCCAGTTAAGATATCCAGCTTAAAGTCGTCGTCGCGGGCAATATGCCAGCCCTGTTGTTCCAGTGTGGGCAGGGCATCCAGTAAAGGTTGCCATAACAGCGGGTTATCCGGGCCTTCACCGACGCCAAAGGCGCTGTGCTCGGCATAAGGTGCCGGTAAGGCCGGCAGCTGCACCAGCTCCAGCGCGAGCAGTTGTTCCAGCGCGGTGATTTCGGCCGGGCGGTCGCGTTTTATAAACACGCTCTGGTTGTTGTCGTTAAGCTCGGTTTGCGCCTGCATCAGATTTAATGGCAGCAGGTAGTTGCCGTACTGAAACTGCAGCAGGGCGGTGGGCTCGCTGCGGCCACGGGCTTTATGCGGCAACATTTTTAACTGCAGCACCGGTTTGGCGGCGGTGTTCACTTGCTTCAGACCAGCTACTTTAGGCACCGGCAAGCTGGCCTGGCTAAACAGTTGCTGCAACCGGCTGACCGTGCCCGCCAGGTTAGACACCGGCACTGGCGGCATGGTGTTTAACAGTTTTAACTGGCTGCTGTTCAAGCGGGTGTCCAGCTCGCCTAACTCATAATAGCTGGTGTCGAGATAGCAGGGTGGATCGGTGTACACCAGTTCAAACTCGCGCTCAGAGTCGTCCAGCTGCCAGCACAGTTGTTGGCCGGCAGCGCTGTCTTGCCAGTAAAACTGCAACGGGCGTTTTGGACCAGCGGAGATCGGGTGGCGGGCTTCGGAAAAAAAGCAGCGGCCGCTTTGCAGCAGCTGCTGTAATAACTGATAGCCCCAGTCGCCTTCCAGCAGTGGCAAATCGCGTAGGCTTTGTGCGCGGAAGTAACTTAACAGCCGGTAATCCTGCTCATCAATCCAGTGCGGCATAACCGGGCTGACCAAATCATATTTACCAATAGCAACGCCTTTGGTGTAGCCGCCTTTTTTACTGCTTTTCACCCGGCGTGGGCTTAACTGCAGGCCGGCCTGGCCATATGACAGCAGATACAGCACCACATCTTTTTCTTCTGGCTGTGAGCTTAAGGCTTGTTCGGCCTGGCTAAACCATTGGTTTAACTGGCGCAGCGGCTGCTGCTCTAGTTGCAGTTTTTGTTGCTGATAATCACGCTGCAGTCGCAGCAACACCGCCAGCACATGTTTACAGTTGGCGCCAACCGGGCAGGTACAGCGGTTTTGCAGCTGCACGCCGTCGCTGCTGCGTTTTATTTGAATAAACTGGCGGTACGGCGTAAAGGCGGCGCCCCATACCTGGGCGCTGATTTCCGATAAATCGCTGTTGTACTCCAGCTTCACCACTTTACCGGCTTGCAGGTAGGCCTGGGCACGGTGAAAAGTCACTGTATCGAACCAACGCTCCAGCTGTGACTGGCTTAACACAAATGCAGGATCAGTAACCATAACGCCTATGCAATAAACACAAAGGCGTAATGCTACCGCAGTTTTGGTCTAAGCCAAATGCGCTGGCGAAAATTTAGCGTGTTTTACTGTGGTTAACCGGCTGAACTAGCACAGCGGGCCACTGGAGTGTTAACAAAAACCGGCTATGGTTATAAGCAGTTGCACCTGCTCAGGCTTAATCAGGACACACCTTATGCTTAAAAAATTCGCTATAACGCTGGTGCTGCTGCTGGCGATACCGCTGCTGGTGGCTTTACTGGTCAAACGACAGTATCAGGTGCAGGCCGAAGTGGTAATAAATCAGCCGCAGCTGCTGGTGTTTGACTACATTCGTTTTGTCAGTAATCAGGACAACTTTAGTGTCTGGGCGGCACTGGACCCCAATATGCAAAAATCCAGTGACGGGGTAGACGGCACTGTGGGCTATATTAGCCGCTGGCACAGTGAAAACCCCGATGTTGGCAGTGGCGAGCAGCAAATCATTGCCATTGCAGAAGGTGAGCGTATCGACCTGCAACTGACCTTTCATCAACCTTTTGCGTCTGTCTCTCATGCACATATGACTACAGAAGCACTGAGTGACGGGCAAACCCGGGTAAGTTGGAACTTCAGCAGCCAGCTACCGTATCCGGTTAATCTGATGCTGCTGTTTGTCGATGTCGAAGGCATGATTGCCGAAGACTTACAGCAAGGCCTGGAAAACCTGAAGCTGATCCTGGAAATGCCGCTATCAGAGGCAGAGTGAAATGTAACGCAAAAGTTAAGTTAATTTCTTGCTTAAATTTAACAATTGGGCAAGTATTAATTATCTTTCGTTTTGCGTACAGGAGACAGGGATGTCACTGGCCGTTGTGTTTAGCCGCGCCAGACATGGTCTGGATGCACCCTTAGTTACCGTTGAAGTGCATATCAGCAATGGCCTGCCGGCGTTTCAGTTGGTGGGTTTACCGGAAACCTCGGTAAAAGAGTCGCGTGACCGGGTGCGCAGTGCCATGGTCAATAGCGGCTTTGCCTTTCCCGATCGTAAGATCACCGTAAATTTAGCCCCGGCCGATTTACCCAAGGAGGGCGGCCGCTTTGATTTGCCGATAGCGCTGGGCATTATTGTCGCCTCTGGGCAGCTTAGTGAAAAAAGCCTTAATGGCTATGAGTTTTGTGGTGAGCTGGCGTTATCAGGCGAGATCAGAAGCATAGTGGGCGAAATCCCGGTGGCGATAGCCTGTCGTGATGCCGGCCGTGAAGTGGTGCTGCCGATGCATAACGCCCAGCAGGCGCAGCAGGTGCCCAAGGTGGTGGTGCACGGCGCTGAGCACTTGCTGCAGGTGCATAGCTTTTTACTGGCGCAGCAGCCGTTGCCAGCAATACCGGCGTTGCCAGCCCTCGAAGCGCAGCATCTGCCGGATCTAGCCGATGTAAAAGGCCAGGCACATGCCAAGCGGGTATTGGAGATTTGCGCTGCCGGCGAGCATAACCTGCTAATGCTGGGCCCGGCTGGTACCGGTAAGTCGATGCTGGCACAGCGCCTGCCGGGCATTATGCCGCCGCTGACTGAAAACGAAGCCTTAGCCACGGCAGCTATTTATTCCATTGCCGGGCTAAAGCGTAATTTAACTGACTGGCAACAGCGGCCGTTTCGCAGCCCGCACCACACCAGTTCGGCGGTGGCGTTGGTCGGCGGTGGCTCGGTGCCCAGGCCCGGCGAGATTTCACTGTCGCATCATGGCATTTTGTTTTTAGATGAGCTGCCGGAGTTTCCGCGCAAGGTGCTGGATGTGCTGCGCGAACCGCTGGAAACCGGTGTGGTGCACATTAGCCGCGCCGCACGCCAGGCCGAGTTTCCGGCGCAGTTTCAGCTGGTGGCGGCATTAAACCCCAGCCCGACTGGGCACCATCAGGATGGCCGTGCAACGCCCGAGCAGGTGATGCGCTATTTAAACCGTTTGTCCGGGCCCTTTATCGACCGTATCGAGCTGCAAATAGAAGTGCCGCTGCTGCCCAAAGGCATGTTAAGCCAGCAGACACAGGAAGAAAGCAGTGCCAGTGTACGCGAAAGGGTGCTGGCGGCGCGGCAGTTGCAACTGGCGCGCCAGGGCAAGGCCAATGCCCGACTAACGGGCAGTGAAATTGCGGATTTTTGCCCGTTGCAGCGCGCCGATGCGCAGTTTCTGGAAGATACCATTCACCGCTTTAAGCTGTCGGCACGCACCTACCATAAAATTATTAAGGTGGCGCGCAGTATTGCCGATTTGCAGCAGCAAGCCCAAATTAGTCGCGCGCATTTGATGGAAGCGCTCAGCTACCGCGCATTAGAGCGGCTGCTGAGTTATTTAAAGAATTGAATGCTGTGTATGCTGAAGCAGGAGTCGATGTACTCTAAGTCAACCGTTGCAGGCCAGGATGCTGACAAATTCGTTAGGAACGAATTTGAACAGCTCCGCTGACCCGACAGGGTGAACTTCACGGATGAAGTTCATAATCGAGCCCCCAGGGAAGGGTTTACGGCGTGTTGACGTGAGTATATCGGCTCATGCATTACGCCTGTTACACCAGCTTCCAGTTTAAGGTTTCACCGGCATAAAACGGCACTATCGGGTTGCCGTTGGGCAGAATGATTTCTGCCGGCACCTGCCATTGCTGCTTCACTAAGGTTACTGTGCCGCTGTTGCGTGGCAGGCCGTAGAAGTCGGCGCCGTGGTGGCTGGCAAAGCCTTCCAGTTTATCCAGACAACCTAAGTCATCGAAGATCTGCGCATACAGCTCAATGGCGCTGTGCGCACTGTAACAGCCGGCGCAGCCACAGGCTGACTCTTTGCGGTGTTTTTCATGTGGTGCTGAGTCGGTGCCTAAAAAGAACTTGGCTGAACCAGTTGCTACTGCGGCGCGCAGCGCTTCCTGATGGGTGCGGCGCTTTAATACCGGTAAGCAGTAGTTATGTGGGCGCACACCCCCTACCAGTAAATCGTTCCGGTTTAACAGCAAATGCTGCGGCGTAATAGTTGCTGCGACATTGCCTGATGCTTCAGCAACAAAGCTGGCCGCATCAGCCGTGGTGATATGCTCAAACACCACCTTTAAACTGGGGATACGGGCGACGATATGCTGCAAATAGCGGTCGATAAACACTTTTTCGCGGTCAAAAATGTCAATGTCGTGGTCGGTGACCTCGCCGTGAATTAACAGCAGCATGCCTTGTTCGGCCATCACTTCAAATACCGGGTATAGGGCGTCTAACGCGCCGACACCGTGGCTGGAGTTGGTAGTGGCACCCGCCGGATATAACTTCGCGGCCACGACACCAGCGGCTTTGGCATCAATAATGTCCTGGGCGCTGGTTTTATCGGTCAGGTATAGGGTAACCAAAGGTTGAAAGGTGCTGCCTGCCGGGCGCGCGGCTAAAATGCGCTCACGGTAAGCCACTGCCATGGCAGCGGTGGTAACCGGCGGCACCAGGTTAGGCATGACAATAGCGCGGGCAAACTGGCGCGCTGTGGCCGGCACGGTTTCGCGCAGCATATCGCCGTCACGAAAATGTAAATGCCAGTCATCCGGGGTTTGAATAGTAAGGGTTGTCATGCGAGGCTCCTGCGGCTTAGGCGAAAACTGCCGGCTATTCTAGCAATTTCAGCGCTTAACCGCACCGGCTAAATTAGCTGCTGTTTTTGCTTCAGGCCAGCACTGTGCTTTGCTACACTGGCAACGGTTAACTGATGCGGAGAGACGATAATGTCAGATTTAGACTTTGACCTGGACCACCTGGATTTTGAGCAAGCGCAGCTGAATGTCGAGCAGCAGCAACAAGCACAGCTGAACCAGGCAGCCGAGCCCCAATTTGGCGATGACGACGACGAATGTAGCGGCGGCGCCTGCAAGATTTAATCGGGCTGCGCGGCCGTTGGCGTATGCCACAGCTGGCTGATAGCGATACACAGTACTCCCAGTAACATCAGCAGTGAAAACGGCAGCGGTGTGCCGTTATAAAACCAGGCCAACAGGGGGCCGGCCAGGCCGCCAATACCAAAGCGCAGCGTGCCAATTACCGCGGTAGCCGTGCCGCTGTTATCAGGGAACTTCATTAAAATCATCGCGTCAGCGTTAGTGGCTATCAGGCTAAGGCTGGCCATCAGCGGTGCTATGCTAAGCACCGTATACAGCAAACTAAATTGCCAGAAATTAAACAGTGCCAGCAAGCTGGCGCTAACAATCGCCAGTGCCAGGCCGGCGCGCAGCATGCGCTGTGGCCCTTGCCGGGTAACCAATCGGCTATTAATAAAGTTGGCCAGCATCAGCATTAAGACATTAAAGCCAAACAGCAGACTGAATTCTTGCTCGTTAACACCTAAATACTGAATGTAGACAAAAGGCACTGCGGTTAAAAAACAGAAAAACGAAAACGAGGCAAACATTGAGGTGGCAATATCAGCGCGGGCAGAGCGCTGGGCAAACACCACCTTATAGCCGCTGAAGAACTGCAGTGGCTGCGAGGCCTTGGCGCGGCCTATTTCTGGCAGCGCCCGCCAGCACAGCAGCAACACCACCGCCGCATAGCCTGCCAGGGTAATAAAAATCATCTGCCAGTTCGCCAGCCACAGCACACCGCTACCAATAGCCGGTGCCAATAGTGGTGCCAGCATCATAATCATTGACACATAAGACATGCCTTTAGCGGTATGTTCCTGGTAAAGGTGGCGCACTATGCCGGGCACCACCACAGTGGCAGCGGCGCCGCACAGTGCCTGCAGCGCGCGCCAGAACAAAAACCATTCGATACTGCTGACTAAACTTAACGCTATGCTGGCCGTCACAAAGCCGCTTAGCCCAAACAGCGCCAGCGGGCGGCGGCCGAAGTGGTCTGCCAGTGGGCCGCAGATCAGCATGCTAATGCCAAAAAATGCCAGAAAGATACTTAACGATTGCTGCACCATGCCAATAGAGGTATCCAGCTGCTGCGCCATAATGGGCATCGCCGGTAAATACATATCGATAGCCAAGGGCGTGGTGGCCACCACGGCGGCCAGTAACAAAATGATCCAGCCTGCGGGTTTGACAGACATAACCTGACACTCATACAAGGATAGCCGGCTATGATACGTGGTTTCGTGACTGGCAGCTAATGCCGGCGTGTAAAAATTCGTTAGTAAATATGTCACTGTCCGGTACAACGTTGCTTTTCTGGTCAGAAAGCTTTGTAATGACGCTATTGCCGCCAAAGCGTGACCTTATGTTAAACCCGCTTAAAACCTGTTTTGTCATATTAAGCCTGTCACTCAGTTTCGGGGTGCAGGCTGATAATAAACTAACCACTGCAGAGGCTGAGCCATTGCGGGTTGGTCTGCACTTATCGGCACCCTGGTCGTTTTATGATGACGACGGTGAGCTGGATGGCATAGAGTATCAGTTGCTGTCGCGTATCTTTCGTCGTGCCGGGCTGAACGTCGAGTATGAATTACACAGTTATAGCCGGCTGCTAAAACAATTTAGTGATAAAAAACTCGATTGTGCCTCACCGGTGGCTATTGAGGTGGCCGGTGCAAGCTACAGCCAGGATTTTCTGCCGTTTCAGGATGTTGCAGTGAGTTTACAAGCGCGCCACTTAAAGGTTGATACCCTGGCGCAGCTGAGTGACAAACGTATTGTTGCCTATCAGCAGGCGCAGCAGGTGCTGGGGCCGGAGTTTAGCCAGGCGATTAGCACGGCCAGCTACCTGGAGCTGGCTGAGCGCGAGCTGCAACTGGAACTGTTGTTCAGCGACCGGGTTGACCTGGTGATTGGCGAGCGGCGGGTGTTGTGGTATCTGGCGCAACTGCTAGCACCGCAGCATCAGCTTAGCACCCACTATTTATTTGCCGAAAAAGCCTACCCGGCAGCCTGTTGGCAACCAACGCTGCGTGATGTAATTGATCAGGGGCTGTTGCAGCTAAAGCAGAGCGGCGAATACCAACACATTATTCAGCAATATAATACGCCACCGAACGACAACCCAACATAGCCTTAATGGCCGGCTTAGGCTTATACTGACATAATCTGACCGCTTGGATAACACTAATGAAAAAAACCAAAACAATTACCACTGATGAGATTTTACTGACGCTTTGTCAGTCGGTCACGAAGGTGCTGGCGGGTGCCGGTAACCACAATGTCGATTACTCGCCAATGGTGCAGAAAATTCAGAAAACCTGTCTGCGGCCCGATTTAGGCTGCTTTGTACTGTTTGACGGTGGCTTTTCCGGCTTGGTGATCATTAACTTTACCGCTCAGGCGGCGATGGAGATCTACAAAAAGTACCTAATGAGCATGGGCATGCCGGAAGAAGAGTTGGCGCAGTTTCATACCTCAGACGAGGTGGGCAACGTCATGGGTGAGCTGATGAACCAGATCGTTGGGGATTTTACCAACACGGTGCGCTACGACCTGCATACCTCAATTAACCAGAGCCAGCCAAAGATGATGGCGATAAACAAGCAGGTGCAAATTTTAATTAACACCCAGTTGGACCAGCCACAAGCGCGCCGGGTGACCTTCAGCACGCCAGAGCACAATATTTTTTATTTGGAGCTGGCGATGGATAAAACCGAATTTATCCAGCTGCACGAGTTTGATAAAGCCGAGCAGGAACATCCGGACGATATTCTGGCTAATGCTCAGCAGTACACGCCGGAAAACACCGTCAGTGCTGAGGTTGACGTCGACGACGACTTCCTGAAAAACCTCGGGCTGTAAACCGTATCAGCCCTGACGCAGTGGCAGGCGCAGTTCAAAGCAGGCACCGCCCAGTTTTGACGCGCCAACACTGATGCTACCCTGATGCCACTGGGCAACACGCTGCACGATCGCCAGGCCCAAACCAAAGCCACCGGAGTCTTTATTGCGGCTGGCTTCAGCCCTAAAAAAGGGTTTGATGATCTCTTCACGTAAGTCAGGTGCTACGCCGGGGCCATCGTCTTCTACCCTAAGCTGCCAAAACTGCTGCTGTTGCGTCACGCTGACAATAATATGTTGCTTGGCATACTTTTTTGCGTTAACCAGCAGGTTTTGCAGAGCCCGCTCTAAATAATGGCCGTCACCGTACAGTTGCACTGTCTCTGGTAATTGCAGCTGTATTGGCGCACCGGGCAGTGGTGATAATTTCTCCTGCAGGCTCAATAGCAATTCAGCCAAATCGACCTGTTGCCATTGCAGTGGCAGCTGACCGGCTTCAAGCCTGGCATAGTCGAGTATTTCATCGACCAATTGTTGCAGCTCGCGCACATCCTGTAGCATCAGCTGCTTTTCCTGCTCGGGCAGTTGGTTGGCCATTTCCAGCGCAAAACTTAAGCGTGCTATCGGTGTGCGCAGCTCATGAGACACGGCGTGCGTCATTTCCTGTTGCAGGTTAAGTAAACTGCGGATCTGCTGGCTCATCTGTAAAAAGCGCTCAGCGATTGGCGCGATAAAAGAATGTGCCGGCAAGACGGTAGTGCTGAGTGGCTGCTGCAGGCTACGCTCCAGCGTTCGGATGTCTCGGGTGACCGGATACAGCCATAACGCCACCGCCACCGCTAGCAGCAAGAAAAAGAGCAGGCTGAACCATGCGCCACCGTCCTGTTGCTGCAGCGGCAAAGGCCCTAACTGCCACAGTTGACCGTCACGCAACGCATAAAAGTACACTTTGGTATCATCGAATAAACTGACCAACTGCCCTTGTTCCAGTTGCGCCTGCTCAGCGGCTAACCAACCGATGCTATTGGCATTAAGGGTGGTTACTTCCAGCTGTGTCAGTGCCTGCCAGTCAGTGGGCGGGCCTTGCAGCTGTTGCTGCAACAAGGTTTGATAACTGGCCAGCCAGGGCGGTTCAGCGGCTGGCTGCCACTGTTGCCATAGCTGTTCCACTGCCCAGCCCAGCGCCAACAGCACCAAAAAAATAAACAGATAAAAATGCCAGAACAGCCGCTGCATCAGGGGTTAACCTTTAATGCCAGGCATCGGCGACAAACAGATAACCTTTGCCCCAAACCGTTTTTATTTTAAACGGCGTTTCAGCATTGTCGCCCAGCTTACGGCGTAAATGCGAAATACGTACATCGACGGTGCGGTCCAGGCCATCGTATTCGCGGCCGATAATTTGCTGGTGAATGGCTTCGCGTTTAACCGTTTGGCCAGCATGCTTTGCCAGCATCCACAGCAGGTCAAATTCATAACTGGTCAGGTCAACGCGCTCGTTGTGGTACCAAGCTTCGCGTGCCCGCTGCTTTAACTGCAGGTGGCCGAACTGTAGCTCTTGCTGCTCTTGTTTCTGGTTGCTCTGGCTGCGGCGCAATAAAGCGTTTATGCGGGCTACCAGCACCCGCGGCTCGACCGGCTTAATGACATAATCGTCGGCGCCCAGCTCAAGCCCAAGCACCTGGTCAATGTCGCTTTGCTTGGCGGTAAGCATCAGTACCGGGCCCTTGTACCAGGGGCGGATCTGCCGGCAAACACCAAAACCATCCAGGCCAGGCAACATCAAATCCAGCACGATCAAATCCGGTTGAAACTGCCTGCAATGCTCGGCCACCGCATCCCCCTGGCTTTGTTGCTCTACCACAAAACCATGTTGTACTAAAAAGCTCTGCACCAGGGTGGCCAGACGCAAATCGTCTTCTACCAATAAAATTTTTGCCATTAGAATAGGCTCCACGGGCTGTTTAAACGGCGGCGCGCCGGTTTACGGCTTTGCACCTGCAATGCGGTCTGCAGCAGTAAACTGTCATTGGCGTCGCGTAAACTGAGGTCAGTATTTTGCCAACTTAGCTGCTGCTGCCATTGGCCACCATAGCTGTTCTGCCAGCAATGCAGCTTTTGCTCTGCCAGATACAAGCAGGCGCTGATGGGAGTAGGGCTTTGCCAGCTAAGTTGTAAAGCGGTTTCACACAACTGGCCGGGCTGTTCGGTAACACAAATTTGTGGGCTCACCTGCCAACACAGGCTACCGGCGCAGTCAGCCGGCGCTGTGCTGGCTGGGCTGAGTCCGTTCAGTACCAGTAACAACCAGGCTCCCTGCATTAATACATCCGGTAGCTTATACCCAAAAACCAGGTCGTTACGTTATCGGTCCGCACCAGCGGGCTGTCAGTCATGGCATCATCCAGATGTAGGTAGCGAACAAAGGCCAGCAGCGACACGCGCTCAGAGACAGGCCGTTGCCAGCTTAAGCTCAGCTGTGGTTGCCAGCTGGGCTTGCCGTTATAGCGTGGTAAATAAAACGGCTCATTATTGTCAATGCCGTAGTAAGTATCAATTAATTTAGCGCTTTTCCACAGCAGGTTGCCACTGAGCTGCCATTGGTTACCGGCTTGCTGCCAGGGCAAGCTGATACCGACACTGGCATGCTGGCCCTGATAGGTGTTACTGACATCCTGCCAAATGGCGGCTTTGACCAGCCATTGCCCGACTAAGCCATCGAGTTGCAGGCCGGCATCGACAGCGGTAGGTCTTTTGCGGATTTCCCGCACTGACGCTTGTAATGGCCCTACTCTGTCGATACTGATTGACGGGCTGGAAAAGTTGCTGCTGCTAAACTGAAAGGCGTTACCACCAAACCACTTTTGAAAATGGCCTTTTTCCTGATTAAACTGCGCCACCAGGCTAAGCTGCCATTGTTCGTTCAGCGCCCAGCTGCTGCCCAGTTTGCCATTGTCAAAAAACCAGTGCTCGGCGTAATAATAAATGTCTGGCAGGATCACCAGCGGCAATGCTTCGCCACCATATAATGGGTTACTGCGCTGGCCATAGCCCAATGCCCAGCTCAGGTGCAGTGTTTGCTCTGTAGCACAGTTTTGCGCTGGCGCGCAGGTCGCTGTTGTTTCAGCCTTGGCGCTGCCAAAAAACAGCACCAGAAGTAAAATGCAATAACGCAATTGTCACCTACAAAAACATCGTTAACGATGTCAGTGTAGCAAGATGTGCCGCGGGGCATAAGGTGGCATAACAATGTTTCACAAATTGCCGCTTACGGGCAACTCGCCGTGCATTAGTGGCGACACAGAACTCAATTGAAACACCTGCTAAATCCCTCTATGATAAGCGCACTATAACGATAAGTTCCCGTCGTACTTTAGCGGCAGGTAGCAAACAACGCAGTCATTTCGCTGCCACAGCAGAGCGCTCAGATGAAAGGCAAAGCAACTTCATTCGATATTGCTTACATGGCCGGTGTGTCACAGTCTACTGTGTCGCGGGCATTGCGTAACAGCCCACAAGTGAATAAAGCCACGCGGGAAAAAGTGCAGGCTATTGCGCGACAGCTAAATTACAAAGTGGATAAAAACGCCAGTAATCTGCGTCAGCAGCGCAGTAGCACTTTGGCATTATTGTTGTTTGAAGACCCCACTACGGATGAATCCTTAATAAACCCGTTTTTCCTCTCGATGCTCGGCAGCATTACCCGCGCCTGCGCCAAACGTGGTCAGGACTTGTTGGTGTCGTTTCAGCAGCTAAGCGATGACTGGCACGCCGATTACGAAGACAGCAATAAAGCCGATGGCATTATTTTGCTCGGTTACGGCGACTACAAAGACTACGAAGAAAAGCTGGCCAAGCTACTGGCGCAGGAAACGCACTTTGTTTGCTGGGGCGCTGAAGTGCTGGGACACCCGGAATTTACCCTGCGCAGTAATAACTTTGAAGGTGGCCGCTTAGCCGGCGAGCATTTATTGGCTACCGGCCATAAAAAATTTGCCTTTGTTGGTAATGCCTCTGAGGGCAGCCCGGAGTTTAGCGCTCGTTACCGCGGTTTTATTGATGCGTTGGCTAAAGTGGGCATTACGGAAAAGCAGGTGCCGCATTTTGATGCAATCTCTACCGAGAGTGCCGGTGATACTGCCACTGAGCAGCTACTGGCTGCCGGCCATCAGGTAGATGCCATTTTCTGTGCCAGCGACCTGATTGCTATTGGCGTGATGCGCTGCCTGAAGCGTCACAACCTGCGCGTGCCGGAAGACATTGCTGTGATGGGCTTTGATGATATTCCGGTCGCGTCTTTTGCCACACCGGCGCTCAGCACCATTCAGCAAGACACCACCCAGGCCGGTGAGCTGCTGGTCAATAACCTGCTGCAGCTAATTAATAACCAACCTATTACCGTAAACCAGATCGAGCCAAAGCTGATTATCCGTCAGTCTTGTGGCGCCCGTGGGTAAAGCTGCTCTAACGCTTCACGTAGTGTAGGATAAAAGCTCAATACACCGTCTATCGGTTTAATGCCGGCGCGGGCCAGGGTTTTTAGCGGCTGAAACTGCAAATCGGCAACCAGCAGCTCAGTGTTGTTTTTCTGACATTTACTGATCAATTTATTCAGCGCCGCCAGGCCGCCGGCATCCAGTAGCGGCACGCCATCCATGTACAGCACTATGCCTTTGCTATGGTCGGTTAGCCGGGCAATGTCGGCAAAAATCCGATCGGCAGCGGCAAAAAACAGTGGCCCGCTGATTTTAAGCACTTGCCAACCCTCAGGTACCGGCTGCTCTACCTGTTTGCGGTTGCTGCTGATATCGGTCACTTTGCTCATCTCAGCAATTTCTTTCACAAACAACATTGCCGCCAGCAGGATGCCGGCGGTGATGGCAATGACCATATCAAACAGCACGGTAAGGCTAAAGCAGGTAATAAACACCCAAATATCGCTGCGCGGGGCGGTTTTAAGCAAGTGCAGTGCCTTGGGGGCTTCGCTCATATTCCAGGCCACCATCAGCAGCAACGCCGCCAGCGCTGCCATTGGTACATAAGACAGTACCTTGGCCAGCAAGACTAAGCCCAGCAATACCACCACAGCATGCACCATGGCGGCGATAGGGGATTGGGCACCGGCTTTAAAATTGGCCGACGAGCGTGCCAGTGCGGCGGTGGCGGTAATGCCGCCGAAAAATGGCGTAATAATGTTACCCAAGCCCTGGCCGAATAACTCACTGTTAGCGCTGTGGCGATGGCCTGACATACCGTCCAGCACCACCGCACAGAGCAGGGATTCAATGGCACCGAGCATGGCCATGGCAAAGGCGGCGGCGAGTAAATCTTTTGCCAGTTGCCAGCTAAAGCTCAGCATTTCACCCTCAGGCCCGGGGCGTAGCCAGGGCCAGTCGAATGAGGGTAAATAGGGTGGAATACCCTTGGCGGTACTGCCATCAACAGCCGTGTAGCTAAAGCGTGAGCCGATGGTATCCAATTCAACACCCAGGCTCATCAGCAGCAGTGCTAATAAGGTACCCAGCAGTAACGCCGGTAAATGCGCCGGTATCACCGTTTTTAATCTCGGCCATAACAGCATCACGGCCAATGTGCTGGCGGCGATCAGCAGACTAGGCCAGGAGAGCTGCGGTAAATGCTGGCCGAGGACAGCAATTTTTTCAGCAAAGTGTTCCGGCAGAGTGCCGATTGGCAAGCCAAAAAAGTCTTTGATCTGCAAGGTGGCGATGACCACAGCAATGCCAGCGGTGAACCCTAAGGTGACCGACTCCGGGATATACTCAATCAGCCGTCCTAGCCGAAGCATGGCCATCAGCAACAGCAAAAAGCCCGACAGCACCGTAGCGATAAGTAAACCGCTTAAACCGTATTTAAGCGCCACCGGGTACAGAATAACGACAAAGGCCGCCGTCGGGCCGCTGATACTAAAGCGTGAACCGCCGGTTAGCGCAATCACAAAGCCGGCAATAATAGCGGTGTATAGGCCATATTGCGGCGCCACGCCCGAGGCAATTGCCAGCGCCATCGCCAGCGGTATAGCAATAATGCCAACGGTAATACCGGCCAGTAAATCCTTGCCAAGCTTATTCTGGTTATAGCCTTCGGCCAGCACCTCACGCAGCGCGTGGCCAATACGCAGGGAAAACAGATGGGAACGGTCAGACACCACAACTCCGCCACAGCAGAACAGGTGATGTGAGTTTAGCAAAGGGTGAAACGGGCGGGTATGCGCTATTAGTCTGAGCTTAGTGGTTATTTAGTAAGAAAAAACCGCCGCTACGTTAGCCGGCGGTTTTTATGTGATTAAGACAACTTAAGGCGCGCTTTGCAGGATCAGCAAACCATGTGCTGCTAGCGTGCTGCCATCGAGGTCAAAGGCCCAGCTGGCGGTTAAACCGCGTTGCTCAACTGCGCTGATATCCGCCGCAGTGTCGCTCAGGTTTAATACAAACAGCGTTTTGCTGCCTTGTAGCTCGCGGGCAATCTGTACTATGCCGTTGGCCAGCTGTGTCACGTTATAGCTGCCTGCAGTGCCCAGCTCTGGCCGCTGCTTTTTCTGTGTAATCAGCAGTTTATACAAATTCCACACAGAATCCGCTTGCGCCTGCTGCGCGCTCACACTGCGATCCGTTTTGGCCAACTGCTCAGCCAGAAACGCCGGATACCAGTTCGGGAAGTTAGCGCCAAACAGCTCCAGCTGTTCTACCCAGCTGGTCGCATTTTGGCTAAAACCAGCCTGGGTGCTGTTATCCCACAGCATAGGGGCACGTTTGTACACATCGTGGCCGGTGCCGCCCTGGGTTAAGCCAATTTCTTCACCGTAGTAAATGTAGGGTGTGCCAGGTGAGCTAAATAGCATGGCTGCAGCCAGTTTGGCTTTGGCGTCGTGCTCAGCCAGCTGATAGGCAACCCGCTCCTGATCGTGGTTGGTTAAAAACGGCGCAAAGAAATGCAATGGCGCAACAGACTTTCGGCGCTGCGCTACGTTTTGCCATAACACCTGCGCATCTGCCACTTTGTTCGCATTCGACTGCATAGTGCCAAACTGGGCTTCACCGCTGGCGTCCGGTTTTAACAGGCCAAGAATGTTATAGCCCACTTCAAAGTCAAAGCCCTGATCCAGGCCTTTACCCTCACCGAAATAACGCGCGGCAATCGGAATATCCACCCAGGCTTCGCCGACTAGGTAGGCCTGTGGGTTTACGCTTTTCACGTACTGGTTAAAGTCTTGCCAGTAGGCGATGGTTTCGTCAGTATCAGCCTGCGCCTCCGGGCCTCCCTCCATAGCAAAGCGCACGGCATCTAAACGGAAGCCCGCTACACCTTTATCCAGCCAGAATTTGGCCATTTTCTTCATTTCGGCTACCACATCAGGGTGGCGCAGGTTTACATCCGGCTGGCTGGCACCAAAGGCGGCGTAGTAGTAGGCGTTGCGTTGTGCGTTGTAATGCCACACGGCATCGGGTTTATCGTTGTCACTCCAGGCGTGGCCCCAGCCGCTGCCGGCCTCTGGCATATCATCACGCCAGATAAAGTAATCTTTGTACGGTGCTTCACCGGCGGCTGAGCGTTTAAACCAGTCGTGCTCACTGGAGATATGGTTAATCACCAAATCCAGGATCACCTTCATGCCTTTGGCCTCAGCGGCTTTGATAAAAGCTTCAAACTCGGCCATAGTGCCGTAGTCACTTTCTACCTGATAAAACTCGGTAAAATCGTAACCGTGGTATGACGGTGCTTCAAACATAGGTGTTAGCCACAATGCTGTTACGCCAAGTTCCTGCAAATAGGGCAGTTTGGCGGTCATGCCGTTAAAGTCGCCGTGGCCATCGGCGTTGGTGTCATAAAAGCTGCGCGGCCAAATCTGGTAAAACACTGCATCCTGCCACCAGGGGCTGGTAGATTGCACTTCACTTTGCGTTGTTGGCGCCGGTGTTTGCTCAGCGGTGGTGCTGGTTTGCGGCTGACTGCTGTGTGGTTGACAGCCGGCTAATAAAACTGACAGCGCTAGTGCGCTTAGGCTAAAGCGTTTCATGGTATCCCCGTGCGTTTTTTCTGTTGCACCAGCGTAAAGCGCCGATGCACTGCTATGCTGAGTAAGCCTTGGTAATAACGCCAAAATAGTGCAACAACAAGATGAATACGTATGCACAATTTTGCGCAAAATGGCTGGCTTCGTGTAGCTTAGACCGATCTGTTGCGCTTACACAGAATAATAAAACCTCCGGGGAGCGGGTATGAAACAACCTAAGTTATCTTTCTGGCAAATTTGGAACCTCAGCTTCGGCTTTTTAGGGGTGCAAATTGGCTTTGCCTTACAAAACGGCAACGTCAGCCGTATTTTGTCCGATCTGGGCGCCGATTTATCTTCACTGTCGTTGTTCTGGCTGGCGGCGCCGATTATGGGCTTGCTGGTACAGCCGATTGTCGGCGCTGCGTCCGACCGCACCTGGAATAAACTGGGCCGCCGCTTACCCTTTATGCTGGGTGGTGCCATTGTTGCCGCTGCGGCTATGGTGCTGCTGCCTAACTCGTCAATGGTGGTGGCCTTTATTCCGCCGATGCTGTTTGGCTTATTAATTTTCGCTATTAAAGATGCCGCCTTTAACGTTACCTTTCAGCCGTTTCGATCGCTAGTATCCGACATGGTACCGCCCGAGCAGCGTAACCTGGGTTATTCAGTACAAACCTTGCTGATTAACATTGGTGCCGTGTTTGGCTCTATACTGCCATTCGTGCTGACCAACGTCGTCGGGCTGGATAACGCCTCTAAAGCCGGTGAAGTGGCACCCTCCGTAGTATGGGCGTTTTATATCGGTGCTACGGTATTGCTGGGCAGCGTGCTGTGGACCGTATTTCGCACTAAAGAGTATGCCCCAGAGCAATACTACGCCTACAAAGGCCTGGACAGCGACGCGCAGGCACTGGCCGAACAGGTGCGTAAATCACGCAGCCTGGGCGAGAAGCTAAGCGATTTTTGGCAAACCATGCTGGGTATGCCAAAGATTATGCAGCAGCTGGCGCTGGTGCAGTTTTTCAGCTGGTTCGCGCTGTTTATTATGTGGACTTACTTTCCGGCGGCCATTGCACAAAACACCTGGGGTGTTGGTGTGGAGTGGTATAACGGCGATTACATTAACCAGATGAGTGGCGTACCGGCGCATATCGCCGCAGCCAAAGGCGCCGCCGGAGACTGGGTCGGTATTTTATACGCCGGTTACTCACTGTTTGCGGTGCTATTTTCCTTGGTAATGGCGAAGCTGGCCAACCTGTTTGGCCGCAAGTTTGTCTATTCATTCTCGTTACTGGCCGGTGGTTTGGGTTACCTAAGTTTTGCCTTGTTTACCGATCCAACCATGACCCACGTAAACCTACTGATTACCCAAGTAGAAATTCCGCAAGGGGCACTGGGGCTGATGATCCCGATGATCGGTGTCGGTATTGCCTGGGCGGCTATTCTGGCCATGCCGTACGCCATATTGGCTGGCGCCTTACCGCCGGAGAAAACCGGTGTCTATATGGGTATTTTCAACTTTACCATTGCCGCACCGCAGATTGTCTCAGGTTTAATTGCCGGCTGGATCCTAGGTTCAGTATTCGACAACCATGCTGTATATATTGTTATGCTGGCCGGCGCCGCGATGGTGCTGGGTGCGCTGTCGGTATGGCTGGTTAAAGAGCAGGAAGTCACCGCGACTGAGTAAACCAACGGTAACAAGACAAAGGCGCCATAGGGCGCCTTTGTGACTTAATGCGCTAAGTTAATGCTGAAAGACACTAAAAAAACCGGCTCCAGGCTAAAAAGGCAGACACGCCGCTGTCGCGGTCGGTTAGCGGGCTGTTGGCGATGTTGTTGTCATACCAATGATACTCAACACCCAGCCTTGTCATGCCGCCAAAAAACACCGGTGTACTAAGGGCAAGGCCGGTGTGGTAGTTTACCGCTGCACCGGCTCGGTAAGCTGGCCTGTCGGCCGTGGCTTCGCTTTGGCGCACGCCGTAATAGTAATCTACCAGCTTGCTGGATGAGTAACTTACGCCCACTTCCGGGCTAACCTGCAAGGGGCCAAAGCGCAGGCCGTAGCTGAATTTAAGCTTGGCTTCCTGGCCGTTGGAGTTACCCAGCACATCGCTTAGCACTTCGGTATCCAGTGTCCAGTTATCTATGCGGTATTGCAGGCCAAGGCCGGCATCCAGCGAGCTTTTGCGCTTCATACCCACAAACACATCACTGTCGCCGTCGTCATAACCGGCAAAACGTGGTGCCAGTTTAGCGCTTAGGCTAACGTCATTCGCTTTGGCCAGCTCGTAGCTAACAAAAGGGCCGTATACCGACAGCTTCTCGCCGCGATACCCTACCAGCGGCAAGGGGATTACCCGGCGTTTATAGCCGCGGTAAATCTCCTGGTTTACCCCAACGCCCACGCCATACAAAAAGCCCTGCGGCGGCTCGGCGCTGCGATTTTGTTGGGCAGTGGCTGTTGTGCTTGCAAGAATCAGGCTACAAACAGCAACAAGTGCGAGGGGGCGTAACACAGACATAAGGTTCCCTTTATTCAGTCAGATCTGGGCACAACTGTGCCATGGCAATAGCTTCATTACTGTGACAAAAGGTAAACCGATCAGTTAAGTGCATGCTGCGAGATATGTTTAGAGATCTCGACAATGGCGGTTTTACCGCTAAATTCAAAGCGCACTTTACCCAGCGATGAAAAGTACAGCTCCAGCTCTGAGTCCAAATCAAAGGTACCGGAGGTTTCTACCGAATAGGCAACGATGTTTCTATACGGCATTGAGGTGAAGTCTTTTTTGCTGCCGGTTAAGCCCTGCACATTAACGGCAATAATGCGTTTATTGGTAAATACCACGCCATCACGCAGTGAGCTGTAACTGTCGATAACCTGCTCGTCTGGCAATAACAGCGGCGCTACTTTGTCGGCATAGTCGGGGTTTTGTTTTAGTTTAAACACGGTTTTGTTATCAAAGTCGATCATGGCTATTCCTTGTGCAGTGTTTCGGGTAAGTGTAGCAAGCGTTCACTGCGCCAGACGCGGATTAGGCTGATGCAATCGGTGTCACGCAAATACACCACACGAAATGGCTGCAGGATAATTTCACGTATATTTGGCTGGTTAAACTCCGGCACCATCCGGCCGGAATCCGGGTGTTCTGTCAGGCGTTGTGCGCTGGCGATAATATTGCTAACAAAGCGTTGGCCAATTTGTGGCACACCTTGCTCCAGATACCAGGCTTTTATCGCCAGCAAATCTGACAATGCAGATTGTGCAAGCTCTAAGCGCACTTAGCTAATACCCAACAGCTGTTTTGCCTGTTCTGCACTTAATGTATTGCCGTTACGAATATCCGCCAGTCCGGCCGCTACGGCCTTAACAAAACGCAATTCTTCAGCGGTGCTCTCATAATCTTCTAATGCTTGTACCACCGCCACGCCCCGGCCACGGCTGGTTAATAGCACCGGCCGGTGGGTTGTGTTGGTTTGTGTAACCACCTTGCCGGGGTTTATTTTTAAATCCGACAATGGCACCACATCTTCAGAAAATTTGGTTTGCATACTCAGCTCCTGCTGTGAACAGTAGCCATTAATAGCACCTGTTAACAGGTGCCGTCAAGAAGGGGCGACTGCCGGGTTCTTTTAACGCCTAGCGCATGTGTGTGAACCCGTGAGCGTCGCAGAGGCCGATGGCTCGGATTGACGCAATTGTTAGCTGTTTCCAAGCATAAACGCACGAAGCTGTCGCTCTTCCCGCATAACAAATAGCACAAATACCCGCTGTGCTTCCTGACGATAAAAAATGCGACAGGGCGGCACCACCACTTCCCGATATACCGAATCAGGTAGCTCAGGCGGTATGCGCCCGGAGGCGGGGAAATGCTCCAAACGTCCTATCTTGTTGAAAACGTCTTGCACCAGATTGCGTGCGGCAGCGGGCTTATCCAAAGCAATGTATTCCGCAATGGCGTCTAATTGTTGCAGCGCTGGCTCAGTCCAGATTACTTCAGCCATTTACGCATTTTCTCTTGCGCTTCAGTTTGGCTATATGTTTTGGCTTCAAGTACCGCACGCTCGCCACGCGCTAGCCCTTCAAGCAGCGCCAGGCGACGCTGCATAAATTCATAATCCTGTACGTCAACCAGGTAGGCCGACGGCTGGCCATGCTCTGTAATCAGCACCGGCTCTTTTGACGCGTGCAAATCGGCCAGAATTTTGGTCGCCTGACGTTTTAGGTTAGTCACTAGCTCAACTTTCATAGGCTCACCCTGTTTCAAACACAGAGTGACACTATAGTGTCACTTCGTGGGCAAAGCAATTTGACCTAACTTTGACTTAAATGGCGGCATGAAATGCCGTCCAGTTTCAAGTTTTTGTTAAATTGGATTCAATAGTCTTTTTTAAGATTGTTTGAATCTGTTCAATAGTTAACGAATTACAAAGCCAACAATATGAAATCTCTTCTGTAATCAACAAACTTTTATTCGTTGGTTCGAGAGATATGACTAATTCATCGTATTTATAATAATCTCGCTCAGATTTATTAATCCATGCACCCATTTGAATGTTCGAGCTTTGAGAGTTGTCTTCATGTATAACTCTAATTTGACGCTTAATTGTTGGAACCTCACAGTAATAAATCGGATTTCCATCTTCTTCATTACTTATATTTGAAAACTCATGGTACGGGATAAATGGCTTATGAAGCGTATAATCAAATGAGGTGTTAATATTTAGTTTATTATATAGTCTTTTTTTAATTTCATGCTCTGTACCTCTATTTATCAGGATTTCAAGCATGAATTTATACCAAAATGTTCTTAACTCATACAAAGATGAAGCGATATCATCAACGAGAGGATAATCGAAATTCTTAATCTTCAAATGCAGTTCCTCGTCTGACCTCTATATCAACACGCTCAGAACGTGTATTTTTCACTCGATATGTTTTACTAACTTGAGCTGATACACCGGTTGTTTTTGGCGAGTTATTTATATATTTTTCGACTTTATCAAACTCATTAGTTCTTAAGTTTAGATCATGTTTTTTTAACTTCGCTTTTAGCGAAGATAATAAACAAATACCTGATCTTTTATCGAAGCGTTGATCTGTACTCCAACTTTCAGATTCTTCCAAGGCTTCGCCTTGTGCTTGTATTCTACCGCGATTCTTCATATTCAATTTAACAATATTATTAGAAGGCAAAATCCCTGCTTTCACCGCGGGATTCTCCCTTCTATGCTGTTTTTACATTCCGCTAAACTAACCAACATTTTTCACTAAATCAAATACATATTACCTAAGCAGCTTTTGCGTGCTGCGTGAAAGCGGTGTGTAAGCTTGCAATTAACTTATTAACAAAAATAGCACTGTTGCACAGTGGTTTATACAGTATTTGTGTGCAGTGTTGTGGCTAAATAATAACAGGGCTTTTAGAAATCACAGCAGCTGACGCCGCTGTGGTTGTTTAATTCTAACGAATATCCAGCACCAAGGTGCCGCGGGCTGGCACGGTAAGTTGTTTATCCAGCTTAATACTGTTGCCGGTAATAACCTCAGTGGCGGTTTTGCCTGGTGGCAGCACTTCATTAAAACGGGCTAAGTCCAGCGTTACCGGCTGGTGTTGTTTATTCATTACCACCATCACCGTTTGCTGGTTATTGTAACGAAAGTAAGTATAGGTGCCGTTATCGGGGGCGAAGTGCATTAGCTTGCCGCTGTGAATAGCGCTGGCGGTTTTGCGCCAGTTTAGTAAGGCTTTTACCAGCTGCTGCGTGCTTTGCTGGGTGGAGTTTAAGCCCTGGCCGGTAAAGGCGTTGACCTTATCGCCGGCCCAGCCGCCGGGAAAATCGGCACGTACTTTGCCATCGTCGCGCACTTTTGGGCTTTGCATGGCAATTTCAGTGCCGTAAAGCAGCTGTGGTATACCGCGCATGGTGGCCAGGTAGCTGATGGCCATACGGTATAAATCCATATCCTCATTTAACAAAGAGAAAATACGCGCCGTGTCGTGGTTGCCTTCAAAAATCACCAGGTTAAACGGGTCGGCATAGACATGGTCGTTGCTGAGCATTTCGTATAAGCCGATCCAGCCGCCGTTCCAGCTTTCCTCTGTGATTAAGGCTTTTAGCAGGGTGTCGTACAGCGGGAAGTCCAGCATGCTGGGCGTGTGCGACACATAGCCATCTTTATTTTGCTTGCCGCGCTGCCAGTACGACACAATCAGCGGGTTGGGGCTCCACTCTTCGCCGACAATATTAAAATTGGGGTACTCCAGCATCAGCCGGCGTGCCCATTCGGTTAAAAAGGCTTTGTCGGCATAGCTGTAGGTATCTTCGCGGATGCCTGACAGGTTGGCATATTCCACCCACCAGATGCTGTTTTGGATAAGGTAGGTGGCTAAAAGTGGATGGCGCTGGTTTAAATCGGGCATGGTGTCGACAAACCAGCCATCGGTAAATTGCGCCGTATCGACCTTACTGGCGTACGGATCCTGAATGGTGCTGCGGTTATGGTTGGTGCCAACAAACGCCGCGCCGGTTAAAAAAGCCTGATTATTCAGCCAATTGGTGTCTGGCAAGTCGTTTAGCCACCAGTGCTGATGGCCAATATGGTTAACAATAATATCCTGAATAACCTTAATACCCAGCTTATTGGCCTTAGCCACCAGCTCGCGGTATTGCGTATTGCTGCCAAAGCGCGGATCTACTTTGTATAAGTCGGTGGCGGCATAGCCGTGGTAGGAATAGGCGCTTTGGTTGTTTTCGGTCAGCGGCGTCGGCCACATGGCGGTAAACCCCATGTCGGCCAAATAGGGCAGCGCTTTGGCCATGCCGGCCAAATCACCACCGTGACGGCCGCTGTCATCACTGCGGTTAGCAGGCTCGAGCATGCCGGGCAGGGTGTCGTTAGTCGGGTCACCGTTGGCAAAGCGATCGGGTGTAAGCAGGTAAATCACATCAGAGGGGTTAAAGCCTTCACGCTGCGCCGAGCCAGGGCGGCGCGTTAACAGCGGGTAGGCCAGCGTCTGCTGGCTATCGGCGCAGTTAAGCTGAAGCGGTAAGTCGCCGGGGGCAATATCGGCAGCCAGCGTCAGGTTAATAAACAGGTAATTTGGGTTAGCGGTAGTATTGGTGCTGCTAAGTGTGGCGCCTTTATAATCCAGGCTAACGTTGCACTGTGCCAGCTTATCGCCGTGTAGCATCAGTTGCAGCTGCGGGTGTTGCATACCGGCCCACCAGTTAGCCGGCTCTATGCGTTTAACCGTTTGTGCTGCAGCCGTGCAGCCAAAGAGCAAGGCAGTGCAGGCATATGCCAGTTGGCGTATAAAGGCATAAAGGCGGGCGTTCGGCATAGGGTTCTCCTGCATCAAGGGCAGGCTAAACCTTAGTCAGTGCGCGTTTTTAGTGCAAGAGGTGTGCAAGCTGCATACGTTTGCAATGTTACAGGCTTTTTTTCGGCGGTAGGGCGACGTTGGCAAAAATTAGCCCGGCCACTAACGCCATTAAAATTAAAAAGGTTTGCTGGCCAACCCGGTCTGACACGACAAAATCCTGGCCGGAGATCAGCGAATTTAAACCAATATAGGTTTTGCTGCCCGGTACCAACACAATTAAGCCGTGCATGGCAACGATAACGGCCGGCGCTTTGGCCAGACGGGTAAACAAATTGCTGTACAGGCCCACGGCAAAGGCACCTAAAAATGCCCCTATGGTGGCATCGAAAAAGGTGGCGCCACTAAAGCTGGCACCATAAGCAATAAAACCGGCAGCCAGTGACCACAGCGTATATTTGCCACGGCTTTTAAACAGCACAATCAGCGAGCTAACCAGTATACCGACGGCGAGCCAGGCAAAGTGGTGTGAAATAGGCGCTGGTTTAACAAAGTCGACCACGCCAAACAGCGCAAAGCCAATTTCAATGCCCAACAGCGCACCAAAATACAGTTTAAACAGCAGCATTAACGCGTCCATAATGCGGGCATTGCCCGACACCAGGTGCCGCGCTGCCAGTTCGGCAAAGCCGATGGTAAGCGCTAAACCGGGAATAAAGGCAATAATGGCTGACAGCACCGCTAAACGGATATTAATGCCGGGGTCGATATAGGCGCTGATAGCACAAGCAACAATACCCGCAGCCAATGCCACTAAGGGCTCGAGCATATTGGCAATACGCGGTGAGTGTGTGGCCCAAAGCATAAACAGGTACACCACTAACGAGAGCAGCGATGACCACAGCACATCGTTCCAGCTGGTGGCCATTAGCATAGCAAAAGCGCCGCCCGAGGCCATCATGGCAACAGCGGTAGCCAGTTTGCCGTATGAGCTGGGGCGCATATCAATGGCATCGAGCAGCGCATCGGCTTCGTTAATGCTGACCTTGCCCTGTAATACCTGATCAACCAGCTCGTCGGTACGCGACAGCGCGCCCAAATCCAGATCGCCGGGGTTTACCCGCGAGGCATGGGTATATTCCTGCTCGTGGCCTTCAGTCCACAGCACAAAGGTCATGGAGGTAGGCGAGATAATAAAAGAGCCTTTTAAGCCTAAATGGGTGGTCAGCTCGGCTAAGTGCGCTTCCAGCCGGTAAGCGGGCGTACCGTACTTGTGCAGCATCTTGCCCAGCTTGACGATAAATTTGCGCTTATGATTAAAATCGGCTGTATACACTTATGGCATCCGTGTTGGGACTAACCTGTTCATTGTAATGCAAAAGCGCGCTGTTACCAGCGCGCTTTTTTTAGCGGATTTGTATTTGTTGCTTATCCGCCTGCCAATCCAGTTTTACCTTAAGCTGACGGCTGGCTTTATCGTACCAGGCCACATTTTGCATACGGTTAAACCGCGCTTGTTGCGGCACCAGCTGGATATAACGGCCATCAACACTGATATGCGAAGGCCTGGCGTTCTGGTTATGCACCACCAGGGTCAGCTCGCGGCTGGCTGGCATACCTTGGTACTGGCCGCTGCGGCGCAGTTCAAACTTTTGTTCATCAGCTTGCTTTAAGTAGTAAAAGTTCAGCAGTTCAAACTGACCTTTAGCAACCGCGTCCGGCGTTTTACCATCATCTTCATACATCTTGCCTTTGGCGCACTCTACACTGCTATCAGCATAGAAATGCAATGTCAGTTTGCGGCTGCTGTACTCGCGGGTATTCGCCATTGGCGCCACCATTGGCACAAAGCTGCCGGCTTTTACCAGCACCGGCAGGGTATCAATGCTTACCGGAATGTCGGTCTTGCCTGTGCCTGCATAGCGCTTGCCACTAAAGTAATCAAACCAGACGCCGCCTGGCAGCTGCACCGGCCAGTTCTTCACGCCCGGCTCGGTAACCGGCGCCACCAAAAAGGCGTCGCCCCACAGGTAGCTGTTGTTTTCATCCATCAGTGCCGGGTTTTGCTCATCCAGCAGAAACAGCGGCCGCATCAGCGGTAAGCCGCTTTGGCTGTGCTGATAGGCCAGGGTGTAGTTGTATGGCAGCAGCTGATAACGCAGGTTTAGCCAGGGGCGCAGGGTTTCAATGGTGTCGTTATCGTGAAACACCACTTCCGGCGCAATGTGTTCCTGTGCATGTGGCCGGTACACTGGCTGGAATACGCCATATTGCAGCCAGCGGATATACAGCTCTTTATCAAACGTTTCACCGCCGGCAAAACCGCCCAAATCTGAGTGAATGTAGCCAAAACCAAACAGACCCATGCTCAGCGCCAGCTCAACCTGCGGCTTTAGGCCGCCCCAGCTGCGGTCAACATCGCCGGTCCAGGGCACCATGCCAAAGCGCTGGCTGCCGGGGGCGCCTGCGCGCATCATAATAAAGGGCCGCTGCTCGGGGAAGTCGCGGCGCATGCCGCTGTGCACCATCTCAGCCCACTGATGGCCAAAGGCGTTATGTACTTCGTTCGCCATGCCGATGGCGTGCACGGTATCGTCCGGGTGTACTTCCGGCTCGCCCAAATCGCCCCACACACCGGCCACACCCTGTTCGGCCAGACCTTTATAAATTTGCCAGAACCAGTCACGTGCTTTGGGGTTAAACACATCAATTAAGCCGGTATTGCCAAAGTAAAAGTCGAAGGTTTTTGGTTTGCCATCCAGGCCCGGCGCAATGGCGCCGGCCTCTACCGCCTCTTGCCAGCGTTTAGAGCTGGTCAGTACAAAAGGCTCGGTGACTAAAATAGTGTTGATGCCATTGGCTTTAAGATCGGCCAGCATTTTTTCTGGCTGAGGGAAGGCGTTGCTGTCCCAGGCCAGGTTGCCCATATGGCCCTGAATATCCGGGCCAAACCAGTACAGATCGATGACTAAGGCATCCAGCGGTAGCTGCAAGTCGGCAAAGCGTTTTACCACGTCACGCACCTCGGCTTCATTACGGTAGCCAAAACGTGACGCATAGTTACCCAGTGTCCAGCGCGCCGGTAGCGGCGGCTTGCCGGTTAAGCTGGTGTAGTTGTCGATAATCGCCGGGTAGTTATCGCCGGCTACCAGCACATAGCTGCTGCGGCCACCCTCGGCACTAAATTGCATCACATCAGCCTTGGTTGCGCCTAAATCGGCTTCACCTTTGGCGCTGTTATCAAACAGCAGCAAATACTTATTGCTCGACAGCACGGCTGGCAGGCTGAAGTACATCTGGCTTGACTCGGTGCTGTAGCCATAATGCGCTTTGTTATACAGCGGGAATTTATGGCCACGGCGGTCCATGCCCAGCACGCGCTGGCCACCACCCAACAGCTTCTCGCCAGCGGTTAGCGCAAAGCGAAAACCATGGTTGCCGTCTTGCTTAAAGTAACCTTGCTGTTCGGACAACAGCAGCTCATCGCCGCGATAATAGCTAAGATGCAGTGGTGATTTATTAATGGCCACGCTAAGGCTGGCGCTACTGACACGCAGGCTTTTGTCGCTGTCAGCGACATTCAGATCCAGCGGCTGTGGTTGCTGGCTAATGCTAAAAGACGGCAGTTGTTTTACACCAGACGGCTGATAAAAGGCTTCAACCACATCATGCTGGTAAAACGTCAGGCTAACCTGGCCCTCATCGGTTTGAATATGCAGCGTATTACCGTCGAGCTGATGTGCCTGATACTGCGCCGCCGCACTGGCAAAGGCGCAGCAAAACGTAATTAACGCAAACACTAACTTCATGGTTGCAGCTCCAGTATTACTGAGGCCAGCGGGGCAAGTTCAACCGCCACTGTGCCCACGCCGTTGGTTACGCTAAGGCTGCTTTCGCCGCCGTTTAGCTTGTCGCTTAGCCGGTATTGGCCATCGGCCAGCTGCCACTTGCTGATAAGCGTAGCCGGTACAGTGAGGTTAAAACTGACCGCTGCTTCACTATTAAAGTGGCTGACAATCAGCAGCTTTTGCTCCGCACTGTAGCGGGCAAAGGCCAATTGCTGTTCGCTGTAGGCGGTGCCGGCTGCGAGATTAGCGCTGTGCAGCTCGGTGTAGCCGCCCATTAAGGCGGGGGCGTTGGCGCTAAAGCTGAGCAGTTTTTCGTAATAAGCGTGCAGCGCTTTATCCTCAGCACTTAGTGCGCCGCCATCAAACTTACCGTCGTTCATCCACTTTTGGTGCTGCGGCACACCCCAGTAATCAAAGATAGTGGTGCGGCTAGCTTTACCAAAGCCGGCATCCTCTGCACCTGGCTCACCAACATGCTGGCCAAAGTACAGCATGGTAGGCGAGGTGCTGATGGTAGTAGACACCACCATGGCCGGCAGGCCTTTTTTCGCATCGCCGGCAAACTCCGGCGCGGCAATGCGCTGCTCGTCATGGTTTTCTAAAAAGTGCAGCATATGATGCTCAATATCGGCCATGCGCTGCTGGGTTTCTACCAGTGCCGAGGTGGGCCCTTTGCCCTGCATCACCAGCTTCAAGCTATCGTAGAATTCCACCTTGTCGTACAGGTAATCCATTTTGCCAAGCTTAAGGTAATCGCGATACAAGTGCGGCTGATACACCTCAGCCAGTAAAAAAGCGTTAGGGTTTGTCTGTTTAATATGCGAGTTTAAGTAGCTCCAGAACTCGACCGGTACCATCTCGGCCATATCGTAACGAAAGCCATCGACGCCTTTGGCCAGCCAGTACTGGGTAATATCGCGGAATTTAAGCCAAGAGTCTGGCACGTCCTTGCCTTGCCAGAAGGCATAATGCGCCGGCCAGTCTTTTTCAGCGTAATCGCTGGGTAAACGATCGAAGTCGTAACTGCCGTCTGGGCGCACGCCGTAATTAATTTTTACCGTTTCATACCAGTCATCAAAGGCAGGCTGGGCAGCGCGTGAGCCATTACCGGTCCACTTGGCCGGGTTTTCCAAAAACATGCCATCGGCCGCCGGGTGGGCCTCGCCGCCTAGTACTTGATAGTCAGCTGGCCACTGCGGCACGTTAAAAGCCTGGCCCGGCACATAGTAAAAGTTATTATCACGCGCGTATTCGACGCTGGTGTCGTCATTGGCGCCAAAGTCACTGACGCCCGCTGGGTTTGACAGCGACTGATACTGGCGCGCTACATGGTTGGGTACGATATCGATAAGTACCTTCATGCCGTGCTGATGCGTGCGGGCAATCAGTTGCTCAAACTCCGCCAGGCGGTTGGCCGGGTCAGTGGCTAAATCGGGGTTTACGTTGTAGTAGTCTTTCACGGCATAAGGCGAGCCGGCGCGGCCTTTAATCACATCCGGGTCATCATGGCTGATTCCATAGGCGCTGTAATCACGCACCAGGGCATGGTGTGGTACCCCGGTATACCAAATATGGCTAACGCCCATGGCTTTAATGGCGCTGAGTGCTTCAGGCGTAAAGTCGGCAAATTTACCGACACCGTTTTGCTCCAGTGTGCCCCAGGGCTGATTGGTGCTGCTTTTGTTACCAAATAAGCGGGTAAATACCTGATACACCACCACCTTGCCGTCTGCTGCAGGCGCTGCAACGGCTGGCTGCTGCTCGTCTGGTGCTGTGAGGGTGGGCTCTGGTGCTTTGCCGCAAGCCAGTAACAGGCTGCCGGCAAGCGTTAAGGTGATTAAGGTGGCTGTGTTTTGCATGGTCTACCCTGTCTGTTTTTATCGCTTTTTGCCAGTGTATTACAGCTTAGTTGCCCGGTCTGCTGCATACGTATGCAACGGCCGGCCACGACCATGGTCGTATCGGGCTTTCTTTTGCCGTTAGTTACACTATGCTGTAACGATTCAACCGCTTAAGTCATTACGCCGGAGTGTAGTTTATGCTGAACGTGACACTGAAAAACAAAATGCTGCTGCTTGCTGTGCTGCCAATGCTTACCGTGGTGATGGCCCTGATGCTGCTGGTGTACAGCCAGATGCGGGCCATGGGTGAGCAAGAGATTCAGCAATTTCGTAGTGACATGATGCAGGAAAAACGCTCAGCGTTAGAGCACCATGTCGCTATCGCCGTCACTGCGGTTGAGCCTTATTTTCAAACGGCAAACCCGACCGAGCAACAACTTACCGATGCGAAAGCCGTGATGCGGGCGATGAAGTTCAGCGATGATGGCTATATGTTTGTTTATGACTTACAAGGCGTCAATATCGTGCACGGCTCTAATCAGGCGCTGGAAGGGCGTAACCTCATTGACCTTAAAGATCCTAATGGCGTGCTGCTGATCCGTGAGCTGATTGACGCCGGTAAAAAAGGTGGCGGTTTTGTTGAATATATGTGGGATGAGAAAACCCGTGGTGGTTTAACGCCCAAACTAGGTTACGCTACAGCGATGTTCAACAACCGCTGGATCTTAGGCTCAGGCTTTTACATCGATGATATCGACCGGCGCGTGGCCGACAAGCAAGTTGAGATAGATGCGCGGATCCGTGACACCCTGCTGATGATTTTTGGCAGTGCCGTGGTGCTGCTAGGGCTAGTGATCGTGCTGGCACTGTTTGTAGCGAACCTGGTGATAAAACCGCTACACAATGCCTCTGCAGCGTTAATTAATATTGGCCAGGGCGAGGGCGATTTAACCCAACGCTTAACGGTCGATACGGCTGACGAAGTGGGCGAGGTGGCGCGCGGCTTTAATGCCTTTGCGCAAAAAATTCAGCAGCTGATCAGCGAAGTGAAACAGGTGGTGACGGCGCTGAGCCATGCTGCCAGCACCATGCAGCAAATTGTGCAGCTGAGCGATAACGACGCCAGTACGCAAAAAGCGGAAACCACTCAGGTCGCTGCCGCGGTGTATCAAATGTCCACCGCCGTGCAGGAGGTGGCGACCAGTGCTGGTTTAGCGGCCAGTGCGGCGCAGGAAGCTGATAAAGAAGCTGCCGGTGGTCAGCACAGTGTGGCGCAAACCATCAGCTCAATTAACAAACTGGCAGACGAAGTAAACAAAGCTGGCGATACCATTGAAAAACTGGGGGCCAACGCTGACCAGATTGGGTCAGTGGTGAATGTTATTCGTGGTATTGCCGAACAAACCAACCTATTGGCATTAAATGCTGCGATAGAGGCTGCCCGCGCCGGTGAGCAGGGCCGAGGTTTTGCGGTTGTTGCCGATGAAGTACGCACCCTGGCGACCCGTACCCAGCAGAGCACCAATGAAATTCAGCAGATGATTGACGTGTTTCAGCATGGCACGAAAGAGGCGGTGGCGGTTATGCAGCGCGGCCGCGAGCAATCACTGCAAACGGTGGCGCAAGCCGATCAGGCCAGTGAGTCACTGCAAACCATTACCAAATCGGTCAGCACTATTACACAAATGAATATTCAGATTGCTACCGCAGCCGAGCAGCAAACCGCCGTAGCGGCTGACATTAGCCGCAGTATTCATGAGATTGCCCAACTGGCCGATCAGGCAGCGAATAATGCCTCAGAGCTGGCCAAGTCGACCGGTGAGCTGACCGAGCTGGAGCGGCGCCTTAGTGAGCTGGTATCGCGGTTTCGGGTGTAAGCGAAATAGGCCGCAGCACAAACCAGCGGCCTGACTGCCACAGCAGATACAGCGACAGTAGCGGGAAAATCAGCGTTTGCAGCGCATAGACCACGATTAGCTGAATCAGCTTCTCGACCATGTTGTCGGAGAAGCTTTTCATCGCGGTGAATAAATCATTGGCCTGGGCGGCCATTTGCTTAAGCCAGCTCAGTGAGCCTTGCTCGGTGCTCAGTGCCGGCTGCTCTGTGCGCTGTAGCGCCGCGGTTTCCAATTGTAATGCTGCTTCTGCCGCCTCGCGCTGCGGGGTTAGGACCCAGTCAGACAAGCCTGCTACGCCATAGGCCGCCAGCGGTATACCAATACGGATAATCAGCAACAACGCAATAAAGCCCCGTAGCAGATAGTTGCAACTGCGCCGCCAGGATGGCGGACCAAGTAGCAGTAAAGTAGCAGAAACTAACACACCGCCACCAAACAACGGCAAGGCCGCCAGTTTGCCAAATTCGAGCAGAAATAACTGCAGGCCAATCGATGTCATCGCCACCACCATCACATCAGAGTAGCGTACCGCCATATCCTGCAAGGGCTTTAATAACTGGCCGGGTTTAACACTGGCGACACCCACGCCGACTTCGGCTTCTGCGACAAAAGCAATACCGCGGTCAATTAAACGGGCGGTAGCAAAAGAAGCACTGCTGAGCATTAAGCTATGTTTTAGCACGCTATGCGCCTGCTCGTCCAGCGGTGCCAGTATCGGGTTAATGATGCGTTGCTGCAGCACGCCTGAATAGGTTCCCAGCGCTAAAGCCAGAAGGCAGGCGAGCACTGTCAGCAGGCGCTGGCCTTTGCTCAGTTTGGCTAACAAGGTCATCTGCGTCTCCACGTAATGCCGGGCAATGCTGTATTAGGCCAGTATTAAGCAAAAACGTTGCAAAGTCAGTTTTTCAGTAAAATCAGTACCGTACCCAGTACGGTAAGACTTGCGCCCAGCCAGGCACCTAAAGCGGGGCTGCGTTTGTATACCAGCCACAACAGTGGTAATACCATGACGGGGCTGACAGACGACAAGATAGCCACCATGCCGGCATCGCCGTGTTTTAATGCCTGCAGAATTAATGTCATGCCCAGCACCATCGACAGCGCAGCATTGGCGACAACCAGTAAAAATACCTTTTTTGTCATCGGCAAATAAGGCCGGGCGACACGAAAGCCCAGCATAAAGATCAGCTGGTGCAGCACAAAGGCGGTGCTCATGCGCACGGCGCTGGCCGACACGGCATCTATGCTGGTTTCCATCAGGGGTTTTAGCATCAGGGTGGCAACCGCCTGACACAAGGCGGCCAATAACCCCAGCGCAACACCCGATTTAAGCTGGCTTTGGTTCGCTTCCCAGGCGTGCAGTTCGGTTTTGCGCTTGCCAAAGAAAATGGCGATCATCACACCGCTAACCAATAAGCTGCTGCCCGCTAAGGTCCAGCCCCATTGGGTTTCGCCGAGAAAAAAGTAAGCCAGAACAACGGAAAACACACTGTGGGTGGCAAACAGTACACCGGCGCGGCGCGGCCCGAGGCGGTTCATCGCAGCAAATAGTGCGGTATCGCCGACAAAAATGCCAATAACGCCGGACAGCACCAGTAGCCCCAGGCTATCGACTGCCAGTGTTGCCCAACCACCGGTCACGGCGGCAATCAACCACAGCATCAGAGCAGCACACAGCATACGCCAGCGGGTAAACGCAAAGGCGCCTAAATGGGTAGAGGCGGTAGCTGACATCAGGCTGCCGCAGGCCCAACACGCGGCGGCAGCCAGCGCCAGATATTCGTAAGACAAAGCATTAGCCCAGATAACGAGGGTGGCGTATTATAAAAACTGCCTACGGCTTAAGCCAGAGAATATTCAGCTGGACAACACTGCATATGGATACAAGCACTTATCTTCGTTGGCGCCACAAGCTGGCGTTGCAACTTGACCCACAGCTTAACCCGCGTGAGGGCTTAACCCCGCTTAATGCATTAATAACCTTTGTGATTATTGTCGGTATCATCACGGCAGTGTTACAAACTGAACAACAGATCTATCAGGGCAATGAGCATTGGTTCCGCTTATCTGAACTGGTGTTTGGCAGCGTTTTTTTACTGGAATACTGCGCCAGAGTCTGGACCTGTGTTGAAAACGATAATGTGCGCAGCCGCTGGCGTTACATTCTGTCCTGGGTGGCTATTGCTGATTTGATGGCCGTGATGGTGGCCTTTTCGGTTTACCTGGGTAATGGCGGGATTTTATTGCGCTTATTGCTGCTGATCCGTGTTTTGCAATTGGCCCGGCTGGGCCGTTTTTCGATGGCGATGGAATGCATCATTGAAGCCGTACGCAGTCGCGGCTATGAGCTGCTGGTCAGCGCTATTTTTGCTGGCTTATTGCTTTTAATCTCATCTACTCTGTTGTATCTGGTAGAGGGCCCGCATCAGCCTGAAGCCTTTGGCTCTATTTTGCGCAGTGCCTGGTGGGCTATCGCCACACTTACCACGGTAGGTTACGGCGATGTGTATCCGGTAACGGCTTTAGGGCGCTTTTTGGCTGGGGTTACCGCGATCACCGGCGTCTGTATTATTGCCGTGCCAACCGGCATCCTTGCCTCAGCCTTTAGTGATGCAATCAACACAGCGAAAGAGCGGCATCGTAAATTGCCAAAAATACTGGAGCGCAGTAAGGAAAAGGCAGACAGCGACTAAAATGTTATTTAATTATTGAGCAAATATTTAACATTGTTATAATCCGGGCTTTTTTGTGGATTAGGAATGTAAAATGCAAAGGACATTTAAAAGTTGCCTGCTAACCGTTGCCGTGGCTACAGCATTAGCCGGTTGTGCTTCAACAGGCAAAGCGGTTGATACTACGCCAAAAAATCCAACCATAGTGATGAAAGCGGACTACTATATTAATGGCTTGTACTTGCCTGAAGTTAACGGCAAACAAACGGTGCATACCCGCTCAGATCGGCGCCGAATCGATGAAAATACCAAATTTAATAATATTTTAATGCGTTGGGCCAATAGCCACACTGGCCGGATTGCGCGTGTGGATACCAAGCTGAGCTATCAGCTGGATCATGATAAACGCCAGTACAGCGAGTGCCCGTTAGCCGGTTGCAGCAGTTTTAGCTTTGCTGATTTGAAAGGCTCGTCTGAGGAAAGTGAAGAAGAGTACCAAAGCTATGAGTCGATGGGCTGTGATGTCACCCTGCTGAGCAATGACTTTAGCGTCGAAAAAACCGGTCAGCAGCGCACGATCAGTAATGTACAGGCTGAAGAGTACAAGGTGCAATGGCAAGTGGTGATGCAGGACGACGTGGCGAAGAAAGACACTAATTTGGCGCAAATGACATTCTAGACCACGACGCCACAGGCCGAGATGCAACAAGCCTGGAAGGTACAGCGTGAGTTTCAGCAAGGCTATGCTGACAGTACAGCAGACAATCCATTTATGCGCTTATTAGGTAAAGAAGCATATATGGCTTTGGCGGCAGTGACTGGTGATATTGAAAATACCGATAAAGAGCAATACAACAGCTTTCTGACGGAGCTGGGCAAAATTAAAGGCTACCCGTTATCGATTAAGCTGGAGTGGTACCGGGATGCGCAGGCGTGTCAGACAAAGCGCAGCAAAAAAACGCAAAACAATGGCATAGATCTGACCGGTGGCTTGGGCGATGCCGCTAAGAGCATGTTGTCTGGCTTTGTTAACCAACAAAAAGAGAAAATCTTAGACGAGTGGCGCAAAAAGCCGATGTTCCACTATTTGTACGACATCACCTATCTGAAGGAAGAGCTGGTGCATGATAGCGTATTTAGCCCGGCAGCGGACTACCAGCTAACCGACAGACAGTAACGGCCATTCTTTACGCGCTGGCGGTAGCGTCAGCGCTTTTTCGGGATCCAGGCCCAGGTCATTTTAGCGTTAACCGGTTCAATACCGGCGCTGTCGGTAATGGTTACCGCGACGGTGACTTCGCCTTTGTCTTCATTATGCATGGCGGCGATTTGCTCAGCCGTTAAGGTGGCCACAGCAGTTAAATCACCGCTGGAGCGCTTAATATAATCAATCTGCATTTGTTTTAGCAGCGGCAGCTTACTATCAGGCAGGTGAATGCCGAGTAAAAAACCAGTGGCCGACTCGGCCAGCAAGCCTGTAGCAGCAGCGTGTACCGACCCGATATGATTTTGTGCCTTCTTGCGGTTTTTCAGCCGCAATACGGCGCGCTGGCCTTTTAATTCCAGCACTTCAACACCAGCGGTACCGGCAAACTTAATTACCCGGCCAAATACTGTGCTTAAGGCAAAAGCCTGCAAAAAGCGGGGAAGCTGATAGCATTTACTGACAATACGCTGCAGTTTATTTGGTTTTATCTGACTCATTGTGGTCTGACCTGTTTGGGTTTTGTGCACTATGCCAAGTGCAGGAGGCAAAAGCAAGCTACAACAGCTGAACTAAAGTGGCCAGGCGAGCAGCAGCAGTGGAATGGCCAGCAAGGTGATCAGCAGCTCCAGCGGCAGGCCCAGCTTCCAGTAATCGCCAAAGCGAAAGCCCCCGGGACCCAGAATGAGCGTGTTATTCTGATGCCCGATGGGGGTAAGAAACGCGCAGGATGCACCAATCGCCACCGCCATTAAAAAGGTATCGGTATTAACCTGCAGCGCGGCAGCAGTACTTATCGCAATAGGGCACATCACTGCCGCTGTTGCGGCATTGTTCATTACATCGGATAGCAGCATGGTGATCAGCAAAATCAATACCAGCGCAATAATCGCACTGTCCTGTGCCAGGTTTTGCAGTACAAACACCGCAATCAGATCGGCAGCCCCGGTTGAGGCCATAGCGCCGGCAACTGGCAGCAGAGCGGCGAGTAACATAATGACTGGCCAGTCGATGGCTTGATAGACGCTGCTAACAGGCAGGGTTTGTAGCAACATCGAAACCAGCACCGCCAGGCTAAACGCCACTGCCGCCGGCAGCAAGCCTGTAGCCGAGCACACCACCGCACCTAACATAATAAGACCGGCCTGCCAGGCCTTTTTACGATTAGGGATGCGTAGCTCACGCTCAGCCAAAGGCACGCAGTTGTTGTCGGCGGCAAATTCAGCGATAGCCTCAGCCGGGCCTTGCAAAAGCAGTAAATCACCAGAGCGCAGTGCCACTTTGCGCAGTCGTTTAACCGATTGCTGGCCCTGGCGTGACAGTGCCAATAAATTTAGGCCATAACGGGTGCGCAGCATTAAATCACTGGCCGAGCGCCCACTCAGTGGTGAGCCGGGTAACACCACCAGCTCACCTAGCGTGATCTCGGCATTATTATCGTTGGGGTTATTGTCGTTAGCCGGGGTATCTTTAGCGTCGGTGTCCTGCGCGGCAACAGCGTTCTTGCTATTGAGGTCAACCGCTTCTTCCAGCGTTAAATCGAATAAGGCTAACAGCTCGGTCAGGGCAGCGGCTTCTGCTTCAATCAGCAGAATATCATCGGCCAGTACTTTGCGATGTGGGTTAGCGGCAATTAAGCGGATGTCTTTTCTGACTAGACCGATAATCTGCGCGTCTATTTCGGCGGCTTCGCGCTCAATCTGAAGGATACTTTTACCCGCCACCTTGCTGTTGCTGTTTACCCGCACCTCGGTAATGTAAGCGCCGGATTCAAAGCCATCACCGTTCGGTGTTTTCCGTGCGGGCACCAGATAGCGGCCGAGCAGAGACACCAGCATGATGCCTGTCAGTGCCACCGGGATACCCACCAGGCTAAAATCAAACATACTAAAGCCGGCTGCGACACTGTCGCTGCGAAAGCCTGACACGATTAAATTCGGCGGGGTGCCGATAAGGGTTGTCATGCCGCCTAAAATGGTACCAAAGGCTAAGGGCATCAGTATCTGGCCCGCGCTGAGCTCGAGCCGTCTAGCCAGTTGTATTGCCACCGGCATCAGCAGCGCCATGGCGCCAACGTTATTCATAAAGGCGGATAGCGCCGCGCCCAGCGACACCAGGACTAATATACTGATAGTGCGGCCGGCCTTGGCAGGCATTACCCGGCGGGTTAAGGCGTCTACCGCGCCGGTGCGTTGCAAGGCAGCACTGAGAATTAACACGCAAGCGACCGTTACCACCGCCGGGTGGGCTAAACCGGAAAAGGCCTGTTGTGGGGTGATAAGGCCACACAGCAGGGTAGCCATCAGCGCTATGCCGGCAACCACATCATGGCGCCAGCGGCCGGATAAAAACAGTGCCACTGTCACGGCCAGAATAGCCAGAATAAAGCCTTGTTGTTGTGCCATCCAGTGCTCTCCTGTTAAAAGGGAGTTCGCCGGTTGAGTGGCGCTTTAGTGCTCAGTATATGCCGGATGACAGATAACGATCGCCGCGGTCGCAAATAATCGCCACGATAACGGCATTCTCATGTTGTTCAGCCAGTTTAACGGCGGCATGCACGGCACCGCCTGAGCTGACACCGGCAAAAATGCCTTCTTCCCGCGCCAGACGGCGCATGGCGGTGAGCGCATCGTCCTGGGCAATATCAATGATCTGATCAACCCGGCTTTTATCGAAAAAGCCCGGTAAATAGGCCTCAGGCCAGCGGCGAATGCCGGGGATACTGGCCCCTTCAGCCGGTTGCAGGCCGACAATCTGAATGGCGCTGTTTTGTTCTTTTAAATAGCGTGATACGCCCATAATGGTGCCGGTAGTGCCCATGCTGCTAACAAAATGGGTGATTTGCTGCTGACTTTGCTGCCAGATTTCTGGCCCGGTGCTGGCATAATGCGCTGCCGGGTTGTCCGGGTTGTTAAACTGATCCAGCACTATGCCTTTACCATCGGCCTGCATCTGCAAAGCGAGATCGCGGGCGCCTTCCATACCTTGTTCTTTAGTCACTAAAATCAGTTCAGCGCCATAAGCGCGCATGCCGCTTTTACGCTCTTCGGTGGCGTTATCCGGCATAATTAGCGTCATCTTGTAGCCTTTAATCGCCGCCGCCATCGCCAGCGCTATACCTGTATTGCCGCTGGTGGCTTCAATAATGCGATCGCCGGGTTTAATCGTACCGCGCTTCTCAGCCTGCACGATCATATTCAGCGCTGGCCTATCTTTTACTGAGCCTGCCGGGTTATCGCCTTCCAGCTTAAGCAACACAGTGCTGTTGGTATGCGCTGCCATACGCTGCAGTTTCACTAAACGGGTATTACCAATTTTACTGTCGATACTGGCAAAGGTCATAAGATCACCGATAGAGATATTAGGCGTTACTTAAACGCATTAGGTTATCACAAATCACGGCTGCGGCGATGCCGACATTCAGTGACTCTGCATCACCAAAGGCAGGTATAGTGATTTTCCGGTTAATTACCTGCTCCAGCTCAGAGCTGATGCCATTAGCTTCGTTACCCAACACGATAAAGCCACCGTTAGCACTGAGTTTTAACTGATGCACCGACTCACCGCCCAAATAAGCGCCATACACCGGCAGGGTAGCCTTAGCCAGCAGCGGCCGCAGTGGTTGGTAATGCAGTTGTACGCGCAAAAAAGAGCCTTTAGCGGCGGCAATGACTTTGGGGTTGTAGCCGTCTGCGGTGTCGGGCGAGCAAATAATATGCTTGATGCCATACCAGTCGGCAATGCGGATGATGGTACCCAGATTACCCGGGTCATTGATCTGATCCAGCACCAGCACAAAGCCGTGACTCGGTGGCACAAAATCGCTTGGTGCCGGCATTTTTACCACGGCCAATGCAGCGTCATTGCTGGAAAAAGTACCCACTTTTACCAGCTCGTCGGCACTGCAGGGCTGCACCAGTGCCGCGGCTTTTACTTGCTGCGGGTAGCGCTGTAAGAAGGTATCGGTGGCAAATACCGCCTCAACCTGCCAGCCGGACGCCAGCAGTTCCAGCACCGCCTTTTCGCCTTCGACAAAAAAAAGCTGCTCGGCTTTGCGGTACTTTTTCTGCTGTAAGGAGCGGACAAGCTTGCTCCATTTTTGGCTGATCATTTCGCAAATACCTGTTTGCCGTTAACAAAGGTTTGCTCAACTTCTACCCGCCATAGCTGCTCAGACGGAATCGTGTAAATATCGCGGTCGATAATAATAAAATCGGCCCAGCTGCCGGGGGCTAAAGTCCCCATGCTGTCATCCTGAAAGGCACCATAAGCGGCATCGACGGTAAAAGAGCGTAGTGCTTCAGTTAGGCTGAGCTTTTGTTCGGGCAGCCAGCCACCTACCGGCTGATTATCCTGGCTTTGGCGGGTGACTGAGGCATGAATACCGTGAAAGGCGTTGGCCAGTTCTACCGGAAAGTCAGAGCCGCCGACAATAATGCTACCCTGATCAATAAAACTGCGCCAGGCGTAGGCACCGCGTAACCGTGCGACACCTAAGCGGTCGCCAGCCATATTTTTATCCGAGGTGGCGTGCACGGCCTGCATCGCCGGCAGCACATGCAGTTTAGCAAAGCGCGGGATATCTTTCGGCGAGACAATTTGCGCATGTTCGATGCGGTGGCGGCTGGCAGCGCGTTGCTCTGCCGGCACCAGCTGCTCAAAGCGATCCAGCACCAGCCGGTTGGCTAAATCGCCAATCGCGTGCACATTGGTTTGAAAACCGGCGGCTATTGTCATTTGCATAATTTGTGTTAGCTGATCCGGCTGGGTGACCAATAAGCCTTTTTGGCCGGGCTGGTCGCTGTAAGGCTCAATTAACGCTGCGCCACGGCTACCCAGGGCGCCGTCACCGTAGATTTTTACTGAGCGGATATCTAAAAAATCCTCTGGGTCATCGATAATGCCGGCCTTGAGCCAGTCTGGCAGCTGTGGGTCGCGTGCCGACAGCATAGGGTAAATACGCATCGGTAGTTTTCGCTCAGCCGCCAGTTGCTGATACAGCTTGACAGTATCGGTATCAACGCCGGCATCGTGCACACTGGTAATACCCAGTGCCAGCAGGTGGTCAAAAGCAGCGTTCAGCGCGCGCACTTTAGCGGCGTTATCTGGCGTGGGGATATGCTGCTCAACCAGCAGCATGGCATTATCAATTAACACGCCGGTGGGGTTGCCTTTGGCATCGCGCACTATCTCGCCGCCCGGTGGATCTATGCTGTCTTTGGTTATACCGGCCAGCGCCAGAGCTTTACTGTTGGCCCATCCGGCGTGCGCGTCGATACGCTCTAAATAAACCGGTTTATTGCTAATGGCTTCATCCAGGCTGGCGCTGCTGGGAAAGCTATTGGTCGGCCACAGTACCTGGTTCCAGCCCCGGCCAACAATCCAGGGCGCGTCTTTGTTAGCGTTAGCAAATGCTGCTACGCGCGCTACCGCTTCTTGCTCACTTTGGCTGCCACGCAGTTCTACCTGCGCCAGGTTTTGCCCCAGCCCCAGCACATGGCCGTGGCCGTCAATTAAACCGGGTAACAGGGTTTTGCCCTGACCGCTAAGCTGCTTTGCATCGGGGTATTGTGCTAACAGGCTGTTATCACCCCGTGCCAGCACTTTGCCGCTTTCATCGTCAAACACCAGCACACTGAACTGCTGCAGCTGGCGATGGCTGTCAAAGCCATAACCCTTGATATCAGACACGACCACAGGAGCGGCAGTTAAGCTACAACTTAAGATGGCACTCGCCAGGCTGGCAACACGAAACATAACGGTGGATCCCTGTTTGAATTTTGCTGAACTATAACAATAAACTGGCTAACAACAAAACGGCGCCAGGGTAAGTGGCGCCGCTTCAAGGTTAGTTGGCTGTAGCCTGTTCGATACGCTCGCGCGTGTCGGGGTGGGTGCTAAGATACTTCAACAGTGCGCTGTTTTGCTCGCCATCATCGCCATGGCTGGCAAGTAAGGCTGCCATGGCATCGGCAAAGGCCTGCGGCGATTTACCCAGCGCGGTCAGTTTAGCAATAGCAAACTGGTCGGCCTCGCGCTCCATATCGCGCGAAAAGGCATTTTGCAGCAGCACAGAGCCAGAGCCTAGCAACAAATCGGCCACGCCCTCCGGGTTGCCAAACACAATACCGATCACCAGTGTGGCACCCAGTGACTGGGCGATTAACCGCACGCTGTGCTGGCCTTCGACATGGCCAATTTCGTGCAGCAATACCGCTAAAATGGCATCAGGTTGGTCTTGTAGCAGGCTGACCAGCTGATCGGTAATCACCACAGTACCATCGGGCAACGCAAAAGCATTGGCGCCGAAAAAGTCTGACTTAAACAAATGCAACTGATACTGACGTTGCTCCAATGACAGCTGGTTTAACGCCATTTGCCAGTGGTAGCGCACCATGGCTTGCTGCTCTGCGGGTAACTCAGTCGGTTCTAAGGTGGTTTTTTGCAAACTGTAAAAGGTTTGTCGCCCCATTTGCTGCTTCACACTGTCAGGTACCAGTGGTACGGCAGCGCTGGCCAGCATTGGCATTAAATCGACAATGATCCACCACAGCAGCAAAGGCGAGAGCAGCAGTGCCGCTACAATAGACAGTTTGTGGCTTTCCAGCCGCTCTGCCAGTGCGCTGCGTTTAGACAACCGCGGCCAGCGATAACGGTTATCGCTTGGCACAAAAACAGCACCGTCACGCAAACGCAGCTCTACCGCCAGGCCAGGCACGGCACTGCCAAAGCGGTAGTCGGCCGTGCCGGCCTGCGCCAGCAGCGTTTTGTTATCGCTGCTGCGGATAAGCAGCATGCCCTGCGGGCTAAGTTCAGCCTCGGCAGCATGTAGCGTGCTGCTGCCGGCAAACTGGAACTGGCCCTGAACAAAGGTTGTGTTATGCATTATGCCAGTGACACATCGACGTCAAACAGGCCTGCGGCTTCCTCACCAAAGGCGTTGCTGTCTTGTTGCACTTCGTCAACCAGGCTGTCGATCGCCGGATAAACCGCAACGGTCGTCACACTGGCCAGATAGGCTGCTTTGCGGATCTTGGTCCAGGGGTAGGCCAGGCCCAAGGTGACAATAATGGCTAACAGGTTAGATAAGATCAGCCAGGCATACGGAATAACCTGCATTTCTGACTTAAATTTGGCCACGCCCGGTAGTTCAGTGCGCTCAAACAGGTGGTTACGGATCATACTTTGGTAAATAGCACCGCTTAGTGCGAAACCAACGAAGTATAAAGCGAACATCACAACTGTGATCATTAATGCAACAGCGCCACGACCTGCTGTACTGTCAATGCTATCTCCAGCAGTCGCTGCAGCGATACCCCCGATAATCGCAGCGACGATACCAATAACAATCGCCAGACCCATAATGGCGGCAAAGGCAACCAGGGCGGCAATATAGTATGAGCTGGTGTCGGTATTCACTTGCAGCTTTTCACCACCAAAACTGATGTTGCTGCACAGATACTGGTCTATTTTTTTCAGTGCCCACGGCATGGCGAGATACAGTGTAAAGACCGACAGCAGCGGCAAGAGCACAAAGTACTTTAATGCGCCCAGGTAGTTACCATGAAAGGCAAAGCGCACATTACGGTAACTGGTCATACGCATGTTAAATTTCATGCTTTGAACAATCAGCCAGGGAGACAGCAGCATAAACGGCAGTGCCAGCAGTAAGGCGGCTTGTGGTGATAAAGAAGAAAGGGCGAAAAACAGCGCAAAGATAATAACGGCAATAATACGGCCTTTTAAAATTTGTAATGGACTGGCCAGATAACGAAACGGCTGGTGATCAATGCGGGTATGGCCATAAAAATACTGATTTGTACGTACTTTGGCCCAGGCACTGTAGATGCCCAGCGTAACGATACTGAGCAGCAGGTTAACGATCCAGATACCAAAAAACTCACCGGCCTGACCGCTGAATGCGACCTTACCTACCCGGGGTTGCGCCGGGCTGGTTATATTATTCTCCATAGTACAGCTTCCTTATTGTTATGTTGATGTAAAAACAAAGGCAGGATTATAACGATAAAATCGCTATAAAGCGCAATGAATATTTATTAAAACGTTAAAAGAAGTAGCGTTGAATATTCAATGCCACTGTATAAACGCTCGCTCAGGTGATTACCCCGCCATTGGCCAGTTTTGCCGGGTTAAGCAGGGCTTCAAGCTCGGTGCGGCTATAGCCGGTATGCTCTTGTGCAACGTCCAGTATTGGCCGCTGCTGTTGGTAGGCTTGTTTGGCAATGTCGGCCGCTTTGCTGTAGCCAATCAATGGATTAAGCGCAGTGACCAACACAGGGTTAAGTGCCAGCGCTTTGGCAATGTTGGCTTCATTGACGCTAAAGCCGGCAATCGCCTGCCCGGCCAGGGCGTTACAGCCATTGGCGAGTAGCTCTATGCTTTGCAGCAGGTTATACGCCACCAGCGGTAACATCACATTCAGTTCAAAGTTGCCGCTTTGGCCGGCAATAGTGATGCTGGCGTCATTACCGATCACCTGAGCACACAACATAGCAACCGCCTCCGGGATCACCGGATTTACTTTGCCCGGCATAATGGACGAGCCTGGCTGCAGCGCCGGTAAACTGATTTCTGCCAGACCCGCCAGGGGGCCGGAGTTCATCCAGCGTAAGTCATTACACAGTTTCATCAGGCTTACCGCTAACACCTTTAATGCTCCCGAAGTGGCAACTGCGGTATCCTGGCTACCAATGGCGCTGAAATAGTTATTTGCCGGGCGAAACGGTTGGCCGGTCAGTGCTGACAGTTCCTGACAAAATAGCAAAGCAAAGCCGGGCGCTGCGTTAACGCCAGTGCCAACGGCAGTGCCGCCCTGGGCCAGTTGCTGCAGGTTGTGCTGTTGCGTTAACAATCCCTGCTCTGCCGCCGCCAGTTGGGCTTGCCAGCCACCAAGTACCTGGGCAAAGGTAACGGGCATGGCATCCATCAGATGGGTGCGCCCCGTTTTGACGATATGACCAATTTGCTGGCTTTTTTCCGTCAACGTGCGTTGTAACCGTTGCAGTGCTGGCAGCAGCTGCTGCTCCAGTGCCAGGCAGGCACTGATATGAATAGCTGTGGGTATGCTGTCATTACTGCTTTGGCCCAGATTAACATGATCGTTGGGGCTGACACGGCCGCCCAATTCACGGCTGGCCAGTGTGGCCAGTACTTCGTTAACATTCATGTTGCTGCTGGTCGCCGAGCCGGTCTGAAACACATCCAGCGGGTAGTGTTGCATATCGGTTTGCGCCAGCTGATTTTGTGCCGCGTGAATAATGGCATCCGCCAAAGAAGGTGCAAGCACCCCCAGCTGTCGGTTTGCCACCGCTGCAGATTGTTTTTGCAGTAACAAGGCCTGAATAAAACGCTGCGGCAGTTTTAACGGGCTTAAGCGAAAGTTTTGCCGGGCGCGTTCAGTTTGCGCCTGATACAGTGCGGATGCCGGGACTTCTAATGCCCCCATGCTGTCGTGCTCAGTTCTGGTGTTCATCAGGTTGCTCCTGTGTGCTGTTCCGGCTGTTAGCAAACTTAGTTGTTTGCGTTAAACAAGACGTTTTTTACGGCAAAGTACTGCGGGTTAAGTCTATGAATGACGTACTGTTAATAGACATTTTTGCCAGATACCGGTATAAATATTGCAGAAAAACCAGAAAGATTAACACCCGACAAACTGATTTTCAGCCCACCCATTGTAGCAAAGGCACTCTGTCTTCTATGCTTGGTTCACTGCCTATGCACATCAACGACTTAATCATCGGCATTAAGACGGCGGGCTGAGGGCCGGTAAGGTTAACCTAGAAAAGGATATGCGACAGCTATGACACTCTTGTGGATTTTACTTCTGCCGCTACTGGGAAGCCTGGTTCCCGTACTGACGGCCCGCTGGAGCCGCAGTGCCTGCGCTCTGGCAACAGCCATTCCGCCTTCTGTTGCCCTGATGCTGTTGCTTTATCACAGCAGTACCATTTTAGACGGCGGCAGTATCAGATTTTTCCTGTCTTGGATCCCGCTGCTGGGGCTGGACATTACCATTATTCTCGATGGCCTGGCCTTTATGTTTGGCTTGCTTATTTTAGGCATTGGCTTGCTGATTATCTTGTATGCACGTTATTACTTGTCTGAACGCGACTCGATGCCGCGGTTTTACGCCTATTTAATGCTGTTTATGACAGCCATGCTGGGCATAGTGTTGTCGGGTAATTTACTGCAACTGTGGCTGTTCTGGGAACTAACCAGTATCAGCTCTTTTTTACTGATCAGCTTCTGGTGGCACAAAGCAGAGGCCCGGCGCGGTGCCCGGATGGCACTTACGGTAACCGGTGCCGGTGGATTGGCGTTGTTAGCAGCATTTTTACTCATAGGCCAGGTCGTGGGCAGCTACGATTTACAACAGGTGCTGGCCAGTGCTGAGCTGATACAACAACATGCTTGGTATCCGGTGATTTTGGTGCTGTTTTTGCTGGGGTGCTTCACCAAGTCGGCGCAATTTCCGTTTCATTTCTGGTTACCCAACGCCATGGCTGCACCTACGCCGGTAAGTGCTTACTTACACTCGGCTACTATGGTAAAAGCCGGTATTTTTTTACTAGCGCGATTTTACCCGGCCTTGTCCGGCACCGACCTGTGGTTTGTGTTAGTGAGCGTAACGGGCCTTGCTACCTTGTTGCTCGGTGCTTATTTGGCGCTGTTTAAGCATGACTTAAAAGGCCTGTTGGCCTATTCCACTATCAGCCACCTGGGTTTGATCACGTTACTATTCGGTATGGGCACCGATTTAGCTGCTGTTGCCGGCTTATTTCACATTATTAACCATGCCACTTTTAAAGCGTCGTTGTTTATGGCTGCCGGTATTATTGACCATGAAACCGGCTCGCGTGATATGCGTAAGCTTAACGGTTTATGGCAGTTTATGCCGATCACCGCTACGCTGGCGATGGTGGCTGCTGCGGCCATGGCTGGGGTGCCGCTGCTTAATGGGTTCTTATCGAAAGAGATGTTCTTTGCCGAGACGTTACACCAACATTTGTTGGGCTCGCTGTCTTGGGTAGTACCTGTACTGGCAACTGTGGCGGCAGTGTTCTCTGTGGCCTACTCAATGCGCTTTATCCATGATGTATTTTTTAATGGTCAGCCCAAGGGCTTAACCAAAACGCCGCATGAGCCGCCACGTTATATGCGCGTGCCGGTTGAAGTGCTGGTTGCATTGTGTATTTTGGTCGGTCTGTTTCCTGGCTATCTGATTGGTGATTTGTTACAGGCCGCTTCTGCTGCGGTGTTACCAGGCGATGTGCCAAGCTATAGCCTGGCGATTTGGCATGGTTTTAACCTGCCATTATTTATGAGTGCGCTGGCGTTGGTGGGGGGGATCGTAATTTATGTTAACCGCAAGCACTTATTTGATTTCCAAAATACGCTGCCAGATGTTGACGCACTGAACAGCTTTGAGCGCTCAGTAAAACGCTTTGCTGAGCGTTGTGGCCGTCTTTACCAATGGCTGGACAGTGGCTCGCTACAGCGCTACATGACATTGACGTTGCTCAGCTTTGTGATTTTAGCCGGCTTACCCTTGACCGACCTGGTTACCTTGTGGGGCGGGCGAGAAGAGCTGCCAATAGACGCTGTTAACGCCACGGGTGCTGTGATGCTACTGATCGCCGCTTTTGCTACCGTGCTGTGGCACCGTAAACGTGTCGTCGCCCTGCTGATGATTTCCGTGGTCGGGCTGATGGTGTCTATCGCCTTTACCCGTTTTTCTGCGCCTGATTTAGCGCTTACCCAGTTGTCGGTTGAGGTGGTGACCATTATTTTGCTGATGCTGGCGCTGTTTTTCCTGCCGCATAAAACGCCAAAGCAATCGGAATCATCGCGGGTGGTGCGTGACTTAAGTATTGCCAGCATGGTCGGGGTGATCATTGGCAGTTTAAGTTATGCATTAATGACACGGCCCTTTAATACGATTTCTGATTATTTTATTGCCAATGCCAAAATTGGCGGCGGCGGCACTAACGTGGTTAATGTGATCCTGGTGGACTTTCGCGGCTTTGATACCATGGGCGAGATCGCTGTATTGGGCATTGCCTCACTGGGTATTTTTAAACTGCTGACCCGCATACCGCTGTTTAAACCCAGCAGCGATGGTGAGGGGCGGCCCTGGGCATTGGAGCGTCATTCGCTGTTGCTGTCCACCGTGTCACAAAGCTTGTTGCCACTGGCCATCATGGTGTCGATCTACATCTTCTTCCGTGGCCATAACTTACCGGGCGGCGGCTTTATTGCCGGCTTAGTCACTGCGGTGGCGATTATCCTGCAGTATATTGCGCAAGGGGTAGACTGGGTTAAAGCTCGTATGAACGTTGAGTATCAGCGTGTGGTCGCGGTAGGTCTGATGATTGCGCTGCTTACCGGCGTAGCCAGCTGGCTGTTTAACCGGCCGTTTTTAACCTCATGGTTTGATTATTTCGATATTCCGTTTTTGGGCAAAATTGAACTTGCCAGCGCCATGGCGTTTGATCTGGGTGTTTATGTCACCGTAGTAGGCTCTACCTTACTGATCCTGGCGAGCCTGGGCAAAATGACCACAGCGCACCGGCCGGTGCATAAGGAGACCATCTGATGGAAACCCTGTTTGCCTGTTGTGTTGGCTTTTTAAGCGCCTGCGGCATTTTCCTCATGCTGCGAGGCCGTACTTTCCCGGTCATGCTGGGGCTGACCATGCTGTCTTATGCGGTAAACCTGTTTATTTTTGCTTCAGGCCGCTTAACGTTGCGTGGCGCCGCGGTACTGGGCACCAGTGAGCAATACGCTGATCCTCTGCCGCAAGCCTTAGTGTTGACCGCCATCGTGATTGGCTTTGCCATGACCGCGTTTTTGGTGATTTTAGCGATACGGGCGCGGGCAGATTTAGGTAATGACCATGTTGATGGCAAATTGCCTGATGCCGATGCAGTTAAAAAGGAGAGCCGTTGATGTGGCATTTAATTACGGCACCGGTGCTGTTGCCGATGTTTACCGCGCTGCTCATTATGCTGCCGCCGATCCATTATTCACCAAACCGGCGTCGTTGGGTCAGTATGATATCCAGCGCTATTCAGCTGATGCTGGTAGTGCTGTTACTCATGCAGGTGCAACAGCAGGGGCAGCTGCATTACGCTATCGGTAACTGGCAGGCGCCTTTCGGTATTATTCTGGTCGCAGATACCTTGTCGGTGGTGCTGGTATGTTTAACATCATTCCTGGCATTGGGCGCCATTTGTTATGGCAGTGCCGGTGAAGATGAAAAAGGCTCGTTTTTTCATCCACTATTCCAGTTCCAGGTGATGGGTATTAACGGCGCTTTTCTAACGGGTGATTTATTTAACCTGTTTGTGTTCTTTGAGGTATTACTGATTGCCTCTTACGCGTTGTTAATTCATGCCGGAGGCAAGAACAAAACGAAAGCCGCTGTGCATTATGTCGTGCTAAACCTGACGGGCTCGGCCATCTTTCTTATCTCGTTGGCGGTGTTGTACGGTACAACCGGCACCTTAAATATTGTGGATATGGCGCAAAAAGTGGCGCAGCTGCCGGCGTCTGACCTGATGCTGGTTAAATCCGGCGCCCTGATGTTGATGATCGTATTTGCGCTGAAGGCTGCTGTGTTACCGTTACAATTCTGGTTACCGGCAACCTATGCTTCAGCTTCGGCACCGGTTGCGGCGCTGTTTGCCGTGATGACCAAGATTGGCGTTTATGCGCTGCTGCGGGTGTATACCACCATTTTTGGCAACGAGGCTGGAGAGCTGTCGGGGATTGCCGCAGACTGGCTACTGCCGGCCGGTTTAGCCACTATTGCTCTGGGCGCTATTGGTGTTATGGCCAGCCAGGATTTTCGTAAACTGGTCGCGAATCTGGTACTGCTGTCCGTAGGTACTCTGGTGAGTCTGGTTGCATTACAAACCCAGCAGGCCGCCGCTGCGGCCTTGTATTATACCGTGCACTCTACGCTGGTAACGGCAGCGCTGTTTTTAATCGCGGATCTGATCGCAAACCAGCGCGGTAAAGCGGCTGACAGGTTGGTCTCCGGGCGTAAAGTGGTGCAGCCGGTGCTGCTGGGCATGATGTTTATGGTAGGTGCACTGAGTGTCGCCGGTTTGCCGCCACTATCTGGCTTTGTCGGTAAAGTGATGTTGCTGCAGTCCGTAACTGACCCGAGCAGCCGGCTCTGGTTTTGGGCCCTGGTGCTGGTCAGCAGTTTAGTGGTGATTGTCGGCTTATCCCGTGCCGGCAGTACCTTATTTTGGCGGATCAGCGGCACTGATACTGTGGCTGAAACCGCCAAGCCGTTGCAGGTGTTTGCGGTGTGCTGGTTATTGTTAGCCAGCCCATTGCTGGTGATTTTTGCAGGCCCGCTGACTGAGTTGTCGATGCAGGCAGCGGCGCAACTGTATGACACTAAGACGTCGGTACAATTGATTTTAGGCCAGGAGGTCACACCATGAGGTTTAAGCCAAAGTTTCGCTGGTTGCCGACGCCTTATCGCAGTGTGTTGTTGTTTCTGGTCTGGTTACTGTTGAACCAGAGCATTGAAGCAGTGCACGTGTTTTTTGGCCTGATACTGGCAATCATTATTCCATTACTCACGTTGCGATTTCGTGACCCTCAGCCATTGATTGAACGCCCATTACTTGCACTGCGTTATATTTTGCGGGTGTTTGGTGACATCGTAACAGCCAATGCCCAAGTTGCAGTGTTGATACTGGGGCCAAAGCAGCGGTTAAACCCGGCCTTTGTCAAAGTGCCGTTGGATTTGCAGCATGAATTGCCCATTACTATTTTAGCCAGTACGGTGTCGATGACGCCGGGTACGGTCAGCGCTGAAATTTACCCCAGTGTTGAGCAACTGCCTGAAGGCGAGCCACTACCGCAACGCTGGCTGCTGATCCATGTGCTGAACCTGAAAGATGAGGCGCAGCTGATTGCCGAGATCAAACAGCGTTATGAAGCACCGCTGAAGGAGATTTTTCAATGCTAAATAATGTCATCATGCTGGTGTTCGCCATGATTAGCGTAGCATTACTGTTGAATTTATGGCGCCTGCTACGGGGGCCTAGTTTGCCAGACCGCATTCTGGCGCTGGATACCATGTATATCAACAGCATAGCGCTGATTATTCTGTACGGTTTGCTGATGGGATCACCGCTGTATTTTGAGGCTGCTTTGCTGATTGCGATGTTGGGCTTTGTCAGTACCGTGGCGGTATGTAAGTTCTTGCTGCGTGGCGATATTATCGAATAGGAGCAGTTATGCAAAACTGGATTGAGTGGGCCGTGGCATTTTTTCTGTTACTGGGTGGCAGCTTCGTATTAATCGGTTCTATTGGTTTAACGCGCATGCCTGACTTTTTTATGCGGCTGCATGGGCCAACCAAAGCAACCACCCTGGGTATGGGGGGCATTTTGTTGGGGTCAATTTTCTTTTTTAGCTTGTCAGGCGGCGTCAGTGTGCATGAGCTGTTGATCACCATCTTTTTGCTTATCACAGCGCCGATAAGTGCACATATGCTGATAAAGACAGCACTGCACCACAAATTAAAAGCGATAACTAAAACCAAAGGGCTGGATAATATAGCGCCGGCGCAAAGTAAGCAGCATGGCCGTAAACCTTTGCCATAGCGCGGGTTTAGGGAGTTTACTTATTGCTCGTCAAAACCGTTATTGATTAAATCGACCACGGCGATAAGCGCCTGTTCAGCGTCATCGCCCTGGGTACAGACTTCCAGCGTTTTTCCTTTACTACTGGCCAGCATTAACAGCGCCAATACACTGCTGGCGTCAGCCGTTTTGTCATCTTGTACCAGCTCTATTTTTGCCTGAAACTGCTGACATAGTTGTGCCAGTTTAGTTGCAGCGCGGGCGTGTAAGCCGAGTTGATTAACGATAGTGACGGTTTGACGACATTGCATGAGTTACGCCTTGTGATGACGCGCCAGCTCCCGGTGACGAACCTGCACGTCGTCGCGAGAACTGCGATAACTTTCCACCAGGCTTTCCACCATATACACAGAGCGATGCTGGCCGCCAGTGCAACCAATAGCAATGGTCAGATAACTGCGGTTATTACGCTCCAGCTGTGGCAGCCAGGTGCTGATAAAGCTGTTAATTTGCCAGATGTATTTTGCGACAACAGGCTGTGCCGCCAGATAATCTCTCACCGGTTGGTCAAGCCCGGTAAGGGGTTTTAGATCGGGCTCCCAATGTGGGTTAGGTAAAAAGCGGGCATCAAAGACAAAGTCGGCATCTTTCGGGATACCGTATTTAAAGCCAAAAGATTCAAACAAAATCACCAGACGGCCGGATTTTTGGCCCAAAATGCGCTCACGCAGTTGCTCGGCTAATTGATGCACGTTTAAGTCGGTGGTATCGATATAGAGATCTGCCCGGCTGGCGATAGGGTCTAACAACTGCTGCTCACGCTGTATAGCTTCATCCAGTGACATGGCCTGATGCGACAACGGGTGTAACCGGCGTGTTTCGCTAAAGCGCTTAATTAAGCTGGCGTGATCCGCATCCAGGTAAAGAATGGTCAGCTCGAGTTTGCGTGGCAGGTAAGACAAAATCTCAGACAGCTCATTAGGGTCCTGTGGCAGGTTTCGCACGTCTATGCTTACGGCAACACGCTCATACTGCCCCATAACGGTGGTCGCCAGCGTAGGCAGCAAATTAACCGGAATATTGTCGACACAATAGTAGCCTAGGTCTTCCATCACTCTCAGCGCGACAGATTTGCCTGAGCCGGAACGACCACTGACTACCAGCAGCTTCATTTGTCGGTATCCACTGTGCTGTAATCCACCAACAGCTGGTATAACTCGTGGTTGGTCTGAGCATGGCGGATTTTTTTGGTGAGCTCTTTTTGGCTTAACAGCTTGGCGATACCCGCTAGGGTACTAAGGTGCGCCTGACATTGTTCTTCCGGTATTAAAATAGCGCAAAAAATATCTACCGGCTGATTGTCTATTGCATCAAAGGGAATGGCCTCTTTACTGACAACAAAAACCAGTACCGGCTGGGTTACTGACTTTAACTTGCCGTGCGGTATAGCGATGCCACCACCGATGCCGGTAGAGCCAAGCTTTTCCCGGGTCATCAGGGCTTCAAGAATACTGTACTCGGTCATATCAGGCAGCTGTTGATGCGCCAACTCGGCGATATACTCGAGGATCCGTTTTTTGCTATTAAAAAGAACTGCACTTTTAGTGCAGTTCTCAGCAAGCATTGCAGTTAGATTCATCATGTCAGGTTAGTGTCGGGCTATTTTCTCTTTATGCTTAATCACCTGGCGATCGAGTTTATCTATCAGCTGGTCGATAGCGGCATACATGTTTTCATCTTCAGAAACCGCAAAAACTTCACCGCCGTTAAGGTGGAGTTTGGCTTCAGCAATCTGTTTCAATTTTTCCACGTTTAGGATCACATGTACATTGTTTATATGATCAAAATGCCGTTCCAGCTTAGCAAACTTGCTGTCCACATATTCTTTTAAGGCTTCAGTAATTTCAACATGGCGACCAGTTAGGTTGATTTGCATAGACATATTCCTTCTTTTAGGCTTATTTACAGCAAGGTCTTGCGTTGATTTGACGGTGGAATAAACAGCGATTCACGGTATTTGGCAATGGTGCGTCGTGCTACGTTAATTCCTTGCTCCAGCAAAATATCGGCCATCTTACTGTCACTCAGCGGTTTGGCCGGGTTTTCCGCCGCCACTAATTTTTTAATAAACGCCCTGATGGCAGTTGACGAACATTCACCGCCACTCTCTGTACTCACATGACTGGAAAAAAAGAATTTAAGTTCAAAGATCCCTCTGGGTGTGTGCATATATTTCTGGGTAGTGACGCGTGAAATAGTCGACTCATGCATGCCGACCATTTCTGCAACGTCATTTAACACCATCGGCTTCATGGCTTCTTCACCATGCTCAAAAAACGCCTGCTGTTGTTGCACAATACAATTGGCCACTTTTAATAGTGTTTCATTCCGGCTTTCAAGGCTCTTTAAGAACCATTTAGCTTCCTGCAGATGTGAGCGGATAAACTGGCTGTCTGACGCATTTCGGGCTGTTCTGGACATCGCTGCATACTGCTGGTTAATGCGTACTTTGGGCATCGCGTCCGGGTTTAATTCAACCTGCCAGCGACCTTTCACCTTTGTTACACTGACATCCGGGATCACGTACTGCTGCTCTTGCCGTATTACGTCAGCACCTGGCCTTGGATTCAAACTGTGGATCAGCCGCATCACTTCTTTCAGTTCATCCTCTTTGAGTTTAGTCACCCGCATCAAAGAACGAAAGTCACGATTAGCTAAAAATTCAGTGTGGTCTCGGATCAGGCTCTGCGCCTCACAAAGGAAGGGGGTGGCCGGATCGAATTGACGTAGTTGCACCAACAAACATTCCTGTACCGAACGGGCACCTACGCCGACAGGGTCAAATAACTGGATGCGTTTGATCACGGCTTCAACTTCGTCAGCTTCTACCTCTGGCAAGCCGAGTGAGTCGAGAATCTCTTCGCAGCTGATGGTTAGTAAGCCATTATCGTCGATGGCTTCAATGATAATCTCGGCGATGGCGCGATCGGTGTCAGAAAAGGGGGTCAATTGCATTTGCCAGCGCAAATAGTCCTGCAGGGTTTCACTGGTTTCACCCTGATAAACATAATCGTCATCCGGATTCCCGGCGCTCCCCGCACTGACCGGCTCTGCACTAACCAAATCATCCCAGTTATTGTCCAGCGGTAAGTCTTCCTGAATATTTTGCTCGGTCATCGCCTCGCTACTATCAGGCTCGCTCGGTTCAAAGCTGTCATCCTGCGGCTGCTCACTATGCTCCTGTGGCTCACTGCTGTTTTTGGCGTCGGGGGTGAAACTGTCAAACTCCTCATCGGCTTCCAGCAACGGGTTAGCGTCAAGGGCTTCCTGAATTTCCTGTTGCAACTCTATCGTCGACAACTGTAACAAGCGAATAGCCTGTTGCAATTGTGGCGTCATGGTTAGCTGCTGTCCTAAGCGAAGTTGCAAAGAGGGTTTCATCTACTTCTACCGTTCTCCTGAATCACACGCTGTTGTTGTTTTTTGCTAACTATAGCCTGAATTGCTCGCCAAGGTATACATCGCGTACTTTCTGATTGGCCAGTACCTCTTGTGGTGCACCAGAGGCAATCAGTTCGCCATGACTGACAATGTAGGCGATTTCACACACATCAAGGGTTTCACGCACATTGTGGTCGGTAATCAGTACCCCAATACCCCGTTGTGCCAGGTGCTGGATAATTTTTTTAATGTCCAACACTGAAATAGGGTCAACACCGGCAAAGGGTTCGTCCAGCAGGATAAACGCCGGATTAGCCGCCAGAGCGCGGGCAATTTCTACCCGGCGCCGCTCGCCACCGGATAAGCTCATGCCCAGGCTATGTTTGATGTGGCCGATATGAAACTCTTCGAGTAACTCGTCAGCAATTTCTTCCCGTTGGGTGCGGCTTAAGTCTTTACGGGTTTGTAAAATAGCCAATAAATTGTCGTACACGCTGAGCTTACGGAAAATAGAGCTTTCCTGCGGCAAATAGCCGATACCGCAACGGGCCCGCTCATGAATTGGGCTGAAAGTAATGTCCTGTTCATTAAGGCTGATATGGCCTTTATCAGAGGGCACCAAACCCACAATCATGTAAAAGGTGGTGGTTTTACCGGCGCCGTTAGGGCCGAGTAAGCCAACAATCTGGCCGGCGTTCACCGACAGGCTGACATCCTTTACAACTTGCCGGCCTTTGTAACTTTTAGCCAGATGTGAGGCGACTAACTTCATGGATTGTTCTTTTCCTCTGGCGTAAAAATGGTAGTGACCCGCTTAGAGTCGTTACTTTCTGCACTGAGCTGCTTTTTCTCGACGTTATAGCGGATAACCGAGGCTTTTACTACACTGCCACTTTGTGTCAGTTCGGCATCACCGCTCAGCGTCAGGGTTCGGCTGGATGGCTCGTAACGCATTTGCGCTGCCGTAGCGGTTACCGGCTGGCCGTTATCCAGTTGTTGTGAGTAACTTACCGGGCTGCCGGTTGCGGTATACACCTCTTTACCTTTGCCGGCACTGGCATCAATTTCCAGTTGATCGGCTTTCATTTGTAAAGAACCTTGTGTTATCAGCACATTAGAGCGGTAGGTGAGGATATTTTCCTCTACCGACACCAGTTGATCGGCGTCTATTTGAATTTGCTGGCTGTAGTCTGGTTGGGCGGCGCTAAGGTTAGCGCAGCCAAAACATAATGCTAAAAAAAGCTTAGTTTTCATTCTGATATACCGTTTTGTCATGCTTTAATAGCTGGAAGGTTTTATTTTTCAGGTCTGCATTAATACCGCGGCCGAGAATATAAAACCCCTGACCCTGAATTCTAACCGGGTGATTATTAATCAAGGCATTGCTGGGAAACAACATTTCCAGTTGCTCGGTTTCAATACGTTGGATCAATTCGTTTTGTTGCTGACTGACAATTTGTACCTTCTGCTCCAGAATAATCTTATCCTGCGGGAACCACACTGCATAGCGGCTGCTGGCACGCCAGCTTGGCTGCTGCTGCGCGTTGTACAGGGTATACACAGGTTGTTCAAACTGGGTAAAACCGAGTTGAGCAAAATGTTCTAGCCGCTCTGCACTAACAGTGTCAGCGAGCAAGCCCTCCGCGTTGTATAGCCTTCGGGTGACATTTTGTGCGACATAATCTGGCAACAGCTCTTGATCGGTCTTTAGCGGGTCTGTCAGCTCTGCCGGTTCAAACCACAGGTAAAGTGCTGTTGCGGTTAATGCCAGGACCACCAGGGTCAGCAGTTTTCTCATGCGCTGCTTCCGTCGAACAAACCAAATTTGTGCTGACTGATAAGCAGTAAATCACACAGTTCTCTGACGGCGCCAAAGCCACCATTTAAACAGGTAGTATAGGTGGCATGCTTAACCAGATAAGGGTGCGCGTCTTTTACTGCTACCGCCAGACCGCAGTGCTGCATAACCTGCCAGTCGGCCAAGTCATCGCCAATGTAGGCAACATTGGCGGCGTTTAGTTGCAACTTTTGCAGCAACTCATTAAAGGCGGCAAGTTTATTTTCCTGGCCCTGATATATGTATTGCACACTGAGTGCTGTCATACGCTGCTGCACTATGGCTGAATTACGGCCGGTAATTACCGCGACCTCTATGCCAGCCTGACGCAGCGCTTTAATACCGTAGCCATCGCGGGTGTGAAAGGCTTTTAGCTCTTCGCCATTATTACCCAGGTAAATGCGGCCATCAGAAAATACGCCATCAACATCGCAAATCAGCAGTTTTATCTGGCTGGCGCGCTGCAGCAATGGCTGGCTGACATTTTGATACAGCTGGCTAAACAGGGACATCTACATTACTCCGGCGCGTAATAAGTCATGCATATTCATCGCGCCAACCGGGAATTTGTGCTCATCGACAATAATAAGACCGTTAATTTTTTTCTGCTGCATAATTTGCAGCGCTTCGGCTGCCAACATCTGCGCATTAGCGGTGATACAGGTTCGGGTCATTACTTCGGCAATCTGGCTGCTGTGAATGTCGATACGTAAATCCAGTAAGCGGCGTAAATCGCCATCGGTAAAAATACCGACCAGGCGGCCATCTGGCGCGGTAATCGCAGTCATGCCCAAGCCTTTTTTCGAAATCTCCAGCAAGGCATCTTTGATCGTGGCATTGCTGGGCACCACTGGCAGCTCTTCACCACGGTGCATAATATCTTCAAGCCGCAGCAGCAGCTTACGCCCCAGACTGCCACCAGGATGTGACAGGGCGAAATCGTCAGCTGAGAAACCACGCGCATCCAACAAAGACACCGCTAAGGCATCGCCCATCGCCAGCGTTGCTGTGGTGCTGGCCGTGGGGGCTAAGCCCAGTGGACAGGCTTCTTGTTCTACCTTGACACAAAGATGGGCATCGGCCAGTTTAGCCAGGGTAGAAGCCGGGTTGCCGGTCATGGCAATAAGTTTTATGCCCAGGCGTTTAATCACTGGCACTATGGTTAACACTTCGGCTGTTTCACCGGAGTTCGAAATAGCAATAACAACATCATCCCGGGTCAGCATACCCAAATCACCATGGCTGGCTTCACCAGGATGGACAAAAAATGCCGGCGAACCTGTAGAGGCCAGAGTGGCGGCAATTTTACTGCCAATGTGGCCCGATTTACCCATGCCCGTGACAATGGTTTTACCTCTGCTGTCTAAAATAAGCTGACAAGCCAGATCAAAACTGCCATCCAGATACTGCTGTAACTGAGCAACCGCTGCGGCTTCAATTTTCAGTACCTCGGCAGCGCGGCTTCTAAAATCGGTGTGCATATAACGTCTCTGTCTGTTAACGGTTAAGGCTGTAGAACAGTAAATACTGATAACCGGCAAAAGCTGCCAGCAGTATAGCGCCTTCAGCACGGTTAATGCGTTGAATGCGTCCTAAGCGCAACGACATTAACAGCATCATCAGCGTGGCACCCAGCATAACGTAGCCATCACGACCTGCCGCCATAGGGTCCAGACTCGCCGGACCAATAACGGCGCCTAATCCGAGTACAGCGAGAATATTAAAAATGTTAGAGCCAATAATATTGCCAAGTGCTAAATCGTCTTCACCTTTTAAAATACCAATGACACTGGCGGCCAACTCCGGCAGGCTGGTACCAATAGCAATAATCGTCAGGCCTATGACGAGATCGCTAAGGCCGGCATAGCGGGCAATCGTTACGGCGCCGTGCACCAGCAACTGAGAACTGGCCAGCAGCAGGGCTAAACCGGCGATTACCCATAATATGGCTTTGAACAGCGGCACCGGCTCGGGTAATTCGGCATTGATTTCAGCCACCAGTGGGTCATCAGTACGGGCGTGTTTGCCCCAGTACACCAGCAAACAAAGAAAACTAACAAAGGCTACCAGCAGTAATATCCCTTCAGTGCGGGTTAAGGCGTTGTCTGAGATAAAGTAGTAACCCAGCACGGTGCATAGCACCAACAGCGGGTATTCACGTTTTAGCGTTAAAGATGACACTGCAATGGGCTTAAGTAAGGCGGCTGCACCGATAACCAACAAAATATTGGTGATGTTGGAGCCCAGCGCATTACCAACAGAGGTATCGATGCGGCCTTGCCAGGCGGCACTGGCTGAAACCAGCATTTCTGGTGCTGATGAGCCCATGGCAACAATGGTTAGGCCAATAACCATAGGAGAAATACCCGCCGTGCGAGCGACAGAGGCGGCGCCAAATACAAAACGGTCTGCACTCCAGATTAATAAGATTAAGCCGACCACAACAAAAATAATGGCTAATAATAGCGGCGACAAAGCAAATTCCTTTAGTGTTACGAGGCGATCAACGGTTATTTTCCTGCTTATTGCCATTAATTGCAAAAAAAGCTGTGCTCGTGTGCAGTCATCGATTTTTCGCACAGTTTGTTACGATTTTTTGTAACGACTTTATCGGGCAACACGTTTACAATATTGCAGCTTAACCGGACCTTGGATTGAAAACATACAGTGTTGTATGTATATTGCGTCCCAATGAGAGTGAGCCTGCAGGCAGGCAAAGAGAGTGAATTTGGCAGATATTCTGATTGATATACAGCAACTGAACTTCAGCCGGGGTGAGCGCGTAATTTACCGCGATCTGAATATGCAGTTTGCCCGTGGCAAAGTCACCGCCATTATGGGCCCCAGTGGCATAGGTAAAACGACGTTACTGCGGCTGATTGGCGGTCAGTTAAAGCCCAGCAGTGGCAAGATACTGTTTGACGGTCAGGACATTCCGCAACTATCGCGCCGGGCGTTGTACCAGCTGCGTAAACGCATGAGCATGTTGTTTCAAAGCGGGGCCTTGTTCAGTGAAATGTCGGTGTTTGATAACGTTGCTTTTCCGATCCGTGAACATACCAAGCTGCCGGAGTCTTTGATCCGGCTGATTGTGTTAATGAAACTCGAAGCTGTTGGGCTTAGGGGCGCACGGGATTTAATGCCGGCAGAGCTGTCCGGTGGTATGGCAAGGCGGGCAGCGTTGGCGCGTGCCATAGCACTGGATCCTGAGCTGATTATGTATGATGAGCCCTTTGCCGGACAGGACCCTATTTCTATGGGCGTGATAGTACGGCTTATCAAGTCGCTGAACAATGCACTGGGGTTAACCTCAGTGGTGGTGTCACATGATGTGACTGAAGTGATGAGCATTGCAGATTACGTCTATGTTGTGGCTGAGCAGACAGTCATTGGCGAGGGTACGCCAGAGCAATTACGGGCGCACCCGTCGCCACTGGTGCAGCAATTCTTGCAGGGTGAAGCTGACGGCGCTGTGCCGTTTCATTTTAAAGCGGCACCTTATGCCACTGAGCTTATGGAGTTAGCCAGGTGATCGCAGATAACTTACAACGACTTGGCGCAGCGACGATTAATAGCATAACCGGTTTTGGCCGGGCGGGGCTGATGCTGTTTGGTGCCCTGATCGGTAAACCTGACATTCGTAAAGGTTTTCCGCTGCTGATTAAACAGCTTTACGTGATTGGTGTTTTATCACTCCTGATCATTCTGGTGTCGGGACTCTTTATCGGCATGGTGCTGGCGCTACAAGGGTACACCGTATTAGTAAAGTTTGGCGCCGAACAAATGTTGGGGCCTTTAGTTGCCCTGAGCCTATTACGTGAGCTTGGTCCTGTGGTTGCGGCATTGCTGTTTGCCGGACGCGCCGGCAGTGCCCTTACCGCTGAAATTGGCCTGATGAAGGCGACTGAACAACTGTCCAGCATGGAGATGATGGCAGTTGACCCATTGCGGCGTATTATCGCCCCGCGGTTTTGGGCCGGCGTAATCAGCTTGCCTTTACTTGCCATCATTTTCACTGCGGTAGGTATCTTAGGCGGACATTTAGTCGGCGTGGATTGGTTGGGTGTAGATGGCGGTGGCTACTGGTCTGCTATGCAGGCTAACGTTGATTTTTACGAAGATGTGCTTAACGGCGTGATTAAAAGCGTGGTGTTTGCGTTGATCGTAATATGGATAGCCCTGCACAAAGGGTTTGATGCCGTGCCGACCTCAGAGGGTATAAGCGCAGCAACAACACAAACTGTGGTAACAGCGTCACTTGCTGTATTAGGTTTTGACTTTATTTTAACTGCATTAATGTTTGGTGGATAACAATGACCACACGGAAAATTGAAATTTTAGTTGGTGGCTTTATCGTTTTGGCTTTGGCGGCTTTTTTGATGTTGTCATTAAAAGTCGCGAACAGTGGTCTTGGTGGCAACGGCGAAACCTACAAGTTATACGCTAAATTTGACAATATCGGCGGCCTTAAAGTGCGTTCACCGGTCAAAGTTGGTGGGGTTGTGGTTGGCCGGGTGGCGGCTATTGAGCTGGATACGACCTTTTACACGCCGGTTGTAACGCTGGAAATCAGCAGCCAGTATAACAACTTTCCTGAAACCAGTACCCTGGCCATTCTGACCTCTGGTTTATTGGGTGAGCAATATCTGGGCTTGCAGCCGGGCTTTTTAGATGAAACGGTTGAAATTCTGGTGGCCGGTGATTACATCGAGGACACCAAGTCAGCCTTAGTACTTGAAGAGCTGATCGGACAATTCTTATTTAACCGCGGGAATTAATGATGAAAGTACATGCTTTATTGATGGCGGCAGTGCTGGTTTTTAGTGGCGCAGCCGCAGGTGCGGATACTCCTACTTATGATGATCCCTATAAGATGATGGAAGTATTGGCCGACAATACGTTCAGTCGTATTGCCAGAGACCAGAGTAAGATCAATGCAAACCCGGAAGTGTTACGCGATATCGTTAATGAAGAGCTCGTGCCTTACATCGACAGCCGCTATGCTGCGTTGCGAGTCATTGGTAACAGTGCCGATTTACGCCAAACACCGCGTGATGATTTACTGGCGTTTGTTGACGCTTTTCAAAACTACATGGTTGCCACCTACGCTGGCGTTTTTACCCAGTATAAAGACCAGAAAGTGATGATTGAGCCGGGCCGTATTAACGACAGCCAGAAAATTATCAGCATTAAAACCCGCGTGATTGACCCAGGCAAACCGGACATCAATATTGAGTTTAAGCTGCGTCGTGGCAGAGACGCAGGAAACTGGCTGGTGTTCGATATGGTAGCAGAGGGGATTTCATTGCTCGATAGCAAACGTGCCGAACTGGGTAATCTGATCCGGCAGCAAGGTTTAAATAGTGTCACTGCATTGTTGGTAGAAAAAGCCAAGGCGCCGATCACCAATCCGGAGGAAAAGTGACACTGAATATCGTCAAACAAGATCAGTGGCTGCGTTTTACCGGTGTGTTAAATCGTGATACGTTAATGCTGTATTCACCCTTTACGTTGTTAAATGAAGCTTCAGGTGAAATACAGTTTGATTTAGCGAAATTAACAGCGATTGATACCGCGGGGCTCGCCTGGTTATTGCAACAGCTGGCACAAGCTAAACAGCGCGGTGTCGTAATTGCATTATGTAATGTCCCCAAACAGCTGTTATCATTAGCCGACGTAACGGCCGTGCGGCCGTTATTGCCGATTAGCGATTAAGGTTTATCTGTGGACACGAAACAACTAGAGCAGCTATTAATTGATGAGCTTCAGCTGACTGAAGCCAGGGTAAGCGCTGAAGGCTCGCACTATGCGGTAATTGCTGTGGGTGAGTGCTTTGCCGGTCTTAGCCGGGTAAAGCAGCAACAAATGGTATACGCGCCCATTATGGCGGCGATAGCTGACGGCAGTATTCATGCCGTTAGCATTAAGACCTTTACCCCACAGCAGTGGCGTAGAGAACAACTTTTAAATCCTCCGATGTAGTATTTTATGCAGCAATTTTTAGTTACCGGTGGTCAGGTGTTACGCGGCGAGGTCAATATCTCGGGCGCCAAGAACGCCGCCCTGCCTATCCTGTTTGCCAGCTTACTGTCTGAAAAACCCACTACGATCAGCAATGTACCCCGGCTGAAAGACATCGAAACCACCGTTAAATTGCTGCAGTTGTTTGGCGCAGAGGTGAGTTTTGCTAACAATGAGGTGCAGGTTAATGCCGCTGCGGTTAATAACCAGTTTGCGCCTTACGAGCTGGTAAAAACCATGCGTGCTTCTATTTTAGCCCTGGGACCATTACTTAGCCGCTTTGGTCAGGCAGAGGTCTCGTTACCGGGTGGCTGCGCTATTGGCGCGCGGCCAGTTAACCTGCACATTGACGGCCTGCGTAAAATGGGTGCTGAGATAAGCGTCGAGAATGGTTACATTAAAGCCAAAGCCAACCGGCTGAAAGGCGCGCATATCATTATGGATATGGTCAGTGTTACCGGGACTGAAAACCTGATGATGGCAGCGGTATTGGCAGATGGTATCACGACCATCGATAACGCAGCGCGTGAGCCGGAAGTGGTCGATTTAGCCCGTTATCTGAATACCATGGGCGCTAAAATTCGTGGTGCGGGTACAGACAATATCGTGATTGAAGGTGTAGCCGCATTAAAAGGTGGCAACCATAAGGTGCTGCCCGATCGTATCGAGACCGGCACTTTCTTGGTCGCCGCCGCAGTTACCGGCGGTGATGTAACGTGTCGTAATACAGATCCGGCAGAGCTTGAAGTGGTACTGGATAAACTGCGCGAGGCCGGCGTAGAGGTAAGTACCGGCCCGGATTGGATCCGCGCCAATATGACCGGCCGCAAGCTGAAAGCCGTTAACGTGAAGACAGTTCCCCACCCGGGTTTTCCGACCGATATGCAGGCGCAGTTTACCGTGTTAAACGTGGTGGCGGATGGCGTAGGGATGGTTACTGAAACCATTTTTGAAAATCGCTTTATGCATGTGCCTGAATTACAACGTATGGGCGCCAAGATTAGCCTTGAAGGTAATACTGCGGTGTGCCAGCACAGTGAAAAATTGATGGCAGCGCAGGTAATGGCAACAGATTTGCGTGCATCTGCCAGTTTGGTTATTGCTGGCCTGGTCGCTGAAGGCGCAACAGTGGTTGATCGTATTTATCATATCGATCGCGGCTACGAGCAGATTGAGGATAAATTGCGCCGCCTCGGTGCTAATATTGAACGGATAAACGCGGCGTAAGCCGCGTTTTTTTATCGACGCAATTCCCGAACTACAGCGTTTATCGTAAGGAGTTGACCACTGCGGTCAACCGTCAATGGCAAGGTTGAATTGGGTGGCGTTTCGGCAATCATATTTAATGCTTGTTGCACACTGTCAAAGCGTTGACCGCCAATTTTAAGCAGGATATCGCCGACTTGCAGCCCTGCTTCTGCGGCGGGGCCATTGGCGTTAACGGCAGTGATACTTAAGCCGTACAGCACCTGGCCAGAGGAAATTAACCGCTCGCCGGCCGCATTTATTACTGCGTCACCAGATACGCCAAGATGGCTACGCGTGACGCGGCCTTGCTTAATCAGTTTTTGCATGACATTAACGGCTAGTGTGTAAGGTACGGCAAAGAAGATGCCCTGAATATCCTGATTCTCGAGCTGAAACGCGGCGGCATTAATGCCCACTAAGGTGCCATTGGTATTGACTAAGGCACCGCCGGAATTTCCGCGATTTATCGCAGCGTCCATCCGCATAAAGTCGATATAACCACGCGAACTTAAGCCATTATTACCATTCGCACTAATAATACCCTGAGTGATGGTTTGGCCCAGATTAAGCGGATTACCTATGGCCAGCACCACATCACCTACCTGCGGCTCGAGCTTATTGTCTTGTGGAATGACTGGTAAATTATCAGCCTGAACATACAGCACTGCTAAATCAGTCAGCTCGTCCTGACCAATCAGCACGGCTTCGAGCATACGCCCATCCTGTAGCGCTACTTCAATATAGTCGGCACCGTACACAACGTGATAATTGGTCAGAATATACCCCTGGCTGCTCATAATGACACCTGAACCCAGCTCCTGCCGTTCTATAGTTCGGGGTCTCAGTGCGCGCGGGTCTACCAGTGTACTGCGGGTGTAAACATTGACCACAGCCGGCGCTGCGCGGCGCACTGCACGGCTATAGCTGACCGGGGGCGTATGGTCGCTGGCATCCTGACTATTAAAGCTACTAAAAGCTGGCAGGTTAATTGATGGCATTAGCCAAAGCAGAATAAAAGCAAGCGCCAGGCCGTACAACGTACTCTTAACTAGAAAAACGAGGAATTTCGCCACAGCGCCAGCAATTTTTATAAGGAAAAGATGTTGATAGCATAACATTAAACCCACTGAAGCAGTAGCGTGCTGCTACCGCTTCAGCTGATAAGGCTAGCGGATTAACACATACAAGGTCGAGTTACCGCGTTTAATATTTAACGCTGCTATACCGCTGCGACCTTCGAGTGCTTTGCGCAGCGCCGCCAGGTTCTCTACCCGTTGGCGGTTAACGCCCAGAATGACATCATCTGCCTGCAGGCCAATTTGCGCAGCGGGTGAGTTGTTTGCGACACTGTCAATTTTCACGCCGCCATTGGTGTTCGACAGCTCTGCACCTTCCAGCATAGGATGTAGCTGGTTGGCGGCAACCTGACCGCTTGAGAGTTCCTGCAGCTTGACTTTAACTTTGCGCTCTTTGCCGTCACGTAAAATGCCAAGTTCAGCCTCGCGACCTGCACCCAAAGTGGCGACTTTAGCCCTGAGCTCAAGGAAAGAGTTAATGCGGTTGCCATTCATACTGATAATGACGTCGCCGGATTTTAAGCCTGCTTCTGCTGCTGCGCTATCCGGCAGCACCTCATTTACAAATGCACCGCGGCTGACACTTAAGTTCATTGCTTCAGTTAAATCTGCAGAGACATCACCGCCCCGGATCCCCAGGCTGCCACGGCGGATTTCACCATACTCAATAATCTGGTCGACCAGATTTTTCATCATATTAACCGGTATAGCAAAGCCAATGCCAATATTGCCGCCATTCGGGCCCAAAATGGCGGTATTAATACCGATTAATTCACCGCGAAGGTTGACCAGCGCGCCGCCAGAGTTACCACTGTTAATAGCGGCGTCGGTTTGAATGAAGTCTTCAAACCCCTCAATACCCAAACCGCCCCGGCCTAGTGCACTGACAATGCCAGAGGTGACGGTTTGCTCAAGGCCAAAAGGGTTGCCAATAGCAATAGCAAAATCGCCTACTCGCAGCTTATCAGAGTCTGCTAATGGAATTTGTACCAGTTTATCCGCTTCAATTTGCAGCAGCGCGATATCACTTTCCGGATCAGCGCCCAGCTTTTTAGCCTTAAAGGTGCGGCCATCTTTTAGGCGCACTTCGATGTTTTGCGCATCCTCAATGACGTGATTATTGGTAACGATATAGCCTTTGTCAGCATCGATTACCACGCCTGAGCCCAATCCGCGGAATGGTCGCTCTTCGCGGTATTCATTCGGGCCACGCTGGCCAAAAAAATAACGGAAAGCTTCTGGTAAACGCTGGCGCACTTCGCGGCTACCCTCAACAGAAATATGTACCACCGCGGGGGTAGCTTGCTCCAGCATCGGTGCCAGTGAGGGCATTTCTTTATCATTAGAAAAAAACGGAATTCGGGCCTCAGCTACAGGGAGTGCAGAGAAGGTCAGGGCTGCCACCACGGCAGCACTTAGCACGGAAAACTTCTTATTCATAGCGTATTAGTCTCCTAAAAGCAGTGTGCGACTAAGAACGTGTCTCAATAAAAAAAGTTCAGCTTAGCTTTTTGCTTAATGTAACAATTTATTTTATTGCGCAGGTTTACGCTCTTTAATCAGGCCGCTGGCTTCGCCGGAATAGTCTCGGGGTTGCTGCTCTGCGGTAGAATACACCCTTCTTTTCTCGTCTATCTGGTGCAGTGACTGGCGGATATAAGCTGCCGTATCGCCTGACAGATAATTAATGTCCTGCTTCACTGATTCTGTTGGCCGCTCGACTAACTGCATGCGTGAATCAGCAATATGACGGGCAATACGGGCGTAGTTGTCTTGTAATTGTGTCATCAACTGATTGGTGGTTTCCAGATGGGTTGACACATCTTGCCGGTACTGCTCCAGCTGTGCCTGGCTTTCTGCCAGCTCAAGTTTTAGTTTGTGTTGGTCCAGCTGACGCAGTGTTATAATGCGGGCAAGTATTGCGCCTATTATTACACCGGCGGCCAGCCAGGCACCTGCGTACATATATTCCATAACAACTCCTGCGGCAACGTTGTTGCCTGTTTTATCTGCTTTCCTGCAATAGTGTAACCTAACTTCTTATCCGCAGTGGTAAGGCATGTTACTATTATTGCTGATATTTAAGGCTGAGCGGCGCCACTTTCAAGTAATAATGCCATGACACCACTAGAAAAGTACCAGCAAGATTTAACCCGTGATGATTTTCAGTATGACGCGGCGCAAGAGTTTGCCGTGCGTCAGTTACAGCGTTTATACGATGACATGCTGCGACAGCCGCCACAAAAGCCCGGTTTTTGGCAGCGCTTACTGGGCAAAACTGGCAAAGTACAGCCGGTCAAAGGGCTATACTTCTGGGGGGGCGTTGGCCGGGGTAAAACGTATTTAGTCGATACTTTTTACGAATGTCTGCCGGGCAGTCGTAAAATGCGTATTCACTTTCACCGCTATATGCACCGGGTGCATGAAGAGTTAAAACAGCTAAAGGGTGTGGCAGATCCGCTGCAAAAAGTCGCTGATAAGTTTAAGCAGGAAACTGACATTCTGTGTTTTGACGAGTTTTTTGTCTCAGATATCACTGATGCAATGATTTTAGGCACCCTGATGCAGGCGCTGTTTGCCCGCGGCATCACGCTGGTGGCAACCTCTAACATCGAACCGGACGGTTTGTATCGCAACGGTTTACAGCGCGCCCGGTTCTTACCGGCGATAGCGCTGATTAAACAGCACACCGAGACCATTAATGTCGACAGTGGCATTGACTACCGGCTACGCACGCTGGAAAAAGCCGAAATTTACCACGCGCCGTTAGATCAGCAGGCAGAAACCAACTTATTGCAATACTTTATGGCACTCTCGGCAGAGCCACGGCAGCAGGATGTAGCTATCGAAGTGGCCAACCGTAAAGTGCAAGCCCGTTATGAGGCCGATGGCGTGGTATGGTTTGCTTTTGCCGAGTTGTGTGAAAGCGCGCGCAGCCAGTACGATTATATGGAGCTGAGCCGTTGCTATCACACCGTATTGTTGTCTGGTGTTAAGGCGATGGGACAACATAATGATGATGTCGCCAGGCGTTTTATTGCCCTGGTAGATGAATTTTATGAGCGCGGCGTTAAGCTGATTATCTCGGCCGAAACCGGTTTAGAGCAGTTATACAGCCAGGGCATACTCAGTTTTGAATTTAAGCGCTGTATCAGCCGTTTACAGGAAATGCAGTCTCATGATTATCTGGCCCGGCCGCATTTGCCCTGATAAGCCGGTTTTAACAAAGAATTTTTACGCAGGGTGCTGATTTTTAAAACTGCTTAATATATAATCCGCGCCCGGCCTACGTTACAGCCTATTACTGCCGTTAGCCCGGTAGTTTTTGTACTCGAAGGGGTACGCTAACGACACAAGCTGCATCAGCCCTGCACTGTGTCAGGTGTAACTAAGTTATTTTTGGATAAAGCGAATGAAAACTTTTACTGCTAAGCCAGAAAGCGTAACACGCGACTGGTATGTTGTTGATGCGTCAGGTAAAACGCTGGGCCGTATCGCAACTGAAATCGCTGCCCGTTTACGTGGCAAGCACAAGCCAGAGTACACTCCGCACGTTGACACCGGTGATTACATCATCGTGGTAAATGCGGAAAAAGTAGTTGTGACTGGTGCTAAAGCGCAGAAGAAAATGTATTACTCTCACACTGGTTTCCCAGGCGGTATCAAAGAAATCAGCTTTGAGAAGTTAATCGACAAGAAGCCAGAGATGGTGTTGGAAACTGCTGTAAAAGGCATGTTGCCAAAAGGTCCACTGGGCCGCGCTATGTTCCGTAAGTTGAAAGTTTACGCCGGCGCCGAGCATCAGCATGCTGCTCAGCAACCGCAAGTATTAGATATTTAATCGGAGCATATCATGGCACAGAATCAATATTACGGAACTGGTCGTCGTAAAAGCTCAACGGCCCGTGTGTTCTTAAAAGCTGGCTCAGGCAACATCGTTGTTAACCAGCGCGCATTAACTGACTACTTCGGTCGTGAAACTGCTTGTATGGTTGTGCGTCAGCCATTAGAGCTGGTAGACATGGTTGAGAAGTTCGACCTGTACATCACTGTTAAAGGTGGTGGTATCAGCGGTCAGGCCGGTGCTATCCGTCACGGTATCACTCGTGCACTGATGGAATTTGACGAGTCACTGCGTCCAGCACTGCGTAAAGCAGGCTTCGTTACCCGTGACGCCCGTCAGGTTGAACGTAAGAAAGTGGGTCTGCGTAAAGCACGTAAACGTCCACAGTACTCAAAACGTTAATCGTTTTACTGTACTCAAAGCCCGGCATTTGTTGCCGGGTTTTTTTTACCTTGTAAAAGCGGTAATGCTAGCGCGGCAAACCAGTAGCCGTGTTATGCCGTACACGGGAGTTGACTAAGATAATACCGATTCAGGCTGCCTTAATCCTTGTGTAAAGCAGGGCTTTTCATTATGATCGGCGTTATTTTTTCAATTTATAATAATTGCTGAAATTCAGCCGCTTAAATTCTGTTTAAGCGTTAACGTGGAGATGAGTGGATGAGCAATGCGCCTGTAGATCAAGGTCGCCGCCGCTTCCTTACCATTGCTACCTCAGTAGTGGGGGGTGTTGGTGCCGTCGGAGCTGCTGTGCCTTTTATCGCGTCCTGGAACCCGAGTGAAAAAGCCAAGCAAGCCGGTGCCGCTGTCAGTGCGGATATCAGTAAGCTGGAACCGGGCCAGTTAATCCGGGTTGAGTGGCGTGGTAAGCCGGTATGGATCGTTAAACGGCCACAAGCCATGTTAGATGCATTGGCAAACCATGAGGATAAGTTACGCGACCCGGAGTCTGCGATTGAACAGCAACCTGCATATGCGCAAAATCGCTATCGCTCGAAGAAGCCGGAAATTTTTGTTGCTGTCGGCATCTGTACTCACCTGGGCTGCTCACCAACCTATTTACCCAGCGATTTCTCGGCGCAGGTTGAGGGCGTTACCTCTGGCTTTTTCTGCCCCTGTCACGGCTCTAAGTTTGATATGGCCGGCCGGGTATTCCAGAGCGTACCGGCACCAACCAACCTGATGGTCCCTCCGTATATGTATATTGATGACAATACCATTTTAATTGGTGAAGATGAGGGGGCCGTCTGATGTTCAAGAACCTGATGAGCTGGATTGAATACCGCCTGCCGTTCATGGATAAAATGAACCTGCACGTCATGCAGTATCCGGCGCCAAAAAACTTTAACTTCTGGTACTTTTTTGGCTCGCTGGCCATTTTAGTACTGGTTAACCAAATTCTGACCGGTATCTGGTTAACCATGAACTATGTGCCTTCTGCTGAAGGTGCTTTTGCGTCGATTGAATATATTATGCGTGACGTCGAGTACGGCTGGTTACTGCGTTATATGCATTCTACCGGCGCGTCTGCGTTTTTCGTTGTCGTGTACCTGCATATGCTGCGCGGCATGATGTACGGCTCTTACCAGAAACCACGTGAACTGCTGTGGATCTTCGGTATGCTGATTTTCCTGGTGCTGATGGCTGAAGCCTTTATGGGTTACTTACTGCCATGGGGCCAGATGTCGTTCTGGGGCGCCCAGGTTATTATCGGTATCTTTGGTACTATCCCGTTTATCGGCGAAGATTTAACGCTGTGGATCCGCGGTGACTATGTTATTTCCGGTGCTACACTAAACCGTTTCTTTGCCCTGCATGTAATTGCGCTGCCACTGGTGCTGGTCATTTTAGTCTTCCTGCACATTATGGCGCTGCATGAAGTTGGCTCTAACAACCCAGACGGTATCGAGATTAAGCGCGATAACGATGGCAGCGTTGAGCAAACTGACGCCGATAAAAAGTTCACCTTCCACCAGTATTTCACCCGCGGTGGTAAGAAAGTGATCGTCGATGCGATCCCGTTCCACCCATATTACACGGTAAAAGATTTAGTGGGTGTTGCCGGCTTCTTATTAATATTCGCCTGGGTAATCTTCTTCTTCCCGGAAGGCGGCGGTTTCTTCCTGGAGCCGCCAAACTTTGAACCGGCAAACCCGTTGAAAACGCCTGCGCATATTGCTCCAGTGTGGTACTTCACACCGTTCTATGCCATTTTACGCGCCATCCCGCACCCCTTTATGGGCGCTGTCGCCATGTTTGCTGCAATCATTGCGCTGGCGTTACTGCCATGGCTTGACCGCGGTAAGGTGCGTTCAGTGCGCTACCGCAGCAACTTGCACAAGGTGAACTTGATTAATTTCTGCATCAGCTTTGTGGCGTTGGGTATTCTGGGCGTATTACCGGCAACACCAACTTATACCCTGTTGTCGCAGCTGTTCTCATTTACTTACTTCGGTTTCTTTGTGCTGCTGTTCTTCTACAGCAAAAACGAAGCCACTAAACCATTGCCAGTGAGGGTAACCTAATGATGAAAAAGTTATTGTCTGCTGCCGCATTATTAGCCTCGTCACTAGCGATGGCTGCCGGCCCGGCGGTACCGCTGGACAAAGCACCAATAGATCTGACCGATAAAGCATCACTGCAAAATGGTGCCAAACTGTTCCAGAACTATTGTTTAGGCTGTCACCAAATGCAGTATCAGCGATACTCGCGCACGTTCCGTGACTTAGATATCCCGGAAGACGTTGGCATGGCGAATCTGATGTTTACCGGTGAAAAAGTCGGTGATCACATAACTAACAACATGGCAGTTAAAAATGCAGAGAAATGGTTTGGTGCACCACCACCAGATTTAACCAACGTCGCCCGGGTGCGTGGCCCGGACTGGCTGTATACTTACCTGCGCAGTTTTTATGCTGATCCGTCACGCCCTTTTGGTGTGAATAACGACGTTTTCCCGATGGTGGGTATGCCACACGTGTTACAGGAACTGCAGGGCTTACCTTACAAAGCCTATGAGACCCGTTTGGTAGATGGTGAATCGAAACAGGTGTATGTTGGCATTAAAACTGATGGTACCGGTGAGCTGAGCACAGAAGAGTATGATCGTGCCGTAGCAGATCTGGTAAACTATCTGGAATATGTTGGCGAGCCAACCAAACTGGAATCTCATGAACTTGGTGTCAAGGTTATGGTATTTCTGCTGATCTTCTTTGTTCTGGCTTACTTACTGAAGAAAGAATATTGGCGCGATGTACATTAATTAGTTTTTTCAACTAGTTATGTTTACAGGGGCCTTAGCGCCCCTTTGCCGTTTTTTATTTTACCGGAGGAATACATGGCGATCACTGCCAATAAACGCCCTGTGATGACACTGTTTTCAGCAGCGGATGACATGTTTAGCCATCAGGTTCGCATCGTACTGGCGGAAAAAGGCGTAACTGTCGATATTCTTCAGGTCACCCAGGATAATTTGCCGGAAGATCTGTACGAGGTTAATCCGTACGGTAGCCTGCCAACGCTGCTTGACCGTGAACTGGCGTTGTATCAGGCCAATATCATCATGGAATACTTGGACGAGCGTTTCCCGCACCCGCCATTAATGCCGGTGTATCCGGTGGCACGTGGTCAGGCACGGTTAATGATGTACCGCATTGAAAAAGACTGGTACCGTCTGGCGCAGGCTATTTTAAATGGCGATGACAATGCGGCTAGCGCCCGGCAGGAGCTAAAAGAAGGCTTGCTGTCGATAGCGCCATTGTTCAATGAAGCGCCTTTTTTTATGAGCGAAGAGTTTGGTCTGGTCGATTGTTATATGGCTGCGCTGTTGTGGCGCTTACCGCTGTTGGGCATCGAGTTATCTGGCCCGGGCAGCAAAGAGCTGAAAAACTATATGACGCGTATTTTTGAACGTGATGCATTCCAGGCTTCGCTAAGCGATGCTGAGCGTGAAATTCGTCGCGGAATGAAGCTGTAATGAAAATGACCGCAAACCGCCCTTATTTACTACGGGCGTTTTACGACTGGATAGTTGACAACAACTGCACGCCTTACCTGGTGGTTGATGCAACTGTGCACGGCGTAAAGGTGCCAATGCAGTTTGTGCAAAACGGCCAAATCGTGTTAAACACCGCCCCTACGGCGGTGGGGAATTTGCAGCTGGGCAATGATGCCGTCACCTTTAGTGCCCGTTTTGGCGGCCAGCCGTTTGCGCTGTATATTCCACTAAATGCCGTGTTGGCCATTTATGCCCGCGAGAACGGCGCAGGCACCGTCTTTACGCTGGAAGAAGATGAAGACGATGCTGATCTGGTTGATATGCTGCCGGATGATGATAATCCTGATCCCGAGCCGCCCAAGCCAAAAAAAGCCTCTCATCTGAAGGTGGTTAAGTAACTCTGCTACGCACTCTGTCGCTAACGCTTAAGGTCACCCTTTGCTGTAGCCACCTGCCAGAATGCCTGAATAAGCGGCTCATTAAGCCGCTTATTCAGCATACAAACGCCTAAATCAAAGGGTTCAAACTGGTAGTCCAGCTGTAGCAGCCGTACCCGGTCTTTCACCGGGCTGTGTATGACCACAGCATCGGCTACCAAGGCCACACCGGTTCCCAGCGCCACCATCGACACCATGGCTTCATGGCCATCTACCTTGGCGACGACCAGCGGGGTAATGCCGCTATCCTGCACCCAGCGGTCGAAGCGGCTGCGCGCCGGGCCATGCTCTGGCATGATCAGCGGCACCTGGCTCCAGGGTATTGGCTGCTGCTCAAGCAGGCTGGTCACTTTACAAGGTACCGTTGGCGCAATCAGCATCACAGGTAAGCTGGCAATACTTTTAAAGGCCAGATTAGCCGGCAGATGCATCGGCCGAGCGGCCAGGGCAATGTCCACTTCGTCCAGCCGTACTTTCTCAATAGCAGATGCCGCATCACCTGTGGTCAGTTTAATTTCGGCTTTCGGACACATCAGCCGAAACTTATCTAAAATGGCCGGCAGATGGCTATAGCTGGCGGTTACCGTGCAAAACAGCCGGATTTCACCGGTTAACTCGGCACTTGCCAGCTGTAAATCCAGTTGTAGCTGATGCCATTCATCCAGCCAGCTACGGACAAAGCGGCCAAAGCGCTGGCCGGCGGGGGTTAGCCGTACCGAGCGTTTATCGCGGAAAAATAGTTCAGCACCGAGTTCCTCCTCTAAGCGTTGGATCACTCTGGTCAGGGTTGGCGGGCTGACATACATTTGCTCGCTGGTTTTACTGAAGTTAAGGCTGGTGGCCAAATGCTGAAACAACTGGGCGCTACGAATGTCCATACTGATAGTTTATTTCATAAGGTGAAATACAGACTTTAAAATATATCACTTCACGCAATTAAATGCAGTAGCTAGTATTAACGCATTAAAGCCCGCCAGTGTGCCGGCTTATGCTCAGCCATCGGGCCTGAGCGGTAAAAACGCATTTAGAGAAGCATTATGGCAAATTATTTTAATACATTGAATTTACGGCAGCAGCTGGGCCAGTTGGGCCAGTGCCGTTTTATGGACAAGAGCGAATTTGCCAACGGCTGTGAGCTGTTAAAAGGCTGGAATATCGTCATTATCGGGTGCGGTGCGCAGGGGTTAAACCAGGGCCTGAATATGCGCGACTCGGGGTTAAATATCAGTTATGCGCTAAGAGAAGAGGCGATAAACGAGAAGCGTGCGTCTTTTCAAAAGGCCAGCAGCAACGGCTTTACCGTTGGCACTTATCAGCAACTTATTCCGACCGCTGATCTGGTATTAAATCTGACACCGGATAAACAACACAGCAGTGTAGTGGATGCGGTAATGCCGCTGATGAAGCAGGGCGCCACACTGGCTTACTCACACGGTTTTAATATTGTTGAAGAGGGCAAACAGATCCGCCCTGACATTACCGTCATTATGGTAGCGCCTAAATGCCCGGGCACTGAGGTGCGTGAAGAATACAAACGTGGTTTTGGCGTGCCGACATTAATTGCTGTACACCCAGAGAATGATCCATCAGGCCGCGGCCTGGATATCGCCAAAGCCTATGCGGTAGCTACCGGTGGTGATCGGGCCGGAGTATTGCACTCGTCATTTGTGGCTGAAGTAAAGTCAGACTTAATGGGTGAGCAAACTATCCTGTGCGGCATGCTACAAACCGGCGCTATTCTGGCGTTTGACAAGATGGTGGCTGACGGTGTCGAGCGCGGTTACGCAGCAAAACTTATCCAGTATGGCTGGGAAACCATTACCGAAGCGCTGAAGCATGGTGGCATCACCAACATGATGGACCGCTTAAGTAACCCGGCCAAGATCAAAACCTTCGAGTTGGCTGAGCAGCTAAAAAGCACCTTGCGGCCATTATTTGAAAAACATATGGACGACATCATCAGTGGTGAGTTTTCCCGCACCATGATGGCTGATTGGGCCAATGATGATAAAAACCTACTGACCTGGCGTGAGCAAACCCGCAGCAGTGGCTTTGAGCAGGCGCCGGTGTCGGCAGAGAAGATTGCTGAGCAGGAGTATTTTGATCGCGGCTTGCTGTTGGTCGCTATGGTAAAAGCCGGTGTAGAGCTGGCATTTGAAACCATGGTGGATGCCGGCATCGTAGCAGAGTCTGCTTATTATGAGTCACTGCATGAAACACCGCTTATCGCTAATACCATTGCCCGTAAGCGCTTGTACGAGATGAACGTGGTGATTTCAGATACAGCCGAATACGGTAACTACCTGTTTGCTCATGCTGCAGTACCGCTGTTAAAAGAGTTGGTTAATGGCCTGAGCAGTGAACTGATTGGTAAAGGTGTGAGCGGCGACACTGGAGTGGATAACCTTAAGCTTATCGCGGTGAACGAAGCCATTCGTCAGCACCCGGTAGAACGCGTCGGTAAAACCTTACGCGGTTATATGACTGCGATGAAGCGAATCGCTTCTGCGCAGTAGTAAAGAATGATGTGGTTATAGCCGTACCGTACGCCAGAAGTGGCGGTGTGTGCTGACCAATAACGATGTTATACGTGGACCTTGGTTGTTTTGCCCTGCTATGCAGGGCTTTTTTTTCACGTTAAGCTGCGTTTTTTGCTTCAAGGAGCGCTGTAAATGAAAACCATAGCCCTGGTTGCACACGATGGTAAAAAATCCGCCCTATTAGACTGGGTAAGCCGGCATCAGGCTTTTTTTGCTGATAAAAAGCTGGTGGCGACCGGAACAACCGGCAAACTGATTGGCAATGCCTTAAAACGCGATGTCACCTGCTTGGCGAGTGGGCCCTTAGGTGGCGACCAGCAAATTGGTGCCATGATTGCCGAGCAAAAAATAGATTGGCTGGTGTTTTTCTGGGACCCGCTGTCATCACAGCCACATGATCCGGATGTCAAAGCGCTGATACGGTTAGCCGTGGTGTGGAATATACCAGTGGCCTGCAACCAGGCGACAGCCGACTTTATTATTCACTCGAGTTTATATCAGCAAAACTATCAGCGCGAAGTGCCCGATTTTGCCTCTTATCAGCAGCGTTTTGACGCTAAGATAGCTGGTGACAAGTGACAAGTGACAAGTGACGAGTGACAAGTGACAAGTCACAATTACGGCTGTTTGCGGCTGAGGTGGGCTGGTTAGCGGTAGAGCAGGAAGGTGGGCCGCAAACTGCGCGGCCACCTAAGGTCCTGTTTCGTCATCCTGTCGATACTGTCCGTAGTATTTCTTCCCTGGCTCCATCCTGGAGTGTTCCTAAAGGCATCTTGCCTTGTCCTGTCATCCTTGTGCACTATCATCCTGATAATGCGCACTCATCCTGAGTGTGTTCCGTTTCATCCCTGAGCTTTCAGCGCTGGTGAAGACTCTGAAAACCGTGCTCATCCTGAGCATGTCTGTTGGTCGTCCTTGTGCTATCCTAGCCAGACACTGCATCCTGCAGTCACCCGCTGTCTTCCTGTCAGTGGGTCTGTCCGTTGACGAGTTAATTATGCACTCTAACGCGGGTGTGCAGCATGATGTTTTAGAAAAAAGCCTGCTGTAATATTATTGTAAAATGTTAATGGTTTCAGTTAACTTGATATATATCATGAAGTTGCGTCATGCTTGCGGTAGAGTTTACAGCAGTAAATAGCGTTTAAACGCACTTGTTTGTGAGATATTTCTCACAAAAAGCCGGGCACGAATGGCATATTACTGTAGCTTAGCGGCGAAAGGCGTTGTTAAAAGGAATAACTATGGCCAGAGAACAACTGGGAATATGTGCAGAAGCCAATTTGCATGGCAGCTATTTACTGCTTAATGCGCTGGAAGGGCAGGAGAAAGCCCTGCGTTATAAACTGGCGCGTATTCCGCAGTTATTCGACCGGCTGGCCGATCATTTCTCTGAAGCCTTGCTAACGGGTGTGGTGGCGGTGGGCAGCAACTATTGGGATTTGCTGTATCCGGATGCGCGCCCGGCGTTATTGCATGCTTTCCCCGAGCCGCAGGATGACAATATTGGCCTGGCCGCGGTGCCGGTGGATTTGCTACTGCAGATCCGCTCCGATCGCTTAGACGTCAATGTTATCGCCGCGCAGCAGGTATTGCAGCTGCTGCAGGGACATGTCGATGTGTTAGATGCGCTGCAGGGCTTTCGTTATCTGGATGGGCGCCAGCTGACCGGCTTTATTGATACACCCTACAACCCAAAAGCGCGGCAGAAACGGCAGATAGCTTTGGTCGATGCGGCCAAACAACCGCTATTTGCTGGCGGCAGCTATTTATATTTTCAGCAACTGGGATTCAACCAAACGGCTTGGCAGCGGCTAACTCAGCCAGAGCAGGAAGCCATACTGGGATTTGAGAAAGTCAGTGGCCGTTTGCTGGCTGACGAGCGGCTAAGCGCCGACAGCCACGCTGCCCTGATGTGGCAGCAGGATAACGACTCTGCGGTGCTGCACCAGAATATGCCGTTTTATCAGCTAAAGCAGCAGGGCCTATTGCAGCTGCAATATGCTGCCAGTGCTGAAGCATTACAGCAACAACTTACGAGGCGGCTGGGGCTTGGCGCCGCTGCTGCCGGTCATGATCTATTACTTAACTATCACCGGTTTGAACTCAGTGCAGCCTTTTTTGCGCCATCGATCAGTTTTTTAGAGCTGGCTGCCAGCGGCGATGTGTAGTGCTTTACACCTTCTCAAACAGTTCAGTGACTTTTTGTAGGGTGTCGTCAATGTGCCGGATACTTTTCGGCGCAATAAAAATAGTGTCATCACCGGCAATAGTACCCAGCACGCCTTCGGCCTTACCGACTGAATCTAACAAGCGGGCGATAAGCTGGGCTGCGCCCGGGCTGGTACGGATAATAATCATCACGTCGTTATGCTCGATGTCGAGTACCAACTGACGCAGCGGGCTTTTGGTTGTTGGCACACCTAACTCAGGTGGCAAAGTATAAACCATCTCCTGTTTGGCGTTTCGGGTGCGAACGGCGCCGTACTTACTTAACATGCGCGATACTTTCGACTGACTGATATTGTCAAAGCCTTCGTTTTTCAGCGCGTCGACAATTTCACCCTGAGAGCCAAAACTCTCAGTTTTCAACAAGGCTTTGAATGCCTGAATTAACGCTTCTTGTTTGGCTTGTTTGGTCATATCACACTTTTACCTCTGACTGCGTGTCGTTATCTTAGCAAAGTTAGCCAGTCGATACACTTAGTTGGCTAATCTGACGCTGCTGGTGGGCTAAAGTACACTAAAATTGACTAAAATGCTTAGACTTTAGGCTTAAGCTATTTGTAATTTCGCCGCGGTTTCAGTATTGTTGGCGCGTTTTTCCATTCAAGCGTTCTCAAGGGAGATAATCATGAAAGTTGCCGTTTTAGGTGCCGCCGGTGGTATTGGCCAGGCATTATCATTATTGCTGAAATTAGACTTACCTGCCGGGACAGATTTAGCGCTATACGATCTGGCGCCGGTAACGCCGGGTGTCGCGGTTGACTTAAGCCATATCCCTACCGCTGTTAAAGTAACAGGCTATGGTAAAGAGGATTTGAACACCGCACTGGCTGGTGCCGACATCGTGATGATCCCTGCCGGTATGCCACGTAAACCCGGTATGGACCGTTCAGACTTGTTCAATATCAATGCCGGTGTTGTTAAAACCTTAGCTGAAGCTATCGTGCAGCAGTGCCCTAAGGCCCTGGTAGGTATTATTACTAACCCGGTAAACACGACTGTTGCTATTGCGGCTGACGTGTTCAAAAAAGCCGGCACTTACGACCCGCGTCGTTTATTCGGTGTTACCACGCTGGACGTGATCCGTGCTGAAACCTTCGTTGCCGAGCTGAAAGGCAAAAACCCTGCGGCAATTAAAGTGCCGGTGATTGGTGGTCACAGTGGTACCACTATTCTGCCACTGCTGTCTCAGGTTGAAGGCGTAAGTTTCACTGATGAAGAAGTCGCTTCACTGACGCACCGCATTCAAAACGCTGGTACTGAAGTTGTTGAAGCCAAAGCCGGTGGCGGATCTGCGACCTTATCAATGGGGCAGGCCGCTGCGCGCTTCTGTATTTCACTGATCAAAGGCTTGCAAGGCGAAGCCGTGACTGAGTATGCATATGTTGAAGGTGACGGCGAGCACGCCCGTTTCTTCGCACAGCCAATGCTGCTGGGCAAAAATGGCGTAGAGAAGCTATTACCTATCGGTAGCTTAAGTGCTTATGAGCAAAAAGCCATGAATGATATGCTAGGCACTTTAAAAGCCGATATCACTTTAGGCGAAGAGTTTGTAAAGAACAACTAAGTTATTTAGCGGTAAAAAAAGGCGCTGCGGCGCCTTTTCTTTTTGCTTTCAGCTATAGGGTTAAAGCCTTAATGACTGCGCGACACGGCAATATCAGCCAGTGCCAGCAACGCCTGTTTGTAGTCTGAATCAGGTAATACGGTCAGCGCCTCTCGCGCTTTGTCAGCCTCTTGGGCAGCCAAGCGGCGGGTATAACCAAAGGCATCAGTTTGCTCCAGCGCTGTCATAATAGCGCCTAACTGTGTCATACCGTTACCTTCGCTTATTGCCTCGCGGATCAGTGCCTGCTGAGCACGGGTGCCGTGCTTCAGCGCATGAATAAGCGGCAGCGTTGGTTTACCTTCGGCCAGATCATCGCCGATATTTTTGCCAAGCTCTGTCGCGTCTGCCTGATAGTCCAGTACATCATCAATTAACTGAAAGGCCGTGCCCAGGTGCATGCCATACAACTTTAAGCCATTCACCACAGCTTCAGGTTGCTGTGCGACTATAGCAGCCAGCTGAGTCGCGGCTTCAAACAATTTGGCGGTTTTGCAGTAAATTACCTGCATATAGCTTTGTTCAGTGGTGTCAGGGTCGTTCACGTTCATCAGCTGCAGCACTTCGCCTTCAGCGATAACGTTAGTGGCATCAGCCAGAATTTGCATGATGCGCATCTCGTTTAGCGACACCATCATCTGAAACGAGCGACTGTACAGGAAGTCGCCCACCAGTACGCTGGCCTGATTGCCGAACACGGCATTAGCGGTTTGCTTGCCACGGCGCAGGGTGGATTCATCCACCACGTCATCATGCAACAGAGTAGAGGTGTGGATAAATTCTATAATAGCCGCCACCGTGACATGAGCGTTGCCCTTATAGCCCAGTGCCCGGGCGGCTAATACCGCCAGTAGGGGCCTTAAACGTTTACCGCCGCTATTAACAATGTAAATGCCAAGCTGGTTAATTAAAGCCACATCAGAATTGAGCTGGGAAAATATCTGCGCATTAACCGCAGCCATATCGGCGGCAGCCAGTTGCTGGATCTGTTCGAGCGTCATGCAAAACAACTGCTTAAACCTAACAATGGCGCTAATTCTACACTAAGGGCGGATAAGTCCCAAAGCAAAACCGGATCCTTTTGTTTAAGCGGTGATCTTTTTTTTATTTCTACTTGCGGGGGTAGGGGAAATTGCGTACAATTCGCGCCCTGTGAATTGAATTAACACGCCCCTTAACAAGCGATGGCGTGCTTTGTACGGAGTTAACTATGTACGCGGTTTTCCAAAGTGGTGGTAAACAGCACCGTGTGACGGAAGGTCAAACTCTACGTCTAGAAAAACTAGACTTAGAAACCGGCGCAACAATCGAATTTACACCGTTGATGGTCGCTAACGGCGAAAACATCTCTATCGGTGCACCTTTAGTTGAAGGTGGTAAAGTAGTAGCGGAAGTGGTCACTCATGGCCGTGGCGATAAAATCAAAATCGTTAAATTCCGTCGTCGTAAGCATTCACGTAAGCAGATGGGCCACCGTCAGTGGTTCACTGAAGTGAAAATTACCAGCATCAGCGCGTAATAGGAGTATCGACACATGGCAAGTAAGAAAGGTGTAGGTAGCACCCGTAACGGTCGCGATTCAGAAGCTAAACGCTTAGGTGTTAAGCGCTTCGGTGGTGAGTCTGTTTTAGCTGGTAGCATCATCGTGCGTCAGCGTGGTACTAAATTCCACGCTGGTACTAACGTAGGTATCGGTAAAGACCACACTTTATTCGCTTTAACTGAAGGTAAAGTGAAGTTTGAAGTGAAAGGTGAGCACAACCGTAAGTTTGTGAGCATCGTCAGCGAATAAGCTGAACACATTCAACTAAACCCCGCCTGGTGCGGGGTTTTTTATTGCTAAGCGCTATCAGCGCGCCGAGAAGGCGTTTTTCGACAAGGCTTAGCAAGCTACGTTATACTTAGCACCAGTTATTGAAAGCTGGTTCAAATCTGATTAATCAGGACGCACCCGATGAAGTTTGTAGATGAGGCGATAATCCGCGTAGAAGCCGGTGACGGCGGTAACGGTATTATCAGTTTTTTACGTGAAAAGTTTATTTCTAAGGGCGGCCCCAACGGTGGTGACGGTGGCGATGGTGGAGATGTGTATCTGGTCGCCGATGAAAACCTCAACACCCTGGTCGATTATCAGTTTGAGAAATTTCACCGTGCTGAGCGCGGTGAAAACGGCGGCAGTGTTAACTGTACCGGTAAACGCGGTAAAGATTTAGAGCTACGTGTGCCGGTTGGTACCCGCGCAGTAGATGTTGATACCGACGAGGTTTTGGGCGATCTGACCCGCAATGGCCAGCGTTTACGTGTTGCCAAAGGTGGGTGGCATGGCTTGGGCAATGCCCGTTTTGCCAGCAGTACCAATCGGGCGCCACGCAAAAAGACCAATGGTACGCCAGGCGAGATCCGCAATCTGCGGTTGGAACTGTTGTTACTCGCCGATGTTGGCTTGTTAGGCCTGCCAAATGCCGGTAAGTCGACCCTGATCCGCGCCGTGTCTGCTGCTAAACCTAAGGTAGCCGATTATCCTTTTACCACCCTGGTGCCAAACTTAGGCGTAGTGCGGGTACAATCACACCGCTCTTTTGTGATAGCCGATATTCCTGGCTTGATTGAAGGTGCGGCTGAGGGCGCCGGCTTGGGTATTCAGTTTTTAAAGCATTTAGAACGGTGTCGTTTGTTATTGCATGTGGTGGATGTGCTGCCAGCTGATGGCTCAGATCCGGCCGAGAATGCCGTGACGATCGTGAATGAGCTGGCTAAATACAGCGCTAAGCTCGCCGCTAAGCCACGCTGGCTGGTGTTTAATAAGCTTGATCTGGTCATGGAAGATGAACTGGAAGAGATCATTGCTCAGGTCACCAGCGCGCTAGACTGGGACGGCCCGATATTTAAAATAGCGGCGGCAAGCCGCACCAATACCGAACGGTTATCGGCAGACATTTTGAATTATATTGAGCAGCTGCCAGTAGAAAAGGCCGCCGAGCCAATTGCTGATCCAGTCAATTTCAAATGGGATGACAGCCCGACCGATATCCAGCCGGTAATAGATGAAGACGACGACGATGACTTTGACGACGATGACTACGACGTTGAAGTGATCTACCAGCGCTAAGGGTTGGCGATGATCATTTCTTTAGTCGCGGCTATGGCTGCTAATCGCGTCATCGGTAAAGATAACCAAATGCCCTGGCACTTACCGGCCGACTTAAAGCATTTTAAAGCGGTAACCTTGGGTAAACCTGTGGTAATGGGCCGTAAAACCTTTGATTCGATTGGCCGGGTGTTGCCCGGCAGGCGCAATCTGGTGATAAGCCGCACGCCACCAGCCGACAGTCGGGGCGCTGAGTGGGTAAATAGCCTGGCACAGGCGCTTGAGCTACTGCAGGGGCATGATGAGGTGATGATTATCGGCGGTGGCGAAATATATCGCCAGGCGCTGCCATTGGCGCAGCGTTTATACCTGACCGATATTGATTTAACGACTGAAGGGGATGCATTTTTCCCGGATTATCATGCCGTGGCAGACTGGCAGTTAGTGCAGCAAAGCGAACATCCGGCAGATACGCAGAACCCCTATCATTGTTATTTTCGTACCTGGCAACGCCAAGGCTGAGTTTGCACCTGTTAACACAACTTGCTAAGATGATTCAGTCGAAATTCAGCAAGGAGTAGTACATGAGATTATTGCCAACTTTGTTTTGTGGTGCTGCCGTAAGCCTGTCATTGTTAATAGCACCGGCTACGTTAGCAGATGATCAGTTAGCTGCTTCTATGTGTGATTACGTAGCCGCTGACGATAAAAACCGGTTGCGTAAGGTATTGAGCGATTACCGTCTGCGCTTACGTAACATCTATGATGGCGTGGTCTGTAATGGCGAGAGTCTTATTCGTCATGCCTTTAAAAGTAATGCGGCGGATGTTGGTGAGTTTATCGTAAAACAGTTACCAGGCTCTTCTGTCGCCGGTTCTGGTGATATTGCCTGGGCTGAAGCTAATGGTTTTGGCGCATCGCCACTGTTGGCGGTGTTAAAAGCCCGTGCCGGTGAAGGTGATTAAACTGAAAAGCTGTTAACGCTAAGCAATAAAAAAATCCGCCAGCAGGCGGATTTTTTTATTAGCGACGCTCATTCGCATTAGTGCTTTAAACTTTAAACTGCTCTACTGACACCCGCAGCTCTTCGGCTAAACGCGCCACTTCATGGCTCGATTCTGACGTTTGTTCGGCGCCAGAAGCGGTCTGTTCAGCAATGGTCACAATAGACTCAAGTAACTTACTGATCTCATGCGACACTTGATTTTGCTCTTGCGCCGAATCAGAAATTTGCATGCTCATATCGTGCGCAAGATGCACGGCATGCGTAATAGAGTCCAGTGCTTTGGTGGCGACTTCGGTTTTCTCTACGCAATTTTCCGCTTGTTTCTTACCCTTGTTCATGGCTTCTACCGCGGCATGGGCGCCCGATTGCAGCACTTGAATCATCGCCTGGATTTCCTGAGTAGAAGACTGCGTTTTGCTGGCCAGCGAACGCACTTCATCCGCCACCACCGCAAAGCCTCGGCCTTGCTCGCCAGCACGGGCGGCTTCAATGGCGGCATTAAGCGCCAGTAGGTTGGTTTGCTCTGCAATGCCCCGAATCACGTCGAGAATGCTACCAATTGAAGCACTGTCTTTATGCAGCTTGTTGATGACTTCCGAAGCCTGTTCAACCTCATGCGACAGCTGCAGGATAATAGCTTTGTTTTCCAGTGAGATACCTTTAACGCGCTCGGCTTCATTATCAGCGTTTTTAATCTCTGCTACGGCATCGTTTGCGCTTTGTAGCACGCCTTGAGCAGTACTGCTCATTTCAGTGGTAGCTGTAGCGGCTTGAGTTACCTGAGATTTTTGCTCACGGATAGCCTGAGTGGTTTGCACTGTAATGGCTGAGGTTTGCTCTGACGCGGCCGCTAGCTGAGTCGAGCGGGAAATAATACCCTGAATAAGCTGCTGTAAGTTGGCAATAACTTTATTACAGTTACGCGCCAGCTCGCCAAATTCGTCCTGAGCTTTATCGTCCAGCTTTTGCGTCAGATCGCCCGATGCGACTACGCCGAGGATGGCATTCACCTTATCCAGCGGGTTTTTAATGCTTTTCACCGTGATATAGGCAATAACCACTGCCAGCAGTATTGATACCACAACAACAATAAAAATGGTGGTAATAGCATTGGTGACGCCGTTAGCCGATTCTTGCTGTATTGTCTCTGCCGCACTGCGGGCCTGCGATAATAAGCCAGCCAGGCTGGTCATAGCTGCGGCGGTTTGCTGCTCAGCTTGCGCCAGTAAACCAGTTGCGTCGGCAATGCCTTGCAGACGCTGAATTTTAAGCGCGACAACACTATCGCTACCTGACAGCAAGCTATTCAGTTCAGCCACTTTTTCTGCCATATCGGCTACCAGCGCCACCTGGCCTGCGGTGTTGGTTTCAATAATGGCAAATTGATCGTTTAAGTCCTTTAGTCGAAAACTGATTTCGTTGCCGATAGTGTTCGCTGTGCTGTCTGAGGTCGTGCGGTTAAGATCAACCACATTGCTGACCAAGGTGTTGATGCCGGTTTCTATGCTAGTAGCAGCCTTGTATGCATTCGGAAAGCGGCGCTGCACATCTCTGACATCGGTAAAATCCAGAATAAGCGATGCCATATCATCAGCATTCATTTCGACATCAGCAATTTTACTGTCAATGCTATCACGCAACTGCAGGTTAGTTTTCAGCTGACTGAACAGGGCGCTGCTCACTGGGGTAAAGGCATCAAAAGATTTAGCCACTTCTGCAGCTGCGCTTTTCAGCTGAGCATTAGCCTGCACGGCTCGGGCCAATTGCGTCGAGGCCTGCTGATAACGTTGCTGCTCGGTGCTGAACTGCTGCAGTAACTGATCAACCTCATTCAGCTCAGTGGCATTAAAGGCCTGCAGGCTGAGCTTGCTCATGATGACGAATTCACTTTGCATCTGAGCACTGTTTTCCAACGCGGGGATCGATACCTGGTTAACTTCGGCGGTAGAGCTACTAATGTTGCTCAAACTGATATAGGCAGTGGTGCCGATAAGCAGCAGGAGCAGTGAAATAATACCAAAGCCACCGATAATCCGTAATGCAACGGTTAACTTCATAATAACTCCCATTTAAGTACGGTACGTGCAGGCCAACGCGCTGCACCAGAAAGCTGTTACCTAATATACAGGCTTCGCTAAACGCCTGCCACACTATAGCGCTGTTGAGTTTCAATACAATAAGCAGTCAGGGCATTACCCCAGACGCAACCCGTATCCAGCGCATGAATATTTGCTACAGGACTGTAGCCGTTTAAGGCTGCCCAGTGGCCAAAAAATAGCTCAGTGTTCAGCCGGTTGCGCCAGAATTCATACCAGGGCACGAGCACCGTCTGGTTGCGTGGATGGCCCTTTTCTTTTAGCTCTAACGACCCGTCCTGGCGGCAAAAGCGCATCCGGGTGCAGGCATTGATGGTAAAACGCCAGCGCTGCGCCTGACTATGCGCGTCACTGAAACGCTCGGGTTTGTTGCCATACATCACTTCAAGCAAAGGCTGCGGTGATGTTTGTAACTGTTGTTGTACTTCGGTCGTTAATAACAGTGCTTGTGCCAGGCTCCATTCAGGCGCGAGCCCTGCGTGTACCAGAGTATGGCGCTGATCGTCGCTTTGGTGCAACAACGGTTGCTGACATAGCCAATGGATCAGCTCATCACGCTCGGGGTTGGCAAACAGGGGTTGCAGTTTATCCTGTGGTTTGGGCTGGCTGATACCATAATGGCAGGCAATCAAATGTAAGTCATGATTGCCCAGCACCGTGATTGCCGACTTACCTAATGCTTTAACGAATTTGAGGCACTCAAGCGACTGTGGCCCGCGCGCAACAAGGTCACCACAGAACCACAACTGGTCGTTGCTGTCGTCAAATCTAATGTGTTCTAACAAGCGTTGCAGCGCATTATAGCAGCCCTGCAAATCGCCAATAACATAGGTTGCCATCAGTTTAGAATATTAGGCATTGCCAGACGAAATAGCGGAATAGCTGCCACAAACGGCTGCTGAGTGGTATCAACCATTTCATAATGGCCTTGCATGGTGCCTACCGGCGTATCCAGCACGGCGCCGCTGGTATAGCGGTAACTGCTGCCCGGTGCCAGTGTCGGCTGCTCTCCTACTACGCCGTCGCCGGCGACTTCGGTTTGCTTACCGTTGGCATCGGTAATTAACCAGTAGCGGCGTAACAGTTGCACTGTTGTGTCGCTGTGGTTAGTGATGGTAATGGTATAAGCAAACACATAGCGCTGTGCTGCTGGATCAGACTGAGCGGCAATATAAAAGGTCTCTACCGATACGGGTACGTTATGCTGTGAGCTCATGCCTGGCTCTCTTGCTGATGTAACCAGGTGGCGACAGTGACAAAATCCTCTACGCTAAGCTGCTCAGGCCTTAATGACGGGTTAAGCCCCAGCTGCTCGAGCTGCTCAGCGCTGGCAAAATTGCTAAAGCCATTACGGATGGTTTTTCGCCGCTGATTAAAGGCCTCCAGACAGACACGGTTAAGGACTTCTGCCGGCACCTTGGCGCGCTCAGCGACGGGTTTGGGCAGCAAGCGCACGACGGCAGAGTCAACCTTCGGCGCCGGTTTAAACGCGCCCGGCCCTACTTCAACGACTGGCATCGCATGACAGTAGTACTGCGTCATAATACTTAAGCGACCAAAGGCTTTGCTGCCGTGGCTGGCAGTCATGCGATCGACGACTTCTTTTTGTAGCATAAAATGCATATTTTCAATTAAGTCTGCGTATTGGAACAGATGAAACAACAACGGCGTAGAAATGTTGTACGGCAGATTACCGAACACTTTTAACTTTTTACCCTCGCGTAGCAGCGTGGTGAAGTCAAACTTCATCGCATCAGCTTGATGAATCGTCAGTTTGCTGGCCAGCTGTGGATGCTGGGTTAAGCGCTCAGCCAAATCCCGATCCAGCTCTATCACGGTAAGATGGCCAGCCAGCTCAGCGACCGGCTCGGTCAGTGCGCCCAGGCCAGGGCCAATCTCCACCAGAATATCATCGCTTTTGGGGGCGATCGCTTTAACAATACGGCCTATTACTACAGGGTCATGTAAGAAATTCTGGCCAAAGCGCTTACGGGCGCGGTGACCCTGATGTACATTGTCAGTCATGGATGTTTGTCGTTTTAGTTGCCAGGCTAATGGCCTGGTTTAGGGCGTGGAATAAACTACCGGCATCGGCTTTACCGCTGCCCGCCAACTCCAGTGCGGTGCCATGGTCAACTGAGGTGCGAATAAGTGGCAAGCCCAGGCTGATATTAACCGAGCGACCAAAGCCCATATGCTTAAGTACCGGTAGACCCTGATCATGGTACATCGCCAGAACAGCATCGGCATCCTGCAAGTATTTCGGCTGAAACAGGGTATCTGCCGGTAACGGCCCCACCAGATCCATACCGGCTTCACGCAGTTGCTGCAGAGTCGGGCTGATAATGTCCAGCTCTTCACGGCCTAGGTGGCCATCTTCACCAGCATGGGGATTCAGGCCACACACATAGATACGGGGGGCAGCAATGGCGAATTTTTGCTGCAAATCCTGATGCAATATCGTCAGTACCTTAGTCAGCCTGTCGGCTGTAATGGCTTTGGCCACATAAGCCAGAGGAATATGGGTCGTTGCCAGCGCTACACGCAGGCCTTCAGTAGCCAGCATCATCACTACATAAGGGGTGTTAGATTGCTGCGCAAAAAATTCGGTATGGCCGCTAAACGGAATGCCGGCTTTGTTAATAATGCCTTTGTGTACCGGCCCGGTCACAATAGCATTGAATTCACCACTGATACATTTTTCACCAGCGTAGGTCAAAGTATCTATAACATAACGGCCGTTAGCGGCGTTTAAACTACCTGCCATAACAGGTTCGGCAAGGCTGAAATTGGCCAGCGTCAGGCTGCCGGCACGTTGTGGACGCGGTAAGCTAGTCGCGTCATAAGGCATAAGCTGCAGCGGCAAGCCAAGCTGTGCAGCCCGCTCACTGAGCAGCTGGCCATTTGCACATACTACCAGCTCTGCTGGCCAGTCTTGCTGAGCCAGCTTAATCACCAGGTCCGGGCCTATACCGGCCGGCTCTCCGGGCGTTATGCCGATACGCAATGTCATTTAGTTCTCCGCTAACACTTCAATGTGGGCTTCAGCGCGCAGTTCACGCTGGAAGTTAGTAGCCTCTTCATTATAGCGACGGTTAAAAATCATCCGGTACACTTGCTCGCGTTTTTTATCTGCAGTGGCATCTACTGTACGTTTATCAAGCACCTGAGCAATGTGCCAACCATGCTCGGTGCGAAACGGCTCGCTAATCTCATCAATTGCAAGGCGATTTAAGGTATCGCGAAAGGCGGGCACGAAAATACTCGGCTCACTCCAGCCCAGCTCGCCACCATTAAGCTTTGAACCCGGATCTTCTGAGTGTTGTTTTGCGAGCTCAGCAAAATCGGCTTCTCCCGCGCGCACTTTTGCGGCAAAGTCGGCCAGCATAGTGCGGGCACGCTCTTCACTTAAAATAATCGACGGCTTAATCAGAATATGGCGCGATTTGACTTCATTGATGGCCGCAACGTTTTCACCACGAATGTCGAAGATAGTCAAAATATGAAAACCAGCACCTGAGCGCAGTGGGCCAATTAAGTCGGTTTTTTTGCGGCCGCGGATCGCTTCAGAGAACAGGGTGGGCATTTCATTGATATTCATCCAACCCAAGTCACCGCCCTCCAGAGCATTGGCGCCTGAAGATGACGCAATCGCAATGCGCTTAAAGTCACTGCCGTCGCGTAAAAGCTGCATCACTTTGTCAGCACGATCTTTGGCATCGTTGATATCTTCGGTGGTCGCCTGGCTTGGAATAGCAATTAAAATATGACCAATATTGTATTGCTCATTGCTGGCACCTTGCTCTTCCATCAGCTTTATTACGCTGTCAATTTCTTGCGGGCTGATATAAATGCGGCGCTGCACGTTAGCCCGCATCACTTCGCCGGTAATCATCTCTTCACGCAGCCGCTCTCGAAAACGCTCATAGTCACCTTCTTCTGCCACCACTTGTTGGCGGAAGGCTTCCAGCGACAGGTTCTCGCCCTGAGCAATATTGCGGATCGTGTCGTCAAGCTGCGCATCGCTGATTTGCAGCCCCATGCGTTCTGCCATTTGCAGCTGTAAGCTGTTCAGAATTAACCGCTCCATGGCCTGGGTGCGCAGTGCCGCGTCTGAGGGCAAGGTCTGGCCTTGTGCTTTAGCGTTGCGCTTTACCCGCTCGACGATGTCGTTCACATCGCTTTGTAATACCACACCGTTATCCACTATGGCGGCGACACTGTCGATTTCACGCTCAGCTGCCTGGATGGCAATGCTGGCACAACACAACAAGGTTGTGGCGACGAGTTGAGATAACTTCATAAATTCCTACATCAATTAGTTAATAAATAAGGCCGACGGTAGCTGAAAATACCGTTAGACAGCATGTCGGTAACACCAAAACCAGCACGGTCGCCAAAGCCTTTTAATACAAACTGCAGTCCGATACTGGTGTCCAGGCCACTGGCCTGACTGAAATTGTCCAGTGGTAATTCAAGGTCAGTCAGGATCTGCCGCTTGGCGACCACCCGCACTGCCCAGCAGCATGATTCATATTGTAAGCCGATAGTGGCATCTATCATACGATGATTTGTCACATCACGATAGTAACTGCCCACCAACTGCCAGTTGTCGGCAATGGCGGTAGTGCCCAGCACCCCTAACTGCTGAATTTCCAGTCCTGAGACTGCCCGGCTATATCTATGGTTCAACTGAAATAAACTTTTGTCGCTGGCCCGGTAATCCAGCGCTGCACTGCTTTTCATGAGCTGGTCATTGTCAATATCGTACTGCAGCGCACTGCTGAAGTACCATTTTTCAAACCAGTGCCAAATCAGTTCAGACGCTAACATAGACTCGGCGGAGCTGATGTCATCTGCGCCTGCTGTGGCGCTGTCGGGTGTCTCCATGAAGAAGATTTGGCCCAGACTAAAGCGGAACAGCTCATTGTCGGCACTGTCGTAAAAACGGTTGGTCCAGCCAACGGTGACCTGGTTAGCTTCGTTGATGCGGTCGATACCCGAGTAGCGGTTAGTGCGGAACAAGCCGTGAAAGTCGTCCTGCAAACGGGCGCTGTCATACAGGCCAATGTCAGTTTGATCCCGATACGGAATGTACAAATATTGAATTTGTGGTTCAAATGTTTGCAGCGCATTCTCGCCAAACCAGTCGTACTCGCGTTCTAAATTCAGCCTCGAGTAAAGCCGGACCTTGGGTACAGTACGGCTAACGGAACTTACCACGTCACTATGCTGCTCGGCTGCAGTTTGCTGATAGTAGGTATACAGCAAACTGGTCTCTGCAGTTAACTCAAAAGCCGGCGTAATAAAGGGCAGTGTCAGCGTGGGCTCCAGGTGCAGGCGGTCAGCATCTGTAATCGCAGCGGTACTATTGCGAAAATGGGCGTATTGTGCCTGCCAGGAAAAATCCAGCCAGGAAGCGAGTGAAATTGGTGTTGCTGATGTCAGGCTCAATTCAGGTAAGGCGCTGTACGCCTTATTGTAATTACCCAAAATTTCAAAGCCTTGTAACCGTAACTGTGAGTGTACCTGGTCGCCATAAAAACTGAGCGCGGCTTCCCGCAGCAGTTGGGTGTCGCTCTGATTAGAATAATCTGAACCCAGCTCTGTCAGGTAGGCGTCATCGCTAACATCGGTGAAATCGACATAACCACGCCACTGCGGGGTAAAGTCGCTGACATGGCTCAGGTGGCCCAGATAACGGGCGCCAAAATTATCGGCTTTTTCGTTATCGGAGTTTAAGTACTCCAGCTGCACATTACCCTGATGCTGCTGGGTTAAATAACGAAATTCAGACTTAAGCTGAGCGCCGCGTTTACTCATGTAGCGTGGCGTCAGGGTCAGGTCATAGTTTTCTGCCAGATTAAAATAGTAGGGCAGTTCAAAATCGACGCCGAGTTTCTGCGAGCTACCAAACTTGGGCAGTAACACACCACTGCGACGTGCTTCGTTGACCGGAAACGTCACATAGGGCAGGTAAAGCACTGGCACATCTTTAATTTTGAATACGGCATTACGGGCTTCACCCCAGCCTTCGTCAGCTTCAATATTAATGGTGCTTGCATGCAGTGCCCAGCTATTATCCTGCTCAGGGCAGGTAGTAAACAAGGCATCATTTAGCCGGATGGCATCTGCGCTGGCAATGAGTGCTGTGGCATAACCGCGGCCAGCCTGGTCAATAAACCGATAACGGGCATCGTCCAGCCGGGCGCTGTTCTGTTGTAAATTAGCGCTAAACATGCTGCCGCTGACTTGCAGCGCCTGGTTAAAGTATTCAATACCACCGTCGGCCTGCATCAGTTGAGTAATACTGCTGTAACGGGCGTTTGGTGCAAGCAGCAGCGTGTCTTTAAAGCTTATCTGTACATTACCGTTAAACTTTGCTCTTTGGTTTTCGCTTAAGTCGACCTGATCAGAGGCGATACGTACCGACGGATCAGTTGGGTTGAGTTGCGCTAGAGCCGCTGGACGCTGCAATGGCTGATAACACATAGCTGGCGGGATCTCTGCATAAGCCAGAGTGCTGGTTGTCACAACCGGAAGAAAAAAAACCACAGCTAACCCATGCTTCATGCAGCTACTCTTGCCTTACTTAATGTTTAACAGCGATATGCCCATAGCGGACTGGCTATGATAAATCAATTTTAGAAATCCTGCTAATCCGATATAGTAGCGTTATTGATACTGCCCTCCGGTGTAGGGTGTATGCAGCGACAAGCGTAAGGACAGTAAAAAGTGTGGGGCAAAATTCTTGGTGCCTTATTTGGTCTGGCACTACTTAAACTACCCGGGTTACTGCTTGGTCTGTTGATTGGACATTGGTTTGACCGAACCTTTAAACAGCAATTTGAGCGCCATGGCGGCTTTAACGGGCTGTTCAGTGACAATGCTGACGAGCAGAGTTTGTTTCGTTATACCACCTTCGCCACTATGGGGCACATTGCTAAAGCAACAGGTGTGGTGACCAGTGCTCATATTCAACAGGCAACGCAGTTCATGCAGCAGCTGGGCCTGACACCACAACAACAAACTGAAGCCCAAGCTGCCTTTCGTGACGGTAAAGCAGTAAATTTTCCGTTACGGCAACAGCTCGGCCAGTTTTATCAAACCTACCGCAGACGTAAAGACGTGTTGCAGCTGTTTTTAGAGATACAGCTTAGCACAGCGTGTGTTAATGGCCAGATGACCGAAACCCAATACAGCTTATTGCAGCAGGTGGCTGGCTATCTAAATTTCAGCCAACTGCAACTGGAGTTGTTACTCCGAGCCTATCAGGCGCAAAACCGCTTCTCGTCTGGGCCGGCAAAACAGGCAGCCAGCAACAGGTTGCAAGATGCTTATCAGCTGCTTGGTGTGGCGGAAGATGTCAGTGATGCCGGGCTGAAAAAAGCCTATCGTAAACTGATGGCGCAGCACCATCCGGATAAATTGATGGCACAAGGTGTGCCTGCTGAAATGCTTGACGTGGCAAAGCGGCGCACGCAAGACATACAGGCTGCTTATGAGCTGATTAAACAACAGCGTCCAAAAGCCTCGTCATAAGCCGATACTGCTCAGCCAACCGACAATTTCTTTTTGCACCCACTCTTGTATGTCAGCATGATAGGCCGAGCCGGTCAGCTGCCGTTGCCGGTACACCGCTTTTAACGCTTTATTGGCCAGTTGTTGACGGCGCAACAATTGCTGCGCCACCCGTGGGTTGTCAAACTGGTGCGCCAACTCTAGTGTAGCCACCTGTTGCTGTGCCAGTGCTTCTGCAATGCTGCGGTTTAATTGTGGATCATTCAGATAGGCTCCCAGCATCACAAAAGCAACCGGCTCGGTAAGCTCGCCATCGGCCAGTAGCCGGTTGACCATTGCCGCACTGTTGCCCTGGGCGATAATAATAATGCTGCCGGGCTGCTTCAGCGCCTGCTGTTGCACTGCCTGTAACCGCCTGAGCATCCGTTGGTGATAATCGGTCTGGTTCTGGTCGACCAGCGGGGTATTCAGTTCCGGCGGCATCAGCGCCAGCGTATGCCAGCCATGCAGCGGCAGTTGTTGTCGCAAGTGATCAATATGTTTGGGACTGGCCGGGTGTTCACTGGTATCAGGTAATAAAATGGCAGTGCCTTTAGTGTAGCTGGTCAGAGTATCGCGTTGCAGCACCCAAAAGTTTTCTTGCTGCGCACTCAGCTGCAGCAGCTCATCAGCCGGTAGCTGTCGCTGCAAATCCATCAGATGATTTTGTTCGTTGGCCATTGCCGGTAGCATTAGCAGAACCGCGGCCAGCATAACAGCTTGCTTGAAGGACGATGTCATCAAACGCATTCTATACACTTAAGTCGAACACCAATAACAGGGTGTCGGCTTAGCCGGCGAAAACTTTATCCTTTACTGGCGAGCGTTGTGCCTGAGACGACATACTGGCTAAAGGTAAACAACACCTGAGATTTATAATCAAATTTAATGTAACCCGGTTGCTGCTCCAGTAAGGTCACAGTGGCAGCGTCAGGCAAAATAAAGCAAAATTTGGTAGGTTTAAACTCGACCAGGGCTCTTGCCATTTCGCGAAGTTGCGGGTTTTGTGCCAGCCGGGCGGTCTCGGCTTCGGCATTGCAGACATGGGCATTAGCACTTAACGACACAATCGCAGGTTGTTGTGCTACGGCACTGGCCGTAAAGCAGCATACTGCAATAACCAGCAAACGATGATATTTAAGCATAATAAACTCCCACTCCACATTACCGGTATCTGCCTCCTGCGCCAGCGTTGCGGGTAAATTTAACAGACTTGCTGTGATATCATGGCGGCCATCTCAGCACACCAGCAGGGCATGCTAACACAGCTTTTTCGACAGCGGCACTATAAAAATGCTCGATTGTTGGCAGCATAAAAAAAGCCGCTGATTTACAGCGGCTTTTTAACAGGTCTTACCTTAGCGCAGTACTCTTAGCGAAGCACTGGCTCTTTCACTTTAGCTGTTACTTTAGCTTCAATACGCTGGTTCGCAGCATGAGCTTCGGCAGTGTTGCCTTCCACTCGTGGCCGGGTGACACCAAAGCCGACAGCGGTGATGCGTGAGGCAGAAATATTAAAGTCGTTCTTCAGCATGTCAGCCACAGCATTAGCACGACGCTCAGATAAGCGCATGTTATACGCCGGGTTACCGGTGTTAGACGCATGGCCTTCAATTAACACGGTAGACTCCGGGAAACGCTGCATAAAGGCACCCAGGCTTTCAACATCTGAGCGCTGGCTTTGCGGCACTACGGCTGAGTCGAACGGGAAGCGAACTTCAATGTCGATATCGCCAACAGCGGCCATTTTCTCTTCATACACTGTACAGCCGGTGGCATCCACTTTGTGGTTGGCTGGCGTATCTGCACAGCGGTCCATGGTGTCTACCACTCCATCGGCATCTGAGTCAGCTGGTGCTGCCTGGACAGGAGCAGGGGCTGGCGCAGGCGCTGGTGCAGGTGCCGGAGCAGGCTTAGCGGCTGCAGAGCCAAATGCATAAGTCAGACCCAGTTTAATACCGGCATCGCCGTATGATTCGTCGATACCCTGATAACGGTTCGCCTCAGCGAAGACGCCAAAGTTTTGATTAAAGAAATGTTTGTAACCTACACCCAGGTTTACTGCTGTAGTGGTTTGTATGGCGTCCATCCGGTTTAAACCACCCACTAAGTAAACAGAAGACATAGAGGGTAAATGATACATCGCATTGATACCGATGCGATCGCCGTCAGAATCTGAGCCATCTAATTTTGATTTCAGATCCAGTTTGGCAAATTCAGCGCGCAGTGCCCAGTTTTCAGTCAGGTAATACCCTAACTCAAAACCGTAACCCCAATCTTTTTCCATGTAGTTCCAGGCTGCTGACTCGGTTTTATCTGTATCGGGCATATAGTATTCGCCAAATACTGAGCCAAAGACCCGCTCTTTTAAATCAGCGGCGCTAACTGTGTCGGCAAAAGCGGCCGTGCTGAATAACGGAAGTGCGGCAGCAACAGCTAAAAACGTTTTATTAAGTTTCATCCATATCTCCTTAGATTTTCCAGATACCTTAATTACAGATTATTGAATATACAAATTACTGTGACTAATAAAATAGTTTAATAAAAAATAGTACAAATTATTTGTTTAACAACATTATGCCACAATGATATACGAGCTACATGAACGTTAGGTTAATATAAAACTGAGTTTTTTATGATTAAAACGGGCAGGGAGCAATAAAGCAGCATGCAGTAGAATGTTCCGGGTGTAAAAAGCAGAGTTTCTCGGCATGCAGCTGTAGCCTCGCTGCCGCTGCTACCGTTTTGCTGTCGGCATAAAACTTATCGCCCAGTATAGGGTGTCCCAGCCATTGCAAATGCACGCGTAACTGATGTGAGCGGCCGGTTACCGGCATCAGTTTAAGACGGCTTTCGTTGTCTGAGCGGCTCAGAACCTGATAATGCGTCAGTGAAGGTTTGCCGTGCAGATAACAAACGTGCTGTTTTGGTCGGTTCGGCCAGTCACAAATTAGCGGCAAATCTACAGTGCCATAATCTGCCAGCACACGACCGCTTACCCGGGCAATATAGTGCTTTTCTGTCTGGCGCAGCTGAAACTGACGGTTTAAGCTGCGCTGGGCATCTGCGGTTAAGGCCATCACCACGATGCCAGAGGTGGCCATATCCAGCCGATGCACTACCCGAATGCCCGGCCACACCAGACGGGCGCGATATTCCAGGCTGTCTTTGTGTTCGGCAGCTTTACCCGGTACCGTTAATAAACCACTGGGTTTATTGAACACCACCAGCGCACTATCCTGATACAGAATATCCAGATAAGGCCAGGTGGGTGGTGAATAGTGCAGCATGCTCATCAGTCGTGGCTGACCACGATGAGGCGAATAGCATCCAGTTTTAGCCTGGCTTTACTGATATAGTCAGTCAGTTGCTGTTGTTGCACTGCAAGCGCGTTAATTTCGTCCTGTCTGACGCTGGGGTTAAGCTGGCGCAGTGCGGTTAGGCGCTGCTGCTTGGCGCCCAACGTCTGACGAACTTTAAGCTGTGCGCCGCTTATTACATCGGCCATCTGGCTGCCGGCGATATCAGTGGCCTTGGCAATTAGCGGATGTACCAGTTGTTGCAAGGCGCCGGCTAACTTGCTGCCGGTTTGACGACCGACCGGTTTCAGTTGTTTGTTAAGCTGCTCGAAACTGACCTTGGCCGACAAGTTGTTGCCGTTTTTATCCAACAACAAACGCATAGGTGTCGCAGGCAAATAACGGGGCAACTGCAGCGCCGGCGGGGCGCTCGCTTCAATAATAAAATTGAGCTCTAGCAAATAGCTGCCTACCGGCAGAGCTTTATTGGCCAGCAGCGCCACTGAACTGCTGCCATGTGGTTCGGTGGTAAGAATATCCAATGTACCGCGCACCATTGGATGATCCCAGCTCAGTAGCTGAATATCTTCCTCTGCCAGCGCGGTTGCCCGGTCAAAGGTTACGGTGACGCCCTCATCGCCAAGCCAGGGATAACTGCCTTGCATCTGCTCTGACGGCGTTAGAATAATGCTGGTGTCGTTGCGGTCATCCTGATTAATGCCCAGTAGATCCCAGGCTTTAAACATCAGCATCGGGAGGGCAGTATCATTATCTTGCTCTGCAATGGCTTGTGCCAGTTGTTTCGCTTGTTCACCGCCCGCTGAGTGAATTTCTAGCAGCTTGTCGCGGCCTTGTTCCAACCGGGTTTTTAACTGCTGGTTTAATTGTTGGCTGTCAGCGATTAGCGCTGCCATTGCCGTTTGATCGGCGACAGGTTGCGCCAGCAACGGGATTAAGCGGTCTGAAACCTGCTCAAACACACTGCGGCCGGTCTGGCAGGTGTGTTCAAACGCATCCAGTCCTTGTTGATACCAATCAAGCAGCAGCTGTTGCGCTTGATTGGCAAAATGCGGCAGATGCAGCTGAATATCAGCGCGCTGGCCAATACGGTCGAGACGGCCAATACGCTGCTCCAACAGATCCGGGTTTAGCGGCAAGTCAAACAACACCAGGTGATGCGCGAACTGAAAATTGCGGCCCTCACTGCCAATTTCAGAGCACAGAAGCAGTTGTGCACTGTATTCTTCCTGTGCAAAGTAGGCAGCGGCTTTATCACGCTCGACAATGCTCATCCCCTCATGGAACACGGCGGCGCGGATCCCCTCGCGCTGGCGCACGGCTTCTTCCAGCGCTATAGCGGTGCGGGCGTGGGCGCAAATCAGCAGGAATTTCTCCTGCTTATGCTGTTTAAACAGGCTGATAAGCTGCTCGACTCTGGGATCAAACTGCCACCAGCTGCTGCTGTCGTCCAATTGTTGCAGCACCTGCTCCGGAAACAGGTTGGCTTGTACCCGCTCAGCTTCAGACAGGTCAGGGTTAAGGCTAAAATGGACTTTCAGCGCGGTTTGGTATTGCTCGGGCAGCGCCAAGGGGTAAGGGTGGGCTTGCCGCTTGGGAAAACCTTTGATACCGGCGCGGCTGTTACGGAACAAAATACGGCCCGTACCATGACGATCCAGCAACTGCGCCAGCAGCTGCGTACGGGCTTGCTGTTGCTGTTGTGCATCGCCCTGTTGTAATTGTATAAGCTCGGCGCTGATATCGCTTTCGCGCAGCATCTGCTCAAGCGCGTTCTGCTCGGTTGGTGTCAACGGGCTTTGCGTCAGCAGTGGCAAGGCGACAGCGGCGACCTGCTGGTACTGCTGCTCTTCCTGTAAAAAAGCCTCATAGCTGTGAAAGCGCGCCGGGTCTAGCAGTTTTAGCCTGGCGAAGTGGCTTTCATGGCCCAGCTGATCGGGCGTAGCGGTCAGTAAGATTAACCCGGCAGTACGCTGTGCCAGCGCATCAATACGCTGATAGGCTTCACTGGGCGCGTGTTCACTCCATTGCAGGTGATGCGCTTCATCAACCACCAGCAAGTCCCATTGGCTGTCGCAGGCCAGTTGATGCCAGCGTGGCTGGTTTTGCAAAAAGCTCAGGCTGCACAGCACCAGCTGCTCGGTATCAAAGGGGTTGGCAACATCCAGAGCCGATTGCTCGCAGCGTTCCTGATCAAACACGGAAAAACGCAAGTTAAAGCGGCGCAGCATCTCTACCAGCCACTGATGCTGCAGCGCTTCTGGCACCACGATAAGCACCCGACTGGCCAGGCCGCTGATCAGCTGCTGATGGATAATCAGGCCCGCTTCTATGGTTTTCCCCAGGCCGACTTCATCGGCCAGCAATACCCGGGGGGCGTGGCGCTTGGCCACCTCGTTGGCAATATGCAACTGGTGTGGAATTAAGCTGACGCGGGCGCCGTTTAAGCCCTGTAATGGGTTTTGCTGTTGCTGATGCAGCTGTTGCCAGGCCTGATAACGCAGCGTAAACCAGTCAAATCGGTCGATCTGGCCGGCAAATAATCGGTCTTGTGGCTGATTAAAGCTGATAAAGTGGTCTAAAAAGGTTTCGCGCAGCTCGGTATAGCTGCCGTCATCCAGCCGTTTACCGCAGTACACCAGGTTATCGTGCTGCTGTTTAATCGCCTCAACCAGCAGTTTAAAGCCATCCGCACTGGCAACTTCGTCGCCGACATTAAATTTAACGCGTGTTAGCGGCGCATCTGCCTGGGCATACAGGCGAGTTTCGCCACTGGCCGGAAACAATAACGTTAAATGGCGCCCTTCAATGGCCACCACTGTCCCTAAACCTAAATCGGACTCGGTATCACTTATCCAGCGTTGTCCCAGTGCAAAACTCATTTTATACCCTATCAGCTAAATTGGGGGCGCTATGGTACTAGGAATCCTGCCGGGCTGCATCATCAATTACAGTAAATTCAGCGTCTGGCGCTGTCATCTGATTGCCATCTACCGGCGGCATGGTGGGAGTGACGTGCTGCTTTTGCCGCTAAAAGCTCAGGCAAAACAGCGCTATTGCACTATGCTTAGTTTATGGCACAGGTAACCGGCCTGGCCAGGCGAAGAGGAGAGCCGTATGGCGCGAAGGAAATCCAAAGAAAAAAAAATCTACGTTCTCGATACCAACATTCTGCTACACGAACCTTTTGCCTTTCTAAACTTCCAGGAACACGACGTGGTAATACCGATGACGGTATTAGAAGAGCTTGACCACATTAAAGACCGCAATAAAGATGTTAGCCGCGATGCCAGAGTGGCCATTCGGGCGCTCGAAGATGTATTAAAAGATGCCTCGCCTGATCAGATGCTACAAGGCGTAGCCCTGCCACGTTCGGGCGAGCAAAAGCCGGGCGGTCATTTATTTATTATTAATGATCATCACATTACCGATGAAATTCCTGGCTTGCCGGGCGGCGAAAACGACCACTTGATCATTAACACCGCATTATATTTACAGCGGGAAAAAAGCCCGCTGAAAGTTATCTTGGTCACGAAAGATATCAACATGCGGCTGAAAGCTAAGGGCGCTGGCTTAAAGCTGGTGGAGGATTATCGCACTGACCAGCTTATTGACGATGTACGCTTTTTATATAAAGGCTATTACAAGTTTCCCGGTGACTTCTGGAGCCTGGTCGGTGAATGCCGCAGTGAAAACGAAGGCCGTGAAACTTATCATTATGTTAACCGCAGTGTGCTACCCAATGCCTACATTAACGAATACCTGATAGACGAAATAGAGGGCTTTGCTGGCAAAGTAACCGCCATTACCGACAAAGAGATCCGTATCCTCGATTTTGGCTACGAGCGCTTAATGCACCGCCATGCCTGGGGTATTCATCCGAAGAATATATATCAGGCGATGGCGATGCAGGCACTACTGGACCCGCACATGGATTTGGTGATCCTGACCGGGCCGGCGGGTTGTGGTAAAACCCTGATCGCGCTGGCGGCCGCCTTAGAGTTGGTGATTGAGAAAGGCATGTACGATAAGGTCATCGTTACCCGTAACACGCCGGAAATTGCGGAGTCGATTGGCTTTTTACCCGGTACGGAAGAAGAGAAAATGGCGCCCTGGCTGGCGGCGATTACCGACTCGCTGGAAGTGCTGCATAAAACCGACGAGCACCCGCATGCCAGCGTGAATTACATTATGGAAAAAGCCAATATTCAGTTTAAATCGGTGAACTTTATGCGTGGGCGTAGCATTCAAAATGCCATAGTAATTCTGGATGAATGTCAGAACCTGAGTGCTGCTCAGCTAAAAACCATTATTACCCGCTGCGGTGAAGGCACTAAGCTCATCTGCTCGGGCAATTTATCGCAAATCGACAGCAACTACCTGACGGCGGTAACCTCGGGGCTGACGTACATCGTCGAGCGGTTTAAAAACTTTGAGGGCAGCACCACCATTAACCTCAATGGTGTGGTGCGCAGCCGGCTGGCCTCCTTTGCTGAGGCTAACTTGTAAAGCACAGGGCAGAGCCTGGTTGATTAATTTAACCAATCAGCTAGGCTTTGCCTGTAAAACAGCAGGTTATGCTAAGCAAAAGGAGTTGCATGAAAAACCCTGTCTATTATGAGTACCGCCGTAGCAGCCGACTTGGCGTTATCGTTGTCGTGGCCTTGGCTACCTTAGGCGCCACTTTGCACTATTTTCGTAGTGTCGAGCAACGCGTTAGCCAGACTACTGCGCATTTGCATACACTGAGCCAGCAACTGGATGCTGAATTTGCCCCTGTGCTGGCCTTTAGTCAGGCCATGCGCCGCGCTGCGCTAACTAAACTGACGTTACCGCCGTTAGTCACTGCCCCTGAGTCGGTGCCACTGCTGCAGCTGGCTGATGGTACTGTGCACGAAAGCAGCACCTTTACTGATGCTCAAATGCAAACTGAGCTGCAGATGCTCGGCCAGCTTAAGCCCTATTTTGACCTGGCAGAACAAACTCAGCCCCACCTGCTGGCAATTTACTATTTTTCCGAGCAAGGTTTTGTCTACCACGGACAGGCAAAGTGGTCAGATTATGTCAGTGACCAGATCACCAGCTGGCAGCGCAATAATGCAGCAGAACCCTCCTATGAGCGGGAGCAAATTTTCTATGCAGAGTTCATCAGCGGGCAAGCTGCGCTTAGCCTGCCACTGTATCAGGCAGATAGGAAGCTTGGACGGCTGGTGTTTGCGCTTAAGTTGCAGCCGCTGCTGGAACCGCTGTATCAGCAATACGCCAATACTGAGTTTATGTTATTGGATCAATCCGGTGAACTTATCAGCAGCTCAGTGGACAGCCGGCTACAAAGTGTTAATCAGCATATGCTGCAAATTCAGCGGCTACGCACTATGCCTTGGTCGTTAGGGGTGTTGGAGCATAAAACCAGCCTGTTTGCTGCCGGGCTGGCCGACTTTGTCTGGCATTGGCTAAGTTATGCGCTGTTGCTTGGCTGTCTGTTAATCGCGTTGCAGTATCGCTTCCGCCGGCGCACCGTGTCGGCAGTGAACCGGTTGTTAGTGCATATCGATCGCTTAAGCAAAGGGCAGATGCAGGGAGTGCGGCATGTGCCTGATGGCTGGACGGAGGTGTTTGATAAGGTTGCAAGTTTGCCAGTAGCCGATAAAGCTGCAGACTGACCGTTATAGCGAGCGGTAGGCAAACTGACCATTTTGGGTGTAAATACGGTACTGAGGGCTTATTTCGCCGGGTGGCAGTAATGCCGGGCCTGTTGGGTCCAACAACAGGTAGTCTCGCCCGTCTATCGTCACGGCGTCATCACTGCTTTGTACTGGCAACTGCAGTGCCAACATCGCATGCTGCGGCAGATAAATCATCGCCAGTTTAACATCCGGCAGCAGCATGCGCACCAAGGCGGCTAGCAATACGGCTTTACTGTCACAATCGCCCTGATTTTCCTGCAGCAGCTTGAGCGGTGGGTTAAAGCTGCTGCCAGCAGAATTGGCACGGTCTGATAAGTCCTGATAGGGAATTTGCTGCAACCAATTGCCGATATAGCCCACTGATTGACGGCTGGGCACGTTCATCAGTTTTTGGTGCAGCGCGTTGGCGACCGGCAACAGGGCACTGAGGCTATCCTGCATCAGGCGCAGATGGTCAGGAATAATCACCTGCTCGCCCAATGGCAACGTTATCGCGTAGTAATAGTGTTGTTCCAGATAGTGTTGTTGTTGTTTTTGCAGCAATTGTGACAGTTCAGTCTCCAGTTTGTCACTAAGCTCTGCCGGCGCCTTTAACCGGTAACGTAGGCTTTCGCTGCCCGGCAAGCGCTGCAAGCGGGCGCCTGGATATTGCGCCACATGAGCTCTGGCATCACGCCATAAATACTGCTGTATAAGTGCCGGTTTTAATGCACGAAACTGGCGAAAGTGGTTATTTATGCTCTGGCTGTCCAGACTGAAGTGTAATTGTTGTGGCGCGTTATTTACCTGAAACTGATAATAAAACTGCAACTGCTCACCGTCACGCTTCAGTTGCAGTGTTAAGGGGGTCGCTGCCAGTGGCAGCGCAATACAGCACAACGTTAGTAACAGCTTTCTCATTCAGTCCGCATTACCCGGTAATAGCGCCATCCTGCCAGTAAGCATACTGCCAGTAAGCTGAAGATGCCAGCGCTGCCACCAGACACCGCTACTGTGGTACTGGTTTGCACCCGACTGTCTCGGGTAATATCCTCCAGTGCCAACAGATCCAGGTTGGTATCATCAAAGCCTGAGACCTCTGCTAGCAGGTATCCGGTGTTGGCGTCGTACAACCTTACGATGAGTAGATACTCGTCAGCGGCAAATTGACTTTGCAACACGGTATCTATGGCCAGCCAGTCATCCGGGCTTTGCCGGTACAGCTCAAACACACTGCTGGTATAAAAGATACGCTCATCGCCGTAGCTTGGCAGCAGGCTAAATTCGGCAAATACCGCCTGATAAGCTGCGCTGGTGTCGGCATCCAATTCTACCTCCAGGCGATGAAAATAGCCGTTGGCATTACGATCGCCACTAAGATATAAGTCGACACTGTAAAACCAGACGTCGCTTTGATAACTCTGGGTAGTGACGTTTGTTGATTTATTGTGTTTTAAGCTGATGGGGGTGTCGCTGCGTCGCTCAATAGTCAGGTTTGATGATTCGCTGCTCTCACCCTGACCTGGCCAGCAAAGCCAAAGTGCAGTAAACAATAACAGGCTGAAATTTTTCATAACGGTATCTCCGGTTGCTTTGATACCATTACAGACGGGCTCGATGAATTTTGGCTGAACTTTAACGTAAAGGAAGTGTAAAGCGATGAAACTGGCGCGAACCCTGGTGGCAGAGCAAAGTATAACGGCAATAGATTTGCTGAGTCAGGGCGTGCCAGAGCTGTCGAAAGGCCGGCTGAAAGATGCCATGACCAAAGGGGCTGTGTTGCTGACCGGCAAAGCACAAAAGCGGCTACGCCGGGCGCAGACTTTGTTGCAAAGCGGCCAACAGCTTAGCCTGCATTATGATGATGAGCTGTTAAACCGCAGTTGCGCGCCAGCACAGCTTATCAGCGATCAGCAGCATTACAGCGTCTGGTTTAAACCCGCCGGTATGTTGTCACAGGGCAACGAATGGGGCGATCATTTGTCGTTGTTGCGCGTCGCCGAGCAACATTTTGCCGCCAAACGGCCGGTGTTTTTACTGCACCGGCTGGATCGCGAAGCCAGTGGTCTGATGCTGCTGGCGCATAGCAAAGCGATGGCAGCAGCGTTTAGCAAATTGATTGCCAACCGGCAAATTGATAAACACTATCTTATTCGGGTAAAAGGCCAGTTGTCGTCTGCGTTACTGCAACAGGGCGAGCTGAGCCAGCCGCTGGATGACAAGCCTTGCCGTACCGAATTTATCCTGCGCCGCTTTGATGCCGACATTATGCAAAGCTGGTTAGACATTAAACTGATCAGTGGTCGCAAACACCAGATCCGCCGCCACTTTGCCCTGGCTGGCCACCCGGTAATGGGCGATCCGCAGTATGGTAGCAACAACAAAGATAGCAGTGGGCTGGCGCTACAGGCGGTTAGCTTGAGTTTTCGCTGCCCAAAAACCAGCAAGGCTATGCAGTTTAGCCTGCCCGAAGAGCTCTTGCTGGCAGGGGCTTTGGTTTAATCCAGGTTGTCGGCTAATGCCGGCTCCAGCTTAGTATTATTGCAATACAGCTGCAATTGGCCCAGCCTGAAGGCATTAAGTAAGTCTTGTCGCACCAAGCCGCTGGCCCATTCACAAGCTGGGGTTTGACTGCTGCTTATACGGGTCAGCCAAAGCCCCTGATTAGCCTGCTGCTGGTGACATAATGCTAAGCTTAACCAGAAGGCTTCAGGTAAGTTTTGCAATTGTGCCAGTTGCCAGGGGCTGCTGAAAAGCTGCGTCAGAGGCAGTTGCAGGCTAAGCAACGTGGTGGCTTCTTTCGCACCTGGCAGCTGTTGCTGGAGCTGCTGGGCAAGTTCTAGCTGTAGCACTGTGACATCTGTCTGCCGTTCATCCAGGGCCAGCCACAATACATCTTGATCCAGACAACAAGCCAACACTGCCGATGCTTCTTGATCTGGTATCAGCCGCTGCAGTACCTGCGTGATGCGCTGCTGACCAAAGCGTAGTTTTAGCTGTTGGCTCTGTTGTGGGCTGAACGCCAGAAGGTGACTGATGTTGTGCTCTTTGTGCTGCAATTGCTGACAAAAGTTACGCCAATCCGTTAGCAAACTGTGTGACGGCGTCATGGCTTTGGCACTGTGCCGGCGAGACCAGAACAAGGCAAATGCCAGTGCCAGCGCTAACCCAGACACAACCGCCAGCAACAGGCTGATATTACGCTGTTGCTCTGATAACTGAAGCTGCTGCTGGCGCAGCTCTGACTGCCACTGACTGGCGATTGCTGCTTGCTCCAGCCCCTGATTAATTAGATCCAGCTGCATGATATTCTGTTCGTCCAGTTGCGCCAGACGCAAACTGCCGGCCTGCTGCAAGCTGGTATAAGCGCCTTGCCAGTCGTTCTGTAATGCGGCCAGGCGGGCAGTCAGCTCAAAAAAGCGCAGCTGCAGGTAGACTGCCGCTTGGGGCATATCGGCGGCCAGGTGCTGCAGCAGGTTAGCGGTTTGTGCATACTCGGCAGCTTGCAGGTGCAGCTCGGCCTGTGCCAGCAGGGTTTCCTGCAGGTAAGTTTGCACATTTTGCTGGCTAAACAGTTGCCGGGCAGCGTCAAAGTGTTGCCGTGCCAGCTCGGGCCTTTGCTGCAGCACTGCAAGTCTGCCCAGCCCTAAGGTCGCTATACCCACCCGCAGCGGGTCGTCCAGCTGTTTTGCCAGCGCTAGTGCTTCTGTTAGATACTGTGCTGCTTCACCGGCGGTGTCGGCGTGTTCTAAATAAGTTTCACCTATATAAATCAGCGTGTAAGCATAACTGGCGTCGCGTTGTAACTGTTTATAGCGCTGTTTTGCCTGCTGCAGATGGTGTAATGCCTGACGGTGATCTTCTATTTTGCGATATGCCATCCCTAAACGCAGGTGAATAGAGGCCAGCGCATCGTCGTCCTGTAAACTGCTGGCCAGGGTAAGCGCCTGATTAAAGTGTTGATAGGCCTCACCAAAGGCGTTGTTTTGCAGGGTTAAGCGGCCCAGTGTAATACGCGCTTTCAGTTCAGCCTCTGCACTTTGCAACTGTATCGCCAATTCCAGACTTCGACGGGCGTAGGGAATGGCCTTGGGTATAATACCCAGCTGGTTATACGCCTGGGCGAAGCTTTGCAGAACATCACTGTATAGTGACAGACTGTCGGCATCTTCACGCTGGTTCAGTAACACCTCAGCTTGTTCCAGCATGGTGATGGCCATCATGGTATCGCGGTACAAAATGCCGTAAATCTGCGCTTTGAGTAACCAGGCATGTGCCTTAAGGTAAGGCGTCGCTGCACTGTCCAGCACTTTGTTCACGGCGTCCATGGCGCCGGCTTTGCTACGTAGCCGCAGCTGCGCTTCAGCCAACACCAGATAGTCACTGCTTTTAAGGGTGTTGTCAGGCAAAGCCTGTAACTGAGTGATCACCTGCTCTGGCTGGCTGCTGGCCTGTAGCAGGCGTTGCTGCAAGGTGTCGCTGGCGTAACTGTAGCCGCTGCAAAATAGCAAACCGATAAAAAGGAGTGGGCGCATTGTCATGTTTATTATCATTTTTTTCGCCAGTGTAGCGCTAAATTAGTGCTGCGGCCATATTAGTGCTGCAGCCAGAGTGCATTACGCAGCTTGCCACCAGTAAAGGCCTGCACATTAGCCACCAGCTGTTGCACCATGCGCTGGCGCGCTTCGGCGCTGGCCCAGGCCATGTGCGGCGTAATAATCAGCTGAGGCAAGTCTGCCGCGACAAGCGGATGCGTTGGCGGTGGGGGCTCTTCGGTCAGCACATCCAGTGCCGCCCCTGCCAGAGCGCCTTGCTGTAACGCCAGCAGCAGGGCGGCTTCGTCGATGAGGCCGCCACGGGCAGTGTTAATCAGCAGTGCGCCGGGCTTCATTGCCGCGAAAGCAGCCTGGTTAAACAGTCGCTCGGTGTCTTGGGTTAACGGACAGTGCAAGGACACCACATCGGCCTGTGCCAGGGCGGTAAAAAATGGCAGCCGGCCGGCACGGCAAACACGGGCGTTTGGTTGCTCAGATAACAACACTTGCATACCAAAAGCGTCGGCCAGACGCGCAGTGGCCTGTCCCAGTGCACCATAACCGACAATCAGCATGGTTTTTCCGGCCAGTTCCGTCACCGGGTAGTCCAGCAAACAAAAATGCGGGCTTTGGCTCCAGCGCCCATCCCGCACGGCATCTTGGTATTGTCGCACCTTATTGGTTAGCTGCAGCAGCAGGGCAAACACCTGTTGCGGCACCGCTGTGTCGGCATAGCCCCTTACATTACACACGGCGATGCCGTGTTGTTGTGCGGCCGCCAGGTCGATATTATTTGCGCCGGTAGCAGCGAGGCATATCAGCTTCAACCTGGGCAGGCTGGCAAGCGTGGAGGCATCCAGCACCACCTTATTCACAATAGCAATATCGGCATGCTGTAAGCGGTTTAACACCTGCGCCGGTGCCGTGCTGTCATAGCAGGTTAGCGCGATATTGTCTGCCTGCAGCGGGCTAAGATCGGCATCTCCCATAGACGCCGCATCAAGAAAGACAGTGTGGTACATGGTTGGCCCTGCAATTACGTTGTGCCGCGTTATAGCAGCGCTTTGGCGCGGCGTAAAGCCATAACCGCTGCGATTATGCTAAAGTCGCAGGCCTGAACTTGATCACAGCATTTTTCGGAGAGCAGCAGATGTTTGCGCCGCGTTTTCAGCCTGTTTTATTTGCTTTTATTATGTCTGGCTTTATGGCGTTTTTAATGTCAGGCATTTTAACCTTTATTAACCTGGGCTGGTTTGCTGAGTTTTTCAGCGCCTGGCTCAAGGCGTATCTGTATGCTCATGCTTGTGCTTTTCCACTGGTGTTTATCTTCGCGCCGCTTAGCCGTAAACTGGCGGCCAAACTGACTAGTCAGGGTTAGCGATAGCTGATGTCTTTATACATCGGCGCTAACAGCGCCAGCAGCTGATTTTGTGCGCTGATACTGATGTTCTGTTGCTGCATTACCTTGATGAGTCCTTCGACTAAGGCATCGTAATCGGCCAGGCTGATGTTAAAACCCGTGTGGCTTTGCTGCATCGTGCCGCCACTATACACACAAGGACCACCGCTTAATTCACACAGTTGCTCAGCTAACAGCCGGCGAAAACGTGCAATGTCGGTATCAGCGAAATGGTGCACTATGCGCTGGTCATGTTCAATTTCATGTAATAAGCCGTCGGTAATAGCAGCGATGCCTGCTTCACCGCCCAGCTGCTGATACAAGCTCGGCCGGTTTGACTGGCTGCAGCCGCCCAGCAACAGGCTTAACAGTATTGTTATGGTGGCGATAAACTGGGTCATTACCAGGCTCCTTCAAGCGAAACATAATAGCCTTGCTGGCGATCAAAACCGGCAATACTGCCAAGCTCAGCGTAACCGGTCACGACTGACAGGTGTTTGTTAACAAACCAGGCAGCAAAAATATCGCGCCAGTGTTGCTCGTTGGCAAATGCCAGTTGGTTAGGCTTCTGTTTAAACTCCACACCCAGTGCCAGGTTGTAATTTAGCAGCAGTACAGCAGAGCCCTCGGCAACCAGTTGGTAGTTGTTATCGGCGGCGGTACCAAAGCCCAGTAAACCGGTCTGGTGGGCTTTGGTAGCGCGCAAGGTGGCGTTTAACAATAGGTTACGGCCGCCAACCTGGTCAAACAGCACTTTGGTGGCCGCCAGGTACAAGTCCACACCAGTGTCATCGCGGGCACCTACGGCCTGCGGCAGGGCAAAGTCTTGGTTTTTCTTGTACTGCAGGCCCAAGCTCAGTTGCGGCAGGGCGGTGTATAACAGCTCACCGGCAAAGTGATACTTCACGCCAAAAATATCCTGGCGCAGCTCGCCGCCCAATGTATCCAGTTTGAAGCCTTGCCGGGCGAAAGACCACTCCCATTGGTTGTTGTAACTAACACTGGCACCCTGCACATTCAGGGTAAAGTCGTCCACCCCGACCACAGTAGCAAAAGCGGTGGCGGCCCATTCGCCACTGCTGGCATAGCCGTTGGTTACCGCCCAGGGTACGATGCCACCGCCGGCACTGCCTTCAATCGATGTCGCACCGCCGGTAGCGATAATTTTACTGCCAGCCAGCGCCGTAACCGGGCAACACAATACCATCAGCAATATCAGTCGGCGTGTAAACGTGCATATCATAAGACGATCTCTCCGTTAAACCAGTATGCCGGGCGCTGACTAAAATCCTGTTGCCATGCAAAAAAAGCCTCGCTGGTGAGTGGCTTGGCAAAATAATAGCCTTGCACTGTATCGCAGCCGCATTGACTCAGCGCAGTCAGGCCACTGTGCTGCTCCAGCCCTTCGGCGGTCACTTTAAACCCCAGGCTGTGTGCCAGCTGGGTGGTGGCACTGACAATCAGCGCGTCATTACTGTTAGTGGCGATATCCTTAACAAAGGCGCGATCAATTTTAACCTCGTGCACTGGCAGCTGTTTTAAGTACGCCAGCGATGATTGCCCGGTGCCAAAATCGTCAATCGCCAGGCTTAGCCCTTTTTGGCGCAGTGCAGTCAGTTGCTGCACAACGGTGTCGGCATCTTGCATAATGGCGCTTTCGGTGACTTCAAGGGCCAGGTTGGCGGCGCTGAGCTGATATTGCGCCAGTAAGGCAGAAATTTGCTGACACAACGATGGCTCCAGTAAATCCTGTACCGACAAGTTCACGGCTACCTGCATCTGAAGGCCCTGTTGTTGCCATAGCGCCAGCTGCTTGCACACCTGTTGCAGCATCCATTGGGTAATCAGGTTAATGCTGCCGGCGTGCTCTGCCAGGCCGATAAACTGATCAGGTGGCACAAAGCCCAACTTGGGGTGTTGCCAACGGATCAACGCTTCGCAGCTGTTGCATAGCTGCTGCTTCAGATCCACCTTGGGTTGGTACACCACATAAAACTGGCCATTTTGCAGCGCGTCGGGTAAATCGCGGATCAGTTGCAGCTCGCGCTGATGGCTTTCATCCTGCCCCTGTACATAGGTGGCAATGCGCTGGGGCGCGTGACGGGCATGCTCCAATGCAATGTCCGTGCGGCGCAGAGCGTCGCTTAAGCACTCGCCACCGGCAAAAAAGTGGTATAAACCGGCACACAGTTTCAGGTTAATTAATGACTGCTCCAGCGGATAATTCTCGCTAAGTAGTAACACCTTGGCTTGCACCTGTGCTGGGGTTAACAGGCCGGCATACACCAGTAAAAACTCATCACCGCCCAGCCGTGCCAGTAATAATGGCTTTGGCAGTACTGTCGTTAAGCGCCGGGCCAGCTGTACCAGTAACTTATCGGCATTAGCAAAGCCGAGGATATCGTTAAGGTGCTTAAAGTGGCGGATATTCAGCTGCAGCAGGCTACCGTCCTGCTCTGCCAGAATAGCGGGCAGCAGGCGGTCCACCGCGGCTCTGTTGTATAGACCGGTCAGGGCATCATGTTCGGCGTTAAACAGCAATTGCTGCTCGCGCTGCAAAATATCCTGTTGCATGGTGTGCAAGGTGCGGCCCAAAAGGCCAATTTCGTCATTGCCTGCCGTTGGCGCCGGCTCGACACTGCCCTGGCCAATACGACGGGCAAACTGGCTAAGCGCATCCAAAGGCCGGGTAATACTGCGGGCAAATACAAAGGCGACCAACAGTGCTAACGCCAGCGCTGCGCCAAAAATCAGTAGCAACTGCTGGCGAAATGCCTGGTAATTGCTGAGCCAGCGCTGATTAGATAAATGCTGCACTGCCCACAGGTGTTGTTGCTGATCCAGCACGCTGGCCACCGACAAATAGTCCTGATCGCGCTCCTGTTGCAGGTTGCCATTTTGCTGTAATAGCTGTGCTAATGACGGTGTTAGTGCCAGTTGCTGCGCAGCGGTCAGGGTGGAGTTTTGCAAAACAAAAGCATCCTGCTGACGAATAACAAAACTGATATCCAGATCGGTAATGGCTTTAATGTTAGCTGCCAATGGTTTATCCAGTAAAAATCCCATACCGGCCCAGGCGATCAGGTTTGGTGCCCGTACCGGCGCCAGCACCAGTTGATAAGGCTGACCATGCAGGCTAAGAATGTCAGCTACACTGGCGTTAGCACCGCCGGTTTGCGCAAACAGCGGCGTAATATCGGCAGGTTGCAGCTGAGCGTCTGAGCTTACCAGCAAGTCGCCGCTGGGCGATAACAACAGCATCAGGTCAGCATTAATGCGACTACCATGGTTTTGCAGTACCGAGGCAATAGTGTCCTGCTCGGCAGTGGCCACAGCACGACGAAAGGCGAAGTCGGTGGCCAGCAGGCTAACACTGTCACTTAGCTGAGTGGCGCGGATCTGTAGCGCCTGGCGTAGTACTTTACTGGCGACATTTAACATATCGTGCGCCTGGCTCAGACTGTCACGCTTCATGCTGTTCAAGGTTGCAAGCGCTGTGGCCAGCGCGAACAGGCTTAATAGCAACACCAGGATGGCAATTAACTTGCTGCGCAGCGAGCGAAACCGCATAGGCTATTGGCCAAAGCCGCGTTTGGGCGCAGCCGGTTTGGTTTTATTCTCGACCGCCAGCGTGAGTTGCAATTGCTGGTGGCCGGATAGCGTCAGCTGTTGTTCAACGGCTGGCGCCTGTTGCCAGGGGTGCCACAGCCTTAATTGATAATCGCCCGGCGCTAAGTCGGTGAAGCGCAATTCGCCCTGGCTATTACTGACTGCCAGCAGCGGGCTGTCGCCAACGTAAATATAGGCCTGCATGTAATCGTGGATATTACAGCCCAGCGCGACTATGCCGGCTTTATCAAAGACCACCGGTTGCTCTGGTTTGCCGGAGTACAGCTCAATTTCAAAGGTTTTAGCCGGCGAAAATGAGTAAACATGGTGGCGGGTTTTATCCAGGTTAGGAAAATCGACTGCGCTGCCGCGCATCACAGCGCTGACAAAAGGCTGGAACATCAGCCCCTGCTGCGTCACGCTGGCCGGTTTGCCTGTAGGTAAGGTTGTTGCTGTCGTGGAAATCAGCTCAACCACGGCATCTGCCAGCGGTTGGTTGTGCTGGTTAACCAGCGTGATATTCAGCGTATTGGCGGCTAGCCGCTGGCTAAAGCCGCATAGTATGATCAGCAGTGAAAACAGCACGGCGTAAAACTGTGTCATATTCGGTATCACGCAAGTCAATTTAATTAACAATAGCAATAAGGCTGTGGCGGCTCAAATGTTATCTGCCAAAGTGCAAAGCAAACCTGAAGGTGTAGCAAGATGATGAAACAGGCAGTGCGCTTTACCTTACAGTTAGGATTACTGCTGTGTGCCAGTTTACCGCTGAATGCTCTGGCAGAGGATATTTGTCAGCAAGCCAGAGCACAGCAGCGGCCTTGTGTTGCGCTGGTGCTGGGGGGCGGTGGCGCCCGCGGTGGCGCTCATTTGGGCGTGATAGAGCAGCTGGAGCGTCAGCAGATCCCGATAGATCTGGTAGTAGGTACCAGCATTGGCGCCTTTATTGGTGGCTTGTATGCCAGTGGCCACAGTGCAGCTGAAATTGCCCAGCGTTTACAGCAAACGCCCTGGGCTGCCGGCTTTCGTGACCGGGTATATCGCGATGAAATGCCGCTTAGGCAAAAAGAAAAATCCGATGATTTTCCGATTAACCTGGATGTTGGCGTGTCAGCCGACGGTGTACGTTTGCCCAAAGGTATTTTAAGTGGCCAGTCGCTGGCCGAAATTCTGAATGCTACTTTTGGCGCATACGCTAACCTGAGCCATTTTAACCAACTGCCGGTACCATTTCGTGCGGTAGCGACCGACTTGTTAACCCAGCAGGAAGTGGTGCTCGCCGATGGCAGCCTGGTGCAGGCGGTACAGGCCTCGATGAGCATTCCCGGTGTGGTGCGGCCGCTGGAAATAAATGGCAAGTTACTGGTGGACGGTGGTGTGGTGAATAACCTGCCGATCAGTGTTGCCCGTCAGCTGGGGGTAGATCGCATCATCGCTGTCAGCATCGACTCACCGCTGCTGCGCCGTGAGCAAATTGAATCAGCCTTTAGCATTACCGAGCAATTAACCAGCTTTTTAGTGCGTGCCGGTGTGCAGCAGCAACTGCAGTTGTTGACGGAGCAAGATTTGTTGCTGCAACCTGACCTGGTTGATATCAGCACGCTGGACTTTGCCAATATCGACAAAGCTATTGTATCGGGCCGGCAAAGTGCCATACGCTTTGTGCAGGCGCTGGCCGGTTTTAGCCAGAGCCAGAAAATTTACGCCGACTGGTTCAGCCGCTTTAGCAACAACAGCACAGGCTCGATACGGCTGGATAAAATAGAGCTGGACAACCGCTCAGCGCTGGACGACGCCCTGTTGCTGGATCGGCTGCAGCTGACTGCTGGCGATGCTTATACTGAGCGCAGTATCCGCCGTGGTTTACGCCAAATGTATGGTCTGGACACCTTTGAGCGCATTACCCAGCAGCTGAATATTGATCAGCAGGGGCAGGCTGTGCTGCAGGTTAGAGCGGAGGAGAAAAGCTGGGGGCCTGGCTACCTGAATTTTCGCCTGATGTTTGAAGATGACTTTCGTAACACCAGCCAGTATCAGCTGGCCGCAGCGTATAGCCACACTAACCTGTCGCCCTGGGGCGCCGAATGGCACTCTGAGCTGGCGCTGGGCAGTGATAAATATCTGGCCAGCGAGCTGTACTGGCCGCTGGCCGGCTCTGGTTTGTATCTACAGGGCGATTACCGCTACCGCCGTGACAGTCAGCCGCTGCAGGATAATACCCAATTGGCAGCCGGCGAGCTGAAAAATCAGGAACATGAACTGCAGTTAAGTCACGGCTGGAATATTTCTGATCATGCCCGGCTGCAACTGGGCTGGGCCTGGCGAGATGGTCGCTATCTGTTACCCAGTGTGTATGCTGCACAGTTACAGCAAAGCGAGATAAATTACCTGCGCCGTGGCCCTGTTGCTGAATTTATCTGGGATACGCTGAACAGCCGCAGTTTTCCTACCCGCGGTATCCGGCTGGCCAGCAGTTATGCCTGGCTGACAGATTCGGCGCTGGGCCAGCGGGTAGACAGCCGTAGCAGCCGCACTGAGCTTCTGGCCGCTAAAAGCTGGCAGGATCACACGCTACGCACCCGCTGGCGTTTTGACCGTTATAGCAGTGATAGCGATAGTGCTTTTGCGCTTGAGCAATTTAGCCTGGGCGGGTTATTAAACCTGTCAGGTTATCCGGCTGATTCACTGTTTGGCAGTCAAATTCAGTTTGGCAGCCTGGCCTATTTGTACCGGCTGAACGAGCAGAAAATCGCTTTTATTAATGCGCCTTTGTACTTGGGCACCTCACTGGAGCGGGGACGGGTACGTAAAGATGTGTTTGGTGCCTCGGGTGGCAACGACGCCACCCACTGGCTGTGGGCCGGCAGTGTGTTTCTCGGCTGGGATACGCCACTGGGGCCGCTGTATTTTGGCCTGGGTATGGCTGAGCTGGATGACAGTGGCTACAGCGATGCAGTGTATTTATCTTTTGGTAAAAATTATTAATTACATATTTGCTCACACTTTGGCGTTGGCTGATGGTGGCACAGCGATGATAAGCTAACGAAAGGTTAATCAGCAGGAAGCAAGTATGCAGTTAATTGTAACCGCCATTGGTAAGGCCTACGCCAACGTGCAGGCAGTAGATAAAGTCAGTTTTCAGATTAACAGCGGCGATATTTTTGCCTTACTTGGGCCAAACGGCGCCGGTAAATCATCGATTATCCGCATGCTGGTTGGCATGACCAAGCCCGACAGTGGCAGCATTCTGGTCAGTTATCAGGACCAGCACTTTGACCATGTGCCGCGGCGGTTATTGGGTTATCTGCCGGAAGACCGTGGTTTGTACCCCGACAAAAGTATTGAGAAAAACCTGCTGTATCTGGCGCAATTGCATGGCTTAAGTAAAAGCCAGGCGCTGAGTGAAATGGCGGTTTGGCTGGACGTGTTTGACCTGACTGAGCGGCGCCACGACGAGCTAAAACAACTGTCTAAAGGTAACCAGCAAAAAGTGCAGCTGATTGCTGCTGTGCTGCATAAGCCGGCTTTGGTCATTCTGGACGAGCCGTTCTCCGGGCTGGATCCTATCAATCAGGAAAAAGTGGTGCAATTTTTACGCGAACTTAAAGCCCGTGGTATGACCGTTATTCTGAGCGCGCACCAAATGGCGATGGTTGAAAAGCTGGCTGACCATATGCTGCTAATGGCACAGGGCCGCGTTGTACTGGCCGGCACGCTGGAGCAAATTCGTGCGCAAAGCCAAAACCAGCGCCAGTTAAAAGTGGCGTTTAGTCAGCCGGTAGGCGCTGCGCAGTTAGAAGCCTTAAGCAGCATCAGCAGTGCCGAGCAAGTATCGCAGCAGCACTGGTTGTTAAGCCTCAGCGAGCCGCACAGTGTCAGCCAGTGCCTGCAACAACTATTAGCACTTGGCGAGCTGACGCAGGTAGAAATGCAAACTGCCGACCTGCACCAGCTGTATTTAACGGCGATGGCTAAACATCAACCAAAACCGGAGGCCACGGCATGATTTCACGTCAAAGTTTAATTGTTGCCCGCTGGGAGTTTTTGCGCTTTTTTAAGTGGAAGCAGCAGCTTGTTTCATATTTATTAATGCTCGGCGTAATGGCTGCAGTGGCTTTATGGAGCTTCTTTACCGATGAAAGCCGCCAGCAATACCGCATTGCGGTGCCAGCCGGCTTTGCTATCGACAACACGGAACAATTCCAGTTTCAGCGGCCCAGTATTAGCCTGGAGGCGCAATTGGCGCAATTGGCGCAGCTGCAAAGCGATGAGTCCTGGCATGCAGTGTTAACCAGCAGCGAGAACGGCCTTGTTATTCATACCCAGAGCGGCAAAAAATGGCTTAGCCAGCTGGAGCAGGTGTTGCAGCAGCATTACCGTAAACAAGCCGCAGTCGGCATGGGCTTAACCGATGAGCAGCTGGCGCAGCTGGAGCAGCCGGTGGCCATTGATACGCAGTACCTGGATCAGTCTTACAAGGGCAAAGACAGGCCGGAGAAAATGATTGCACTGGGCGCCTTAATACTTTTGTTTATTGGTTTAACGACGGCCTTTGGCCAGGTGTTAATGAGTATTACCGGTGAAAAGCAGCAGCGGGTTACCGAGCAGCTGTACGCTATTCTCACACCGCAACAATGGATGGACGGCAAGGTGTTGGGACACAGCTTTAGTGCACTAAAAGCCATGTTTACCTCGGCGCTGGTGATGCTGCTGACCTTTGCCGTGGTGAGTGTATTTGCCGACAAAAGCATTGATTTAGCCTGGCTGGATATCAGCGTGGTGTTGTGGCTTATTCCGTTTGCCTTATTGGGCGTGGTGCTGTGTGCCAGCTTTATGGGCGCTATTGCGGCGTCGATTGACGATCCGAATAACAGCAGTAAAGGCGCAGTAATGATGATTACCTGGCTGCCAATGCTGTTTACTTATCTTGTTATCGACAGCCCCAATGGTTGGGGGATGACGCTGCTGAGCTATTTACCGTTAACCTCTTTTGCCGCTATGCCGGTAAAGCTGGCGATGGTCGAGCTGGCCTGGTGGCAGCCGTTGTTGTCATTAGTGCTGTTGCTGGCCACCGTCTGGTGGATGCGCCGGGTCGCCGGCCGGGTATTTTTGCGTGGCATGCAGCTGTACGGTAAAGAGCCAAGTTGGGGTGAAATAGTACGCTGGGCCCTGAGTAATAAAGCCGACTAGCTATTCACAGCCGCCAATTTGTGGCAAGCCGGCGCATTATTCTGCCGCTAAGGCGCGCTCTACATCAATGCCGATGCTGAGTGCGCCGATATGATAGCCCTCGGCGTTTTTCAGCGGCACGCTCAGCTTGACCTGAAAACGCTGAGCGCTTTGGTCGTACTCCACCACACCGACAAAATAATCTAATGTTTGGTTAAATACACTGAGAAATGGTGTTTCATCGCCTTGCCAGTAATCGGTAGTCAGCTGGCTTATTGCAACATTGGCGCCGAGGTTGTCCATTAAAATGACTTCAGTGACTAAGCCAGCAAAGTCCTGCTGCCACTGACGTAACTGGGCAGAAACAGCAGACGAGAGCTGCTGCTGCGCTAAATCTGGTGCGGTATCCGGTTGTTGTATCGCCTGTTGCCATAAGCGATCTCGTTGTATCACCGCATCCAGGCTGAGAAGCTGCTGGTTTTGCTGGTTCACTGCCTCCAGCACAAAGCGTTGTTTCGCTAAACTTTGTACGCTGTTCAGTAATAGTGCTACTACGGTTTCACGCTCTGAGGCGGCGAGTGCAAAAGGCGCTGTGGCACATAAATATACCGCCGCATTAAAGTGGTGCATAAAACCAGGCCGCCGTTGCAGCCGTTCGTGGGAAAAATAACTACCCAGTGCCACATAGCGTGAAAAGCGCTGACTAAATTGGTCCGGGTTTAACTTTAGCCGTGCCATAGCATCGTTAATGTCGTCCAAATCGGCCAGTAGTATATCAATACGACCAATAGCCAACAGTTGCAGCAACTGACTGATATCCCCGACTTCAACCTCGGCTTTAATACCCTGGCGTGTAAACCAATCGGCCTGATGGCTACCTAAGATAGCGCCATAGCGTAATGGTGTTCCGCTGCCGGGGCCTTTACCATCGGTCCGCCAAAACCAGTACCAGTTTTCCAGAAATAGCGGGGCAGATAACTTAGCAAAGCTATCGATGTTGCTATTCGGCATTGCAGTAAAATAGCCGTCAATACGGCCCATTTTTACTTCTTGTTTAGCGCGCCGCCAAGGCATCACTAATAACTGATAGGGCTGGTGTGTGTGTTTCATTATACAATCAATTTGTGCCCGGCTGGCCGCACTTTGATTAGCTGGAGCATGCGTTGCTAACAATAAGGTATCACCGGGGCTGATATCAGCGGCGAGTAACAAAGAGGAAAACCAGAGATGCAGTAGCATAAGCTGCAGTCCTTGCAACGAAATTGCAGCAAGTATAGCAGCCTATTTACCTGGCTGCGGTTGAACTTCGATGCGTGTGCCCACACTAACAGGCTATTGTGCCGTTATGCTAAACGGTAACCCTAACCTGAGGACATCAAGATGTATACCTTTAAACAGCACAGCCAGCAGTGGCAGCAGCTTTTTGCCCGGGGCCGCACTGGCGGGCCTTTGCAGCGCTTGCTGGCCTGGTTGTTTTTGGGGCTGATGTTATTTGTCGGCGTTGCACTATTAGTATTTATGCTGCTGTTAAGCTGGATCCTGATCCCGATTATGCTGTGGCGCCACCGCGCCAGAATGAAAGCCTGGCAGCAACGTCAGCAGGGCGCGCAGCAAGAAACGTCGGGTCCGGCTGCTGGCCCGCAGACGATAGAAGGGGAAGTGTTGCAGCGGCGAGAGGATTAAGGGGCATCTTGAGACAGCAAACCGGTTTGCCCACACCAACACGCCGTGAATATGTCCCTATAGGCTCGATTCAGGCATCCATGCCTTCAACGGTTGGCTTAGGGCAAACCGATTCTCCGTATGATGTCTCGTAGTTAGCTGCCGCAAACGGCCAATTTGGCCTGAATATAATCGCTGTGGCGGATAAAGAGTAAATCAGCAATCTTGCGCAGCATGGCCTCTTCATTCGGATCTAACACGCCATCGGCATAAGCTTGTTGCCACAGGTTGTCCAGCAGGCTTAACCGCTCGTTGTAGCTAAGCTGCTTTAAACCACGGGTAAACTGATGCAGCGAAGTGGCATCGGCAGCTTGCTTATCGGCCAGTTGCACCACGGCCAGTGCTGCACTGTCGCTTAATGAAAATTCGCGTTTTACATAGGCCAGCGCCAGCTGTTGCTCGTCATCGCTGCTGCTAAAGTCAGCGTGCGCCACCATCAGCATTAACGCCACTGACGCCAGCTCAGCGTCGTTTAAGCCATGAGTATTGGGAGCAGCGGCCGGCATGCTCAGGCCATCGTTGACTTTATCCAGCAAGGTTTTAAATAATTGAAACATAGTACTCCTTTTTCTGGCTTACCGCCGTTAGAGGCGAGGCTGCCGGCAAAGTTCGCCAGGCTATTGCCGCTTGAAAAATCAGCACGCCAGCCGCATTACAACTGCATCTGCCAGCACGCTTGGCTGGCGCTGATTGCCTGAGGTTTGGCTTGGCTATATTGATTACACTGCTATTAGGCGCAGCGATCATCGCTGCTGTGCTAATGCCTGCTTACTGGCGTAACTATCAGCGCCGTAAGCTAATGGCCCAGCCGTTTCCGGCCAGCTGGCGCGCCATTTTAAAACAGCGTTTGCCGTATTTTCGTGCGCTGCCTGCCGATTTACAACTGCAGCTTAAAAAACATATACAGGTTTTTATTGCTGAAAAGCAGTTTATTGGCTGTGATGGCCTTGAAGTCACAGATGAAATGCGCGTCACCATCGCCGCCCAGGCATGTTTGTTGCTGTTAAACCGGCCGAATTATTATTACCCCAAGCTAAACAGCATTTTGCTGTATCCAGCCGCCTTTGTTGTAGCTGGCCGGCAGGCCGACGCTGCTGGTGTGATGCATGAGCAGCGCCGGGTGCTGTCGGGTGAGTCCTGGAGCCAGGGCCGGGTCATTTTAAGTTGGGCTGATACGCTGGCCGGTGCCGCCAACCCCACGGATGGCCGCAATGTGGTGATCCACGAATTTGCCCATCAGTTGGATCAGGAAAAAGGCATTGCTAACGGCGCGCCTTTACTGGAGCGTAGCAGCGATTATCAGCATTGGTCTGGCGTGATGGCCGCTGAGTTTGCCGCTTTACAGCGTCAGGCCGCGCTGGGTGAGACCGGTTTGTTTGACCATTACGGCGCGACCAACCCGGCCGAATTTTTTGCCGTGATAAGCGAAGTGTTTTTTGAACAGCCCAAGGCACTGGCCGAGCAGTATCCCAAACTGTATGACCAGCTAAGCCGCTTTTACCGGCTGCAACCCCTTAGCTGGCAGTAGAGTCGGCCTGGTAGCGAGCTATACCGTGGTGTGGGCATTATCGTGCTGTGTGGTTTGCTGTTCTCAACCTTGGTTAGCCTGACGTTTTTACCGGCACTATTGGTCAGTGTACTGGGCAGAATACAGCGGCAAGTGCAGCACTAGTCAGAGAAAAAGGCAAACTTAATCACCTGTGCCAAAATCAGCAGAGCCACCAGCGGCATAATATAGCGGCTTAATTTGGCAGTTTGCTCGCTGTCGCGGCTGCCGTATTTTTCCGCTAAGGTAACCAGAATAAACAGGGCGGCAAATAGTAGGGCTAAAATGGTAATAAGGGTGGTCATAGCGTGCTCCAGTAGGGTTAGCTGCTGAGCTTAACTGCTTTTAAAAATAGTTTCAAAAGCGCGCTGTGGCAGCTTCATTGGCTTTAGGCCGCCGTGCTATGCTGCGCGCAATTTTTAACGCCGTTAAAAGGATATTGATATGTTATTGGCTATCGTTGCACTGATTGCCGGTTTAGCGCTTTTGGTCTGGAGCGCCGATAAGTTTGTCGATGGCGCTTCGGCCACTGCCCGTTATGCTGGTATGCCGCCGCTGCTAATCGGTATGATTATTGTCGGCTTTGGTACTTCGGCGCCGGAGATGGTGGTATCGGCCATGGCCGCCAGTGATGGCAACCCGGCACTGGCGCTGGGTAATGCCTATGGCTCTAACATTACCAATATCGCGCTGATTTTAGGCCTGGTGGCGCTGTTAAGCCCGATTGCTGTGCACTCGCAAGTACTGAAAAAAGAACTGCCAATTTTAATGCTGGTAACGCTGTTTGCCGGCTGGCAGTTATTTGATCATCAGCTGAGCAGCCTCGATGCCTGGTGTTTGCTGGGTGTGTTTTTTGTGCTTATGGCCTGGTCGGTGTGGCAGGGTATGCGTAACCCGCAAGATGCCTTAGCGACAGAAATGGATGAAGACTTGGCCGGTCAGCCAAAAATGACCTTGCAACAGTCAGTGATTTGGCTATTAGTTGGCCTGGTGCTGCTGATTATTGCCTCACGCATGCTGGTATACGGTGCAGTATTTATCGCACAAAGCCTCGGTGTCAGCGAGTTGGTGATCGGTTTAACGGTAGTGGCTATTGGTACCTCGCTGCCAGAGCTAGCGTCATCCTTAATTGCCATTAAAAAAGGCGAGCACGATATCGCGCTGGGCAATGTCATTGGCTCTAACCTGTTTAATACGCTGGCTGTGGTAGGTATAGCCGCGGCGATTGAGCCAATGGCAGTAGATGCAGTGGTGTTAAGCCGTGACTGGACGCTGATGGCGGTGTTAACCGCAGCGCTGTTTGTTATGGGCTATGGCTATAAAAAGCAGGGCCGTATTAACCGGCTCGAAGGTGGCTTGCTACTGACGGTGTTTGTTGGCTATACCGGCTATCTGGTTAGCACTGTTATTGCCTAACGCATGGCGCACCTTAAGCCGGAGCTCGACAGCGGTTACTACCTGCAGCACTTTAACGAGTTGCTGCAGTTTGTTGCTGAGCACTACGCGCCTTGCTTAACGGTCGATAGCCGTAGCTATATCAGTGACTTTGCCGCACTAAGCGTGCCGGCGCAGCAGTTGCTGGTACGCATGCTAAACCGCAAAGGCAGTGTATTTGCCGACAGCGAGCTTAATTACACTGAAATAGGCCCGCCGGCGCCGGTGCTGGATGAGCTGGCCGCTGCTGGCTTTATCGGCAACCTTAGCGCCGATAATTTAGCCGATTTCTGGCTGCGCTTAACCAAAGATACGCTCTGGCAGCTATTGCAGCTGGCCCAGCAGCAGTTGCCTGAGCCTATCACAGCGAAAAAAAGCCAGACCAAGCCCGAATTACTGCGCTGTGCGCTTAAGCTGGACGTTAACTGGCTTGCGCTTATTAGTCAGTTGTCGCAGCGCTATCTGGTGCTGCAACGTCAGCAATCGCTTAACTACCTGTATTTTCTCTATTTTGGTCGTATTGAGCCTAACTTGTCGCTGTTTACCCTGCGTGATTTAGGCATTCGCCAAACCGGCCAGTTTAAGCAGCAGTTTAGAGCGCGCTTTACCGAGTTAGCGCAGGCACAGCTGGCGTTTGCTCTGGCCAGCGCTAAACAGCAGGTGTTTGAGTTAGCTAAGCAGCTAAAACAGCAGCCTGAAGCCGCAGCAGAATTGCTTACACCCTGGCTGGCTACGCTAAGCCAATGGCCGCAGACCGACGATAACGCACTGGCACTAAAGCGCAGTGAGCGCTGTTATCAGCTAGGCAAGCTGGCCGAGCAGTATCAGCTTGTTGATCTTGCCATCCGCTTTTATCAGCAAAGTGCCGGTTTTCCTGCCAGTGAACGCCTGGTGCGGCTGTATTACAGTAGTGGCCAAACTGACAACTGCCAGCAGTATTTGCAGCAGTTACTGGACGACCCCAGCTGTGATGAAGAATGGCTGTTTGCTGATGATTTTTATCAGCGTAAGTTTGCCGGTAGCACCAAACGCTCTGTTCTGACGGAGCTATTACGCAGTGCGCCGCAAACCGGCATTGACGAGCTATACAGTGGTAAAGCCGAGCAGGGCTTAATGGCGTATTACGCCGAACGTGGCTATCGCGCTTTTCATAGCGAAAACAACCTCTGGCTTGCGCTGTTTGGCCTCTGGTTCTGGCACGAGCTGTTTGAGCACAGCGACAGCGCGCTGCACAACCCTTTTGAGCGCCGGCCACGCAATTTAGCCGGCGGCGGCTTTTATCAGCAGTTTGCCAGCGCCATAGAGCACAAGCTGGCACAACTGGCACAGCCCGGTGCCGATAAGCAGCTGCTTAGCGCCTTAACCAGCCACTATGGCAAAGCCAATAGCCTGTTTTATTGGCATAGCGATTTGGCCGAGCAGTTACTGCCACTGCTGCAATATGCTGCCAAAAACGATGGCGTAAGCAGCTTAGCGCCGATATTGCGCGCTATGGCGCAAGACTTTAACCGCCACAGTAGCGGCTACCCCGATTTACTGCTTTTTAAAGAAAACCAGCTGGAATTTGTTGAGGTAAAAGCCCCGGGCGATAAAATTCAGCGCCACCAGCTGGCACGTCTGCAGGCCCTTAACAACGCCGGCTTTAACGCCCGGATTGAAAAACTGCAGTGGATAGTCGATCCCAACCGGCTATACGTGGTGCTGGATGTCGAAACCACCGGTGGTAAAGCGGGCACCGACAGAGTGATTGAAATTGGCGCTGTAAAACTGCAGGGCGGCGAAGTGATAGAGAGCTTTAGCACGCTGATTAACCCGCAGCGGCCAATACCTTCGTTTATCAGCCGGCTAACCGGCATCAGTAATAGTATGGTCAGTGACGCCCCCAACTTTGCGGAGATTGCGGTTAAGCTAAGTGAATTTTTACAAGGCGCCGTGTTTGTCGCCCATAACGCCAAGTTCGATTACGGCTTTATCCGCGCCGAATTCGCCCGCTGTGACATGCCGTTTGATATGCCGCAGCTGTGTACGGTAGTCAATATGCGCCGCTATTACCCGGGGCTGCAATCATACAGCCTGGGTAAATTGTGCGAAGCGTTTGATATTACACTCACCAATCACCACCGCGCTTTAGATGACGCCACCGCCACCGCAGAGCTGCTAAAGCTGATCAATGTCAGGCGGTGTAAAAACTAAAACTTGTAAGCTTATTTTTGTATCATCAGCCCCGAGATTTCACAGCTTGGGTGTGTAAACAACACAACGGGTGTCTCGATTAACACCGTATCGGAAAACTGCAGTATGTTTTGGGCGACAGCATGGTGTTGGTATCGGCTGATAAGCTGGTCGTCCCCCATGCTGTAATTAACCCGCTGTTTTAACAGCATCTCAATGCCCTGCTCTGGCGTTTCAACCCAGACAATAGTGAGGCCAGCATCGATAAACTGGCGGGCAAAAGGACTTTCTGTACGGGTGCGCAGCAAAGCAACCGAACCCGAGAGTTCGCTCAGCTTAGCCCATGAAAACGGCTTATCTTGCTTTAAGCGATACAAGCCGATTTTTATTGTGTGGTCTGACAAAGGCCATTTAAGTGCGGGCACCTGTTCGGCTGGTGGAAAAAAGCTGGCACACCACTGATCAGTGGCAATCAGTTTTGCTGCTCTGGCAGGGGGCAAAAACAACGGCTTTACCGAAAAACTTTCCGCATACTGGCGGCGTAATAGGTCAAACGTCAGGCCGCCTCCGGGGATCTCACTGCTGCTAAACGGCGGGTATTCCACGGCGATCACTTCTACCGGCGTATTGGCATAACCCGCGGTGGAGAACAAAACACCAGCCATAACAACATATCGACACGTCAACATATGCGCGCTCCAAAGGTGGCTGGTTAGCAAAGTGTAGTTGAGCCCGCCATTAACTCAAGGTGATGGCGCCCTTTTTCAAAAGGCGCTTAATCAGTCTTGGCTAACAGATTCCGGCTTTTTACTCCCTGTGTGTTTACACGCTCAATGTTTACCAGGGTGTTGGCTTATCAAGGTAACCCCATACAGTTAGCGTAATGGCTAACGCTGGCGGGCCAGTCGGAGAAGACGCCGATGACACCGACGTCTTGGGCCAGTACGTGCAGTGCCTGCATCATATCGCCGTCGTTATTAATTGCCGGATTCACGGTTTGGTAGTACCAACCGCCACCGTTTTGTAGCGGGCCAGAGCGCTCGAATGACCAGGCAATAATATTAAGGCCGGCATTTTTCGCCTGGCGGGCATAGTCAGACGGTGCTATCTGGTTGTTGCTATCCAGCTGCAGCAGAGCCCACATGGGCGGCGCGACAATGTTTATGCCTTCTGCTTTGTAGCCTTGCAGCTCGGCAGCGCTGGGCAGCTGTGACGGGTCGTTAGCGTCATCCAAATAGACTGCCTGGCGGCCAAAGGCGGGCTCGTTGGCCAGCCAGTAACGCACATCAGCAATATTAAACGACTGTGGCCAGACATCCTTTGCGTTAACGCCAGCGGCGCGGTATTCATCGATCAGCTGCTGGGCGTAGTCAGCCTGGCTGTAATCGCCTTGATACGGCATCGGCACTTCGGGGGCTTTTAGCTCAGGGGTAAACTTAACCCCCAACTGCTTAAACAATTCAATACTTTCAGCGTGCGTGAGCAAAGTGCCTTTACCGGCGTATAAATCGGTGCGCCAGGCCGGTGTGGCCTGCATATACTCGGCCACGGTTGTGGCTTGTGGGTTAAAGGCATCCATTTTGCCGCTTAGCTGTTTAAATTCGTCCAGCGTAATATCACTGGTGCAACAGCGGGCACTGGCTGGCGTGCCACTAACTGGGTCGGCCGGGGTAAACGGCTGGCTGCATTTGGCGGCCAACTCCGGTATGGCCAAAATGTTAGTGGTGGTGTGTAAGTCGCACTGTGAATGGCGGCATACCAGCTGTTTATCCTGGGTAAAGGTCACGTCGCATTCCATAATGCCAGCACCCATTCGGGCCGCTGCTTCATAAGACTCTTTGGTATGCTCCGGAAACTGCAGGGGCGCACCGCGATGGCCAATCGAGAACAGGGTGCTTTTAAGTTTGCGGCCATTCGGGCAGCTTTGCAGTCGGGTTTTAACCGGGCCCGGGTCCATGTCATCAATAAGATAAAACGGCCTTGGCCCTAGCTGTACGGCATAAGGTTGCGACGGTTTAAGCTGTGCACTGCGCTTAGCCGCGATATCGTTTGGGCTGCCAGCCAGCACCGCAGCAGGTACACTTAGCCAGGCCAGGGCTACTGCCGCCAGCATAGGCGCACGTAGCAAGGTAGTAGAGCGCATAAGGTTCTCCTTCAATAAAATAGTAAAACATTATCGGTTGGACAGACAGCTCAGACTTATCCCGCGTAGAACTGCATCAGGATAGTGATTAAATGTGAATAAAGTGTGTTTTTTTTGATGACGATATAGTGATTTAAAGCTGCTGCTAACGAGGTGGTGTGCTATAGCTGCATAGGGTTTTACTGGCAGATATTTTATACTGTCGGCGCAACAGCGCTAAGTTACAGCTGATAGGAGAGGCGAAATGACGCAGCATAAACGCGGCATTATTGGCTGGTTATGGTTTGTTGGCTGGCGCGCAGTGTTGGCGGTGCTGCTGCTGTTATTGCTGCTATTGATTACCCTGCGCTTTGTGCCGCCACCAACGTCGGCTTTTATGTTACAAAGCCCTTATCCGGTGCGCTATCAGTGGGTAAATATCGACACTTTGCCGGCACACCTGCCGCTGGCACTGGTGGCGTCTGAGGATCAGCGCTTTGTGCAGCATTATGGTGTCGACTTTGCGGCAATAAGCAAGGCGCTTGAGCAATATGATGATGGTGGCGGCCTGCGCGGCGCCAGTACTATCAGCCAGCAAACCGCAAAAAACTTGCTATTGTGGCCAGGGCGCAGCCTGGTACGCAAAGGGCTTGAAGCCGGCCTGGCACTTAGCCTGGAGCTGGTTTGGGGCAAAAAGCGCATCTTAGAGGTGTACTTAAATATCGCCGAGTTTGGTAAAGGCATTTATGGCGTAGAAGCGGCCAGTCAGCACTATTTTGGCAAAGCAGCCCGGCATGTAACGGTGAATCAGGCGGCCCGGTTGGCGGTGGTGTTGCCAAGCCCGCGCAAGCGCAACCCAACACAGTTAACACCTTATTTGCAGCAACGCGTGCAATGGGTTGAGCGGCAAATGCGTCAGTTAGGTAATGGCTATTTAGCGCCTATGCTTAACTAAACCGAAATAAAAAAGGAGCCCTGGCCGATGCATCTATTACAGCGCTTAACCGTACCTGCTTTTGTATTGTTTGTTTTTGGTAGTGCCTTGGTTACGGCGGCTGAACCTGTTTATCGCCATGCTAACGAGCCTATAGGCTCAGTACGCCAAGTGTATGATGGCAAACTGTACCCGGATATTCAGGTAAACACCTTTCGTAACATTGACCGCTTGTTCCCCAGCCGCATGGTAAAGCGGGGCGGTAGCATTAGCCCGTTGCCACTCAGTTCTCAGCCGTTGGCGCAGTTCAGCTTTAGCCTTAACGGCCAGCAATATGATTTATATGATGTGCTGTCGATGAACCGGGTAGGCGGCATGCTGATTATCCAAAACGGCGAGGTACAGTTTGAAAGCTACCAGTTGGGTAATGATCAACACACGCGTTGGATGTCGATGTCAGTGGTAAAGTCGATTACCGCAACCCTGGTGGGGGCGGCGATACAGGATGGCTTTATCAACAGTATTGACGATGCCATCGTCAACTATCTGCCGCGTTTTAAAGGTACCGCTTACGATGGTGTCAGTGTTAAGCAGCTACTGCAGATGAGCTCGGGTGTGGCCTGGAACGAGACCTACACCGACCCGGCCTCTGACCGGCGGCGGATGTTAGAGGCGCAAATCAGCCAGCAGCCAGGCAGTATTTTAGATGTTATGGCGGCGCTGCCACGCGCTGCTGAGCCTGGTAGCGTATGGAATTACAGTACCGGTGAAACCCAGCTGGCCTCGGCATTAGTGCAGGCGGCAACCGGGAAAACCGTATCGCAGTATTTGTCTGACAAAATCTGGTCAACACTGGGTATGCAGGCCAATGCCACCTGGTGGCTGGATGCCGCGCAGGGGCAGGAAATTGGTGGCAGTGGTTTATCGGCGACGTTACGGGATTATGGCCGTTTGGGCTTATTCTGGCTAAATGACGGTGTCATTTCTGTTGATGGTAAAACACAGCGGGTGCTGCCGGCAGGCTGGATGCGTACGGCAGCTAGCCGGCAACAGATTGGCGGTAAAACCGTGGATTACGGCTATATGCTGTGGCCGCTGCATGGCAACAGCTATGCGGCTGAAGGGATCTTTGGGCAGTATGTGTTTGTCGACCACGACACCCGGCTGGTGGTGGTGATGTTAAGCGCTCAGGCCAAGCCGCTTGGCCGTGCCGGCATTGACGAGCATGCTTTTTTACAGGCGCTGTCGGCGCATTATCGTCAGTAGCAGACGATAAAGCATGAGCTGATTGTCAGAAGTACTATACCCGGCAGCCGGGCGGGTATTAAACCTTCAGTAAACTTTTTTACATCTTTAAACAGTTAAATTGTCAGGTGCCGTGTAAGGTAATTAAAGTTTAACAACTTGTTGCATTTAAGCAGGGAGATAAAATGCGAATTGCCGGAACACTGACTATTACCGCCTTATTAACGGCGTGCGGCGGCTCTGATTCAGAGCCAGAAACCAATACACAACTTTGGCAGGTGTCTGCTGCCGCAACCTCTACGGCACCGCTGACGCAGGTGAGTGGTGAGCCTTTAGCGCGTTACCTGCGTTACGGTTTATACGCCAAAGCTGACCAGCGCGGCCAGGGGGCAGGGTTACCCGCACCGGCAGATCCAGCCCCCGGGGCGACTAACCTGATCACTCAGGGCGTGGATGAAGCGGATCGGGTGAAATTTGCCAATCAACAGCTGTTCGTGAGCGGCATCGATAGCGATACCGACATGCCCTATGTAAAGCGTTGGCAACGCAACGAGGATGGCAGTTTACAGGCGCTGGAGCCTTTGACTTTAGCGGCGCCAATCCGCCAGGTGCGCGGGTTATACGCCACGGATACGCAACTTACCGTGCTGGGTGATGATCGTTACGGCAATGTGGTTGCCGCACTATCGCCACCAATGTGGGGGCAAGAAAATGGTGAAATAAGTGTGCAATTGTTTGAACAGGGTAACAGTGTTTATCAGTTACGTTTTGATGGCGATTTGATTGACAGCCGACGCACTGCTGATGCCTTATGGCTAGTGTCACGTTACCAGCCAGAAGTAGCCGGTTATAGACCGTATGCTGCAACAGTAGCAGACAATGAGAGCAATATGCTGGTGCTGCAAAACGCCAGCCTGGCCGATTTGTTGCCAAAACGCCGGTTAAATAACGGCGTGCCTGAGCCATTAGTGGCCTCGCAGCAATGTTACCTGCCTGAAAATGCTGCAACTGATGAGGGCAGTGACCGCATGGTAGTGCTCACCCGCATTGCCACCAGCGCACCTTATCAGACCGAAAGCAGTTGCATCCTGGCATCCGTAAATGATTTTTATATGTCTACTGAAAGTCTGTACCTGCATGGCACCATAAATTATGCAATGCATGCTGAAACGGTGTTGCACAAATTTAGCCTGGGTGATTCTGCCGCAGGTTATCAGGCATCAGGCGTGGTGCCTGGGGTCATCAGTGGTAGCCAGCGGGCATTTTCGTTGTTTGAGAAACAATCGTATTTAATGTTACTCACCTCTGACTGGCCAGATGCAGAGTTGCATCGCTTGTTTGTGTTGCAACAACAGGGAGATAGCCTGAGCGTAGCTGCTCAGTTGCCGGACGCAGAGCAAACAGATCAACGGATTGGTAAACCCGGTGAAGACATTTATGGTGTGCGCTTTGTCGGTGACCGCGCCTATGTTGTGACGTTTGAGCGCACTGATCCACTGTATACGCTGGATATTAGCAACCCGCTGCAACCGGCGATTATCGGTGAACTGGAAATACCGGGGTACTCAGCGTATTTGCACAGTATCAATACCGAGCTATTGTGGGGCTTAGGCCAACAGATTGAGACCGATGCGCAGGGTAATCCTGTCTGGAGCAGTGCAGGGGCAAAGATTGCGCTGTTTAATGTGGCCGCTAACGATGCCGTGGTGCAGGATGAACTGATATTGGAAGCGCAGTTTTCTCCGCTGGAGTACCAGCACCATAGCTTAGCGTTAAACGTACAGGACGGGGTGACGCGTATGGCGCTGCCACTGAGCCGCTATGACCAAGCCACAGGGGAGCAAGTTAGCCTGCTCACGCTGGAAGTAGCACATAACGGTACTATGCAAAAAACCGGCGAGCTGATCCCGCAGCAGCAGGAATATGCCAGCAGCTGGGACGCCCGTACCGTGCTGATAGATGACGACATTTACTTTGTGTTGGGCGCTCAGGTGTACCACAGTAATTGGCAGCAGCCTGAACAGCTTATAGCAGAGTACTAGTTATCTGAGCAAAGCGGCGCTATCTGATTTATGCGCCGCTACTTTTTGCCAAAGCAATAAAGCGCTGAATGTGGCTGTTGTGCTTTTCCTGTTTACGGTAACCAACGTAAATATGCTTGTGTATACCCTTGGCTCCCAGCCGCACAGCCGCAATTGGCAGGTTATGACTGTACTCCTGTGTCAGCCATTTTGGCATAGCCGCTACACCGCGGTTGGCAGCCACCATTTGCAGAATAATGTCGGTCGCTTCCAGGGTTTTATGCGCTTTGGGCATACACTGCGCTGGCAGTAAAAACTGCTGAAAAATATCCAGCCGTGCTGTGTCTACCGGGTACGTCAGTAAAGTCTGGTCGCTTAGCTGCTCCGGGCTGACGTGAATTTTTGTTGCCAGCGGATTTTGTTGGCTGACCACCAACACCAGCTCATAGCCAAACACCGGCTCAAATTCGATGCGGGCTTTGTTGATGGGATCGGGCGTGATCAGTAAATCAATGTCATAATTAAACAGTGCCGCCATACCGCCAAACTGAAAGCGTTGCTTTACATCGATATCGACCCCCGGCGATTGTGCCAGAAAGGGTTGCACTACCCTTAACAGCCACTGATAGCAGGGGTGGCATTCCATACCGATACGTAAACTGCCTTTTTCGTTGGCAGCAAACTGGCGCAGTGTATCGTCGATGCGCTCGAACTGCGGCAACAGCCGGTTAGCCTGCTCCAACAGATACTCACCCGCTTCTGTCAGACGGATCTGCCGGCCATCTTTCAGCCACAGATTAACGCCAGCATGCTGTTCTAACTTTTTAATGCTATGGCTTAGCGCCGATTGGGTCAGGTGCAATTTAGCGGCGGCGGCCGTGACCGAGCCGCTGCGGCTGATTTCGCGCAAAATGCTTAGGTGGACTTTCTCAATCATGGCTAACTTATGAGTAAAAATCATTGAATGTATAAAATACAGCGTTTTTCTTAATGGGTATAGCGCTTAGGGTGGAAACAGTGTTGAGTGTTGAGTGGTCGCTGATGGTTAATATGATGAATTAATCTCATGAAATAATGAGAAAGTATCATTTTTAATCATCAAATATTGCGCCTATGCTTTGCCGTATGCTTGTACGTCTGGAAGTCTTTTGTGTGGCGTCAATCAGCGATGGGCTATTCAGGCCCTGTGTTGGCAGTGAAGCAAAACAGGATGGCAATGATGAATAACGATTTTAGCTTTAGCATTACACGACAAGCCTTTGATGAGCATTATCGGCCGGCAGACAGTACACGGCTTACCACCAATTTTGCCAACTTGGCCCGCGGTGAAAGCCGGCAGCAAAATTTGCGCAATGCCCTTAGCATGATAAACAACAGGTTTAATGCCTTAGCGCAATGGGACAACGCTAAGGCAGACCGTTACGCGGTAGAGCTGGATATCGTATCGGTTGATATCCGCATTAAGGGCAGCAGCCAGCGTTTTCCGTCAATTGAAGTATTGCAAACCCACATCATTGACCATAAAACCAAGGCGCGCCATGCCGGCATTGTTGGCAATAACTTTTCGTCCTACCTGCGCGACTACGACTTTAGCGTGCTGCTGCTTGAGCACAATAAGCAGCAAGCCAAATTTAGTATTCCGGCCAATTTTGGCGACCTGCACGGCAAACTGTTTCAGTGTTTTGTTAACTCAGAGACTTATAAACAGCATTTTTCTAAGCCGCCGGTGATTTGCCTCAGTGTGTCAGATAACAAAATTTATTACCGTACTGAGAACCTGCACCCGGTATTAGGCGTGGAATACCAGCCGAATGAGCCATCGTTAACCGAACAGTATTTTCAGAAAATGGCTCTGCAGGTGCGTTATTTTATGCCACCCAATAGCGTGGCACCGTTAGCGTTTTACTTTAGCGGTGACTTGCTGAATGACTACACTAATCTGGAGCTGATTAGCACCATCAGCACCATGGAAACCTTCCAGAAAATCTACCGGCCAGAAATTTATAACGCCAATGCAGTGGCGGGCAAGTGCTATCAGCCAAGCTTGAAAAACGCTGACCATTCGATCACACAAATCGTGTATGACCGTGAGGAGCGCAGCCGCTTAGCGATTGAGCAAGGCAAATTTGCCGAACAGCATTTTATTAAACCCTATCTGGCCAAATTACAGCAGTGGAGCTTAGCATGACAATATTACTGCCCACCTCAACCGCTGGCAGTTTGCCCAAGCCATCCTGGCTGGCACAGCCGCAAACGCTGTGGTCGCCCTGGAAATTGCAGGGAGATGAGCTTGTTAGTGGTAAACAGGATGCACTTAGCCTGGCACTGCAGCAGCAACAACAGGCAGGCATTGATATAGTTAGTGATGGCGAACAAACGCGGCAGCACTTTGTTACCAGCTTTATCGAGCAGTTAAGCGGTATTGACTTTGTTAACCGCAAAACGGTGCGCATTCGTAACCGTTATGATGCCAGTGTGCCCACAGTAGTAGGGCCGGTATCCAGGCCAAAGCCAGTGTTTGTTGCCGACGCCAAGTTTTTACGTCAGCAAACCACGCAGCCAATAAAATGGGCCTTGCCGGGGCCGATGACCATGATCGACACCTTGTACGACGCGCATTACAAAAGCCGCAAAGAACTAGCGTGGCAGTTTGCCAAAATACTGAATGAAGAAGCCCGCGAACTGGAAGCGGCCGGGGTGAATATTATTCAGTTTGACGAGCCGGCCTTTAATGTGTTTTTTGACGAGGTCAACGACTGGGGGATCGTCTGTTTAGAGCGCGCCATTGAGGGGCTGAAATGCGAAACGGCGGTGCATATTTGCTATGGCTACGGCATTAAAGCCAACACCGACTGGAAGAAAACGCTGGGTAGCGAATGGCGTCAGTACGAGCAGGTTTTCCCGAAACTGCAGCAATCTAACATCGATATTATCTCGCTGGAGTGTCATAACTCGCGCGTGCCGCTTGAATTGCTTGAACTTGTCCGGGGTAAAAAAGTGATGGTAGGCGCTATTGATGTGGCCACTGATACCATTGAAACGCCGGAAGAAGTCGCCGCTACGCTGAGAAAAGCACTGCAGTATGTCGACGCTGACAAGCTGTATCCGTGCACCAACTGCGGTATGGCACCGCTAGCGCGGCATATTGCCAACGGCAAACTGCAGGCGTTAACCGCTGGCGCTGCTATCGTGCGCCGCGAGCTGCAGTGTCGGTAGACGCTTAGTCACAACACCGATAACTTGCTGTTTGACACATCGGTAACCAGCATATGGCCGGGGCTGTGGGTAATGCAAAACTCCACCCCGGCGTTGGCTATGGCGACTTGTGGCGTCACACCGCAGGCCCAGAATACCGGCACTTCACCGGGCTTTATGCTAACGGCATCACCAAAATCCGGTTTGTTGATATCCGTAATGCCAATCGCCGCCGGGTCGCCAAAATGCACCGGCGCGCCATGTACCTGGGGAAAACGCGAGCAAATCTGAATCGCCCGTATCGCATCGGCGGGTGTCATGGGCCGCATACTCACCACCATACCACCATAAAACACCCCAGCTGGCGTGCAGGCGATATTGGTACGGTACATCGGCACATTCACCTTCTCGGTGATATTGCGAATTTCCAGGCCATCGGCCAGCAAGGACTCTTCAAAGGAAAACGAGCAGCCAATTAAAAAGGTGACTAAATCGTCGCGCCAGTAGTCGCGTACATCGGTCACTTCTTCAATCAACTGGCCGTGGCGGAAAATACGGTAACGCGGCAGGTCACTGCGGATATCCAGATCCCTGGCCAACGCAGGCATATCGATAGCACCCGGCGTGGCCGCCATACCTAACAGCGGGCAAGGCTTGGGGTTGAAGTGGCAAAACTGCAGAAAATCAGCGGCATAGTCTTTGGGCAGTATCGCCATATTCGCCTGCACAAAGCCGGGGGCTAAACCTGAAGTATTGCCGCTAAAAACACCGCTGCGGCATTGTTGACGTAATTGATGCGGCGTTAATTCAGACATAAAGCTCTCCCCTGGCCTAAGCTGCCAGTTTACCCGACAAGGCAGGGTATAAACAGACGCTAATCATCGCTTTTGCCGATAGTCCAACCGGCCAGGTTAGCGGTATAGATAATAACTCGTTTGATATTTCTTTTCGATATATAACATCGTAAATCACTATTTATTGGTAATTAAAATTCGCTTTATTATGCCAGTTGTATTGTAAGAATTGGCTTGCATGGCCTTTATCGTTTCAACAGGTGGAACCCAGCATTCATGAGTATCAGTATTGAACAGGTCACTAAACGCTTTGGTAATTTTATCGCGGTCGATAACGTTAACCTGGCGATAAAAACCGGCGAGCTGACTGCGCTTTTGGGGCCGTCTGGCTCGGGTAAAACCACCTTGCTACGCATTATCGCCGGGCTGGAGCAGGCCGATAGCGGCCGTATCCGCTTTAACGATGAAGATATTACCGGACGCCATGTGGCTGAGCGCGGCGTGGGCTTCGTTTTTCAGCATTATGCGTTGTTTAAACATATGACGGTGTTCGAAAACGTCGCTTATGGCCTTACGGTAAAACCAAAGAAATTTCGGCCAAACAAGGCCGAGATAGCGAAAAAAGTCAATAACCTGCTGCAGCTGGTACAGCTGGACTGGACAGCAGATCGCTACCCGGCACAACTTTCCGGTGGCCAGCGTCAGCGTATCGCCCTGGCCCGTGCATTAGCTGTCGAGCCCAAGGTGCTGCTACTGGATGAGCCTTTTGGCGCACTGGATGCCAAAGTACGGGCTGAGCTGCGTCGCTGGTTACGCCGCTTACATGATGAGATTCATGTTACCAGTGTGTTTGTCACGCACGATCAGGAAGAATCGTTAGAAGTGGCTGACCGCATCGTGGTGATGAACAAGGGCGCGATAGAGCAGGATGGCACACCCGAGCAGGTGTACGACAACCCGGCCAATCCGTTTGTATATGAGTTTTTGGGCAATGTGAATTTATTCCATGCCCGGGTAAAACAAGGCCAGAGCACCATCGGCAACGTTAAGTTGGCCTCACCTGAGCACAATAATGGCGAAGAGCAGGACGGTTTTGCCTACGTGCGGCCGCATGAAATTGACGTGTACAAAGCGCCGCTCAGTGACAGCTTAAAAGTGACGCTGGATTTGGTCACCATCGTCGGGCCGGTTGCCAGGCTGGAAGTGCTAAGCGATAGCGACCAGCAGCTTATCCATATTGAACTGCCCAAAGAGCAGTTTAAGCAATTACAGCTGGCGCAGGGCGATGTGGCCTGGATCCAGCCGCGTTACAGCAAAGTGTTTCTCGGTGAAAATATTTAACTTAACAGGAAGGCTTAACATGCAGATGATCAGAACCTTGTCTTTTGCTGCGGTGGTGGCGTTGTTATCGGCGCCGCTTTCGGCAAAAGAGCTGCTTAACAGCAGCTACGATATTGCCCGAGAGTTGTTTGCTGAGATAAACCCGCTGTTTATTGCGCATTATCAGCAGCAAACCGGCGAAACCCTTGAAATAAAGCAGTCGCATGGCGGCTCATCGCGTCAGGCGCAGGCGATTATTCAGGGCTTAAGGGCCGATGTAGTAACCTTTAACCAAAGCACCGACATCGATATTTTGCACCAGCGCGGTAACCTGCTGCCGGCCAACTGGCGTGAGCGGCTGGACAATAACAGCTCGCCCTATTATTCCACCATGGCCTTTATGGTGCGCAAAGGTAACCCTAAGCAAATCCGTAGCTGGGCAGATTTAACCAAAGCCGATGTCGGGCTGGTGTTTCCTAACCCAAAAACCTCGGGCAATGCCCGCTACACCTATCTGGGTGCCTATGGCGATGCCTTACTGCGATTTAATAACGACGAGCAGCAAGCCCAGCAGTGGTTAAAACAGTTTTTAGCCCGGGTGGTGGTATTTGACACTGGCGGTCGCGGCGCAACCACGTCTTTTGTTGAGCGCGGTTTGGGCGATGTGTTAATTACCTTCGAGTCTGAGGTGAATAACATTATCGCGCAATATCCTGATCAACAGTTTGAGCGGGTCGTGCCACCCACCAATGTGCTGGCGGAGTTTCCGGTGGCCTGGATAGATAAAAATATTCAGCGTAATGGCACCGAACAGCAAGCCAAAGCCTATTTAACTTATCTGTATAGCAAAGAAGCTCAGCAAGTGTTGGCGCGTTATTTCTACCGCGTGCATCACCCTGAAGTGGTGGCGGCCACGGCAGATCAGTTCCCGGCAACAGAACTCTTCACCGTTGAGCAAAAATTTGGTGGTTGGGCGCAGGTGCAGCAGCAACATTTTGCCAGTGGGGGCCTGTTAGACAAATTGCTGGCCGAGGCTAAGCGCTAACCGTGGCATTTTATCGCAGCAACAACAGTAAGCGGGTACTGCCGGGCTTTACCATTAGCCTGGGCAGTAGCCTGTTTTTTATCAGTTTGATAATTTTGCTGCCAATCAGTGGTCTGGTATTGCAGGTTGCGGGTCTTAGCTGGCAGGAATACTGGGCCATTATCAGCGATCCGCGCGTGGTAGCAACCTACAAAGTGACCGCGTCGGCGGCGGCTGTAGCCAGTGTGTTCAATCTGTTTTTTGGCTTGCTTATGGCCTGGATTTTAACCCGCTACCGTTTCCCGGGGCGGGTGCTGCTGGATGGTTTGATGGACTTGCCCTTTGCCTTGCCCACGGCGGTGGCGGGGTTAACCTTAGCGGCGGTGTTTTCAACACAAGGTTGGTTTGGCCAATATCTGGCGCTGTGGGATATTAAAGTGTTTTACACCTGGCTGGGCATCGTGGTGGCGATGGTGTTTACCAGTGTGCCCTTTGTGGTGCGTACCGTGCAGCCGGTGCTGGAAGAATTTGGCCCTGAATATGAAGAGGCGTCAGCAACCCTGGGTGCCAGCCCGATACAGACGTTTTTCCGCGTCATCTTGCCGGAAATTAAACCGGCACTGCTCACCGGTACGGCGTTGTCTTTTACCCGCAGCCTGGGCGAGTTTGGTGCGGTGATTTTTATCGCCGGTAATTTGCCCTGGCAAACCGAAGTTACCTCACTGATGATCTTTGTTCGTCTACAAGAGTTTGATTACGCCGCAGCCGCTGCCATCGCCAGTGTGGTGCTCATTGTGTCGCTTACATTGCTGTTTATTATCAATGGTATACAGCAGCGTTATCAGCATATTACCGGTGGCCCCAAATGAATAATATCAGGCTTAACAGTGCGCAGCGCTGGCTTAAACCCTTACTGATCAGCACCGGCGTGGTCCTTACCCTGTTGTTACTGGTGGTGCCGCTGGTGTTTATTTTTATCGCCGCTTTTTCTGCCGGTATAGGCGGCGTTTGGCAAAATTTGACTGAACCGGACATGCTGCATGCCATCGGCCTGACCTTACTGGTGGCAGGTTTAACCGTACCGATAAACCTGGTGTTCGGCACCTTAATTGCCTGGTGCGTAACACGCTTTAGCTTTCCTGGCCGGCGGTTTTTATTGACGCTGATCGATATCCCTTTTGCGGTATCGCCAGTCGTCGCCGGTTTGTTATACCTGTTGTTGTATGGCAGCAACGGCCCTTTTGCTGAGCTGCTGAACCAGTATGATGTGCAACTGATGTTTGCCTGGCCTGGCCTGGTGATGGTGACGGTGTTTGTCTCTTGCCCCTTTGTGGTACGCGAGTTGGTGCCGCTGATGTCAACCCTGGGTACTGAGCAGGAGGAAGCCGCCGTGTTGTTAGGCGCCAGTGGCTGGCAGGTGTTCTGGCATATTACGCTGCCGAACATCCGCTGGGCGCTGTTGTACGGTGTGATCTTAACCAATGCCCGGGCGGTGGGTGAATTTGGCGCTGTGTCGGTGGTGTCTGGTACCATTCGCGGCCAAACCAATACTTTGCCGCTGCATATCGAATTACTGCAGCAAGACTACAATACCGCTGGAGCCTTTATTGCAGCGGCACTGCTAACCTTAATTGCTATTGCCACCTTAGTAGTAAAAGCGGTTTTGCAGTGGAAATTAGCCCGTGACGAGCACTGAGCGGGCGTTTCAGCATACCCACCCTTTCTGGCAGCCTATATATCCAGATGGCCGTGTATTTCAATTTGATATAGCTAATCGTTATGAATTGCTTCTCAGTATGCGGCTGCAGGCATACAATGGCCGCATTATCAAAGTGGCCAAAGCGGCTATTTAACGGATGTTATCAATGAAATTTAAAACGCAATTACTGCATAGTAGCCATGGCGATCAGCAAACCGGCGCATTAACCACGCCTATTTATCAAAGCAGTACTTTTACCTATGGCACGGCGGCGGAGGGCAAGGCCCGTTTTGCCGGCGCGCAGTCGGGTTTTATTTATAGCCGCATGGCTAACCCGACAGTGCAGGCGCTGGAGCAGCAGCTGGCAAGCCTGGAAGGGGCCGATGAAGCTCTGGTGGTGGCCAGTGGCATGGCGGCGGTGAGCAGTATCTTTTATGCACTGGTAAGTAGCGGCGACGAAGTGGCCTTTATTGACCCGGTGTACGGCGGTACGGCAGCATTTTTAATCAATACCCTAACCCGCGCCGGTATTACCGTAAGCCGGTATAGCAGTGATGATGACTTACTGGCTAATATTAGGCCCGGCACCAAGCTGGTGCTGTTTGAGCCTATTACCAACCCTAATCTTAAAGTCACTGACTACCGTAAGGTAAAAGCGGCGGCAGCGAAAACCGGCGCAATTACGGTGTGTGACAACACCTTTTTAACGCCTTACCTGTTTAAACCGCTTGAGCACGGTATTGATGTAGTGATGCACAGCGGCACCAAATATTTAAGTGGCCACGGCGATATTATTGCCGGTGTGGTCGCTGGGCGCAAAGAGTTAATGCAACCGGTACGCACCATAGCGCTAAAACATATTGGTGCGCCGATAGGCCCGCAAGAAGCGTATTTGCTGCAGCGCGGCCTGCGCACACTGGCGCTACGGATGGATGCACACCTGGCCGGTGCGGCCAAGGTAGCGGCATTTTTAGCCCAGCATGCAGCAGTGAAGAAAGTCATTTACCCGGGCTTAGCCACTGATGCCGGCTACCCGGTGCTGGCCGACACCGTGGGTGCTTTTGGTGGCATGGTCAGTATTGAGCTGGAAGGTGGTTTCGACCGGGCGGCGCGTTTTCTTGATAATCTGCAGCTGTTTACCCAAGCAGTAAGCCTGGGCGATTTAGAAAGCCTTGCCTGTCATCCTGCCAGCACCACCCATGCCGCAATGGATGCGCCAAGCCGCACAGCTGCCGGGGTGACCGATGATTTAATCCGCTTAAGTATTGGTGTTGAAGATCCCGATGATTTGATAGCCGATCTGCAGCAAGCCTTGCAGGTATCTGCTTAGGCATTACCGTAAATCTCTTTATGCGCCAGCCAGCGTTTTATCAGTTGCTCGCACGCTGGCGGGTTGTGCTGCCACAGCCTGGTAGACAGTTGCTGTGCTTGCGGCAGTAATTCGGCATCGCGGCTTAAGTCGGCAATTTTAAACTGCAACACCCCGGTCTGGCGGGTGCCAAGCAGCTCGCCGGGGCCACGGATCTCTAAATCGCGCTGAGCAATAACAAAGCCATCGTTGGAATCACGCAGCACACCAAGCCGGGCCTGTGCGGTTTTTGACAGCGGCGCATGGTACAACAGCACACAATGCGAGGCGGTACTGCCCCGGCCAACCCGGCCACGTAATTGGTGTAGCTGCGCCAGGCCTAATCTTTCCGGGTTTTCAATAATCATTAAACTGGCATTGGGTACATCGACGCCGACTTCAATCACGGTAGTGGCAACCAGTAAGTCCAGTTCGCCGGCGCTGAATTGTTGCATTACCGCTTGTTTATCAGCGGCTTTTAACCGGCCATGCACCAGACCAATACGTAAATCGGGCAGGGCTTGCTGCAGTAGCACTAAGGTGTCTTCGGCCGCCTGGTTTTGCAGCGTTTCTGACTCTTCAATTAAGGTACATACCCAATAGGCCTGGCGCTGCTCGGTTTTGACCGCACTGCGCACCCGAGCAATAATGTCATCACGCCGTGTATCCGGTATCGCCACCGTGGTAACCGGCGTGCGCCCCGGCGGCAGCTCATCAATAATCGAGGTATCTAAATCGGCATAGGCGGTCATGGCCAACGTGCGCGGTATTGGGGTGGCGGTCATCACCAGTTGATGCGGGTAACAGCCGGCAATACCGCCTTTTTCCCGTAATGCCAGGCGCTGATGTACACCAAAACGGTGCTGCTCGTCGATAATGATCAGTGCTAACTGCTTAAAGGCCACCTGTTGCTGAAACAAGGCATGGGTGCCAACAATCATCTGGGCGCTGCCAGCGGCGATGGCTTCCAGCGTGGTTTGCCGGGCTTTGCCTTTGGTTTTACCGCCAAGCCAGGCCACGCTGATACCCAGTGGCACAAACCAGCGGGCAAAATTTGCCGCATGTTGCTCGGCCAGCAGTTCGGTAGGCGCCATCAGCGCCACCTGATAACCATTGCCAATGGCTGTCAGCGCGGCCAGGGCGGCAACCAGGGTTTTACCCGAACCCACATCGCCCTGCACTAAGCGCAGCATAGGCAGATTTTGCGCTAAGTCGTGACGTATTTCTGCACTCACCCGCTGCTGTGCGCCTGTGGGGGCAAATGGCAGGGCGCTTAGAAAACGCTGCTCTAATGCGGTATCTATGTGTAAGGCGATAGCGTGTTGCTGCTGACTTTGGCTGCGCAGCTTATACATGCTCAGCTGCTGCGCCACCAGCTCTTCCATAATGAGTCGCTGCTGCGCCGGGTGTTTACCCAACTCCAGCAACTGCAGGCTGGCATCTGGCGGCGGGCGGTGAATATAGTGCAGTGCATCGGTCAGAGACCAGTTGTGTCTCATATAGTCAGCCAGATATTCGTCCGGGGCACTGCTGCGTAGCTGTAATAAGGCGGCATCGGTCAGGTTACGCCAGGTTGCCTGACGCAAACCCTCGGTAGTGGGATAAATCGGCGTTAAGGTTTCGCTGACTTCAGCCAGCATTTCATCATTATGCACGCGGTACTCCGGGTGCAACATTTCCAGCCCACGCGGGCCGCGTTTGGCTTCGCCAAAGCAGCGCAGCAGCACGCCCGGGGTGACAGCATTTTTTTGCGCGGCGCTAAAATGAAAAAAGCGCAGTGTCAGATAACCGCTACCATCTTTAATTTTTACCAGCCAGCTGCGCCTTTTGCCTAGCTGGATTTCACTGCTGACCACCTCGCCCAGCACAGTGCCGTGCATCAGCGGCATCAGATCGGCAATGGCATAGACGCGGGTACGGTCTTCATAGCGCAGCGGTAAATGAAACAAGATGTCCTGCAGGCTGTAGATGCCCAACTTATCGAGCTTTTCCGCTACTTTGGCGCCAACGCCTTTAATCACCGATACGGGCAGTTTGGCTAAGGAGGTACTCATTAGGGCTTGCGGCTGCCTACAAGGGGCGCTTGCGTAGGTTCAGCATACAAGCGCGCCACGGTGCCGTCGGCAATCATGGCGGCCAGCTCATCCCGTAATTTGTCCGCCAGCGCTGCATGTGGGCTCAGACGGGACAGGCCGATATGAATATAACTTGGCTGGCCACGGCTTAAGTCGATAGTCGCGCGGCGAAAACGGTGTGCATAGCCTGCGGTGTTGTCGATGGCATTAGTGGTGCTGACGGTAGGCGCCACCAGACCATCAACCCGCTGGCGAAATACCATTTCAAGCCCGGACTCTATACTGTCTACCTCTACCACGTGACGCTGTTTTTGCTCTAGCAGCGCCATCATTGCCGGTGAATACAGATAACCACGAATAGTTACCAGCGTCAGCTGCTGCAGCTGGGCCTCGCTGTGGATACGTCTTTTATCTTCTGCTCGCAGAAACAGGCTTTCCGGCACCGTCTGGTTATAGGGCAGCATATGCATAATGGCGTCGCGCTCGGTGCTGAATTTCAGGTTGCTCATCAAATCTACCTTACCTTCAGCCATCAGCCGAAAACAGCGTGAAACTGCGGTACGAGGGGTAAACACCAGGCTAAAACCGGCGCGCTTGGCCAACTCCTGCATTAAATCTACTGAAGGGCCAAAGGGGGTGTTTACGTCTTCATAGTGGTGAAAACGCGGAAAATGGTCCAAACACCAAAGCAGTTGTGGCTGACTGGCTGTGCGCTGTGGCAGGGGCTCTTCCGCCGCAACGGGTTGCGCCGCCAATAGGCTGCACAACAGAGCTGGGGTGAGGTAGCGCTGCCACAGGTTTGCCATAGCATTTAATGGGTTGACGGCACTTCCATCACGCCGTCAATTTCAATCTGGGCGCCACGGGGTAACGCCGATACCTGCACTGCCGCACGAGCCGGATAAGGCTCTGCAAAGTACTGGCTCATAATCTCATTTACTGTGGCAAACTGGCTTAAATCAGTGAGGAAAATATTCACCTTGACCATATCGTTCAAGCTACCACCGGCGGCATCGCATACCGCTGCCAGGTTTTTAAACACCTGATGGGTTTGCTCGGCAAAGTTGTCTGACACCATTTGCATGCTGGCAGGCACCAGCGGGATTTGGCCGGACAAATATACCGTGGTACCAATTTTAACTGCCTGGCTATAGGTGCCGATGGCGGCAGGCGCTTCATTGGTACGGATAATCACTTTAGACATTACTGTTATTTCCTTCTGTAAACTTTTTGCACATCTGGCATCACGCGGATCTTGCGCATCACATTCGCCAAATGCACCCTGTCGCGCACCGACAGGGTTATTTTAATCACATATTCACCGGTGTCTCTGTCGTCGGTCGCCAGATCCTGAATATTAGAATCCTGGCCGGCAATTAGCGTAGTGAGCTTAGCCAGCACACCTTGGCGATTGACAATAAACACGCGGATATCGCACAAGAATTGTTTGTCACCGGTTTTATCCCAGCGTACCGGGAAAAACTTACCGGGCTCTTTATCCCAGCCTTTGATATTGCGACAATCGGCGCGATGCACATTTAAACCCTTACCCGGTGTGGCACTGGCGACAATATCATCACCCGGTATTGGCCGGCAGCATTTGGCAAAGGTTAGCAACATGCCCTCAGAGCCAATGATAAAGGCTTTGCTTTTCGGCATGGGGCCGGCATCGTCTTTACTGCTGGATTCATCCGAGTCAAACTCGCCCAATAAGCGCCGGGCAACAGCTATTGCCAGTTGATTGCCCAGACCAATTTCACTACACAGCTCATCAAGCGATTTTTGTTTGGTGTTTTGCAGCACCTGTTCAATACGCTCAGGCGCAATGTCTTCCAGCTTCACTTCACCTAAGGCTGAGCCCAGCAAACGCCGGCCTAAACTGACCGACTCATTTTGTTGCTGCTTTTTCAGGTAGTTGCGAATACCTAAAATCGCCCGGCTGGTCACCACATAGTTTAACCAGTTGGCATTGGGTTTACCGCCCGGGCTGGTCACAATTTCTACTGTCTGGCCGGTTTCCAGCGGTTTATTTAACGGATAAGGCCGCCGGTCTACCTTGGCACCTACGCAGCGGTTACCAATGTCGGTATGTACGGCGTAGGCAAAATCGACAGCGGTGGCGCCAATCGGCAGTTCGACAATTTTGCCCTTGGGCGAAAATACATACAGCTCGTCGGGGTACAGCTCCGATTTCACATTCTCGACAAACTCGGTACTGTTACCGGCATTTTGCTGCAGCTCCAGCAGGCTTTGCATCCAGCGCCGGGCGCGAATTTGCGCCGTGGTGTCCTGATGCTGGCCATTGGCTTTATATAACCAGTGCGCGGCGATACCCTTGTCGGCCATTTCGTCCATTTCGCGGGTGCGCATTTGAATTTCGACCGGTATGCCATGCGGCCCCACCAGAGAGGTATGCAGCGACTGATAGCCGTTTTGCTTAGGAATAGCGATGTAGTCTTTAAAGCGGATTTCAATCGGTTTATACAGGTTATGCACCACACCCAGAGTGCGGTAGCAATTATCAATGCTGTCCACCACCACACGAAAGGCATAAATGTCCATCACATCATTGAACATCAGCTCTTTGTTTTTCATTTTGCGGTAGATGCTGTACAAGTGCTTTTCGCGGCCGCTGACTTCGGCGGCTATACCGGCTTGCTCCAGGCGGCTGAGAATTTCACTACGGATTTTTTCCAGCAATTCATGCCGGTTACCACGTGCCTGTTTTACCGCGGTAGACAGCGCCCGGTAGCGCATTGGGTACAATGCCTGAAAGCCCCAGTCTTCCAGCTCGTTTTTAATATTGTGAATACCAAGGCGATTGGCGATCGGGGCGTAAAGTTCCAGGGTTTCTTTGGCAATGCGGCGGCGCTTTTCAGGCCTGAGCGCGCCAAGGGTGCGCATATTGTGCGTGCGGTCGGCCAGTTTGATTAAAATGACGCGAATATCCTGCGTCATCGCCATAAACATTTTTTGCAGGTTAGTAACTTCAAATTCCTGATAATCTTTGAACTTTACCTTATCCAGCTTACTGACCCCCTGCACCAGTTCAGCAACGGTGTCACCAAACTGACTGGCTAATTCTTCTTTGCTGACCGGGGTGTCTTCTATCACGTCATGCAGCAGGGCGGCCATCAGGGTTTCATGGTCCAGGTGCATGTCGGCCAGTATGCTGCTTACCGCTACCGGGTGGGTAATATAAGGCTCGCCACTGGAGCGGGTTTGCGGCGCGTGCGCGTCTCTCGCCACGATATAAGCCTGTTGCACTAAAGCAACCTGCTCGGGTGGCAAGTAAGCACTAATCTGATTTTTCAGACCTTCAAATAAATACACCGGTGCTCCCAAACTGCGACAGCAAACAAGACACGCCGTTAAGCGCGGGATTTATTATGAATATACGTCTATTTATTGCAGTTGCCAACGGCTAATACGCCGCTGGCCTGCAGATGGCGGGGCTTTTTAGTGGTCTGAACCGATAATTGCCGCAACAGCAGCCATTTCTGACGCTTCCTGTTGCATCTGGTCACGACGCTCTTGCTCGTCCAGTACTGAGTTGGTGATCAGGCCTTTTTCAATTTCACGCAGGGCTACTACGGTAGGTTTATCGTTTTCAATATCGACCAGCGGCTCTTTGCCTTCTACCGCTAACTGACGGGCACGGCGTGCAGCCACCAGAATTAAATCAAAACGGTTACCAATTTTATCTACTGCATCTTGAACAGTTACGCGTGCCATCTATTGCTCCGAATGTGCGGGTATTCACAAGACCGCATAGTTTACGCTAATTTGCTGTTTTCGCCAACAGTTGCGTCAGTAACGCCTGATGTTTACTGGCTTGGCTGCCAAAGCTATTGCGCTGCGCCAGCACAATGCGCTCAAATTCGTTTAGCGCGCTGTCAAAGTTATCGTTAATAATCAGATACTCGTACTCATTGGCATGGCTCATCTCGCTGTGTGCCTGCGCCATGCGCTTGGCAATAACCTCGCTTGAATCCTGGCCACGCTTGTTCAGCCGCTGCTCCAGCTCAGCTAAACTGGGCGGTAAGATAAAAATGCCTTTGGCCGAGCTTTCCTGCGCTTTTATTTGCCGGGCGCCCTGCCAGTCGATATCTAAAAACACGTCAATGCCACGGCTTAAGCTATCGCGTATGGTACTTTTTGACGTGCCGTAGTAATTGCCAAACACTTCCGCCCATTCAAAAAACTCGTCTTTGGCAATTAAGGCTTTAAATTCAGCAACACTGATAAAGTGGTAATGCACGCCGTCCTGCTCGCCCGGGCGCGACGCGCGGGTGGTGTGCGATACACTGACCTGCATATCGCTGTGGCGCTTAAGCAGGGCTTGGATCAGGCTGGATTTTCCCGCACCGCTGGGCGCAGAGACAATAAACAAATTGCCGGCTAAGTGTTGCATAAAAGTCAGGCTCGCTTGGGCGTAAGGCGTAAAGACTGCGGATTTTAGTCGTTGTTGGCTATAGCTGCAAATATGATACGAACTTGGTAAGGAGTCGGTATACCCTAAGTCAACCGTTGCAGGCCAGGATGGCCGAATCGAGCCCCCATGGATGGGTTCACGGCGTGTTGATGTGGGTATGCCGGCTCCGGCGGAAATGCGACGAAATGAGCTAGCTTTTTTTCTTTTTGGCTTTAACCGACAAGGTTAGCGTAAAGGTAGCCATGGGCTCATCGCCATGCAGGCTGGGGCAGGTTACCACCACCGACACCGGCTTGTTAATACGCTCGCCGCTGGCCAATGACTCATCAATCATCGCATCGATAATATCGCCATCATGACTGGTAAAGTGCACCGTGGCTTCGGGGCGTTTTAAAAAATGGCCTTCAACATCTTTAAAGGCAAAATTCGCGTTTACGCCGCGAGCTTTGGCTTTGCTAAACACTAAAAACGCGCCGGCAAGATCGGCGCCGATCGCCAGGGCGCCGAAGTAAATACTGCCTAAATGGTTTTTGGTACGCCAGCTGTGCGGCATGGTCACTTCCAGCGTTTTGTTGTCCATACGCACGATTTTCGGCGAGCAAAAGCCGATGAGCGGAATATAACGCCAGGCGAAAAGTTTTAGGCCCCAGTTAGCTTTGCGAAGTGAATTGGCCATCAATAAAGTCCCGAAATGCGATATGACGTTGAGCTTACACTGGTATGACCATTGCCGCAAGCTGACCGCTCAGGCAGTTAAAAATACCATTCGTCTGGCTGCCGCTGTTGTTGGTAAAACAGGCTATAGTAAAGTCACACCATATTTACGTTTCTATGTGTTTTTTGGTAAGGGATGCCGCATTTTGTTGAGGCTTGAGACTTTTATTATCACGCTATGCTGGCTGTGCCTGCTGCCCCTGAAAAGTCAGGCATTGGTGTTAAGCCAACAGGATTATTTGTACCGGGTATGGTCGGTAGAGGCGGGCTTACCGCAAATTTCAGTGACCGCCATGGCGCAGGATAATGACGGCTTTCTGTGGCTCGGCACGCAAAACGGTTTAGCCCGGTTTGATGGTGTACAATTTGAGGTATTTAATACCGCCAATACCCCGCAGATATCGTCCAATTTAATTACAGCATTGCACTTTGACAAGCTTGGCAGGCTATGGATTGGCACTGCCAATGGCATGATGCGTTATCAGCATGGCCAATTCACACGTTTAGAGCCTAGCTCACCATTGCAAGGCGAGGTAAACAGTTTCGCCGAGCAGCCCGACGGCAGCATATTGATTGGTGGCCGCCAGTTATACCACTGGCATAACGAACAATTAGAGATCGTGCCAGCGCACCAGGGCCCGGTGTTTCAGTTGTTGCAGCAGGCTGATGTCTTATATATTGGCGGTCAGGACGGGTTTGCCATTCTGCGCGAAGGGGAGTATCACTGGCATGCTAAACCTGCCGATTTACCCCCATTACAAATTACTGAGCTTGCCATCGAAGACAATACGCTTTATCTGGGCACCACGGCAGGCTTGTATAGTGTTGCCAGCAATAACTGGCAACCAATACCGTTGTCAGAGCAACTAGGCGATGAGCCACGCATCGAGCTGTTATACACCGATGCACAGCAGCGGCTTTGGGTTACTGATCATACACATACTTATTTAATCGACCACGGCCGCGTCACTCGTGTCGATTATGTGAAAGGCAAGCATCAGGATTTTGTCTGGATAGAGAGTATGCTGCAAGACAAGCACAACCACTTGTGGTTTGGCAGCCGTACTCATGGGTTAAAACGCTTACGTCAGCCGCCCACCCAACGTTTTAGTACTGCGCAGGGGTTGTCTGACCCTTACTCTTGGGCAGTCGAGCCGTGGCAGCAGCACCTGCTGGTTGGTACCAGAAGCGGATTGTCGTTACTGAAGTATGGTAAATTTCAGTTGCTTAGTGCGAATCAGCAGTTGCCCAATCCTTTTGTCTACAGCTTATTATCGGATGGCGACACCTTGTGGGTGGGCACCCGGGCTGGCTTAACTGCACTGGACAGGGGAACATTAGAGTGGCGGCAGAATTACAGCAGGATCAGTCACCTATTGGTCACGACTATGGTGCGGCAGCAGGATCGCCTCTGGGTTGGCACCAGTGGTGGCTTGTACTACCTGCAGCAGGATACGCTTAGCCAGGACATCCTGCCTGAAGAGCTGCAGCGCGCTAAAATCAGAAGCCTGTTGGTGGATAAGCAAAACCAGTTGTGGGTGGGGACAGAAAATGGTCTCTATCTGGGCAACGACAGTGGTTTTGTGTCGGTACTTGATACGCCTTTGTCCGGCAGTTTTATCAGCGTAATTAAGCAGTTTTCAGACGGAACCTATCTTATCGGCAGCTTTGACCAGGGCTTTATTTACGGCGTACCCGGGCAATGGCAATGGTTTAATCAAGGTAACGGCTTGCCCGGTAACGGCGTTATGCATGTTGAAAAAGTGGATAACCATATCATCGTCAGTAATTTTCAGGGGTTTTATCGGGTAAATTATCCGGCGCTGGCTGAAGGAAAATTAGAGCAACTCTATATGCTGGTCGATGATCGCAGGCCAGAGGCTGATACCGATTCTCATCGCTGTTGTAATGGTGCAGGCAGCAGCAAAGGTGTGTTGCATCAGGGGCGACTGTGGTACCCGACCCTGGATGGCATAGTGTCTTTACCGTTACAGCAGCTTATTCATCTCAGTGAAGTACCGGCACCTGTTGTCAGCGCACTATTCGCTGCAGATGAGAAATACCTGGGCGATGTTGTTTCCCTGCCGGCTGAGGCCCGCGATTGGCGTATTCGGTATACCGCACCCTTTTACGTGCAAGCCTCTTCGCTACAGTTTCGCTATCAATTACAGGGCTACGACGCTAACTGGGTTAATGCCAATCAACGCCGCGAGGCGTTTTACACCAATTTACCGCCGGGTAACTATCGCTTTTTGCTGCAGGTAAAAAGCGCAGGTGATTATCGCTGGAGTGACACGGCTGAGGTGACCATAACACTGCAACCATACTGGTATGAAAGCTGGTATGCCCGCAGTATATTTTTTGTCTTGATTATGCTGACATTATGGGCCCTTTACCGCTGGCGGTTATCGGCTCTGGCCAAAGCTCAGTTGCAGTTAGAACGGCAGGTGGCCGAGCGTACGCAGGCGCTGCATGAGGCAAATCAGAAGTTACAACAGCTCAGTATGCAGGATGCGTTAACGGGATTGCATAACCGGCATTATGTTGACAGCAATATGCGGCAGATTCTGGCACGGGCTGAGCGTGCTAATGCGCCGCTGACGTTGGCGCTGTTGGACCTTGACCATTTTAAACGCGTCAACGACAAACTGGGTCATCAGGTAGGTGATGCCATACTGCGCCAGGTCGCCGACATTGTGCGGCAAAATTGTCGCAGTACCGATCATCTGGTGCGTTGGGGCGGTGAAGAGTTTTTACTGATCCTGGAGCGCAGCGCCGATGTGCCGCAGTTACTGCAGCGGCTGCTGGCCGCCATGCGCAGTCAGCCTTGGCCTTACCCTGAGGTGCTAAACCAATTAACCGGTTCTGTCGGGGCGGTAAGTTTTGCGCCAATGGCCGATTGGCAGCAGCAGTTGCAACTGGCTGATCAGGCACTGTATTGGGTAAAGCAGCATGGCCGGGATGGCTATTTGTTGCTGGGGCACGGCGAGCAGGCGCCCGCAGGTGCTGATGTCAGTGTCTTGTTACACACGTTGCCGGTACATAGCAATAAAACCACTGAGCCATAACGCCTGAACTATAAGTGCACTTACGCGCCACTTAACCGAAAGCGTTTTGCGGCTACTGGCGGTTTTGGGTATAGTCCTGCTATAGCTTAACAGCGCCGGAGACAAAAGATGGATACACTGGGTGCCGTAACCCTGATTAGAAGTGTGTCAGAGCAGCGCTGCGCCGTAAGTCTACTTTCTAGCCTGGTAAACTGGCTTAGCTACAACGGTTTGGGCGTAGACCATGCTCAGCGGCCGCAAAAGCTTCTTGATGCCCTGCAAACGAATCCCAAGCATGCCGCAGCTATCAGCGAAGTCTTGTTTAACTGGCTGGGCGAGGTGAATATTTACCCGGCCCTGGTTAACCTTGGCTTGTTTTCCCGCCGTGGCTTTTTTCGTGAGACTGCCTCGCGCCTGTACGAGCGGCTTAACCCGGCACCGCGCGACCAGAATGACTTTAAAGACGTACTGGTGCAACTGTTTAACGGCAAGCCGGAAGCCTTGTGGCTGCAGCAGGGTGGTAGCGACGCCATGCTTGGCTGCTTTGATGCCTTAGCTGCCCAGTGCAGCGACGCCACCTTAGCAAAAATGCAGGGGCACTTTCGCGAAGAAAGCTTGTACGCCCTGGAAATGCTGGCTATCTGGGTTGCCGCCGAAGAAATAGAACCCGATCTCATGCGCATAGACCGGCGTTTGGCCAGTGTCGACTCGCCGTTTATTGCGCTGAGTCGCGAGATGAACCAGTTTGTTGAAAGCGGCAAGCAGCAATTACTTAACCCCGAACTGCCGCTGTTAGATACCGCGCATCTTGATGTGATGATGGCGCAATCTCGAGAGCAGGTAGAGCGGCTGCGCCGCCGTGGCGCCGGTGTCGGTAGCTCTGTGGCTGTCGCGCACCTGCTTGAGCGGTTAGAGCAAACGTTGGATCGGATTGATTTACTCGTGGATTTACTCACCAGTGAGCCTGCCGTGCAGCGACAAAAGCTGTTTAGCCTGTTTAGCATGTTAATTGACGCCAGTACCGAGCAAAACAGTATCAGTGCGCTGTGGCGTTCCAGCACCCAAATGCTGTCTAAAAGCATTACCGTAAATAAAAGCGGCCATGGCGAGCATTATATTACCCGTGATCGCGCTGGCTTTTTTGCGTTGATGCGTTCCGCCGCCGGTGCCGGTGTGATTATTGCGCTAATGGCGCTGAGTAAAATGTATATCGAAAGCCAGAGTTTTAGCCCGTTTGATAAGGCGCTGCTGGTAAGCCTGAATTATGGTTTGGGCTTTGTGCTTATTCATATGCTGCACTTTACTATTGCTACCAAGCAGCCGGCGATGACGGCTGCCAGTTTTGCCCAAGAGGTAGAGCGCGGCGAAAACGGCCGGGCGGTAAACCGCAAGTTGGCCAGCCTACTGATTGACGTAAACCGTTCGCAGTGGGCTGCGGTGTGGGGTAACGTGAGTGTCGCTATTTTGTTGGCCAGCAGCATAGCGCTGGCCGTTTTGCTGCTGCGAGGCTCGCCACTGCTGGATACCGCTCAGGTTAATTATCAGCTGGCAGCCATTTCACCCTTTACCAGTTTGGCACTGTTGTATGCGGCTATTGCCGGGCTCTGGCTATTTTGTGCCGGTATTATCGCCGGCTTTTTCGACAACCGCGCCAACTGCCTGGAGCTGCGCTTACGCTTGTTTCACCACCCGCTATTAAAAAAACTGCTGCGTGACGGTCCGCGACAAAAGCTGGCGGATTATCTGCATGATAATTACGGTGCTTTGGCCGGTAACTTTTTCTTTGGTGTGCTGCTGGGCATGACCGGCTATCTGGGTTATGTCAGCGGTTTGCCGTTGGATATTCGCCACGTGGCGTTTTCTTCGGCCAATTTGGGTTACAGTGCCGTCAGTGGTGAAATTGGCATTCTAAGTTTTTTGCTGCACTTGCTTTTTGTGCTGCTAATCGGCTTTGTAAACCTATGGGTCAGTTTTACGCTGGCGCTAACCGTGGCACTGCGCGCCCGTGGCACCCGTATCAGTCGCTTGCCGCTGCTGTTAAAAAGCCTGTGGGAGCAGGCCCGGCAGCAACCACTGAGCGTGTTTTTTCCGGTTGCCGCCGTTAAGCAAACACTGGCAGAAGGTGACGTAAAAGCGGAAACAAAAGCTGACAAGCCGCTGACACAGGACAAGTAACGGCAGGCCATAGGCTGCAAAGCGCCGGCTGTGCTAAAATGCCGGCCTTTGTTTTTGCCTTTATCAAGCCGCAGGAGCCCGTAGTGTCAGCATTAGCTAACCTTTACCCACAGCCATTATGGCAGTGGTTCGCCCAAATTTGTGCTATTCCTCACCCGTCAAAACACGAGCAGGCGTTAAGCCAGCATATTCAGGCCTGGGCGCGTGATAAAGGCTTATCGGTGCTGGAAGACAAGGTCGGCAACCTGATCATCAAAAAGCCTGCCACGGGCGGCTTTGAAAACCGCAAAACGGTGGTTATTCAGGCGCACCTGGACATGGTGCCGCAAAAAAATGCCGATAAAGTGCACGACTTTACCAAAGATCCAATTGAAGTCTATGTCGACGGCGACTGGGTAAAAGCCAATGGCACCACCTTAGGCGCCGACAACGGCATTGGTATGGCCTCAGCCCTGGCCATTTTAGGTAGCAGTGACATTAAACACGGCCCGCTGGAAGTGTTGCTCACCATCGACGAAGAAGCCGGCATGACCGGTGCCTTCGGCGTTGAGCCCGGTATGCTGGAAGCTGACATTTTAATTAATACCGACTCCGAGCAGGAAGGCGAAATTTATATGGGCTGCGCCGGTGGTGTAGATGCCGAATTTACTGTGCCGGCACAGTGGCAGGCGCCGGCTGCGGGTGTCACGGCGCTAACCTTAAGCCTGACGGGGTTAAAAGGCGGCCACTCCGGCGTGAATATTCATTTAGGCCGCGGCAATGCCAATAAATTACTGGCGCGCTTTTTAGCCGATAATGCGGCTGAGTTAGAGCTTAATGTAGCCGCGTTTAACGGCGGCTCTCTGCGTAATGCCATTCCGCGTGAAGCCAGCGTAACCCTTACTGTGCCAGCCGCCAAACTGAGCCAGCTACAGCAGCAGGTGGCGGATTATCAGGCACTGTTGCAGCAAGAATTAGCGGCAGTAGAGCCAGCGTTAAAGTTAAGCCTGGCAGAAACCACCCTGCCCGCACAGGTATTAACGCCAGAGGTACAGGCGCGGTTGGTTAATCTGTTAAACGTTTGCCCCAACGGCGTAATGCGCATGAGCGACGATATTGCCGGTGTGGTAGAAACTTCGCTGAATATGGGCGTCATTACCACCACAGAGAGCAGCCTGCAGGTGCTGTGTTTAATCCGCTCGTTAATTGACAGCGGCCGTGAGCAGGTTGAGGGCATGTTAAGCTCGCTGGCGCAGCTGGCCGGTGTGGCGGTAAAGTTCAGCGGTGCTTACCCTGGCTGGAAGCCAGACCCAGCCTCACCTGTGATGGCGATTGTCAAAGACACCTATCAGGCCATTTACAACAAAGAGCCGGTGATTATGGTGATCCACGCCGGTTTAGAGTGCGGCCTGTTTAAAAAGCCGTACCCGGACATGGATATGGTCTCCATTGGCCCTACCATCCGCTTCCCACACGGGCCGGATGAAATGGTCAATATCACCACCGTTGGCCAGTACTGGGAATTGCTATTAGCGGTGCTTGAGCGTATTCCAGAGCGCGGTTAACAAATGTTAGTGGAAGCTCCGGGCTAGGATGCTTCCACTGATTTGACTACATGTGCAGCACACTGTACAACTGTCAGAATTCGCCCTATACTTGTGCTGTTTAACGTACATGTTGAGGTGCTATGAAAGTTGTCTCTTTTACCGAAGCCAGAAATAGCTTGAAAGCGGTGCTTGACGCTGTGGTGAACGACGCTGATACCACTGTCATTACACGGCGGGACGCTGAAGATGCGGTGGTAATGTCACTCGACTACTACAACAGTCTGATGGAAACCGTGCATTTACTGCGCTCACCCGCTAACGCCGAGCATTTGCAACGCTCTATCGCCCAGTACCACGCCGGCAAAGTTACAGCGCGAGAGTTGGTGAGTGACTAGTCGCTTACTGTGTTGGACCGATGAAGCCTGGCAAGATTATTTGTACTGGCAAAGCCAGGATAAAAAAACGCTAAAACGCATCAATAAACTGATTACTGAAGCGAAGCGCAGCCCGTTTGACGGCATTGGCAAACCTGAGCCGTTAAAAGAGAATTTATCTGGCTTCTGGTCGCGCCGTATTGATGACACCAACCGGCTGGTCTATGCGTTTGACGATGCTGCGCTAACTATTATTTCCTGTCGTTATCACTATTGAACACATCAAGGGTCGTAACTCTGATGTGCGCAGCGCAGCAAAGCCTGTTGCGGTGTCGTTAACTCCGGCTTAAATCACTTATTAGCCAATAAATAATCCAATGCGCCGACTACTGCCGCGACTTGCGCCTGAATACACTGCTCCGGTGTCGCGCTGGGGCTGTCCGGGTACACCTCGGTGGTGCTCACCAGCGGCGCGTCGGTTACGCTGCCGCATAAACCCAAGGTCGCTTTGGCGTAGTTAATCACACCAAACTGCGCTAGCTTTTCGCCTATCAGCTCACCATTTTCATCGGCCTCTGCAATATGGGTTACCTTGGCGACACTGTCGATAATGGCTTTTTGCAGCGCCGGGCAGGGGTGCTCGCTGTCATCTACGGTGTAAAAGCCATCCGGGATATTCCAGTTTTTATTCACTGTACCATCACGCGCGGCTTTGGCCGGGCGAAACTCGCTGTTATCCGAGTCAGTGGTTTCGTGCAGATCAATATGCAGCGCAAAAGACGTGTTCAGGCTGGCCAGATACTGGCGTACTAACTGCGCCTCGGCGGCCTTACCGTCGGCAGCAAAGCTGCGGTTTGGATCTATCGCTTGTGGTGTCCAGCGGTTAATGGTTTCATACCCCCAGGGGCTAATGCAGGGCAGTACCAGGATATTCAATTTAGCGCTGTAGGCTTGCGCCTCAGTTTGCAAAAAGCGCAAAGCGCCATGCACGCCACTGGTTTCATAACCGTGCACACCACCGGTGACTAAAACAGTGGGCTTGTCGCTTTGCCAGTTGCGGCTTTTAACGGCAAACAGCGGGTAGGTTTTGTCACAGACATGGTGGTAATCCAGCTCGCCATATTGTTCAACGTCAAAATCGGTTTTCAGCGCCTCTATTGCCGGTAATACTTCAGCAAAAAAGCTACGCTTGATGCTCTGCTCGCTTAACCACTGCGCGGTTTCTGCTGCACCCCAGGCCTTACCGACAGTGCCAATATGATAAATCTTATCCATGCTTACTCCACTTCAACATCGCAAACTACCCGCTGCCAGTTGCAGCTTTTTTAAGTAGCGCGACTTTAGCATTTATTGGTCATGGCTGGCTATTGGCGCTGGGCGTGGCACAAGGGCAAGTTAGCGGTTTTCCAACCGGTTGTAATCCAGCCAGCCGCTGTCTACCGGGTGGTTCTGCCTAAACTGCTGGTTTAGCTTGTCGCTAAAAGCCCAAAAGTCTGGGTGGCTGCGTCTTACACCAAAGTTATCCAGCAGTTTAGCGTAATCCTGCTCGCTGCTAATCTGCTGTGCCTGTGCTACCAATTTGGCTAAATCGCTTTCTTTTACCCGCCAAAAGGCATTGGGGTAGCTGCCCAGCAGGCCATACACCAGTGTCATGTTATCTTCAGCCGGGTTGCGGTTATCTGCCTCACTAAACAGGCTATTGACGTTGTAATGCGCGCTGTTGCGAATAAGGGTAAAAAGCTGCGCTTGGCCGCCTGCCGCAGGCTCTACCATTATCATGGTCAGCTCAGGCAAAATTGCCGCAGTAGTACCGCTGAGCAAGCCTAATTGCGCCAGTAAGGCACGGCTATTTGCCGTTAAACGGGCGTTGGCCAGCTGATAACGCTTAGGCTGCACTTTGGCTAAATGCCCGGCAAAACGCTGATACAGCTCAGCTTTGGGCGTGTCGGTGCTAAAGTTTAAGCCACTGGGCTGGGCAAAAGAGTTAATATCATCGCGGATAAAGGCGGTTAGCTCGACACCGGATTTTTGATACCAGTTGTTAAACTCGCGCCGGCGCTCTTCGGGCGGTAAAAACGCCAGAAAGTTTGACTCACCCTCCATGCGCAGAAAGTCCATATACAACCGCGTCATCAGCTGATGGCCATAGTTACCGTACACGTCAAAACCAGCGACCAGCAGGTAGTGAATGCGCTCCAGCAGTGCATAATCAATTACCCAGGCCGTTTTCGGCTGTTGCCCTACCAGGCCTTTTACTACGGTAGCGTTATCAAAATGGCGAAACACCGTCAGGCTGGCGTTGTCGTTGGTGCCATCGCCATCCCACAGGCCTTGCTCGGTTAAGTGACGGCCATCTTGTAATACCCGGTTTAAAAAAGCACTACGTGCCCGCACGTAATGGCCCTGGCGTTTAGCAAAGGCCACCCAGCTTAGCGCCAGGGTGCTGCTTTCTTCCTGCGCCGGTAAACGCAAATTGTCGCGCTGTGACAAGTAAAACGCTTCAACTTCCTGACTGCTGGCCATCTCGGGGGCGACAAAGTACACCCAGAAATGATCGTTAATCACATTAAGCGCTACCTGGCCGCGGCACACCGGGCCTTTGATATAGCCCATAATGGTGTTTTCGGCCCGATCCAGCATAAAGCGGTAACGCGCATTCACTGGCAGTTGCACAAAGGCAGTAAGCGGGTTGGCAGCCACCTCGGGTTCATAGCCGGGCAGCTGGGTAACCTGATAATCGGCGTCAACAAACCACTGCTGCCACTTGGCCAGTAAATCGGCATTAATGTCATAGGGCTGGTGGGTTTTATTAACAATGGTGGCGTTAAGTGCCAACAGCCGGTAATAGGGCCGTTTTACGCCCGGATCATCAAAAGGCCGGCGGGTGGCAATCACCTCAATGGGCTTGCCGGGGGGCGTTTTTGAGCGGACCAGCTGAAAGAACTGCGGTATTTCTTGCGCAGAATGCAAGGCGCTGAAATACAGCTGTGAGGTAAACAGATGCTCATAAATATAGCGTGCACTGAGCTGTCTATTCAGATCATCGGCATTTAGCCAGTGTTCCAGCTTAGCCACTTCAGCCTGTTGCTCAGCGCTAAGTGGCTTGCTAGCCGGCATTGGCGCGCCTTGCGCCAGCCACGTCATTAACCGCTGATGCTCATCACGGCTAAGAGCGGGTAGGCCATAAGGCATACCCGCTAACGGCTCGCGGCGGGCGAAGTGAGCAAACTCTTCAATGGTGGGGCAGCTTTGCTCGCGGTTCAGGCTAAAATCAAATGCCTTGGGTAAAATGGTACTGTCGGGCAGTGGCTGTTGCTGTTTCAGCTCCAGCATTTTGGCCAGCACCGACGCCTGGGTATTGGCGGCGGGGTTTTGGCTGCGCTCGTTAAGTACCGGAAAAAAGCCGCGCTCGCGCCACTGCGTTATGCTGTGTGCATCCAGCAATAAGCGGTTCGGTGTCGCGGCCAATAGGCGGGTGCCGTCATACACTTTTTCTTTGTGGGCGCCGCGTGCAATGCCGTCAGCCGAGGTCATGTTCAGCTGACAGGGCGAGTCATAGCAGGCATGACACACAACGCAGCGTGCGTCGATAAGCGGCTTAACCTGCTGGTTAAACAGTTCATCGGTGGCGGCGCTGATGGCAGCGCGGTTATCCGGTGTTGCGCGGCCGTATTGTTTATCCAGTTCCATACCCGCCAGCGCGGCACAGCCGGCGCTAACTAACACCGCCAACATTAACCAGATTTTGCGTTTTCGTGCCAGCATAGTGGCTCCCACTTTGAGGGTGATGCCTTATGCTAGCGTGTTTAGCGCAGCTTGACCAATTTGTCACCCCGCTACGGTGGGGCTGCGCGTTCTCAAACGCCAGTGGCTGTGCTAACCTGCCAGCATGTTGTTTTACCAGAGAATTCGCATGCCAGAGCCCGGTTTTGTTGTTATCCACGCCAATCAGCTGGAAAGCCTGCGTGAGCTGTTAGTGCAGTGGCTGAGTAAGCAGCCGGTGCCGGTGCTGGGTACAGAGCAAATATTGGTGCAAAGTAATGGTATTGCCCAATGGCTGAAAATGGCGCTGGCCGAGACCGCCAATGACCACCCCGGCATTGCCGCCGGCTTAAAGGTCGAGCTGCCTAATCAGTTTGTCTGGCAGCTGTACCGTGCGGTGCTGGGCGAGAGCATTCCGAAAAGCCTGCCGTATGACAAACTGAATTTAAGCTGGCGCCTGCTGGGCTTATTGCCGACGCTTACCGATAGCGTGTATCAGCCACTTAAGCGTTACCTGCAGGATGACAGCGACGGCCGTAAACGCTATCAACTGGCGCTGCGTTTAGCGGATTTATTTGACCAGTATCAGGTGTATCGTGCTGACTGGCTACAAAGCTGGCGTGACGGTCACAATGTGCTGCCAGGCAACAGGCCGTGGCAGGTGCCGGACGATCAGCTATGGCAGCCCGCACTGTGGCGTTTGCTGCAAAAGCAGATGCATGATGTGCTGGGAGACTTAGCCTTTTCCAGCCGGGCCGACGTGCATAACAAGGCGCTCAGTGCACTGCAGCAGGGCCAGCTGGCGCGGCCCGACTTACTGCCCGATCGCATCGTGGTGTTTGGCGTATCATCCTTGCCGCAGCAAACCGTTGCGCTGCTGGCCGCGCTGGGGGCGCAGCGCCAGGTGCTGTTAACGGTATTAAACCCGTGCCGGCATTTCTGGGGCGATATCACTAACGCTAAAGATGAGGTGCGCGCCGCGCAAAAACGTCACGGTCGCAAACCCGGCCTGCCGCCGGAGCTCGATACCGACGCCTTGTATTTACATGCGCCTGTGCTGCTGGCCAGTTTAGGCAAGCAGGGACGGGACTACATCAGCCTGCTGGACGATTTTGACCACAGCGAGCAATACCGGCATTGGTTTAATGGCCGGATAGATTTGTTCGACGAACCGGTGGCCGACATTAGCGCCTTGCCGTTATTGGCGCAGCTGCAACAGGATATGCTGGAGCTTAACCCCACGCCTAGTCCGCCGCGTATGCTTAACGCCAAGGACAACAGCATCAGCTTTCACATAGCGCACAGCCGCCAGCGCGAAGTGGAAATTTTACAGGATAACCTGATCGCCGCCTTTGCCGCCGATCCTGAGCTAAAACCGCGTGATGTAATCATTATGACGCCGGATATCAGCCTGTACCAAAGCCATGTGCATGCGGTGTTTGGCCGGCTGGCGCAGGACGATGCGCGCTTTTTGCCTTATACCTTAGCCGATCAGAGCCTGCGCGGCAGCCAGCCGCTGATGCTGGCGCTGGAATACCTGTTGGATTTGCCGCAGCAGCGCTTTAGCCTAAGCGAAGTGTGCGACCTGCTGGACGTACCGGCCATTCAGCGCCGTTTTGGTATCAACAGTGAGGCAATGCCGCAGCTGCGTTTATGGTTGACTGAAGCCGGTGCCCGTTGGGGGCTGGATGCACAGCAGCGCGCCAGTTTAGATTTAGCCGCGCCAGGTAGTCAGTACAGCTGGATGTTCGCCATCGAGCGTATGCTGCTGGGGTTTGCTATCGGTGACGTTTATGAGTGGCAAGGCTGTGCACCTTACACTGAAGTGGCCGGCTTAGCCGCCGCCGAGCTTGGGCCGGTATTGCAGTTTGTGCAACAGTTAAAACGCTGGCAGCAGAGTTTTAGCGCCGGACAGGGGCAGCGTAGTCTGGCCGATTGGCAGCAATTGCTGCTGGGGGATAATGGCTTGCTACCCAGCCTGTTTGATTTTAGCGAGGCGCAGGATCAGCACATTTACGCCCGCCTCAGTGATGGCATGACCACACTGGTCAACGCTGCGCAAAGCGGTGATTTTAGCGGCGACATTAGCCTGGCGGTGTTGCGTGAGGCCTGGCTGGCGCAAGCCGATAGCAGTGGCTTAAGCCAGCGTTTTTTAGCCGGCAGCTTAACGTTCTCGACCTTAATGCCAATGCGCGCCATTCCGTTTAAACGCATTTACCTGTTGGGCTTAAATGACGGTGACTACCCGCGGGCACGCATGCGCGACGATTTTGATTTAATGGCGCACGATTATCGCCCCGGCGATCGCTCGCGGCGCGATGATGACCGTTACCTGTTTTTAGAAGCGCTGTTAAGTGCGCGCGAGGCGTTGTATTTAAGCTGGGTGGGGCGCGACATCCGCAATAACAGCGAGCTGCCGCCCAGTGTGCTGGTTAGCCAGTTAATGGATCTGCTCGACAGCGGCTGGCAGCACCCGTTAGGCCAGCCGGTACCACAGGCTTTGTGCCACAGCTATCCGCTGCAGCCGTTTTCGCCGCAGTATTTTAACGGCGCGCTGCCCACTTATGCCCATGAGTGGCAGGCGGCGCATCAGTTAACCTCCGTGCCTGATGCATCCCGTCAACCGGGCGTTGAGCTGCCGACGCTGAGCCTGCGTCTGCTGGATGATTTTTTAGCCAACCCGTGCCGGCATTATTTACAGCAGCGCTTTAAAACCCGCTTTTATCAGGCAGAGCTTAGCACTGCCGACAGCGAGCCCTTTGTGCTTAACACGCTGGAGCTGTATCAGCTCAAGCAGCAACTGCTGTTACAGCTGCTCGCCGAGCCAGAGTTAGATATCGATCAGGCCGTAGCCAGGCTGGCTGCGCAGGCGAAATTACCGTTGGCGCTATTTGGTCTGTTAAGCGCGGCCGAGATCAGCCGCGAGGCCAGGGTGGTGTTTGCCCGCTATCAAAGTTGCGGTATCGACTGGCAGCGGCGCAGCACACCGTTGCCGTTGGCGCTGCAACCGGCGGGCTTGCCACTACACGACAGCCTGAGCAATGTGTTTGCAGCAAGCAGCGGCCAGCAGGCCCTGCTGCAGCTTAGGCCCAGTGCCATTCGCAATAAAGGCGAACTACGCTGGCATACGCTGCGCAGCAGTTATGTCCAGCAACTGGCCGCCAATGCCCAGGGCGTTGCCGTCAGTACCTATCAGTTTGGCCTCGACGATGCCGTGCATCTGTTACCGCTGGCACAAAGCCATGCCAGTAGCCAGCTGGATAACCTGGTCAGCTTCTGGCAGCAGGGCTTAGCCACACCACTGCCGGTGATGCCAAAAACCGCGCTCTGTTATTTGCAAGGCGGCGATTTAGCCAAATGCCGCGAGCAGTATGAGGGCGGTTATAGCCTAACGGGCGAGCTGGACGGCGCGCCCGAACTGGCACGCTATTACCCGGATTTTGCCAGCCTGCTCGATGCCGGCTTTACCGACTGGGCCGAAAAGTTATATCGCCCTATGCTGCAACTGACGGTGGCCGGGCTTAGCGGGCAGGAGGCTGACGCATGAATGAGGTAACCTTACTTAACCCGCTTAATTTTGCCCTGCACGGCAGCCGCTTAATTGAAGCCAGCGCCGGTACCGGCAAAACCTACACGCTGGCGGCACTGTATTTACGTTTAGTGCTGGGCCACGGCGATGACAGCAGCCGTTTTACCCAGCCGCTATTACCACCGCAAATACTGGTGGTGACGTTTACCCGGGCCGCCACCGCTGAGCTCAGAGATCGTATTCGGGCCCGGTTGGTGCAGGCGGCGAATGCCTTTCGCCAGGGCGAGAGTGACGATGACTATTTGGCCGCTTTGCTGACATCCTACCCGCCAGCGCAGCATGCGGCCTGTGCCAGCAGGCTTAGCATCGCCGCAGAGTGGATGGACGAGGCCGCGATTTTTACCATCCACAGCTGGTGTCAGCGCATGCTGGCCGAGCATGCGTTCGACTCAGGCATGCGCTTTGGCGAAACACTCTCCGATGACAACCAGACATTGCTGCACACGCTGGCGTGTGATTACTGGCGCCGTTTTCTTTATCCGCTGGATGAACCCGCACTGTTAAAAGCGTTGGGTAATGTGGCCAGCTCGCCCGAAGCGCTGCTAAGCGATGTGCGGCCCTGGCTGCAAGCTGATGCCGTAACGATGCGCTTTAATGCCGGCGGTATCGCGCTGCCGGCGCCGCTAAGCCCGGCAGATGCCGCCGCGCCCTTGTTGCAGTGGCAACAGCAGATGGACGCGCATTGCCGGCAGTTGCAAGCCGCGCTGAGTCCCGATGTGCTGCAGCTGCTCGAGGATGCCTATGCCAACGGCTGGTTAAACGGTAATAAATATCGCGCGGCCAGCTGGAACAGTGAACGGCAGTGGTGGCAGCGTATGCTGGCCGAGCCTCAGCTTTTGCACAGCAGTGAGCCCGATTTTGCTGTTATGGTTGTAAAATTCAGCGCCGACAAGCTCAGCGCCGGGCAGAAAAAGGGCCAGCCGCTGGTGAGCCACCCGTTGTTTGAATTATTTAACCAAAGCGTCGCGCTACTTAATAGCAAGCCCGAGCTGGCGCTGGCGGTGCGACATCATGCGGCGTTATATTTGCAGGGCGAATTTGAGCGGCAAAAGCGCCAGCGTGCTGAGCTGGACTTTAACGACTTACTGCTTAAGCTACACAGTGCACTAAATAGCGATGCCGGCAGCGTGCTGGCCGCGCGGATCAGGGCGCAATATCCGTTGGCGATGGTCGACGAGTTTCAGGATACCGATCCGCTGCAATTTGCTATTTTTCGTGCCATTTACCCCGAGGTTGATAGCCGTGACACTGGCCTGATTATGGTCGGTGACCCCAAGCAAGCCATTTACAGCTTTCGCGGCGCTGATCTACACACCTACTTACAGGCGCGCCAGCTTACCCACGGCCGGCATTACAGTCTGGCCACTAACTTCCGCTCTACCCGCGACCTGGTTGAAGGGGTAAACCAGCTGTTTAACGCGGCAGAACAGCAGCGCGGCGCCTTTGGTTTTGGTCAAGCCGGTGATACCGCCTTGCCTTTTTTGCCGGTAAAGGCCAACGGCAAGGACGAGCAGCTTGAGCGAAACGGTAAGGCTGTCTCTGCGGTGAACTATTACCTGGCACCTGATGAAGCACCTGAGCTGAAAAAAGGCGCTTACCAGGCCTTGATGGCGCAGGCCTGCGCCGATGAAATCGCCAGCCTGCTGCAGCAGGCGCAGCAAGGGGTTGCCGGTTTTCGCGGCGCTAACGGTTTAACGGCGTTGCAACCGGCCGATATTGCTATATTAGTGCGCGATAAAAACGAAGCGGCGCTTATTCGCCGTGAGCTTAGCGCGCGCAATGTGCGTTCGGTGTATCTGTCGGACAACGAGTCGATTTTTCAAAGCGACGAGGCACAGGCGGTATTGTACTGGCTGCGCGCTTGTCAGCAGGTAGAAGATGAAAGCCTGCTGCGTGCGGCGCTGGCGTTGCCGCTAAGCAGCAACAGCGACACCCAGCTAAGCCAGTGGTATAACGATGAACAGGCCTGGGAGCAGCTTACCGAGCAAGTGCGGCAGTTTCGCCATATTTGGCGCACTAAGGGCGTGCTGGCGATGCTCAGTAGCTGGCTGCATTATTTTCAGTTACCGGCTAAATGGCTGGCTGCCGGGCAGGGCGAGCGGCGCCTGACTAATGTGCTGCATTTGGCGGAGCTGCTGCAAAGCGAAAGCCAGCAGCGTGATGGCGAAAGCGGCTTACTGCGCTGGTTCAGCGAACAGCTGGCCAGCCCGAAAAGCAGCGATGAGCAGCAGCTTCGGCTGGAAAGTGATCAGCAGCTGGTGCAGGTCGTTACCATTCATAAAAGTAAGGGCCTGCAATATAACCTGGTGTTTTTACCCTTTATTTGCGGCGTTAAAAGCGTGAGAAAAGGCCAGCCACAGCGCTATTTTAACGGCACTGAAATGGTGCTGGACTTAACTCCCGACGATAACGCGCTGCAATTAGCTGAACGTGAGCGTCTGCTCGAAGATATCCGTCTGCTCTATGTCGCACTCACCCGGCCGGTGTATGCCTGCTATCTGGGGTTGGGGCTGTTTAGCGAAGGGCAGGCTAAAACAAGCAAATTAAGTCAAAGTGCCCTGGGGTATTTGCTGGGTATCTCAGACGAACCTACCCTGGCCGAGCTTAACGGCTTGCTGGCCGCTTTGCCCTGGCAGGCGCAGCCGCTGCCGCCGTTTTGCTGTTACACACCGGTTAAGCTGCAAACCGCCTTGACGCCTGCGCTTAGCCTGAACCAGCCGGTGAAACGCGAACACTGGTGGATAGCCAGTTATTCGGCGTTAAAAACCGCCGAGCGGCAAACGCAAGACGAACAACAGGCGCAAAATGACCTTGGCGCTGCCGATACACCGCTATTGGCGCTGTTGCAGGAAGAAGCCTTAGAGCAGAGCGCCTACAGTGAGCAGCAGTTGTCGATACACGATTTTCCGCGTGGCGCTTTGCCGGGTACTTTTTTACACCAACTGCTGGAAGATGCGCAGCAACAGGGCTTTGCCCGCTGTGACGCGGCCGTTATCGACAGCTTAGTCGCGGCGCAGTTGGCGCGGCATAACTGGCAAAGCTGGCAAGGGGTATTAAGCCAGTGGCTTCAGCAGATGTTGCACACGCCGCTTGCTGCGGTAGGCAGCAGCCTGGCCGGGCTACAGCAGGTGCGCGCCGAGCTGGAATTTTGGCTGCAAAGCCAGCAGGTGAATGTACTGACGTTGGATAAACTGATTCGCCGGGCGATCTTGCCGGGTATGGCGCGACCGGCGCTACTGCCCGATACGCTAAACGGTATGCTGAAAGGCTTTATCGATTTAACGCTGCAGGGCAGCGATGGCCGCTACTGGGTGCTGGATTATAAATCGAACTGGTTGGGGCCGGATAACCGCCACTACAGCAATGAGCAGATGCAGCAGGCGCTGTTGGATAAACGCTATGATGTACAGGCCGCGCTGTATTTACTGGCACTGCACCGGCTGTTAAAACTGCGCCGACCCGGTTATGCCAGCGCACCCGAGCGGTATCTGGGCGGCGCCCTGTACTGGTTTATCCGCGCGCCCGAGCAGGGCCAGCTGGCGCTTAACGCCGATGTGGCACTGCTGTGGCAGTTAGATGCCCTGTTTGCCGGCGAGGAGGTTGCCGATGTCACAGCGTGAACAACTGGACTTATTTGCCAGCCAGACCGCCGTTAACAGCTCAGTCAGTGCCAGCGCACTTGATGATTTAAGCCAAATGCAAGCCTTGCTGCAGCGCTGGGTTGAGCGGCGCTGGCTGCGCGCTTTAGATGCGCAGCTACCACAAACCTTGCATCAGTTAAGCAAAGAGCCTAACCCACTGATCTGGCTTTTGTGTGCGCTGCTGTGCCATCAGTATGGCCGCGGCCACAGCTGTATTTTGCTCAGTGATTTAGTTGATGACCCGGACGGCCTGCTCAGCCTGCCGCCACAAAACCAATTTTTACAACGCTTTAGCGACAGGCCCTCCGTCATATTGCGTGGCCTGACACTGCAAGATTACCAGCAAGCGCTGGCACTAAGCGGCTGGCTGACACAGGGTGCCAGCCATGCTGCGCCTTTAGTGCTTAGTGACAACCGGCTCTATCTGCACCGCTTGTATCAGGCTGAGCAATTAGTCAAACAGCAGCTCAGTGCACGGCTGTCACAGCAGTTGCCGTTAGCGGACGCTGTGGCGGCAAAACTGGCTGAGCTGTTTGCCCCCGCACCGGCTAGTGGCATCGACTGGCAAAAACTGGCCTGCGCTATGGCGCTGCAGCGGCGCTTTAGCATTATTACCGGCGGCCCCGGCACCGGTAAAACCACCACCGTCGTCAAGCTGTTGGCCTTGTTGCAATATGGTGCTGGCTTAAAACAGCAGGCGCTAACGATCAAATTGGCTGCACCCACCGGCAAGGCTGCAGTGCGCTTAACCGAGTCGATTAGCGGCGCTTTAAGTCGCTTACCGGCTGAGCTAAGCGCTTGCATTCCGACAGACGTGACCACCTTGCACCGTTTATTGGGCGCACTGCCAAACCGGCGCAGCTTTAAACACAACGGCCACAACCCGCTGCAGCTGGATGTGCTGGTGGTTGACGAAGCCTCGATGATCGATCTGGAGATGATGGCGGCGTTGCTGGAGGCCTTACCGGCTCAGGCACAATTGGTGCTGCTGGGCGATAAAGATCAGCTCTCGTCAGTAGAGGCCGGCTCTGTGCTGGGCGATCTCTGCCGGGGTGCCGATCTGGGTGCTTACCACGCCGATACGCTTAAGCTATTAGCCCCCTTTAGCGAAGCGGCACTAACTGCGTTTGCCGGTGACGGCAGTGCGCTTAATCAGGCTACCGTCATGCTGCGCTACAGCCACCGCTTTGATGCCAAATCCGGCATCGGCATGCTGGCCGCTGCGGTTAACCGTGGCGATAACAGCGCGCCAGCGTTGTTTGAGCAATTTGCCGATATCAGTTTATTGCCGGGGCAACATATCAGCGCATTAAAACCGCTGGTGCTGGCTGGTTTTAGCCAGTATCTGGCGCTGCTGCAGCAGCACGACGCCGATGCCGATAGCTGGGCGCGTAGTGTGCTTAAACACTACAGCCAGTTTCAGCTGCTGTGTGCGCTGCGTAGCGGCGACTGGGGCGTTGAGGGCATTAATACCCAGGTGAGCCAGTGGTTAACCGAGGCCGGTTTTATTGATGGCCGCCGGCTATGGTATGCCGGCCGGCCGGTGATGATGCAGCGTAATAATTACAGCCTGGGCTTAATGAACGGCGATATTGGTATCGCGCTGCCCCAGCCAGGCAGCGGGCAGCTGAGGGTGGTGTTTCAACTGGCCGATGGCAGCATTAAATGGGTTCTGCCCAGCCGCTTAACCGAGGTAGAAACGGCTTTTGCTATTACGGTGCATAAATCGCAAGGCTCCGAGTTTAACCACTGCTGTTTAGTGCTGCCGCCAGAAAATAGCCCGTTGTTAAGTCGTGAGCTGCTTTACACCGGCATTACCCGGGCGAAGCAGCAATTTAGCTTATTGTGTGCCAACCCGGCGTTATTACAGCAGGCCATAGCGCGGCGCGTGGCGCGCAGTAGCGGGCTGTAATGTATTGATTTTAAATTCTTTTGTGCACGGCATTGCTTTGTCGTAATGACAACGCTATAACTGAGATACACCCGCTATTAGGAATAGCACTGTGGCTACAGCATACCCCGCCAAGGAACAGATCCAACTGGTGTATATCAGTGAACGCAGCCCCGAAACCGATGATGCCGCAATTAACAAGATTAAGACCCGCGCCGAGCATAATAACCACCAGCGGAATATCACCGGTGCGCTGCTGTTTACCGAGCGCTATTTTTTACAATATCTTGAAGGCGAGGCCGCGGTGGTCGATGCGCTTTACGCCAGTATTTGCCGCGACCCGCGCCATAGCCGGGTGCGGCTACTGCAACGCAAGCCGATAGCACAGCGCGATTTCTCGCGTTGGAGCCTGGGGGTAAAAAAACTGCTGGATAACGAAGAAAATCAGGATCTGCTGGCCCTGCTGAATATGCTGGGCCAGGCAAGTTCTGTCAGTGAAAGCCAGCTGGACTGGTTTAAACTGGCGTTAAAGTGACACAGGCTGTGTGCGGCGACGCTGTAATAGCGGTTTAATCCGCTCAAAGGGTGTCAGTACCAGTACATTGCCCAGCAATACCAATGCAAAACCACTTACGGTATACAGACTCCAGACAAAGCCTTCAAATAAGGTGCTCAGCACCACCGCCACTAACGGAAACAGCACTATGGTGTAACTGGCTTGCTGGGGGCCAATTTTTTTCAGCAGGGCGAAGTAGCTGGCAAAGGCAATAACCGAGCCAAAAATCGCCAGATACAGCAGCGACAAAATATACGACGGCTGGGTGCTAAAGGTAAAGCTGTCACCTTTTAGCCAGGCAGCCAGCCCCAGCACGATGCTGCCATACAACATGCCCCAGGCATTTACCTGCATAATCGGCATATTTTCACGCGAGTTACGTACGCTGACCATATTGCCAAACGACGCCGACAGGGCACCGGCCAGGATCAATATCAGGCCGATTAAACTGGTATTGGTAAAATCGACACCGTCCAGATCGGGCCAAAACAGCACGACAATGCCGGCGATACCAAACAGGGCACCAAAATAAATGCGCTTGGCCACCGGCGAGCCAAAAAACAGCCGGGTGTTAATAATGTTCATCAGCAGCATGGTGGTGAAGGCAATGGCCGTCATGGCGGACGACAAATACTGCTGCGCCTGGTAAATCAGCAGAAAGTTCAGCGCAAAATTCAAACTGGCCAGCAACAAAATAAAACCATGCTGTTTCAGGCTAAAGTGCATATCCAGCCGGCGCCACAGGCAAAACAGCCACATTAGCACGGCGGCAATAACAAAACGGTAAAACAGTGACACTTCTATAGCCACTTCACCTAATTGAAACTCGATGGCAAACCAGGTAGAGCCCCAAATAAACACAGTGGTCAGGTACAGCAGGATATTTTGCATAGCAGCGCCGCAGAGGGTTGGCAGAGGCGCTGATTTTAAAGAGTTATGGCCGTTAAAAACAGGGGCCTAAGCAGATATATTTGCCGCCAAAGCTTAGCGTGGAAATGCCAGCAAACTCATCTTTGCCACGCGCTGCAGTTGCTCTGGGGTGGCGCCATTGTTGGCCTGAATGGCCATGCCTTGCAGCACAGTGCCAAGGTATTGCGCCAGGGTTTCGGCATCAACAGAAGCAGGCAAATCGCCTTCGGCTTTGGCACGCTCAAAACGCTGCAGCAGTTTTTGCTGGCCTTCCAGCCTGCGGTTAATTAAGGCTTCTTTTACTGCTGCCGCAGCTTCTGAACACGACAGCGCACCCTGGATCACCACACAGCCCTGCGGCTGATCTTTATTCGCCATATTGGCCGCCGCGCCATACAACATATGTTCGGCCACTTCATAGGCGGTGGGCTTTTCCAGCGCCGGCATAAAAAAGGCGCAGGGCCGGCTTTCATACTTTTCTATGGCTTTTAAAAACAGCTGCTCTTTGTTGCCAAAGGCGGCATACAGGCTGGGCTTATTAATGCCCATAGCGTCGGTTAAATCCGACAACGAGGTACCGTCATAGCCTTTGCGCCAAAACACCTCTAACGCTTTTTCCAGTGCGGTGTCTATATCAAAAGCCCGTGGCCGGCCGACAGGGGAAGAGCTACCTACTGCTGACATTGTCCAGCTCCTGTATTCAAAGATGCTCATATAGTAAACAGCAAAATAACCCTTGTCCAGCAAGGGTTACTTACCACTTAGTACATATTAAGCAGGCAAGTAGCGAGTTCTTAGCTGCGGGCAGCAGCTAAGCACTGAAGCCCAGTGGCAGGCCAGTGCAAATTGCCCGCCAGAGTTACAACGCCGCTACAGGTGAGTTTTTAGACTTACTCGACGCCGAGCGCGAACTGCTACGCAGCCGCGATCAACTGGCAGTAGTGCAACAGCAAAGCTTTAACCGCCTGGTGGGTATTTACCGCAGTTTTGGTGGTGGGATACAGTTGATTTAGGGTGTTTGGAATAAAAAAGCCGGGTTCGCCCGGCTTTTTGGTTATAGGTTGTTTAACGCTCGGCTTGGGCGCTGACTTATAACTGCCAAGTAGCGAAAAGGCAGTCCAAGCCACGCAGTGTTGACGACAGATCCTGGTTACACGGTGCCTTAAATTGGGCCTTGAAGGGCATTGAAAAAAACACCGTTCTTCTTGTCTACTAGGCCGAGATCAAGTCCGTCAAGATGCCACTCCAGCTTGAATTTATTTGGTCTCGATAATTTGGCTTGGTCGTAAATATCATTAACGAACTCCCGCTGCTCTAGCTGTGGATCAGTATTTTTTATAATATCTGCATAATAATCTGCCATTCTAAGAAGATACATTGGGTGGCCGGAGCTCATTATTATGTTGCTCATGTACACTGTTCCTGGTTCCATACCAATCGTTACATACTTCTTATGAATTTCCCACATCCGGTTTCGCTCATCACTTAGGTTTTCGCCGTCGCTAGATGAGTCGAATACAGAATGATCAAATATTCCAACGGCATGAAAAGAATCACGTGTTACATGAGCAAATAAAACATCATCCGTTCGCTTAGAAAGACCTGACGTTTCTAGCTCCATATCGAGGTGAAAGTGATGAAAGCCCTTGGTATTTAGAATCTGGTCTTTGTCATCCCATGAATCGGCCTCACCATCAACTATACGCTGCCTAGGGGTATAGCCATTCTTGTGTGCTCGTTTAGACAAATACGGAGTTAAGTCTTCGCCATTGCGAACCTTTTTGAGAAGGCTATTAATATTTTCTTTTAAATTTCTCCATCTACGATCGGCTGTAACATCTGGAGCAATTTGGACTTTCCTTACCCTTGCTGGAATCAGCCTTGTTTTCCAATGTATATAATGTAAGAGAACATTGTTAATGTCCTGATTTTTGAGCTCTTCAAGAGTTTCTTTGTCGTTAGGAAAGAACGGCAACTCTTTTATTAAGTTATCCTTTAGCTTTTTAATTCTTCCTGATACTTCCATGAATCTATAGACCAATTCTGATAATTAATTCGAATACCGAATAAACGGGGTCAGATCAAAATTAACTTATACAGCAGTCGCCAAGCAGCGATAACAGTTTTAATGTCAATCTGGCATCCCTTTCTCGTTATTTTGGCTAACAAAGAACTACTTTCAAAAGTAATTGAAGTTCTCAATATTTATCAGCTTGTACCGAATATCCAATCTAGAACATCACCGATGAATGCGCAACTTTGAAAACCTGAAGTCACTGGTAAATGGTCAGCTAAATGCAGCTGTGAAAATAGTGTCGTAGCTTTTTTTGCTTCGTTTTTAATAGTGAAACCGGCACTGCGCTATGACCAGATAACCGTCTATGTAGGTGTAAACCAAACGATGCTCCCGGTCTATCCGGCGTGAATAAAAGCCGGCGAAGTCGCCGACTAAACGTTCTGGTTTGCCTTTACCTTCCAGCGGTGAGCGCATGGCTTCTTTGATTAGTTCATCAATACGGGCGCTGAGCTTTTTGTTGTACTGCTTAAAATATTGGTAGTCATCCCAGGCGTGTGCATCGAAGGCCACGCCGGGTTTAGTTAGTTTCTTGCTCATCTAAAAAGGGTTCCTTCAACTCGAAGGTGCCGGCTTTAATGCGAGCTACCGATTCCCGTAAGCGGTTTGCATTATTCGGTGTACTGAGTAAGTACAGCGTTTCCTGCATGGCGTTGTAATCTTCCTGAGAAATCATCACAACATTACCAGACCGTTGGTTTGTCACTAACGTAGGTTCGTGAGTATCCAGTACAGTATCGATTACCGCCTTAAAGTTAGCCCGTGCTTCGCTAACAGTAAGAATGTTCATATTCGGTTGCTCCCCTATGTTTAAGATACCGTTTGTTAACCGCCGCATTTAAAACGCAACACAAAGATAGTACCAAGGTTTGTACGGTTGGGCAATTTGAATGTACAAACTTGAGTACAAATCTTCGGGTGAAAAAGCTTAAGGGGAGATCTTATGCTTAACCTGCCCAAAGAGTGATTTATCAGTTAACTGTCTCGGCGGTTAAGCCCTGGCTTAAGTGACCGAGGATAATTTCAGGCCAAGAATACCGCTAAGAAAATAACGCCAAAGATGACCGCACCGACCATGCCGATACCCACCCAAACCAATAAGCGGGGTCAGTGCAAAATTAACCTGGCTATTGCAGCGTTAATGTTTATCTGACCCTATTTATATAGCAGCTTTAATGTTGGTCTGGCCCTATTTATATTGATGAATTACCTGATTACTCGGCTTTTAGCTTGTCGATAAAGGTTTGGTGCATCGCATCGTTTTTATCTAAAAACTTATAGTTCAATAAGTGATCTAAGCCCGGGTAGTACAAATGCTCGCATTGGTTTGGCTGGCGGGCGTTTATCTTGTCACACACTGCTGTGGCCATCTGTGGTGCTGGCCAGATAGCGTCGTTCTCGCCGGACAGTAACACGACCTTACCTTTGATATTGGTTACAGCGATATCCGCTTTGTGTTCATCTACCCGGTTGGCGAGCGATTGGCTGTACAGATCGCGTAGTCCGTTTACCGGGCCGGATGGCTTAAACGGCACATGAGTGAGTTCCTTGTCGTATTCGGTCCAGCTGGACGCGGGCACTTTAGTCCAGTCTTTTAAAATGCCAGCCCAGGCGACAGAGCTTGGCGCTACGGCGACCACTTTGGCAATCTGCTCATCTCTGGCAGCGAGCAGTAACGACAGTTCTGCGCCTTTTGACCAACCAACGACCATCAGCTGATCTGGCTTCACATTAGGCTGGCTTAGCAGCCAGCTTTTGGCCTTGGCAAAATACTCCAGCGGGATTTTCTCCAGCTCGGGCGGTAAACCGTCGGCATTAAAATACGCCAGCGCCAGTGTCGGGTAACCGGCATCGATAACCGGCTGTGCCAGCTGCTCGGGCAAGCCACCCTCGGCGCCGCCTAATACCAGCACCGCAATTTGTGGCCCGGCGTTGGTGGCAGGGTAGTAGTTTGCCACGAAACCGTGCTCTGCAGCAGTTAGTTGGGTTGGTGCAGCAAAGGCGGCGGCACTTGCGATCAGGCTGGCAAATAATGTGGTGTTAATAAGTGTTTTAAACATAGCTGTGGTTATCTCGTTAAAAATTTCATGGCGGTTTACGCCGGTCAGGCATTGCTATCGGCATCACCGCGCTTGTTGCTTGGCGGGAATGCCAGTGTAATCAGCGTAGGGAAGATAAAGCCTTTTAAGTACGATAGCGGGTGACGGCCTGCGGTAAAATCGACTGGCAAATTACCAAAATGCGCCCAGTAGTGGGTGGCAATCAGGGCACTGATGCAAAGCCACATACACCAGAGTGCCCGACGCACACCCAGCACCACTAACAACAAGCTGATGACGATGCCGACGCGACAGACCGACTGGATATGGTCATAACTGGTAGCGGCGGCGTTGCCGCCGACCAGATACAACTCGTACAAGGTGAATATATGGTAAAACACCAGCAAACTGGCCAGCGTCAGGATCAGCAGGCGGCGCAGTAACAGCGCTATGTTGCTTGATAATATGCTTGTCATGCTGCAGCCCCCTGGTGCGTTAGCGGCCTGTTAGGCGTCGTGGCGGCTAATGATTTTGTAGCCCTGGGCTTCGTAATCATTAATGCACTGCTGAAATTTGTTTTGCAGCTTAATTTCGTCAAAAAAGCCCAGCGAATAAACATCGCATTTCACTTTCATTTTTTCGCTGTTCTCCAGTACCGCCACCATCTTTAATTCGGCAAAACCCATTTTGTAGGCCAGATCAGTAAACTGGCTGTACAGCACAGCCACCACAGCGATAACAAAAGCAGCAGAGACGATTTTTTTCATGTTTTTATTCCTTTAATTGAATGAGTTATTGTTAATTAGCTGAGGCATAGGCAGGCAATTCTGGTGCCACTTTTTAAAAGTCTGTAAATACAGGGGCTGTGGCGTAGTTGCAATAAAACTGAATTTCGCTTTTCACCAACATTTGGTGAAAATGCCATTCTTTTTAGTGACCTAGCATACAGCCGGTGCGGGCAGTTACGCCTGGTGTTGGGTGTTGCTTACTGCGGTTTTAGCGTGATACTAAAGCGGGTAGAGCGTGCATCCGATTGGACGCTTAACTGGCCGCCGTGGGCATCGACGATGGCTTTGGTAATGGCCAGGCCCAAACCTGAGCCATCTGTCTGCCGTTGGCGTGAGGCGTCGGCACGATAGAAACGGTCGAACAAAAACGGCAAATGCTGTGGCGGTATAGGTGTGCCGGGGTTTGCCACTGTGATGGTAGTGCTGTCGGCTGATGCTGTGGTGCTGACGGTAATGGTTTCGCCGGGCGGAGTATAGCGCAGTGCGTTGGCTAACAAATTGGTCAGGGCGTGGCGCAGTAAGGTGCGATCGGCCTGCACAATAATATTGGCACCCTGATAGCTTAGGCCAACCTGACTGTCGGCCGCCCAGGCTTCGAAAAAGTTGAAAATCGCGGCGACTTCCTGTTTTAGCTGCAGCGGCTGCGTTTGCAGCGTTAACAGGCCATTGTCACTTTTGGCCAGCCACAGCATATCGCTAATCATTTTATTCAGTCGCTCCAGCTCCTCCAGATTAGAGAACAGCAGATCCTGGTACTCGTCGGCACTGCGCGCGCGCGATAAGCTAACCTGCGTTTGCGTGATCATATTGGTCAGTGGTGTGCGTAGCTCATGCGCAATATCGGCACTAAAGTGCGACAGCTTGGTAAACCCTTGCTCTAGCCGGTCTAACATCAGATTAAAAGACTGCACCATATGCCGCAGCTCGGCCGGGACCTCGCCCGGTGATAAGCGAATATCCAGTTTATTGGTTTGAATATCACGCATTTGCGCGCTTAAACCTCGTAATGGTTTTAACCCCTGATGCACCGCCAGCCAGGCGGCCAGCAGGGTAAGTAGCGCAGAGCCGAGTAAAATCAGCCCCAGGCTGCGCTGTAACTGCGCTAAGAAATGGGCATGAAAACTGATGTCGATAGCGGCAATCACCTGATACTGCTGCTCTTCCGTAGCAAGGCGGCTGAACACGCCGCGATAGGCTTTGCCGTCCAGCTGCCAGTTGTGGATGGCTGTGGCGTTATAATCGGCGCTGGGCGGGGTGTTGGCTGCCAGTTGGCTTAAGTCAATGTCGGCATTACGGTAGACTAACCGGTTCTGGCTATCCATCACCTGATAGTAGACACCGTGATGGCCCGATACCGCTTTGGAGAGCGTCTGTGCCGGCGGTTGCTGGCCGTCCTGAGCGGTAGTCAGTGTGTGCTCAACCGCATGTAGGATCACAGCTAGCTCGTCAGCATCCTGCTCGATAAAGTGATGTTCGACTGAACTCAGCAGCAATTGCTGCACGAAGAACAGGCAAACCGAAATGGTCAGCGCGACAAAGAGTACCACGCGAACGGTAATCGAAAGTGGGTGTTTGCCAGCGTTATGCATCAGTTTGCTCATCGTCCAGTTTATAGCCCATACCGCGCACGGTATGGATCAGTTTTGCTGCAAAGCCATCATCAATTTTGCCGCGTAAGCGGCGGATCGCTACGTCGATAACGTTAGTGTCGCTGTCAAAATTCATATCCCACACCTGCGAGGCGATTAACGAGCGCGGCAGGACTTCGCCGCGGCGGCGCATTAGCAGTTCGAGCAAGCTAAATTCCTGATTACTCAGTGTTATTTTGGTGCCGCTGCGGCTGGCTTTACGCTTGGCGATATCCAGTTGTAAATCGGCGACCTGCAATAATTCTGACTGCGGTGCGGCCTGGCCCCGCCGTAGCAGGGTTCTGACCCGGGCTAGCACTTCTGAGAAAGCAAAGGGTTTGATCAGGTAGTCGTCGGCACCAAGCTCCAGGCCTTTTACCCGGTCGTCAACACTGTCGCGGGCCGACAGAAACAGTACCGGCGTGTGGTTATGATTTTCTCTTAGCGCCTGCACAATACGCAAGCCGCTGACGTCCGGCAGCATCACATCCAGCATGATTAAATCGAAATCTTCTGTCATCGCCAGATGATGACCATCGAGGCCATTTCTGACCAGTGACACCTGAAAACCGGCTTCGCTCAGGCCTTGCTTCAGATAATCCCCGGTTTTTTGTTCATCTTCCACAATCAGCAAACGCACCTTGTTCTCTCCAAACATAGATTGGGCATAGCTCTGGCAGTATTAGGCCATAAAGCAGCGAACAGCAACATGACAGCAAGATTACAACTTTGTCATGTTCAGGTCATGCTGCTGACAGTTTCGCACACTACACTGCTAGGCATACAGTGAGTATTGGAGGTTACAGATGATAAAGGCCAACGCAAAGCTGCCGGTATCTGTGTCACGGCGCCGGTTTGTGCAGGGGCTGGCAATGGGGGGCGTGCTGGCCACCTTTCCGCATATTGTCCGGGCGGGCAGTGCCTTTAAAGATAATGCCTTTACCGGCTATGCTACTGAGCTGACAGGTAAGGTGATTGATTTAACCATCGGCGAAGCCCTGGTAAATTTTACCGGTGAGGTACGTATAGCCACCACCATCAATGGTTCGATACCGGCACCAACCTTACGCCTGCGCGAAGGCGATGAGGTTACCATTCGGGTAACCAATACCTTGTCGGTGCCCAGCTCAATTCACTGGCACGGTATTATTTTGCCGTACCAGATGGACGGCGTACCCGGCATGAGCTTCAGAGGCATTATGCCGGGTGAAACCTTTGTCTATCGCTTTACGCTGCAGCAAAGCGGCACCTACTGGTATCACTCACATAGTGGTTTTCAGGAAATGACCGGCATGTACGGCGCGCTAATTATTGAGCCAAAACAGCAGGATATTATTCAGGCAGACCGCGAATATGTGGTGCAATTATCTGACTGGACCGATGAAGACCCGCACACGGTGTTTCGCAAATTAAAAGTACAAAGCGATTTGTATAACTTTAATCAGCCGACGGTGGCAGACATGCTGCGCGATATAACTGACAGAGGGCTGGACGCGGCGCTGGCAAAACGGCAGATGTGGCAGCAAATGCGGATGAACCCAACCGATCTGGCGGATATCTCTGCGGCCACTTTTACCTATTTAATGAATGGCAGTACGCCACTGAACAACTGGCGAGCCTTATTTAAGCGCGGTGAGCGTGTGCGGCTGCGGTTTATTAATGGCTCCAGCAACAGCTTTTTTGATGTGCGCATTCCTGAGCTGAAAATGACCGTGGTGCAGGCTGATGGCCAGAATGTGCATCCGGTAACGGTAGATGAGTTCCGCTTTGGCCCGGGCGAAACCTATGATGTTGTGGTGTCGCCACAAAATGATGCCTACACCATTTTTGCCCAGAGTATGGACCGCAGTGGCTATGCCCGCGGTACCCTGGCCGTGGCTGAGGGCTTACATGCACCGGTGCCGGCGCTGGATCCGGTGGAATGGCTGACGATGACTGACATGATGGGCAAGATGAACCATGGCGCTAGCGGCGGTCATAGCGGTATGGCTGACGATGCTGTAGATCACAGTAGCATGGATCACAGCAGTATGGATCATAGCCAGCATGGTGCTATGGCCATCGATCACAGCAAGCACGGCCTGGCCGTACCTTATGCCAAAGCCAGCACTACGGTGCGTCATGCCGCCACTGAATATGGCCCGTCGGTGGATATGCGGGTGGATATGCCTCGAACCAATCTGGACGATCCGGGTATTGGTTTGCGCAATACCGGGCGGCGCACGCTGACCCTGGCCGATTTACATTCGCTGGACGGTATTGTCGATAAACAGGGGCCGGAAAAAGAAATTGAACTACATCTGACCGGTAATATGGAACGCTACAGCTGGTCGTTCGACGGTTTAGAGTTTAGTAAAAGCACGCCGGTGCATATGAAACACAATCAGCGCATTCGGGTGATCTTGCAAAACGATACCATGATGACCCACCCGAAGCATTAACACGGTATGTGGAGTGATCTCGAAAGAGAAACTGGTGAGGTACAAGTGCGACGCCATACCATTCCGGTACAGCCAGCGCAGCGCATCAGCTTTTTAACTACGCCGCATGATGTCGGGCGCTGGGCCTGGCATTGTCATTTATTGTTCCATATGGATGCGGGTATGTTCAGAGAAGTGGTGGTGTCATGAAAACAGCCAATGTAACGCTAACCTTGTCGCTGCTGGCACTGGCTTGCACTATGGTGCTAAGCCCGGGCTTGGCAGCGCAGACCGCCAGCGAAAAGCCACCGGTTCAGAAACACAGTGACATGGACCATAGCCAGATGGATCACAGCGGGATGGACCATAGCAAAATGGGCCACGCTGAGCAGGCGGTTGACCATAGCAAGATGAACCATAGCGAAATGGATCATAGTCAGATGGATCATAGCGGCATGGATCATAGTGAGATGAACCACGTTGAGCAGACCGTAGATCACAGCACTATGGATCACAGCACGATGCCCCATGCCGATATGCAGATGCAAGGCGGTAAGGCACCAACGAATGCCCGCGATCCGCATGCTTACTCCAACGGTTACACCCTGACTGACGGGCCCTATGGCATGGCCGATTCACGCCATTTAAAGCACGGTGTTGAACATTCACAATGGTCAGTGCTGGGCGATCGGCTGGAATATAATGCCGACAGTGATGCCACCGAACTGGAACTGCAAGCCTGGTACGGCACAACCTATGATCGGCTGGTGCTGAAAACTGAAGCTGAAGTCAGTGACGGTAAGCTGGAACAGAGCAGCACCGAGCTGCTTTGGAGCCATGCGATAGCGGCTTATTGGGATAGTCAGCTTGGGCTGCGCGCTGATCGGGTTGCCGATGGAACAAACCGGCAGTGGTTGGCATTAGGTGTGCAGGGCCTGGCGCCGTATTGGTTTGAAGTGGACGTAACGGCTTATCTGGCTAGTGGCGGGCGCACCGCGCTGAGTGCCGAAGCTGAATACGAGCTGCTGTTAACGCAGCGCTTGATCCTGCAGGCCCGGGCGGAACTAACAGCCTACGGCAAAGACGATGAGGTCAATCAGCTGGGTAAAGGCCTGTCTTCAATGGGAGCTGGGCTTCGGCTGCGCTATGAATTTAGCCGCCAGTTCGCGCCCTATGTCGGGGTAGAGTGGCATAACAAATATGGTAACACGGCAGATTTTGCCCGCCTGCAGCATGCATCTACTGCAGAAACATCCTGGGTTGCCGGCATCAGATTTTGGTTTTAAACGTGAAGGACATGATTATGAAAAAAGTAATAGCTTTGCTGGCGGTACTCAGTATGGCCGCAGCCACGCCGGTGCTGGCACATGTTAAGCTTACTGCATCGGTGCCAGCAGATAATGCCATGCTGACGCAGACGCCGGCTACGCTGAGCATCAGTTTTAGCGGCCCGATCAAGCTGACCAAAGTTGAGCTATGGCAAAATGCGACTACTGCAATTGCCTTTGCGTTCACGCCAAGCCTTGAAGCCGCAACGCAATATAGCTGGCCGCTACCGCCGCTTGCCGCGGGCAATTATCAGGTGAATTGGGTCGGCTTGGGTAACGATGGTCATAAAATGAAAGGTGATTTCAGTTTTATGCTGCACGCTAGCAAGGACACCGGAGTGAAAGCTGATAGCGCGCACGCACATCAGCACTAAATAAACCAGGTTTGATGATGTTTAGCGATGCCTGGGTATTAGCCTTATTTGCGCACAAACTGGCGAGTTATCTGGCGGTTAGCGGCAGTATTGCTGCGGCGTTTTTGCTGCTGTTACCGGCTTTAACTCAGCGGCAATCACCGCCTCAAATACAACAACAGCCGGATAGCAGTGCCTTTCGGCTATGGTTAAAGCGACTTGTGTTGCGCTGGTCGGCTGCAGGTATGGTACTGGCACTGCTGTATCTGCCGCTGCAAGCTGGTGCGCTGGCCGAGGCTGGTGTGGCAGGCATGGCCGATAGCCTGATGCTGCAGATGGTTTGGCAATCGGCAATGCGTACGCAAGTGCTGTTACTGTTATGTGGTTTTGCGACGTTGTCGCTTTGGGCCTGGCGCGTTAAATACAGCGGCAAAGCTATTAGCGTTGCGCTGGTGAGTATCGGCGCGTTATTGCTGGCGGCCAGTTTTAGTCAAACCGGCCATGTTGCCGGTTTGACATGGCAATGGCAGCTGTTACTGACATTGCATATGCTGGCTATTTCGGCCTGGGTAGGCTCCTTGCTGCCGCTGTGGCAAAGCTGTTACCGCTTAGCACCGGACCGGCTGCTGGCGCTGATGCAGCAGTTTGGCCGTGCAGCGGTAATGGTGCTGTTGGTGCTGATCAGCTGTGGCGTGCTGATCTTACTGCAGCTACTCGACTCGCCCACAGCGCTGTTTGTTACCGACTATGGCCGTTTAATGCTGTTTAAGCTGATGTTGGTCGCAGCCATGTTACTGCTGGCCGCCTGGCACAAATTTAGTCTGGTCAAAGCGCTAGCACAGCAGCAGAACAGCCGGTTGCTGGCACGATCTATTTTTATCGAAATGCTGTTGGCGCTATTGGTACTGGCCACCAGCAGCAGCTTTACCACTGTGGTGGGTTTAGCAGAATAAACCCACTGTATTCGAATAATTACAACAGGATACCTATGATGTTAAGCAAAAAAATCCAAGCTTTAACTGTGATCAGCTTAGGCATGGCGTTGTTGTCATCCGCTGGCGTGCTGGCACATGGCAATGAAAAGCATGATGCGCCGGCATTATTTGTTGGCGAGAATACCGCGCCAGCTCTTACAGTTACCGCTTTTCATCACGCCCTGCGTAGTGGTGACACAAAAAGTGCACGCGCCATGCTGGCAGATGATGTATTGATTGTCGAAGGCAACGGCGTCGAGCGCTCGGCCGACGAGTATGCCAGCCACCATATGCTGGCCGATATGAAATTTATGGCGGCGGTACACGCTGAGACGTTAGAGCATCAGACCAAGGTGCTGGGCAATATGGCCTATTCGGTCAGCCGCACCCAGTTAACGGGCGAATATAAAGGCAAGCCGGTTGACGTAGTCAGTAAAGAAACGCTGGTGCTGGTAGATAACGGCGACGGTTGGAAAATTGTGCATGTGCACTGGTCGCACTAAGACGACAGCAGGAGACTAAAATGAAGTTAACGCTAGCGGCTGTGCTTGTCACTTCAGCGTTATTGGCCGGTTGTAACGACGACAGCCCGGTTAAGCCGGAAACTGCTGCTGTGTCTGACAGTACCGGCAATGCGGCCGCGCTGACACTCACCGTATACAAAACACCGAGCTGTGGTTGCTGTAAAAAATGGGTCTCGCACCTTGAACAGCAGGGCGTGGTTGCGCAGACGAAAAATTATGATGATTTAAGCGGCATCAAAGAACGCTATGGCATCACACCACAGTATTATTCCTGTCACACCGCAGTATCGGAGCAGGGCTATGCCTTTGAAGGCCACATTCCCGCTAAATACATCCGGCAATTCCTGGCAGAGTCGCATCCGGATGCGATTGGCCTGAGTGTACCGGCGATGCCGCTGGGTTCACCGGGTATGGAAGTGGAAGGCCGCTTTATGCCGTACGACATTCTGCTGCTAAACAAAGATGGCAGCGCCAGCGTGTATGCGCATATCAACAGTGCGGCTATGCAGTAGCCGCACTGTTTTTCATCAAGTTTTAGCGCTGAAAATTAGCTAATTGAACACTTCTTGACCTTTCCACGGTGGCAAGCTTTAGCCTGCCTGCCACTGCCTGCCATTGCACGCAGCATAGCTGTGCAGATAGCTCTGCACGTCTTGTAACTGATTATGTGGAAACTCAAAGATGGCAAAATTACACTTAGCTTTTATTGGGGCTACGGCATTAATGCTGGCAGCTTGTGGTTCAGGCGATCCCTCGGTGCAGCCTGCACCACAAGCTGCTTTGCAGCTAGAGCTCGGTGATACCGTTGAGCTCAGAGAGCGCCGAACCCTTACACTGATGCCGGTGCTCCAATCTGCAACGACTGAACTAACCTATTCCTGGCAACAGCTGTCGGGCCCGCCCCTTCAATTTGATAGCCTAAGCAGTAAAATCGTTACACTTACCAGCCCGGAGTTGAATGAAGACAGCAATGCAACGGTTAAACTAACGGTAAGTAACAGCAAAGGCGTCAGCGTATCTGACACTAAACAGATTGTACTTAAAGCAAATCAGCTACCGGTACTTACAGCAAGTGCATTAACGCTGACAGAAAAAACTACTGCACAATTAACTGTTAGTGTAACCGATGCCGATGGCAGCATTAGTAGCGTTGAATGGACGCAAATTTCCGGCCCTGCAGTACAGTTAGCCACTAACAACAGCAACAGCATTACGATAACAGTGCCGGCGGTCACGCAAACTACAATAGTGGAGTTTGCCATTACTGCGACGGATGACGATGCTGAGGCGGTAACAGTGCAGCAGCAATATACGATTGAGCCGTTGTTACAGCATTATCAGCTTAGCGGCTTTCTTAAAGCATACGGTATGTCTGATGCCCAAATCATAGCATCTGCCGGTGGCAAAACCTTTCGCAGTGTTGCCGATCACAATGCCATGTATAGTCTTGACGTGGCAGTAGATGACGATGAAACCAATGACTTGTTGTTGCTACGCGCAGTGTCCGTCAGCAAACCGGGCATGGATTTGTGGCTGATAATCCCCTCTTTACGTCACCACAATAGCTTGCAGCCTGCCGATGTCACGCCATTTACTACCGGCGTGGCTGCATTGATTGTAAGGGCGAACAATAATGTTGTCCCCCGTAGCCTGTCAGCACTATTGGATGCCGAAAAAGATATCGCAATAAAAGATGCGATAATGGCTTCATTAATCGTTGCCGCTTACCCCAACCAGAACACAGTGTCACTGCCACCTGGCTACTCATCGCTGTTCAGCACTCTGGTTGATCCTGAGCACTTTGGTGCATTAGCTGCGCAGATGCGACATCAGCATCAACCGTTGCTTGACGCAGCTGAATATAAGCTCACAGCACAGGGCTGGGGTAAACTGGCGTTGACCTATTCAGATGTTCAATATGGGTTGCATCTTTCTACGGATGAATTAGCAACACAAGCCGAAACGGGCAACCGGTTTTATCAATTTAACAGCAATAGTAAAGCCACAATAGCTGATGCCTGTTTCAGTTACCCTGCGCAATGGAATATCTTAAACGATACTGTGCAAACAGGTGCAAAGACAGAGCAAATGCCAATGCTAAACCTGGCTGTTACGCACCCTGACTTAAGCCTGTCTGCTGCGCAAATAGCAAAGTTGCAGGCACATGGTGTCAACAGGTTGCAGGTAAATATTAAACAGGCAGGAGAGCAGTTAACCAGGTTTACTCAGGGGGCATGGCGTAGCTTGTATCAGCTTCGTCGTTACACCTGGTATGCCATTTCGCCTGTTATGCTTGATGGTGAACGGATGGAATTCTCCGATTCAGAAGTTGAAACTTATCAATATGTTTGGGGGCGCGCTCTGTATCCGTCCACAATCTCACCATTATCTGGTACGTTGTCAGGACAATGGAGTATGCCGTTATATCAATCACATACTGATGACGACCGCAGCCGTTTTATCGTGCAAAATGTCTACTTAAATGACGACGGCACAGGCTTTAACATAGCGTCTGGCGAGGGGGTTGGTTGGCAATTTGCTGTCGACGTTAATGGTCAACCTGCGCTCCTACTGTTATTGAATTCAGGTAACACGCAAATCGTGCGTTTGTTGCAAGATGCTCAGGGTTCCTATGAAGCTGATATTTTCGTTTTCGATGCCGATGGTGCCTGGTTGAACGCTACCTCTGGTACCCTGAAGCAGACACATTAATGTACGGTTAGTATTGTATTTAAAGAGTATCTGTTACCAGAAGGAGTGATTGCAGTATGAATTACATTGAATGGCGTGATTTTGAAAAGGTAGATATTCGCGTTGGAACCATTATTGACGTCGAGGATTTTCCGCAGGCAAAACGCCCTGCATACAAACTGAAAGTGGACTTCGGTGCCGAGTTTGGCGTTAAAAAATCCAGCGCACAAATTACTGCGCTATATGATAAGGCCAGTCTGGTGGGTAAGCAGGTGCTTGCTGTGGTGAATTTTAAACCGAAGCAAGTTGGCCCGATGATGTCGGATTGCCTGGTAACGGGGTGTTACCGGCCGGATGGCAGTGTGGTGTTAACGACGGTTGACCTGCCAGTTCCAAATGGTAGTAAGTTGGCGTAGTCGGTAACATAATGTGTTAAATAAAAGCACCGCCTGATCGCGGTGCTTTTTTATTCATACGTTTAGGGTGAACAAACCACACTTACCTGGTTGGCACAGCACTGCGCCTCGGCAAGAGTTAAATTGGCTTAGCCAGTTGCTGCAAGATGTGGCAATGCGGGCTGCCGTCGCCACGGCAGCTGTCGGATAGCGCCGTCAGTATTTGCTGCATATGTTGAAGCTCGGCAATTTTGGCGGCAATTTCATCCAGATGTTGTTGTGCCAGCTGTTTTACCGCACGGCTTTCTCGCTGTGGGTTTTGCCACAGCTCAAGCAGCGAATGAATATCGGCCAGTGAGAAACCCAGATTGCGTGCCTGACGGATAAACCGCAGCTGATTAACTTGCTCGCTATTATATAATCGATAGCCCGATTCGGTGCGGGGTGACTTGTTAAGTAACCCCGACTGCTCATAGTGCCGAATCATTTTTGCTGTTAAACCACTGGCTTTTGCGGCATCACCTATTGTCAGTAATGTGGCCATGTTGCGCCCCCCTTATTTAAACGACATGCGTTGCAAGCGTAGTGCATTGGTTACCACCAGCACACTGCTACAGGCCATAGCGGCGCCGGCGATAACCGGATTTAAAAAGCCCAGTGCGGCCAGTGGAATACCAATGGTGTTAAACGCAAAGGCCCAGAACAGATTTTGCTGAATATTGCGATAGGTCGCGCTAGCTAGGTTTAACGCAGCGGCGACCAAGATGGGGTTGCCACGCATCAATGTGATAGCAGCAGCGCTGACCGCGACTTCGGTACCAGTTGCCATGGCGATACCTAAATCGGCTTGTGCCAGTGCCGGGGCATCATTAATGCCATCACCGACCATCGCCACTTTGAAGCCTTGTGCCTGATAGGCTTTAACTGCCTCGGCTTTACCCTCGGGCAATACTTCTGCCTGAACGGTATCCAGAGCGAGTTGATCTGCGATGTATTGCGCACTTTGTTTTGAGTCACCGGTTAACATAGCGACTTTAATGCCGTGTTGCTGCAGGTTCTGCACGGCGGCCTTGGCTTCTGGCTTGGCCTTGTCAGCAAAACAGAGCAAGCCTAGCAACCTGGTTGTGCCATCTATGTTTTCGGCCAGCCAGGATACCGACGCGCCCTGAATTTCAATGCGCTCTGTCGGCAGCGTCAGACCCAGCTCACGCATCCAGTTACCGGAGCCCAGCATCACCTCGCGCTGATTGATGCTGGCTCTAACGCCTTTACCTGCGACAACGGCGAAATCTGTTGCGTCGAGCAGGGCAAGGTGTTGTGTTTTGGCGAAGCTTACCACGGCTTTAGCCAGTGGGTGTTCGCTGTTGAGTGATAACGCATACGCCAACTGCGCAAGATCGTGTTCACTGCCTTGCAGAGTCGTGATCTGCATTAGCTCAGGCTTGCCTTCGGTTAAGGTGCCGGTTTTATCAAATACCACGTAATCAATTTTGGTCGCCTGCTCTAATGCGACGGCGTCTTTTACCAGAATGCCGTGCCGAGCGGCGGTGCCAGTGCCCGCCATAATGGCCGCCGGTGTGGCCAGTCCCAACGCACAGGGACAAGCAATAACCAATACTGCAACCGCATTGAGAATACCTTGTTGCCAATCAGCATAAGCGAGGCCCCAAATCAGCACTGTGCCTAAGGCGACCAGTAATACTACCGGTACAAAGATACTGCTGATTTTATCCACCAGTGCCTGTACCGGTGCTTTGGCCCCCTGAGCTTGCTCAACCAGACGAATTATTTTTGATAAAGTCGATTCTGCGCCAACATTTGATGCTTCAAATTCCAGCACGCCGTCAAGGTTAATGGCGCCACCGGTGACATGATCCGCCACCGTTTTATGCAGCGGAATACTTTCGCCGCTGATAAGTGCTTCATCAACATGACTACTGCCTTTAATCACCACGCCGTCTGACGGGATACGTTCGCCCGGCAACACTTTAATTTTATCGCCTTTGGTAAGCTCAGCAGCCGCAACGGTTTGCCAGCTGTTGTTGCGCCAAACTGTAGCTGAGGTAGGTTTTAAGTTTTCCAGCGCTTTTAGCGCGTCGGTGGTGCGCTGTTTGGCACGTTTTTCCAGAAATTTACCCAGTAGCACTAATGTCAGTACGGCGGCGCTGCTTTCAAAGTATAAATGCGGTGCGCCATGATGCCCGTCGAAGCTATACCACAGGTACAGTGACAAACCATAAGCGGCACTGGTGCCGATGGAAACCAGTAAATCCATGTTGCCGGTAAAGGCTTTTAGTGCATGCCAGCCAGCTTTATAGAAGCGGGCACCGAAATAGAACTGTACCGGTGTGGCCAAAAGCCATTGCCACAGTGCCGGTAACATCCAGTCGGCACCGAACAGCATGCCAACCATTGGCAATACTAACGGCAGGGTGAGTAAGGCTGCACCGATCACTGGCCAGCTGTCACGCTGATAAAAGGCTGGCTCAGCTGCTTGCGCTGTAACGGCTGTATCGGGTTGCTCCAGTATTAATTCATAACCTGCGGCGGCGACGGCTTGTTGCAGACTTTGGTTTGACGTTGTAGGCAGTAGCTTCAGGCTAACGGTTTCGGTAGCCAGATTCACGCGGGCGCTAATCACACCAGCTACTTTAAGTAAGCTTTTTTCCACCCGGCCGGCACATGAGGCGCACGTCATGCCTTTAACGGCAAACTGACGGCTTTCGGTATCCAGCTCATAGCCCGCCGACGTTATCGCCTGTGCAATATCACTAAAACGCGCGTCTCCTTGGATGATTGCCGTTTCTGTCGCCAGATTGACACTTGCTTGCGTCACGCCGGTTACCGCAAGCAGAGCTTTTTCTATCCGGTTAGCGCAGGATGCGCAAGTCATGCCTTTAATTGCCAACTGTGTTGTTGCTGTCATGGTATTTGCTCCCATATGACCAGGGTGGTTAGTTAGCATAAGCCTAAACCTTGCCATCGTGGTAAGGTCAAACCTATTTATACACATTTTTTTACTGCTTGACTCTGCCACTATGGCAACCTTTAGGCTGTACACTGAGTTCAACACAGGAGACTTAGGATATGATGAAATTTAATGTTGCAGATATGACATGCGGCCATTGCGTGAGTATGATTACCAAGGCCATTTTGCAGCTGCAAGACAATGCAAAAGTGACAGTGGATTTAGCCAGCCATACCGTGATGGTGGAAGCTGACTTGAGCGCCGAAGACATTACCGATGCGATTAAAGACGCAGGTTATATGGCGACGGCAGTCAAAGCCAGTTGCTGTAATCCGGCAAACACCTGTCACAAATAAACCGTTCGGTTAACTGATAATATAAAGCCTCCCACGGGTGGCTTTATATTCGTAGTCGATGAGCCACATGGTGATATTTCGTCGCTCAATTCTATTGCTGATGTTGCTGTAACTGCGCAAAATAGCGCCATCTTGTAGTTGAGGTGGTTATGGTTAATCTGGCGTTGATGGGCGCGTTTATTCCGACGTTTTTATTTGTCTCGGTGACACCGGGCATGTGCATGACACTGGCGATGACGCTGGGCATGAGCCAGGGTGTGCGCCGCACCTTATGGATGATGTGGGGCGAAATGCTCGGCGTGGCCTTGGTGGCGATACTGGCGGTGTGTGGTGTGGCGGCTATAATGCTGCAGTTTCCGGCGGTATTTTACTGGTTTAAGTTAGTTGGTGCGGCCTATTTAGCCTGGATTGGCCTGCAGATGTGGCGCGCTAAAGGCAAACTGGCGTTGCCGCAACCCGGTGACTTACCGGCGCAATTACCCAGACGCACGTTGTTTAGCCAGGGCTTTATTACTGCCGTATCTAACCCAAAAGGCTGGGCGTTTCATATGGCGCTGTTGCCGCCCTTTATCGACAACGAACTGGCATTCTGGCCACAGCTGTTGGTGCTGGTAACCATTATTCTGTTGCTGGAATTTGGCTCTATGCTGCTGTACGCCAGTGGCGGTAAAGCGTTAGCGCTGTTCTTCGGTAAGCCAACCGGGTGCAGTATTTAAACCGCATCGGCGCCAGCCTGATGTTTGGCGTGGCGCTGTGGATGCTGTTGGGCTAGCCGTTATTGCTCGTGACGGTGGCCGGGGGCTTTATTGCTGCCAAGGCCGCCACTTAACACCAGCTGTAGTGCTTCGGCAGGTTTCATATCAACATTACGCGTGCAGCTGCGCGGCACGATAACGGTATAGCCGCCCACGTTGTAGGCCATCGGAATAAACACGGCGATTTGATCGTCTTGCATCAGCTCTGACATGCGATCACCCGTCTGGCCGCCTTGTTTGGTAATAATTCCAATCAGCTCAATATCCGACGGTGGCAACTTAACCATTACCACAGAGCCATCAGCAAAGTTTTTACCGGCCATTAAATCGATAATATCCTGCAGCATGCCGTAAATTTGTTTGCTGCCGGGCAGTTTCATTAAAATTTTACCCGGTAGCTGCCACAGCCAGTGAATACCCGCCCAGCGCGAGCTGTAACCAATAACGATACACAGCATGACAAAACCTAAAATCGCCATGCCCGGGATATACCAGGATAGCGGTAACACCAGTTGCAGCAGAGGCGCCAGGCTGCTCTCCACCAGCTGCAGTAACCAGCGTAATAACTCTATGGTGATTATAAGTGGCAGCACTATGGCCAGGCCGGTGAGTAAACTGCGTACTAATACTTTCATGAACTTACCTTTATAAACTGCAGCGTAAAAATTGCGCCAAGCTTATCTTAATTGACTGCGGCTGTCTGTTGGCCAACTGACCTTTTGGCTGCGAAACCTTTTGGCTTCGCGGCGACTTAACCGAATTTCAGCGCACTTAACGCATCAAGGTTGCGCTTGCAGGCACAACATGGATAATTTGCCGCGACAATAATGAAAATAACCTGAACCACGGAACGCGCATGAAAACCAAAACCCTGTTAACCGCCGCCGCGCTGGGCTTAAGCCTGGGCGCAGTGGCTGACGAAGGCCAGTGGCAACCACACCAGATGGCCGAGCTACAAGCTGAGCTTAGCGCTAAAGGCATTGAAATCCCGGGCAAGCAACTGGCCGATTTAAGCCAGTACCCGATGAGCGCTATTGTTAGCCTGGGCTACTGCTCAGCATCCTTTGTGTCGCCAAAAGGCCTGGTGGTGACCAACCATCATTGTGCTTATAACGCCATTCAGAATAACTCGACTAAAGATAATAACCTGATTGAAAAAGGCTTTTTAGCTAAAACATTGGGCGAAGAGTTATCAGCTGGTGCGCAGGAGCGGTTATATATTACTGAAGCGGTAACCGATGTTACTGCCGAGGTATCGGGTAATTTAGCCAGTGATTTAACCGGTGCCGAGCGCTATGAAGCAATTGAAGCCAACCGCAAAGCGCTGATCAAAAGCTGTGAAGCCGACCCGAACTACCGCTGCTCGGTAGTCAGTTTTCACCACGGTATGCAGTACTTTCAGATCAAGCAACTGATGCTGCAGGACGTGCGTCTGGTGTACGCACCAAGCGAAGCTATTGGTAACTTTGGTGGCGATATTGATAACTTTGAATACCCGCGCCACACCGGTGACTATGCGTTTCTGCGCGGTTATGTCGGTAAAGATGGTAAGCCGGCGCCGTACTCGGTGGATAACGTACCCTACCAGAGCAAGCATTACCTGAAAGTGAACGCCAGTGGCGTGCGCGCCGGTGATGGTATTTTACTGGCCGGTTACCCGGGCCGTACCAGTCGCTACCGGTTAGCCGATGAAATTGCTTTTGCCGCTGACTGGCAATACCCGGCGCAGGTAAAAACGTACCAGCAAATTATTGCTACCATCGACCGTTTAGGCGCCGCTGATGCCGATTTGAAGGTGAAATATGCCTCGACGGTAAAAAGCCTGAACAACCGGATGAAAAAACTGCAAGGCTTACTGGATGGCTTTAAGGTTACCGATATCCACGCCATTAAGCTGCAACAGCAGCAAGCGTTACTGAGCTGGATTAACAGCGATAGCAAATATCAGCAATACCAGCAGAGCATTAACGAACTGCAAAGCGTGATTGATGCCGAGCAGGCCTACACTCAGCAAACCTATTACTTTGACAATGCTAAGCGCAGCGATATGTTGCAGGCGGCAATGCGTTTATACCGTTTAGCGGTGGAAAGTGAAAAGCCGGACGCGATGCGCGAGATGGGCTATCAGCAGCGCGATTTAGCCATGATTGAAAGCCGCTTAGCGCGGATGGAAAAAAGCTTCCACCCGACCATGGATTTAGCCATTTGGTCTGAGCAATTGGCCGAATATCTGGCACAGCCTGACGCGGTACGCGTAGCCGAATTAGATGCTGCGCTGGGTTTAACCGCAAATATGACGATAGCGCAGGTAAGCACTAAGTTGGCGCCGCTGTATCAGCAAACCGGTTTAACCAGTACTGAAGGCCGTAAAGCCTGGTTAGGCAAAGCACCAAAGGATTTTGCCAGCAGCAACGACCCTTTTATCAAGCTGGCAGTAGCGTTGTTTGATAAAAACAAAGCGCTGGAGCTGGAAGAGAAAACCTTAGCGGGTAAGTTGTCTACCGTGCGCCCAGCCTATATGCAGGCCATTATTGCCTTTAATAAAACTCAGGGTAAGCCGGTGTACCCGGATGCCAATAGCACGCTGCGTATTACTTACGGTAGCGTAGAGGGTTACCCGGCTAAAGATGGCGTGTATAAAACGCCGTTTACGTCGGTAAAAGGCATGATTGCCAAGCGCCAGGCACAGTACCCGTTCAGCCTGCCGCAAAAGCTGGTCGATGCGTATAATGCCGGCAAAACTGACGGTTATTTTTATGCCGATTTAGCAGCAAAATTTGAACCGGGCTTTTTATGCCGTTTGGCTGGTTGCCCAATGCCAGAGGTAAAAGCCTTTAACTCAGTACCGGTTAACTTTTTATCCAGTGCTGATACCACCGGCGGCAATTCAGGCTCTGCGGTAATGAACGGCAAAGGCGAACTGGTCGGGTTAAACTTCGATTCAACTTATGAGTCGATCACCAAAGACTGGTACTTTAACCCGGAAATTACCCGCGCCATTCACGTGGATATCCGTTATGTGCTGTGGTTGATGCAGTATGTCGATGGTGCACAAAACCTGCTGGATGAGATGGACATAGTACGTTAACGATTGCAGTTGCGTACAGTCGGTTTGGCCTTCACTAGCCGTTATTCGGTAAGGTTTAGGTCAAACCGATTCTGGCTTTTTTACCTCGCACGTCAGCCTAAGTGACTTTTACCCTTCGCAGCAAAAATGGCAAGCCAAGCATGGTTATCAGCACAGTGGCGAAGGTGGTTAAAATCATGGCACTAAAAATAGTGCTGCTGATACCTGCCGCCAGACCTTTTTGCATGACGACCATGGCAATTTCCATCCGCGGCACCATACTCACGCCCAGGAGCAAGGCGGCGCCTAAGCCCAAGCGTGGCCAGGCCGGTAACATCACACCGGCAATTTTGCCGCCAACAGCAAATACAATTAACACCAGCGCTGGCCAGAGTAGGCCTTGTAAGTCATTGATATCAATTAGCATACCCAGGCTGATAAAGAAAAACGGTGTGAGAAAATCGTACAAGCCATTTAACACCGGTTGTTCCTGCAGCACGCTCAGATCGCGCGAAAAAGCTAAACCGGCAATAAAGGCGCCTATGGCCAGTGATAGCCCGGCCAGCTCGGCTAATGCCGCAACAATAAAACTGAACGCCAGCATAAACACCACCAGCTCATGATCGCGGGAGAAATGTTTGATACAACGGGTAAGGTGTGGCTCAAGGTAAAGGGAAAACAACCAGGCACTGACGGCAAAGCCGATTAATAACGCAATAATGTGGCCCAGGGTAAAGACAACCTCGGCAGGTGCGATGGCAATGCCACCTTGGTGCAGCGGGATCAAGGCCACTAACAAGGCAACCAGGCAGATGGTGCTTAAGTCATCCAACTCGGCAATATCAATCAGCAGGGTGCCCTGGGCTGTGTTGAGTTTACCGGCGTCGGACCACAGGCTAACGGTTACCCCGACACTGGTCGCGGTAAAGGCGATGGCAATAAATAAGCTGCTTAACGTATCTAGCTGCAAAATAAGCGCCGCCGCGATATAGCCAAATACGCCGCTAATCAGCACATTGCACAGCCAAATCCAGGCGGCATTTGGTAGCTGTTTTCGCAGGCCTTTAAGATCGGCATTCATGCCGACTTTAAACAACAACATAATCAGGCCAGCTTCGCCCAACACGGAAAGTATCGAGTTAAACGATGCGCTGTGACTCGGTACAATATCTTTAGCGACAGTGCCGACAGCAATACCTAGCAGCAAAAATGCCAGCATGGGTGGGCAGCAACGCTGCGGCAAAAACAACCGCACCAGTAATACAGCCAGAAACAACAGGCCAATAGCAAAAATGGCGTAAATGGTGTGCTGCGCGATCATAGCAGATAACGGTTAACGGCTATTTAAATGACTAATATCCAGCCCGGCATTACGGCACACACGCTGCAACAAGCTGAAGGCTTCGGAAATCGCTTCCTCATTGGCTTTACGCTCGGTAATGTCCTGATGGGTGCCGGCCATAATACGTGGTGCGCCTTGCTCAGTGTAGCTGATGACTTTACCCTGGGTTAATATCCACACCCAATGGCCATCTTTGTGCTGCATGCGACATTCCAGCTCGTAAAACGGTAGCTCGCCATCAAAATGGCGCTGCAGTAGGCGCTCAGAGCGCGCTTTGTCTGCCGGGTGGATCAGCTTTAACCAGGTTTCAACACTCAGCGGCATCAGCTCATGCAGTTCGTAGCCAATAATTTCGGCCCAGCGCCCGTTAAACATGGCATCACCGGTTTGCACGTTCCACTCCCAGGTTGCCAGCCGTGAGCCTTCAATAAAAGCGGATAATCGTTGTCGTTGGTGCTCCAGCAGCTCTTTTTCCTGCGCCAGTTGTTTTGCTTGTTTGTGTAAACTGCCGCGGGCCATTTCTGCCTCGGCTAATGCGGCCAGATCTTGCAGTAACGTAAGCTGTAACTGATTTAGCTCACGCGGCATATCGTCGATAATACACAGTGTGCCCAGTGGCAACCCCTCAACGGAGTGCAGTGGCACGCCGGCATACAAGCGGATTGCCGGCTGCCCGGTTACCAGCGGGTTATCGGCAAAACGCGCATCCTCTGTGGCATCAGGCACATACAGCACCTTGTCATCAAACACGGCGTGGGCACAGAACGACACATCACGTGGCGTTTCTTTTAATTCGATGCCTTTGCGTGACATAAACCACTGGCGATTTTCATCAACCAGGGTAAACAGCGAAATTTTACAACCAAACAGCGCCTGCGCCAGACGGGTAAAGCGATCAAACTCGGCACTTTCAGGGCTATCTAACAGCCCTGTTTTATAAAGCGCTTGTAAGCGTTCAGCTTCGTTTAGTGGCAGTTTAGGTGGCAGCATAATAGGTTACGGTCACAACTCAGACAGGGCGTAATCCAGTGTAAGCCAAAGCGTTAAGCCGTGCTAACGAAGTTTCAGAAAATTTCTCAAGGGGTAGGATGGCAGCGAAGCGTGAAATGGTGGCCCAGCTGGGTGAAACGAGCGTTTTGGCAAAACATCGTTTTGCGCGAGTTGAACGCGCAGCAGGTTGAGCTGCAAGAGGGAATAGTCCGCTGTGGGGTAGCATGAAAGCGAAGCTTGAAATGGTGGCCCCAGCTGGACTCGAACCAGCGACCGATCGATTATGAGTCGAGCGCTCTAACCAACTGAGCTATGGGGCCATCACAGGTGAAACGGCAGGCAGTATAAGAAGTTTTGCCAGCTTTGTCATCTGGCTTATCAGATGCCTCGGGTTTGACTGCCTAATTTTTGTGCTACAAAAAGTAAAAAGGCGCCTGATGGCGCCTTTTCGTAGTTGTGGCTTATTCGTCTAAGAAGCTTTTTAATACTTCTGAACGTGACGGGTGGCGCAGCTTACGCAGGGCTTTGGCTTCAATTTGACGGATACGCTCACGTGTTACGTCAAACTGTTTACCCACCTCTTCCAGCGTGTGGTCGGTATTCATATCAATACCAAAACGCATACGCAGTACTTTAGCTTCACGGGCGGTTAAACCGGCCAGCACTTCGTTAGTGGCGTTTTTCAGGCTTTCCATGGTGGCCGAATCCAGCGGTGATTCACCACTGCTGTCTTCGATAAAGTCGCCCAGATGCGAATCTTCATCATCACCAATCGGCGTCTCCATTGAAATCGGCTCTTTAGCGATCTTCAGTACTTTGCGGATTTTATCTTCTGGCATCTGCATGCGTTCAGATAACTCTTCCGGTGATGGCTCGCGGCCCATTTCCTGCAGCATTTGCCGTGAAATACGGTTTAGCTTGTTGATGGTTTCAATCATGTGCACCGGAATACGGATGGTGCGCGCCTGATCCGCGATAGAGCGGGTAATGGCCTGCCGGATCCACCAGGTGGCGTAAGTTGAAAACTTATAACCACGACGGTATTCGAATTTATCTACCGCTTTCATCAGGCCGATGTTACCTTCCTGAATTAAATCAAGGAACTGTAAGCCACGGTTGGTGTACTTTTTCGCAATCGAGATAACCAAACGTAAGTTGGCCTCGACCATCTCTTTCTTGGCGCGGCGGGCTTTGGCCTCACCAATCGACATGCGACGGTTAATATCTTTAATTTTAAAGATGCTTAAACCGGTTTCTTCTTCAATTTTCTTCAGCTTTTCGATGCTGCGAACCAGTTCTTCTTTGTGCTCGTCCAGCTTTTCTGAATACGGTTTTTTCGCCGCGATTTCAGCATCTAACCAAGCGGTTGAGGTTTCAAAACCGGTAAAGGCTTTAACGAAGTTCTTCTTCGGCATTTTGGCGTATTCAACACAGTGCTTCATCACAATGCGTTCTTGTACGCGCACGCGATCCATCATTTCGCGCATGTTTTTAACCAAGCGGTCAAACTGCTTGGGAACCAGACGGAAACAACGGAATACTTCACTCAGCTTTTCGATTTCAGCTTTAGTGGTGGCGTGCTCACGGCCATTTTGTACGATAGAGTTGCGGGTAATGTCGTACTGGGTGCGTAGTTCAGCAAACTTTTGCCGTGCCATTTCTGGATCCGGGCCGCTGTCGCCATCGTCTGAATCGCCGTCGCTGTCATCATCGTCGTCGCTGTCGTCATCATCGTCCATCTGATCTTCAGGTACGTCTGAACCGATGTGGCTGCCAGAGATTGGCGCTTCGTCAATGTCATTTGGATCGATAAAGGCCGTCACAATGTCGCTTAAGCGAATTTCTTCCGCTTCGTATTTGTCCCACTGCTCTAATAAATAGGTGATGGCTTCCGGATATTCGGCCACTGAGCTTTGTACGGTGTTAATACCGTCTTCAATACGTTTGGCGATATCAATCTCGCCTTCACGGGTTAACAGCTCAACCGTACCCATTTCACGCATATACATCCGCACCGGATCGGTGGTGCGGCCCAGCTCTTTATCTACGCTAACTAACGCTTGAGCGGCTTCTTCTACCGCGTCTTCGTCGGTGGTGGCATCGGACATAATCAGGTCATCGGCATCGGGGGCGCTTTCAAACACCTGGATACCCATGTCATTGATCATGCGGATAATGTCTTCTATCTGATCTGAATCGATAATGTCTTGCGGCAGGTGGTCATTCACCTCGGCAAAGGTCAGGTAACCTTGCTCTTTACCTTTCAGGATCAGGAGTTTTAACTGCGACTGAGGATTTTGCTCCATAGAGACTTATCTTCCACCAATGTTGATTAATGTAAAATTGCGAACTAGCGATTATAACAAAGCGCGGCTTTTCTAGCCAGCTGCATTAGGTCGCTAGCTTTGGTTTTTTGCTTTTCAGCGCCTGCAACAGCAGGTTGTATTTGTGCCATTCAGCTTTACTCAGCTGATTTAGTTTTGCTCTTATCGCCAGTTCGTCCAGTTGCTTTTGCAGGTACTGATCTTCAATAAAATGGAAGGTATCAATAAACTCCTGCGACAATTGCTCTGGCTCTATCTGATGCTCCCAACTGGCCAGCGTTAGCAAAATAGTGTGCTCGGGTAAATCGCGCCACTGTTCTATCAGCTGGGCTGTAGTCAGCTGCGGGTTCTGCTTTAACCGCTGCTGTAAACTCAATAGCAAGGTGATGCCCGGAATATCTGCTTCGGCCAGCTCAGGCGCATCTGGCATCACATTCACAAGATTGGGGTTTTGCAACAATAAACCAATAGCCCGGCGCATCGGCGTTATTTTAATAGCGGCCGGCTTTACCCGGTTAGGCGCGCGGCGGGCCACGGCTTTTGTACGCTCATGGCTTTTACCCAATAGGTTGGCCAGTTTTTCGCTTAAACTGTCGCGGTAATACTCACTGGGAATTTGCTTAATCAGCTCGGCTGCTTTCACCGATAAAGCCGACTTGCCGGCATCGGTGGCGGGATCATGCTCTTGCAGCAGGTGCTCGAAAAAATACTGCTTCAGTGGCATCGCATTGGCTATGCGCTGTAAAAAGGCGTCTTTGCCTTCCTTTTGTACCAAGGAGTCTGGATCTTCGCCGTCGGGTAAAAACACAAAATTGAGCTCAACACCGTCTTTTAACTGTGGCAGGGCGCTTTGCAGTGCGCGCCAGGCCGCATCGCGCCCGGCGCGGTCACCGTCATAGCAACACACTACTTTGGGGGTGTAGCGAAACAGCGTATGCATATGATCCGACGTGGTGGCGGTGCCCAAACAAGCGACAGCAAAGCGGATGTCATGCTCTGCCAGTGCCACCACGTCCATATAACCTTCGACCACCAAAATCTGGCTTACATGGCCCGGCTGCTGGCGCACCTCATACAAACCGTAGAGTTCACGGCCTTTATGAAACAGGCGGCTTTCCGGCGAGTTTAAATACTTCGGCGTGCCATCGCCCAGCACCCGGCCGCCAAAGGCGATAACCCGGCCGCGTTTGTCGCGAATAGGGAACATTAAGCGGTCACGAAAAAAATCATACTCGCGGCCATTATCGTTACGGTTAATTAGCCGAAGCTCTACCAGTTGGTCGCGCAGCGCACGCTGATTCACCGGGCTTAACTGTTTTAGCAGGCCGTCCCAGCTCTCTGGTGCATAGCCAAGCGCAAAGTCGGCCACGGTTTTATCACTCAGACCGCGTTTGGCAATATATTCGCGCACTTTCGGGCTGTCAGGATGCTGTTGCAGTTGCTGCTGATAGTAGCTGGCGGCTTGTTGCATTAACTGATAATCATCGGCCTGGGCGGCGGGGCGGGCGCGGCCACTGCCTTTTTCGCGCGGCACTTCAAGGTGATGTAGCTGTGCCAGTTCTTCAATGGCTTCGACAAATTCCAGCTGTTCAAACTCCATCATAAAGCTGATGGCATTGCCGTGGGCACCACAGCCAAAGCAATGGTAAAACTGCTTATCCGGGCTTACGGTAAAGGACGGTGATTTTTCACTATGGAATGGGCAGCAAGCGGCATAATTTCTACCGGCTTTTTTCAGCGGTACGCGTTGGTCAATCAGTTCGACGATGTCGGTGCGGGCCAGCAAATCGTCGATAAACTGTTTTGGGATTTGTCCTGCCACCTTTTTCCTTCGGCGTAATTCAGAAAAAGACAAACCGTGCCTTTCGGGCACGGTATGCAGATATCAACTTTGCAATATCACTACGGCGTTATTCTGTTGGCTGACCAGCCCGCAGTGCCGTGGTCGTAAAGCGGGTAATCTAAGCGGTTTAGCTTAGTACAGCTTGATACGACGTGCGTTTTCGCGAGACAGCTTCTTCGCGTGACGCTTAACTGCTGCTGCTTTTTTACGCTTACGGATCCAGGTTGGCTTCTCGTAGAATTCTTTTGCGCGAACGTCAGCTAATACGCCAGCTTTTTCGCATGAGCGCTTGAAACGACGTAAAGCTACGTCAAAGGGTTCGTTTTCTTTTACTTTAACAACAGGCATTAAATTCTCACCTCAGGGCCAAATTGGTTATCTCTAAACCAATACGATTAAAAATGGTGCGGCATTTTACGCAAAAAGACGGGGCGATGTAAAGCAATTCTGCGATCTAAATCCGATCCTCTGGCTCTGCTGGTGCGGAGCCGGTACAATGGCGGCCATTTTAGCGGACTTGAGGCCCAGATGCGAGTTTTAGGTATAGAAACCTCCTGCGATGAGACCGGTATTGCCATCTATGACGACAAGCAGGGTTTACTTAGCCATGTGCTGTACAGCCAAATTCCGTTACATGCGGACTATGGTGGTGTAGTGCCAGAGCTGGCCTCGCGGGACCATATCCGTAAAACGATCCCGCTGATTAAACAGGCGCTTAGTGAAGCTAATTGCGATGCCGCCAGTATTGATGGCGTAGCCTATACCGCCGGCCCGGGCTTAGCCGGTGCCTTATTGGTCGGTGCCGCCATTGGCCGTTCACTGGCACTGGCCTGGGGCAAGCCAGCGCTGGCGGTGCACCATATGGAAGGCCATTTATTGGCGCCGATGCTGGAAGACAGCCCGCCGCCGTTTCCGTTTTTAGCCTTGCTGGTGTCCGGTGGCCACACCCAGTTAGTCGGCGTAGAGGGTATTGGCCGTTATACCTTGCTGGGTGAGTCTATCGACGATGCGGCCGGCGAAGCCTTTGACAAAACCGCCAAATTAATGGGGTTGGATTATCCGGGGGGGCCGCTGCTGGCCAAACTGGCAACACAGGGCGACAGCAAAAAGTACAAATTTCCGCGGCCGATGACCGACAGGCCAGGGCTGGATTTTAGCTTTAGTGGTTTAAAAACCGCGGCGGCGAATGTGATTGCCAAAGAGGGCAACAGTAGCCAGGTACAGGCTGACATTGCAGCGTCGTTTCAGCAAGCGGTGGTGGATACGCTAGTGATCAAATGTGAGCGGGCGCTAGAGCAAACCGGTTATAACCGGTTGGTAATCGCCGGGGGCGTTAGTGCCAATACCTCGCTACGCGAGCAATTAGCCAAGCTGCTGAGACGTCATGGCGGTGAGGTGTATTACCCACGTAAAGAGTTTTGCACCGATAACGGCGCCATGATAGCCCTGGCGGGCTACTACCGCTTAGCCGCGGGTCAGCAGCAGGATTTAACCATTGGGGTGACACCGCGCTGGCCAATGCAGGAATTGCCAGCGGTTTAAATTGATATGCGGCAGAGTCTGGAGTAGGGCGTCGGTTGCAACTCCCGCCCTGGCTCACCACAGCAACTCGTTCGCGCTTGCGCACTCACTCAGACACTCTGTGGCGCCCAGTTCGGGATTCCAACCTCGCAATGAAGGTTAGGTAAGCAGTTATTCCCGAATACGCTTGGTTTTATCCCAGACTTTGCTTTCTTTGCCTTTATACAGCCGCACAATATTTTCGCGGTGGCGCAAAATAATCAGCACGCTCAGCATTAACACCGGCACGGTATACAGCGGTTTAATAAACCAGGTAAATAGCGGTGCCAGGCTAACGGTTAAAATGGCGGCCAGTGATGAGTAGCCACTTAGTGCCACGATGACGAGCCAACTGCCGATAAGTAAGCCGGCTAAATCCAGCCCAATCGGCATCATAGCGCCAAACGCCGTAGCAACGGCTTTGCCGCCTTTAAAGCCAAAAAACAGCGGGAAGATATGTCCAAGACAAGCGCAAATGGCAATCAGGCCCAAATACAGCGGTTCAATTTTAAGAAAATACGAACCCCATACCGGTATGGTGCCTTTTAAAATATCAAACACCAGCACCAGTACCGCCGGTAATTTACCGCCTAAACGCAGGACATTTGTGGCGCCGGGGTTGCCCGAGCCATGCAGGCGGGGGTCGGGTAAGCGAAACAGCTTGCTGACCAGCACTGCCGACGAAATGGAGCCACAAAGATAGGCTGCCAGCATCATAATTCCAATCAGCGGGGTCATTAAGGCGGTTCCTCAGCACCAGTTTTTACGTTAAGATTGCAGCCCGGCGAAACGCCAGCAGAATATAGGGTTTTCACGGTTTTGCCTATCCGACCAGCCTACCTGAAACGAGAAATAACGCAATGCGGATGTAACTGAATGGACATAGTTTTTATAAAACAGCTACAAGTAGACACCGTGATTGGCGTTTACGACTGGGAAAAAGCCATTCAGCAGCGTCTGCTGCTCGATATTGCGCTGTATACGGATGTAACAGCCGCAGCAGATCAGGACGACATTAGATTAACCCTGGACTATGCCGTAATCGCCGAAAAAGTTACGGCGCTGATTACGGCGCAGCCGATTGAGCTGATAGAAACTGTCGCCGAGCGGGTGGCACAGATGCTGCTGTCTGAGTTTGCCACGGAAAAAGTCGAGGTCACGGTAAGTAAGCCCGGGGCGGTGCAGCAAGCGCAAACCGTGGGCGTGCAAATAGTGCGGAGCCGCAGTTAATGGCACGTATTTATATCAGTATTGGCAGCAATACACGCCGGGACTACCATGTACGCGCTGCTGTGGCCGAATTACAAAAGCAGTTTGGCGCCGTGCAGTTATCGTCTGTATATGAAAGTGAAGCGGTCGGCTTTGTCGGCGAGCCATTTTATAACTTGGTTGCTGCTGCAGACACGCATTTGTCAGTGGCAGATTGTATTGCCCTGTTTAAACAGATTGAAGATCAGTTTGGCCGCGATCGCAGCGCGGCCAAATTTAGTGGCCGTACACTGGATTTGGACTTACTGACTTATGATAACTTGATTTGTCAGCAACCGGTGGAATTGCCGCGGGCTGAAATTACTGAAAATGCCTTTGTGCTGTGGCCGTTGGCGGAACTTGCCCCTGATGTGCTGCATCCAAGCAGCGGTAAAACCTATGCCAGCTTATGGCAGAGCTACAGCAAACAACAAAAACTATGGCCGGTGCCATTTAACTGGAGCGAGTAACCTTGAGTACAGTGGAAGTGATTATTCTGGCCATTATTCAGGGCCTGACCGAGTTTTTACCTATTTCATCTTCTGCCCACCTTATTTTACCGTCAGCCATTTTAGGCTGGCAGGACCAGGGCCTAGTATTTGATGTGGCGGTGCATGTTGGCACTTTACTGGCGGTGATGCTGTACTTTCGCCGCGATATCGGACAGCTGACGGTCGGCTGGGTGCAGTCATTAGCCGGTAAACACAGTACTGACAGTAAGCTGGCTTGGTGGGTGATCCTGGCGACCATTCCTGCCGGGCTGTTTGGCTTATTGGCGGGTGACTTAATTGAAACCTTTCTACGCTCGCCCTATGTGATTGCCATTACCACTATCGTATTTGGTTTGGCGCTTTGGCTGGCGGATGCCACAGCAAAGCAGGTGCAAAGCATGGCACAGCTGAGCTGGAAGCAGGCGCTACTGATTGGTATTGCCCAGGCAGTGGCGCTTATACCGGGTACGTCGCGCTCCGGCATTACCATGACAGCAGCGCTGATGCTGGGGCTGGATCGGGTGAGTGCGGCGCGCTTCTCGTTTCTGTTGTCTATTCCTATTATTATTCTCAGCGGCGGCTATCAGGGCTCCAAACTAATAGCCGAACCCACCCAGTACGATGTCAGTGCCATTTTGCTTGGCACCTGTTTGTCATTTATCAGTGCCTTTATCTGTATTCACCTGTTTTTAAAAGTGATAGAGCGTATGGGTATGCTGCCTTTTGTCATTTACCGGCTGATCCTGGGTGTGGTGTTGCTGTTAGTGCTCAGCAGCGCAGCCTGATCAGCGCGCCCTTTAATAAGCGCGGTTTAAACCGCGCTACGCTGCAGCTTTAACCTGCCTGCCATGCTTGTTTAGCGGCCTGAATGGCGGCTAAACGGGCGCGCTGTAAGCCCTGTTTTATCGCTTCGCCTTTCAAACCTTGCTCAACCATATCTTTTGCTGAAACCTGCCGCGCGGCACCTGCCAGCGCCCGCAGGTAGTCTGCCTGCCGGTACTCTGCCTGTTCAAAGCCGGTGCGGCCACGTAAATCAGCGGTACAGCATAGCAAGATGGCATCCAGCCGGGTGGGTTTACGCCACAGGTCAATCGCATCAAACAGCTTTAGCACAGTGGCGCTTTTTAGCTCAAGTGCACGGTGTACCAGTTGATGATACTCACACACCAGCAACGCCAGCTCGCGGCAATCGTTGGGTACTTTCAGGCGGTCGCAGAACTGGTTTATCAGCGGCAGCCCGGTATGCTCGTGGCCATGATGCGACGGCCAAAGTTCGGGCTTAGTAACGCCTTTGCCCAAATCATGCACCAGCGCAGCAAAGCGGATGTCGATACGTGCTGATAACACGGCAGCCTGCGCCAATACCAGCAGTGTATGTACGCCGGTGTCGATTTCCGGGTGCCACTGGGGCGGTTGTGGTACGCCCCACAACGCGGCTAGCTCTGGCATTAACACCTGCAGGGCGCCGGTATCATACAGCAGCTGAAAGTAGGCTTGCGGTGTGCGCTCGCCAAGCGCTTTGGCGGTTTCCTGCCATACCCGTTCGGGTGTTAACGTCGCCAGCTCATCTGCCAGAGTGCGCATCAGCTGTTGGGTATCGTCGGCTACGCTAAAACCCAAATGCGCATAGCGGGCATAAAAGCGGGCGACTCGCAGCACGCGCAGTGGATCTTCGGCAAAGGCCTCAGACACATGGCGCAGCACTTTATGCTTCAGATCGGCCACGCCACCGAAGGGATCAATCAGCTCGCCGTCATCGGCTTGTGCTATGGCATTAATGGTTAAATCACGCCGTTGTAAGTCCTGCTCCAGAGTGACATCCGGTGCGGCATAGACGCTAAAGCCGGTATAACCGCGGCCACTTTTGCGCTCGGTACGCGCCAGTGCATGCTCTTCTTTGGTTTGCGGGTGTAAAAACACCGGAAAATCCTTCCCGACTTGTTGATAACCCAGATCCAGCATTTGCTGGGGTGTGGCACCTACCACAACCCAGTCACGTTCATGAAACGGGTAAGCTAAAAGGGTGTCGCGAACGGCACCACCCACCAGATAACGTTGCACCGGCTTTCCTGTTGCGTAATTTTTTGCCATTATACCCGCCGAGTTGCAAAATGCACGGCTGCACCAGGATGCAGTTCACTTCAACCAGCAGGAAGCCGTATGTATACCGGATTTTTTGGCTTAAGCAGTGCGCCTTTTTCCATTGCGCCCAACCCGGATTTTATGTACCTGAGCCCGCGCCATGCCGAGGCCTTAGCGCATTTACGTTTTGGCTTAGGCGAAGCGGGTGGCTTTGTGCTACTTACCGGTGAAGTGGGCACCGGTAAAACCACGGTATCGCGCTGTTTGCTGCAGGAGCTTGACGACAAAGCCGAGGTGGCGTTTATTTTAAACCCAACCCTCTCTGAGCTGGAGCTGCTGGCGGCCATTTGTGATGAGCTGAAAATCCGCTACAAAAAAGCCGATGCCAGCTTAAAGCTGCTGGGCGACAAAATTAAAGCCCGTTTACTGAAAAACCACGAAGCCGGTAAACACACCTTATTGATCATTGATGAAGCACAGCATTTGCAGCCAGCCGTGCTGGAGCAGCTTAGGCTGCTGACCAATCTGGAAACCAATACCCGTAAATTGCTGCAGGTGATACTGATAGGCCAGCCTGAGCTGCAGCAGCTGTTAAAACGTAATGATTTACGCCAGTTAGCGCAGCGCATCACAGCGCGTTACCACCTGCTGCCATTAACACCAGACGAAGTCAGGCACTACCTGAAGTTTCGCTTGCAGGTAGCCGGCTGCAGCCGGCCAGTGTTTAGTGAGGCAGCAATAAAACGTTTGTACCAGCTGTCTGGTGGTATACCGCGGCTAGTAAATTTGATGGCTGACCGAGCCTTACTGGGCGCTTACAGCCAGCAGCAGGCGATGGTCAGCGACAAGCTGGTACGTCAGGCTGCCGGTGAAATTTTGCCATTATCACAGCAAAGCAAGGTCGTGGCATTACCGCGCTGGTTCTGGCCTGTGCTGGGCCTTTGCGCTATAGTGCTGGGCTTCGGTTTGGCCATGTTGGTGCTACCCTGGTTAACCGCGGCCTAACGACAAGGTGTAGAAAAGACGAGATGTCAATTTTAATGGATGCGCTGAAACAACAGCAGCAACACACACTACCGCAGCCCAATGACCGCCTGGCCTTCTGGCGCAAACTGGCATTGGCATTAGCCCTGTTGTTGGCACTGTGTTTGGGCGCGTTACTGGCCTATTGGTTTAGCCCCAGCCCTGTGCAGCACAATCGCCAGGCAGTAGCCGACGAAACAGCTACACCGGCCAGCAGCGAGCAAATTAGTGCGGTACTAACACTAAACCCCGATACCGCCTCACCGACACAGCTGCCACAGCAGTTGGAGCAAAGCTTGAACCCGCCGCCCGCGCCGGTGCAAGAAGCGTTTGTTAGCCCGCCGCCGGTGGCGACAATGACAGCGGGCACTGCCGCCGCCGAGCCACAGCCGCTACAAGCCAGCAGTAAACCCCGTGTAGAGCCAATTGCTAACAGCACAGAAGTGTCAGCTGAGCTCAGAGACAAATTTGCTTCAGCGCTGGAAGCCACGGCACAAAATGTGCGTCCAGCCACTGTGCGCAGCCATAATGCGCCGGCTGTGGATATCGCCAGCCTGGAGCGGCCATTACAGCTGCAGATCCCGCCGCTTAAATTTGAGGCGCATGTTTATGCCACCAGCACCAATCAGCGCTGGGTTAAAGTTAATGGTAAAACACTGCAGGAAGGCCAGTGGGTAACGGCTGATATCCGCATTAAAGAAATCACACCGCAGTTTGTGCTGCTGCAGCTCGGTAATCAGCTGTTTAGCATGGCGGCATTAAGCGAATGGCAGGGTGTTTGAGGCAGGCAGCAGACTATTGTCATTTTCAGCTATGACTAAATATAGTTGTGCACGTCCAGGCCATATTTTTTCAAATCAACACAGCTGTCTATCTGCTCTTCCTGTTGGCGGGCTAAATCCAGCACCTTAGGCGGAATATGGTGCTGGTGTACACTGTGATAAAACACTTTTACTTTCGGTAATAACGGCTTTTTGGCGTTATTCTCCAGTACCAGCGCCAGTTTGCCACTACTGAGTTTAACCACCGAACCTGGCGGATAAATACCAATACATTTAATAAACTGCTGCAACAGTTCCGCGTCCAGCTTATGCGGCGTGCGCTCCAGTAACATGCGCGACGCTGCCAGTGGTCCCAATTTGCTGGTTTGCGGCGAAGTGAGTTTCTCATAGCTGTTAACAATCGCCAGCATACGGCTGGCTTTTTCGATTTGGCCGGCGCTGATTTTGGGTGAGCCGCTGCCATCTAAATGGGCGCAGTGCTGGCTGATCCACAATGACACTTCACCGGCGAGATTGGCGGTTTTTTGCAGCGCATTTAAACTGGCGGGTATTGCCTTATGGTCTTCTGCCTGAAGTAAGTCAGGGTTTATCGCCTTGCCAATATCATGCAGTAAGGCCGCAGTAATCAGGGCCTGCACCTTGTGTGGCGGTAAATTCAGATAACGGCCAAAAGCCGCCATATACACAGCACAATTAATACTGTGCTGCAGCAGGCTGTCACTTTGCTCGGCAATACGACTTAAGCACAACAGTACGTCCTGATTGCGGCTAATCGACTCGGCTAAACCGGCGCTGACCTCATAAACCAGGGTAAGGTCAATTTGCTGTTGCTGGCGCACAGCGTCGAGCAACTGGCGCTGCACCTTTTGTGTATTTAGCAGCGCGCGTTCGGCTTTGGGCCACTCATCGCTAAACATACTGCGCGCTGGCGGCTCATCGCTGCGAGTGGTTTGGCTGGCATTATCAGTGAAGTGTTCAACTGGCGCGGGTTTCAGGGTTTTAGCCGGATCAATCAGTACTACCTGCACACCTTTGCTGCGCAGCACATCGACGGCTTGGGCACTGCGCACCCAACCGGCATGTTTCACGATCACTTCGCCGCTTTGTTGTAGCACCTGCACCACGTAGCTTCCCGGCTGCAGATCAGCGATGCGGACTTCCTGATACGGCATCTGTTACACCTTTGCCAAACGCTCTGTTAGCGGCTCAGTATACCTGAAGCAACTTAACTATAAATTAACAAAAAGATGGTTTGTCGCTGCGCTGCGACAATATGCGTTAAAACATAGCATAAAGCCCGTAAAAACGGGCTTTATTCGAGGGCTTATGGCAGAAAATTAGCCGACGTTGTCTGCCATCGTCATCAGTGACGCATTACCACCGGCAGCAGTGGTGTTGATGGTGATGGTTTTTTCCGTCACCAGACGGTGCAGTAACTGCGGGCCGGCTGGCGCGGTAATCAGTGGCAGTATGGCTCCCGGTCGCGCAGCAATTAGCTCGGCGCACAGCGGTTTTACCGCACTACTGACTTCTACCATAGCACCGGCCAGGTCGGCATGCGCCAGCAGGGTCGTCAGGCAATCTAGTCGTACTACGGCCAACAAATGCTGTGGCATACCGGCTTGCTGCAAGGCTTTAATGCAAGCTTCGGCTTCGGCAAAATCCTGCTCTTCAACTGCCGTGATCACGGCATTACCGGCCGCCAGCGCAGTAATTATAGCCACCAGCCAGTAGCTAAAGCTGCTGCTGTCGTCACGTACCAGTGCCAGCACGCCGCGCGGGTCCAGCACTAGCGTGTTGCTTTCCCCGGTGGGGCCGGGCAGGCTCACCGGGCGTTGCAGTTCACGTTCAACCCGCTGCAGTTTTTGCTGCGCCAAGGTCAGCACCTGTTCTAAATCAGGCTCTTGCTTGTTAACCACACTGTTAGCCGCCAGCGAGGCCAAGAACTGCCGCAGTACCGAGGTGCGCTGGTTAATGGGCAGCATGGCCCAGGCCTGTTGGGCGCTGGCGGCTACCGGCATAGCATAAGCCACGGCGTTACTGGTGGTTTCACTTAACAGGCTGTGGCGTTTTTGCTCGCTAAGCGCCGCGCAGCTGACATCCAGGTTATCTTTCACCAGCCGGGTTAAATAGAGCGGGCCGCCGGCTTTAGGGCCGGTGCCAGACAAGCCCCGGCCGCCAAACGGCTGCACGCCCACCACAGCGCCAATCATATTGCGGTTAACGTAAATATTGCCGGCTTTAATGTCGCGGGCAATACGGCGGGTAAACTGCTCAATACGGCTGTGTACGCCCATGGTTAAGCCATAACCGGTGGCATTAATCTGGTTGATAATGCTATCGAGCTCATCGGCTTTAAAGCGGATAATGTGCACCACAGGACCAAATACCTCACGCTCCAGCACGGTTAAATCACTGATTTCATATAAACGTGGGGCAAAGAAGTAGTGTTTGCCATCCTGCGGAATGGCGCACTCATAATGCAAGGTGGCTTTATCGGCCAGATACTGCACATGGGCGCTTAAGCGCTCGTGGGCTTTGGCGTCGATGACAGGGCCTAAGTCGGTACTAAGCCACTGCGGGTCGCCGACATGCAGTTGGGCCATGGCGCCTTTTAGCATGGTGATAATTTTATCGGCCACATCGTCCTGTAAAAACAGTACCCGCAGCGCCGAACAGCGCTGGCCGGCACTTTGGAAACCGGATGAGATCACATCGTCAACTACCTGCTCTGGCAGGGCGGTAGAGTCAACGATCATGCAGTTTTGGCCACCGGTTTCTGCAATCAAAGGTACCGGTTCGCCGCCGCGCTCGGCCAGTTTACGCGCAATCCAGCAACCGGTTTCGGTAGAACCGGTAAACATCACGCCCTGAATGCGGCTGTCTGGCACGATGTGCTCGCCCACCTGACGGCCCGGGGCAATCACCAGCTGTACCACATGCTCGGGCATACCGCAGTCGCGCATAATCTCGACAGTGCGAATGGCAATTAAACTGGTTTGCTCGGCCGGTTTGGCGACCACAGTGTTACCGGTAACAATAGCGGCTGCCACCTGGCCTAAGAAAATGGCCAGTGGGAAGTTCCACGGGCTGATACATAAAAACACGCCACGCGCCTGCTGCGGCGTGGCAAACAGCTCTTCAGCGCGGGCGGCATAGTAGCGGCAAAAATCGATGGCTTCGCGTACTTCAGCCACGCTGTCGCCTAAGGTTTTACCGGCTTCTTTGACGCACAGCGCCAACAGTTCATTGCGGTGTACTTCTAAGGCATCGCCAATACGGCGCAGTAGCTCAGCGCGCTCTTTTACGTCGGTCTGAGACCAGCTGGCAAAGGCAGTATCCGCATTGGCCAAAATCTGCTGCATTTGCTTTTCGTCGGCGTAGCGCAGGTACCCTATCACTTCATCCAGATTCGCCGGGTTGGTTACCGGCACCGCATCGTGTTGCACTGGCAGCTGTTTAATGCTGTCAAACCATAGCGACACCACTTTTTTAACCTGCTCTAACTGGTCAATGTCGGTTAAGTCCAGACCATTAGAATTGAGCCGCTCGCTGCCATATAAATTGGCCGGTAGTGGAATTTGCCGGTTGCGCACGCTTTGCCAGCCGCGTACCGTTTCAACCGGATCCGTCAGCAGCGACTCCACCGGTATGGTTTCATCGACGATGTTGTTTACAAAGGAGCTATTGGCACCGTTTTCCAGCAGACGGCGCACTAAGTAGGCCAGCAAGTCAGAATGCTCGCCCACCGGCGCATAAATGCGGCAGGGAATTTTATCTTTAATAACGATTTCGTCGTACAGCGCATCGCCCATGCCATGCAGGCGCTGGAACTCAAAACCGCTGTAATCGGTGGTCATTTCCATAATGGTGGCAACCGTGTACGCATTATGGGTGGCAAATTGCGGGTAAATGCTGTCGCGGTAGCTGAGCATCTTCTTGGCGCACGCCTGATACGACACATCGGTTGACGGCTTGCGGCTAAACACCGGGAAGTCGCTAAAACCTTCTAACTGGCTTAGCTTAATTTCGGTATCCCAATAGGCGCCTTTTACTAGCCGCACCATCATTTTGCGGCCCACTTTTAGCGTTAATTCACGCAGCCACTCAATCACGTGGATGCCGCGCTTTTGGTACGCTTGCACCGCCAGGCCAAAGCCTTCCCAGCCATCCAGCGCCGGATCGCTGAACACGGCTTCAATAATATCCAGTGATAAATCCAGCCGGTCGGCTTCTTCGGCGTCAATAGTAAAGCCAATATCATAGGCTTTCGCGGCCAGTGCCAGCTGTTTCACTCTGGGTACCAGCTCGTTTATGACGCGGTCGCGGTGGCTGAATTCATAGCGTGGGTGAATGGCCGACAGCTTGACGGAAATGCCCGGACTGTTAAACGGGCCACGGCCGTTGGCGGCTTTACCTATGGTGTCGATGGCGCGCATGTAGCTGTCAAAGTAGCGATCGGCATCGGCCATCGTGCGGGCACCTTCGCCCAGCATGTCGTAGGAATAGCGAAAGCCTTTGGCTTCCATGTCGGTTGCCCGCTCCAGCGCCGCATCAATGGTGGTGCCCATCACAAACTGGGCGCCCATAATTTGCATGGCATAGCGCACTGCCTGGCGGATCACCGGCTCGCCTAAACGGCCACAGGTGCGTTTTAACAGGCCAAATTGTTGTTTCTTTTGCTCATCTGAGTAGTTCACCAGCTTGCCGGTTAACAGCAGGCCCCAGGCAGAGGCGTTAACAAACAGCGAGCTGCTGTTGCCCAGGTGTGCGCTCCAGTCACCCTGTGACAGCTTGTCGCGGATTAAGCGGTCAGCCGTGGTTTTATCCGGTACCCGTAGCAGGGCTTCGGCCAGACACATCAGCACCAGGCCTTCTTCGGTAGAGAGCGAGAATTCATTTAATAGGGCATCAACGCCGCCTTTGCCCACCTGAGCCTGGCGAATAGTCAGCACTAACTGGCGGGCACGTTCCCAGGCCCGGCTGCGGGCATTAACGCCAATATCGGCCAGTGGCAACAGGTAACTTAATACCTTGTCTTCATCAGCGCGGTAGAAATCTCGGATAGTTTGACGCAGCGGTTGGGTGGCAACCAGGGAACCGTTATACAACATTGCAGTTAGCTTCCTGACAAGAATGAGAATGCGGCATTTTAGTAAAATGTCCGCAGCATAGGGTGGTTATTTTTGCGTTTTAACCCTATATAATTCTGTCTAAATTCAGTAAAACCAGAAAAATTACTGCCATGAATACACCTGCAAAAACTAAAGGCTTAGACCGGATTGACTTAAGTATTCTCGACACCCTGCAGCGCGATGGCCGTATTGCAAATGTCGATTTGGCAAAAAAGGTCAATTTAAGTGCCAGCCCCTGTATTGACCGGGTAAAGCGACTGGAAAAAGAAGGCTACATCGATGGCTTTGGGGCGCGTTTAAACGCCGCTAAGCTGGGTTTTGGCACCGCCGCCTTTATTCAGGTGACGCTGGACAGAACCACCAGTGAAGTGTTTGATAAATTCCGCGATGCGGTGGTGCAAATTCCACAGGTGGCAGAGTGTCATATGGTCGCCGGTGGTTTTGACTACTTGTTAAAGTTGCGCCTGCCCAACATGGACGCCTACCGCAGTATACTGGCGCTGATTGTCGATTTGCCTGGTGTCGCGCAAACCCATACTTATGTGGTAATTGAACAGGTGAAAAATGATGCAGGCTTGCCGATTAAGCCGGTAGAAAGCCCGCCGACAGCGGGCTGAGAGGGGGTTACATCCAGCGTTCGCTGTTGCGGCGTTTAGGGATGAGCAGTGGTAACACTAAACCAAAGATTAAACCCGCCAGCAAAATCAGCGAGCCCAGTACCATGGGCTTTTCCCAAATCGAGCTTTGCGTGTTTTCCAGCTGCACTTTTAACTGGTCGTAGGCGCGGTTGGTTTGCTGCAGCTGTTCCAAAGCGGTTTCGCGCTCAGCTACCGCCTGAGTCAACTGACTATTTAACTCGTCACGTTGTTGCTCTAGCGCCAGCACGGTTTCATTGTGTTTGGCATACTGCGCTTTCAGATCGGCCAACTGTGCCACCAGGCCGGGGGTAAAAGTGACGTATTCTTTTGGTAACCAACCGGTTTTATCGGCGTCGTATTGAATATGGGCATAGCCGGTTTCAGCGTCTTCGCCTAAATAGGTAATACTTTGTCCAGCGTTGACGGTGCCGATAATACGGTACTGGTTACTGGGGCCTGAGTGCAGGTAAACAAACAGGGCATCACTGACGAAAGCGGGTTTGGCTTCAGCTTGCGCGTAAACAGCACCGCTGAGTGTCAGCCAGTAAGCGGAAAATAATACCAGCAGGGTGCTTTTAATTAATCTGAACATAGGTATCCTGAGCTTATTTTTATAAAACAGCTTTGCTGCCAACACCTTGGATGATAGGGAGTTGCGCCGCAATTGACAAGGTTTAAAACGGTAATGGCTGTTATTGCCAGCACCAATGTCGCAGAGTAGCAGATGAGTAATGAACTTGAGCTGAAGTTTGCCTTGCCGGCAACGTACTTACCGCAATTAATTTCGCTGTTGCCGCAACTGGCGCAGGTGCAACATCAGGCTGAGCATGCGTTACTGAATGCCTATTTTGATACCGCCGACAACTGGTTCCGCCGCCATGATATGGGGCTGCGCAGCCGGTTGAAAAACGGCTGTTATGAGCAAACCATCAAGCTGTCCGGTCAGCAGCACGGGGCCTTACAAATGCGGCCGGAATACAATGTGCCCTGTGCATCTGTACTGCCGGTACTGGCAGACTTTCCGCCACATATCTGGCCGGAGAAGACCGATGTTACGGCGTTACAGCACCAACTTACGGAGCTGTTTCGCACCGACTTTGTCCGCCATAGTTGGCAACTTGACACCCGTGATGGCAGCAGGGTGGAGCTGGCTTACGATGCCGGTTGTATTGGCGCATCAGGCAAGCAGCAGCCGATTGCAGAATTAGAGCTAGAGCTGCTAAGTGGCAATGGCGAGACGTTATTTAGCCTTGCCAGACAGTTACTTAATAGCCTGCCATTGCAGGCTGGCTGGTTAAGCAAAGCCGCGCGCGGCTACTTATTACGCTCAGGCCAACCGTTATCTTTACCGGCGCCTGCGGCTGATAGAAACGTGACGGTAACGCAGCCATTGACGACTTTACTAAGCACTTTGCTCAGTGCTTTGCAGCAAGCAGAAGCCTGTTACCCACAGCAGGGCACACTGGCATTAAAGGTTACGGCGCAGTATCTGCAGCAACTGGCCGACACGCTGAAGCAGACAGCTCTTGATGTCCTGGCTGCAAAGGCGCAGCAGTTTGCAAAGCACTGTGCCGAAGGCGAGCCAGTGTTTGCTTCTACTGCTTATCAGCTGTGGCTACTTGACGTATCACACTACCTTTATCAGCAAAGTGGTGACGGAGGCCAACATGACAACGGCTGACAAGATAAAGGGCGGCGCGTTAGCGCAGGCGGTAGCACAGCAGCTTAACCAGCTTGAGGTCGGGCAGTTGACTCAAGCACAACAGACGCAGCTTGGTCAGTTGCTGGCCGCCAGTAGCTTTATTGGTCGCACGCTGGTGCAGCAGCCTGCGCTGCTTCAGGTGTTTGGCGACGCCAAGCAACTACAACAAATGGACCATTACGTCAGTGCAGCTTTAGCCGGCTGCGAGCAGTTAGACGAGACGGCGTTTTTTCGTCTGCTGCGCCAGGTGCGCAATGCCCGGCTTTGCAGCATTTTAGCCGCTGACGTGCTTCAGCTGCAGAGTATCGAGCAAAGCCTGCTGGCCGTATCTGCACTTGCCGATCAGTTGATTAACGCGGCTTATCGCTGGGCCTATCAGCAGTTAACGGTACAGTGGGGTACCCCGCTGGATGAACGTGGTCAGCCGATGCCACTGCTTATTCTGGGTATGGGGAAATTGGGCGGCACTGAGCTGAATTTCTCCTCAGACATCGACCTGATCTTTACCTACCCGGCTAATGGCGAAACCCAAGGCGGGCGGCGCAGCTGCGAGCATCAGCCGTTTTTTACTAAGCTTGGGCAAAAGCTGATAGCGGCATTACATCAGGTAACGGCCGATGGCTTTGTTTACCGGGTAGATATGCGTCTGCGGCCTTTTGGTGACAGTGGCCCACTGGTGCTGAGCTTTGCGGCGATGGAAGATTATTATCAGGAGCAGGGCCGCGAATGGGAGCGTTACGCCATGCTTAAAGCCCGGGTGTTAAACCCCGATGGCTACCACAGCCAGGCGCTGCAACAGCTGTTAAAGCCGTTTATTTACCGGCGTTATATCGATTTTTCTGCTATTGAATCGCTAAGGCGGATGAAGCAGCAAATTGAGCAGGAAAACCGCCGCTTAAACCGGCGTGACAATATCAAACTCGGGGTTGGCGGCATCCGTGAAGTGGAGTTTATCGTGCAAACCCTGCAGCTTATTCGCGGCGGGCGCATTCCGGCGCTGCAGCAGCCGTCGTTGTTAAAAGCCCTTCAGGTACTTTGCAATGAGCAGATTTTAACCACAGAGCAGGCCGGTGCGCTGCGCGAAGATTACCTGCTACTGCGCCGTGTTGAGCAGTTTTTGCAGGGGATTGACGATCAGCAAACCCAAACCTTGCCGCTACAGGGGCTGGCGCGCAGCCAGTTGTTGGCCGCCTTGGGGCAAACCGACTGGCAAGTGCTACAGCAACAGCTCGATACCGCGATGGCGCGAGTGCATCAGCAGTTTAAGCAGGTTATCGATAACGGCGATGAGGCCGAGGCACAGGACAACAGCTTAAGTCGGCTGATTTGGGACAGCGAGCAAAGCCCGGCTGAGCTGGCCAGCCAGCTGGAATGGTTAGCAGAAGAGGAAGCTGAGGCACTGATTAGTGCGCTACAGCAATTTAAACAAGACTGCCAGAGGCGCAGTGTCGGGCCGCGTGGCCGGGATTATCTGGCCAAGCTGGTGCCACAACTCTTGTATTTACTGCAGCAACAACAGGCCGGACCTGCCGTACTCAACCGCGTGCTGGGCGTGTTTCGGCAAATTGTTACCCGCACGGCCTATCTGGAACTGTTATTTGAAAACAATGCCGCGCTAAAACAGCTGGTGCTACTGTGCAGCCAAAGTGGCTGGCTGGCCGAGCAATTGGCGCGCTATCCAATGCTGCTGGATGAGCTGATTGATCCGGCCCAGTTATATCAGGTTGCCACCGTGGCCGATTACCGCGACCGGCTGCGCCAGCATATGCTGCGGGTGCCTGATGATGATTTAGAGCTGCTAATGGAAACCCTGCGCCAGTTTAAACAGGCGCAGCAACTGCGCATCGCTGCTGCCGATATCAGTGGAGCACTGCCGCTGATGAAAGTCAGTGATCATCTGACCTGGCTGGCGGAAGTGATCATGGCGCAGGTTGTCGAGCTGGCCTGGCAGCAAATGGTGCAGCGCTATGGTAAACCGGCCAATGCCAGCGAGCAGGATAAAGGCCTGGCAGTGATTGCTTACGGCAAGCTGGGCGGTTGGGAGCTGGGTTATGGCTCAGATCTGGATCTGGTGTTTGTGCACAACTGTAACAGTCAGGCACCGACGGACGGTGAGCGGCCGATTGATTCTAAACAGTTTTATTTAAAGCTGGTGCAGCGGGTGTTGCACCTGTGTACTACCCGCACCAACAGTGGTGTGCTGTACGAGGTTGACACCCGGCTTAGGCCGTCAGGCAATTCCGGTTTGCTGGCAGTGAATATCGATACTTACCAGCAGTATTTGCTGCAAGAGGCCTGGACCTGGGAGCATCAGGCGCTGGTGCGGGCACGTGCTATTTATGGCGCTGACGCAATGCAACAACGTTTTTTACACATCCGTCAACAGATCCTGAGCACACCGCGTGATATAACCAAGCTGGCTGCTGACGTGGTGCAAATGCGGCAGAAACTGCGTCAGCATCATGGTTTGCAGACTGAAGACCCTAAGCACAGCAGTGGCGGCATAGTGGATCTGGAGTTTATCAGCCAGTTTTTAGTGTTGGCTTATGCACATCAGCATGCCGCTTTGTACCGCTATAGCGATAATATCCGCATTTTAGACGCCGCTGCCGAGTGCGGTTTGCTCAGCAGCGCACAGGTACAGCAACTACAACAGGCTTATCAGTTGCTGCGTGGTTACGGCCACCGCCAGACGCTGGCACCGGCTACCTTACCGGCCGATGATAGCTTACAGACTGCAAAAGCCTGGGTGGCGCAGGTGTGGCAACAGTTGTTTGGCGATGCCGCCGGCTAGTCTTTTTTCGGTGGCGTGGCGGCGCTAATACAGTGTTCTGCCAGATAGGAGTTGCTTTTGTCTGTGATCACCGCGGCCCGTTCGCGCGGGCAAAAGAACGCCTGTACCGGTGAGGGAAAATCTGGCGCTATGGCAACAGACACTTTATGTATGGTGGCAATTAACGAGTCATCAATCTGAAAATACTGCTTTACCACGTAGTCACGCGGCAAGGTCCAGAACAGCTCCAGACCTTCAGCGCGGGCGAACTCGGTCAGTTCTGTTTTAAGCGTATCACCCTCACGAAAACGCCGGTCAGTCACGGTGCCGCGCCAGTTGATATCGGTTGGCACCACGACAGCGCTGCGCTGCTGCAGCTGAGCGCTTAATTTGTCGCTGGTATCGGGCAGCGTAAGTTTAAATTTAGACAGTTCACGGGCGCCATCGGCTAATGAGCCACGAATTTTACTGTAAAACTCACTAAAACCCTCGGCTGCGACATTGGTGGCGTCTTTGCGGATCAAAAAGTCTGGTTTGGTCAACAGCAGGTACGCCAGGCCACCTAAAATAACCAATAAGCTGATATTACGGATCCAGAACCACATTTTTTACTGTCCTTTATACAGTGACGGCGCGCTAGCATCAGGCCGGGTTTTAAAACGCCGGTGCAACCACATGTATTGCTCCGGATGTTGCAGCACCGCATGTTCAACCCACTGGTTCACCCGGGTCACGTCGGCTTTGTCATCTCCGCTGGGAAACCCCTCTAACGCGGGTAATACAGTAATTTGGTAGCCTTGGCTGCCCGACAGCCGGCTGGTAATGACCGGGATAACCACGCAGTTGGCCGCTTTGGCAAATAATAGCGTACCTGTGGTGGTGGCCGCATCTGGCACGGCAAAAAATGGCACAAATTCGGCGCGGTTGCGGCCGTAGTCCTGATCCGGTAAGTAAAAACAGACTTCCTGCTGGTTAAGTGCTTCAATCAGCCCCTTCACATCGCGTTTACCAATCATATATTTATTGGCGCGGTTACGGCCATGGTATTGCAGATAATCCATCAGCGGGTTGTTGTGCGGCCGATAAAACCCGACGCTGGGGTGAGTAAGACCAAACACGCGGCAGGCGCCTTCCAGGTGTAAAAAATGCGCCGCCAGTAGCAGTACGCCTTTGCCTTCAGCGAGGGCCGCTTGAATATGTTCATAGCCACTAAAATGTGCCAGCTTCTTAATCCGCCAGTTTGGCCACCACCAGCCAATGACGGTATCAAACAGGGCTTTGCCGGTTTCACTGAAATTGCGCTCGACCAGGGCCTGTTGCTCGGCGGCGGGCATGTCGGGAAAACACAACTGGATATTGCGCAGTGCCACCTTGCGGCGCGATTTAAGCAGTTTACCTAACAGACGGCCAAAGCCACTGCCCAGTGCCATTAATACCGGATACGGTAACCAGCTGATTAACCACAACAGCGCTGCACCCAACCAAAGTAACCAGTATTGTGGCAATAAAAAACGCCAACTAAACTGCGGAGCCTGAACCACGCGATGTCCTCAGTGAAAAAGAATGCGCTATTGTAGCGAAAATTAACCGGGGCGATAGTGAAAACTGGTAAGAGGTTCACCGCCGCAGCGGTGAACCAGCAAGAGGCGGTTAGCTTGCCAGGGCCTGATTGATGGCCTGTAAATCCTGTTCAGACAAGTTACCGGCCGCCTGTTTCAGTGTCAGAATGGCGATAATGTAGTTGTAGCGCGCGCCGGATAAATTGCGGCGGGCTTCAAACAGGTTACGGGTGCTTTGCAGTACGTCAACGATAGTACGGGTACCTACTTCAAAGCCTGCTTCAGTGGCATTTAACGCACTTTCTGCTGACACCACTGCCTGCTCTAAGGCGCGGATGGTGGCGATATTGGCGTTAATGTCATTAAATGAGCTGCGTACCTGGCGCACTGCGGTGCGATAGCTCAGCTCCAGATCCTGGCTGGCCGCAACATAGTTAGCTCGTGCTACGCTGGTTTGTGCGGTAGTGGCGCCACCACTGTACAGTGGCACGCGCAGGTTCAAGCCGATTTGCTTGCTGTCCAAACGCGGCAGATTGGTTTTTTGTGTCTGACCCGCCAAGGTGTTTTCTGTCGTGTTGTCAGCGGTGCCATAAGACGCGTCCAGACTGACGGTTGGATAGTGTCCTGCCACTGCTTTATCAATGTCGTTTTGGGCAATTTCCAAGGCTAACTTATTGGCTTTAAGGCTTAAGTTCAGCTGCTCAGCCAGTTTTACCCACTCGTCTGCGGTTGCAGGTGATGGCGTCTGGGTGGAAAACTTATCAGTATTTAAGCTGGCCAGTTCATCGTGGTACTGGCCGGTAATTTCGCGTAAGGCTTCGCGGGCAGTTTCCAGGTTGTTCTGTGCAGTGATTTCACGGGCTAAGGCACTGTCAAACTGGGCCTGAGCTTCGTGTACGTCGGTAATGGCGGTTAAGCCCACGGCAAAGCGCTGTTTGGTTTGCTCTAGCTGGCGCTCAATGGCGCGCTTTTCTGCTTCGGCAAAGCCTAAATCGTCCACCGCTTTTAACACATTAAAGTAGGTTTGTGATACCCGAACGATCAAGCCTTGAGTTGCCGCATCCAGGTTGGTTTGGCTTTGCATCGCCCGTTTTTCAGCGGTGTTTAAATTCTCCCAGTTGTTCCAGTCAAACAATGACTGTGACAGATTGACTTGTGCACTCCAACCGGTAGTGTCATTGTCGATGATAGCCAGGCCAGACTCTAACAATTGCGCGCGTTCGGCCATCGATTTACTGTATCCAGCGGTTAAATTTACCTGTGGTAATAAGCTGGCTTTGGACACATCAATGCCTTGTTTGGCGGCATCACGGGTGGCGATGGCTTTGAGTAACTGCGGATCTTTTTGCGTTGCTAACTGGTAAATACTTTGCAGGTTGTCAGCGGCCTGAGCGCTGAACATAGCGAAACCGGTGGCTAACAAGGTGCTCAATAAGGTCTTTTTCATTTTTACCTATCCTGGCCGTCTAAAAAGGAAACTGCACGAATAATACTCTGTTACGGTAAACTAGGTAATCTTTAAACCGTAAAGTTACGCGCTAGAGTGTAACAGAATGTGAGTACAGTAATGTCAGAATTCAAGGCTGAGCAGTATCCGTCATTTAGCGCCACCGATGTTGAGATTATCGACAAAAGCACGGTTTTTCAGGGTTTTTTCCGCCTTGACCGCTACACACTACGCCACCGTTTGTTTAATGGCGGCTGGAGTACGCCGATGCAGCGGGAAATGTTTGAGCGCGGCCATGCGGTAGTTGTGCTGCCTTATAACGCCCAAACTGATGAGCTGGTGCTGATTGAGCAGTTTCGTTTGGGAGCGATGGCGTCAAGCCCAAGCCCCTGGTTGCTGGAGGCAATTGCCGGCATGATTGAATCGGGCGAGAGTGCACAGCAGGTGGCGCAGCGCGAAGCGCAAGAAGAGGCAGGATTAACAATTACCGAGCTTTGGCCTATGCTTAGCTACTTATCCAGCCCGGGTGGCACCACCGAGCGTATACAGTTGTTTCTGGGCCGCCTAACCGCGCCGGTAAGTGCTGGGGTGTTCGGTTTGGCTGATGAACACGAAGACATTAAAGTGCATGTACTACGCCGAACTGATGCGATGCAGCTGTTGGCTGAGCAAAAGATTGATAATGCCGCCAGTGTGATAGCGTTGCAGTGGCTGGCGCTTAATCTGGACAAAGTAAAACAAGCCTGGGGAGGCTAACGTGTGGTTTAAACGGCAGAAGTATGTGCCAAAGTTGCCGGATTTTCTGGCGCTGTGCGAGCGTAATTACGCTCAGCTTAACCGTTACCTTAGCGCTGAGGTGTGCGAAGGCCAGCGTATGGATATTCAGGTAACAGATCAGCACTGCTATCGGCTCACCATTACTGAACTGGCCCGCTTTACCACCACCTTGCAAATTGAATTGCTGCAGCCGGGCAGCTTTTTTACCCCGCGCTTTACGGTACGGTTGTACCATGATGCCCAAGTGGCCGAGGTGTTAAGCTGCCAGCACCTGAGCCGTATTGCTGCCCGCTATGATTACCCGAACAGTCAGATGCTGCTGCCAGATGAAAAACGGCAGATTAATATGCTGCTGCGCGATTGGCTAAAACTCTGTAGCGCTTGCGGCTACCGGCGTGACAGTTTGGTGTTTGCTTAATGCAACAACATTTTGCCAAAGAAGCGCAATACAGTTTTGCCACCAAAGCGCAGTACCGGTTGGCGCAAATTACCGATTGTCATTTACTGGCCAGTAGTGAAGGTTGCTATAAGGGCGTGCAACCTGCACGTTATCTGGCCGCGATTGTGTCGCATTTAGTGCAGCAGCAACCCGATGCGGTGCTGCTAACCGGCGATGTCACCCAGGATCATACGCCAGCGTCTTATCAGCTGCTGAGCCGTATCATGGCGCCGTTAAGTTGCCCGGCGTTTTGTCTGCCGGGTAATCACGATGATGTAGAGCAATTAGCATGGCTATGTGAGCAAGCACCGTTTCGCCCCGAGCGCAGCCTTAATCTGGCCGGCTGGCAACTGCTGCTGCTTAACACTAAAGGCGACACCCCAGCTGGGGTGTTTTTGTCGGCCGAGCAGCAGTGGTTACAGCAACAATGTCAGCAGACCACATCTGAAGCTATTTGGTTGTTTTGCCATCATCATCCGGCGCCACTGAACTGTTTTATCGACAAACATGGCCAGCAGCATCAGGCACAATTGTGGCAAAGTATTTACCAGCAGCCGCGTATTCGTGGTATTGGCCATGGTCATGCCCACTATGCCTATCATCGCCGGCAGCAGCAGGTGGATATTGTGGGCTGCCCGGCCAGTTCAGTGCAGTTTTTGCCAACGCCCGACTGGCAAACAGTCGATCAGGGGCCGCAGTGGTGTGACTGGCATTTTAGTGCCAATGGTGAAGTGTCCTGGCAGTTTATGCGCCTTAATTTAAGTAAAAGTAGTAATAATGACTAAAAAAGTAGTGTATTTACATGGCTTTGCCAGCTCGTCACAATCGGAGAAGGCGCTGTTAACCAGCGCGTTTTTTGCCCGTCATTACCCGCATATCGACTATGCGGCATTGGACTTACCCTATGCGCCGGACGCGGCCTTGGCGCGTATTCGCCAGCATATCGGCCAAGCAACCGACGTCGCGCTTATTGGCAGCTCACTCGGCGGCTTTCTGGCAACCTGTATTGCCGAGCAGTTGGGCTGCCGCGCCTGCCTGATTAACCCGGCCGTAGCACCCCATAAGGTGTTGCATCAGCATTTGGGGCGCTATTATCATCCGGTGTTGCAACAGCATTATGAGGTTAGCGCTGAACACATGTCGATACTCGAGCAGCTGATGCCAAAAGCGCTGAAACAACCAGAGAATTACCTGCTGCTGTTGCAAAGCGGTGATGAAGTGTTAGATTACCGTCTTGCGCTTGATTACTATCAGGGCGCAAGCATAAAACTGAGTGAGGGTGGCGATCACAGCTATGTCGGCTATGCCGCAGAGCTGGAAACTATTGCCAACTTTTGCCAACTCGCGTAAAACGCGCTACATCCAATCAGCCAGTGACCGAAACTATGACTGCACAACAGTACAACGCCGATTCGATTGAAGTGCTGACCGGGCTTGAGCCGGTGCAGCGTCGCCCCGGTATGTATACCGATACCAGCCGGCCAAACCACTTAGGCCAGGAAGTAATAGATAACAGTGTGGATGAAGCGCTGGCTGGCCATGCTGATGCGGTGCAGGTGATTTTGCACGATGACCAGTCGCTGGAAGTCATCGATAACGGCCGCGGTATGCCGGTCGATATTCACCCGGAAGAGGGCGTGACCGGGGTAGAGCTGATTTTTTGCCGCTTACATGCCGGCGGTAAGTTCTCGAATAAAAACTACCAGTTCTCCGGTGGTTTGCATGGTGTGGGTATTTCAGTCGTAAATGCGCTGTCCAGCCGGGTTGAAGTCACCGTCCGGCGCGACGGTAATGTATACGAGATGGCGTTTGAACATGGCAATAAGGCCAGCGAATTGACCATTACCGGCACTGTGGGCAAGCGCAATACCGGCACCCGGGTGCGTTTTTGGCCAACAGCATCCTATTTTGACTCGGCAAAGTTCTCGGTCAGCCGTTTATTGCATGTACTTAAAGCCAAAGCCGTGTTATGCCCGGGGCTGACGGTCAGCTTTGACGATAAGGTGAACCAGCAGCAGTATCAGTGGTGTTACCAAAACGGCATTAAAGATTATCTGGCCGAGTCGGTAAAAGACTATATCTGTCTGCCCGAGCAGCCGTTTACCGGCAGCTTTAGTGCCAGCACCGAAGCGGTCGAGTGGGCGCTGCTGTGGTTGCCTGAGGGCGGCGAGCTGGTGACCGAAAGCTATGTAAACCTTATTCCTACCGCACAGGGCGGCACCCATGTTAATGGCTTGCGTCAGGGCCTGCTGGAAGCGCTGCGTGAGTTTTGCGAGTTTCGCAATTTATTGCCGCGCGGCATTAAATTGTCGGCGGAAGATATCTGGGATCGCTGCAGCTATATTTTGTCGCTGAAAATGCAAGATCCACAATTTGCCGGCCAAACCAAAGAGCGCTTATCGTCACGGCAGTCAGCCGCTTTTGTTACCGGGATTGTCAAAGATGCCTTTAGCTTATGGCTGAATGAGCACACCGATATTGCCGAAAGCCTGGCCGATTTTTGTATTAACAACGCACAAAAACGCTTAAAAGCAGCGAAAAAGGTCGTACGTAAAAAAGTGACCTCAGGCCCGGCGCTGCCCGGTAAACTGGCCGATTGCTCGGCACAGGATCTCAACCAAACTGAGCTGTTCCTGGTTGAGGGTGATTCGGCCGGTGGTAGTGCCAAGCAAGCCCGTGACCGTGAGTTTCAGGCGGTAATGCCGCTACGCGGTAAAATTCTCAATACCTGGGAAGTCGAGTCGGGGCAAATTCTCGCCTCACAGGAAGTGCATGATATCTCTGTCGCGATTGGCATGGATCCGGATAGCAGCGATTTATCCAGTTTGCGCTACGGCAAAATTTGCATTCTGGCCGATGCCGACTCTGACGGCTTACACATTGCCACCTTACTGTGCGCGCTGTTTATGCGTCATTTCCGCACCCTGGTTGAGGCGGGCCATGTCTATGTGGCGATGCCGCCGCTGTATCGCATCGATATTGGCAAAGAAGTGTATTACGCGCTGGACGAAGATGAGAAAAACGGCATTCTCGACCGCATAGAAGCGGAGAAAAAGCGCGGTAAAGTGAATGTGCAACGCTTTAAAGGCTTAGGCGAGATGAACCCGCTGCAATTGCGCGAAACCACCATGGATCCCAACACCCGCCGGCTGGTGCAGCTCACGGTAGACGACGTGGCGCAAACGCTGGAAGTAATGGATATGCTGCTGGCGAAAAAACGCGCCACCGACCGGCGTGACTGGCTGGAACTGAAGGGTGATAAAGCCGCGATTGCGGTGTAGTGACGGATAACAAGGCAAACTGATGGTAAAGCGATTTTATCCACTGCTGTTGCTGCTAACGCTATTGGGCACGCTAGGCCTACCGGTTGCAGCGGCTAATGAGCCTGATTGGCTAACCGAAGTGGCGGCGAAAAAACGCCAGCAGCCAGAAGCGATGCTGGCAGTGTTGCAACAGCACCAATCAGAGTTGGCAGGGTTAAGCCCTGAATTACAGGCCAAGTGGTATTATTTGCAGGCGGCGTTACTGGACGCCCTGGGGCGCCACCAACAACAGCAACAGGCGGCCGAGCGTGGCCTGGCGGTGCTGGGCGAGCGTGATGCCTTACTAAAAGTTAAACTGTTGTACGAGCTGGGTTTTGCCCGGGAAATGCAAACCGATTACCCGGCAGCACTGCAGCATTATCTCGCCGGTATGACACTGGCAGAGCAACTGGAGAACGAAAAATACCTGTTGTTGGGCCAAATTAATCATGCTGCCATGTTGTCGTTGCAAAATAACGATCAGCAGGCCTTGGCCTTGTTAAAAGACACCTATCAACGCGCGCAGCAACTGAACGACGAAGAAGTGCTGGCTGAAGTGATGGCTGAGCTGGGCTTACTGTACACCTCGCTGGGTTATGATGAAGAGGCTATCAGTCTGCTGCAACAGGCCTTAGCGCAGTATCAGCAGCTGGGCTGGCCGAAAAACCAGGTTACCGTGCTGTACAATCTGGCCCGTACCTATAGCTATCTGGACCGCTACGAGTTGGCGCTGCAAACCTACAACCAGATGCTGCAACAAAGCCAGCAGCTACAAGACCATGTTAACTTGTATCATGCTTATTCCGGCCTGGCGATAGCCAGCATGGATGCCGGCCAGCATGACGCGGCGCTGTCGTATATGGACAAGGCTGAGCAGTATCTGCCGCTGTTACAATCCAGCGCCCATGTTGCCACTCACTATTATGAAAAAGCGCTGATGTATAAGAAGCTACAGCAAGTTTCCTTAGCGCAACAGCAGGTGCTGCTGGCGGAGCAAAGCCTGAATAAAGAGGGCCTGCGCGAAGATGTTGCCAGCCGCCTGGCTATCTGGCATTTAAAAGCCCAGTTGCTTGCTGAGCAGGGCGAGTTTGAAAAAGCCTACCACCAGCTGTATGACTTTGTCGCAGAGTATCAGGATATGCGTAACCGCGAAAATGAGCTGGCGTTTGAGCAGATCCGCGCCGGTTTTGAACACGAGCGGCAACAACAGCAAACCCGCTTGCTGCAGCAGGATAATGAAATTAACGCCCTTAAGCTGCAACAGGCCAAGCGCAGCCAGCAGGTGCAATGGTTGTGGCTGGCGATATTAGGCTGCAGTACCTTAGTGCTGCTTATTTTACTGCTGTGGCAACTGACACGGCGTGGTGCTAAACAGCAGGCCACCGGCGTATCCGGTAGTGAACAAACAGGATAAGCGATGACAGAAACGGTAATTTCACAAGATGGTATTGAGCAGCTGCCGCTGCGCCGTTTTACCGAAGAGGCGTATTTAAACTATTCAATGTACGTCATTATGGACCGCGCGCTGCCACACATAGGTGACGGTTTAAAACCGGTGCAGCGGCGTATCGTTTACGCCATGTCGGAGCTGGGCTTATCGCACTTAGCCAAATATAAAAAATCGGCGCGTACGGTCGGTGACGTGCTGGGTAAATTTCACCCGCACGGCGACAGTGCCTGTTATGAAGCCATGGTGCTGATGGCGCAGCCATTTTCTTACCGTTACCCGCTGGTAGACGGCCAGGGTAACTGGGGGGCGCCGGACGATCCGAAATCGTTCGCTGCTATGCGTTATACCGAAGCCAAGTTATCTCGCTTCTCAGAAGTGCTGCTATCAGAGCTGGGTTCCGGCACCACTGACTGGCTGCCAAACTTTGATGGCACCTTAGAAGAGCCGAAGGTGTTACCGGCGAGGCTGCCGCATATTTTACTCAACGGTATTACCGGTATCGCCGTAGGTATGGCCACCGATATACCACCGCATAATGCGCGTGAAGTCGCCAATGCCTGTGCTGCGCTATTAGATAACCCGCACAGCAGCGTCAGCGACCTGATGCAGTACATCAAGGGGCCTGATTACCCAACTGATGCGGAGATCATCAGCCCTGCAGCCGATTTAGCCGCCATTTACGAAACCGGCCGCGGCAGCGTGAAAATGCGTGCTGTGTACAGTCTGGAAGATGGCGACATTATTATTACGGCACTGCCACACCAAACCTCGGGCGCGAAAGTGCTGGAGCAAATCGCCGGCCAAATGCAGGCGAAAAAGCTGCCAATGGTCAGCGATTTACGCGATGAGTCGGATCATGAAAACCCAACCCGTATCGTGATCGTGCCGCGGTCTAACCGCATTGATGTCGAGCAGTTAATGCAGCATCTGTTCGCCACCACCGATCTGGAAAAAAGCTACCGGGTGAATATCAATGTGCTGGGGCTGGATCAGCGGCCTCGGGTGAAAAACCTGACCGACATTTTAACCGAGTGGCTCAGCTTTCGCCGCGACACGGTGCGCCGGCGCTTGCAGTATCGCTTAGATAAAGTACTTGACCGCATCCACGTGTTGGAAGGCTTGTTAATCGCCTTTTTAAACATTGACGATGTGATTCGGATTATCCGCACCTTTGATGAGCCCAAGCCCGAGCTGGTGGCGTTTTTTGGCATTACTGAGCGCCAGGCTGAAGCCATTTTAGAGCTGAAGCTGCGCCATTTAGCCAAGCTGGAAGAAATGAAAATTCGCGCCGAGCAGGACGAGCTGGCCAAAGAGCGCGACAAATTGCAGGCTATTTTGGGTTCAGAGAAAAAGCTCACCAAACTGATTCGTGATGAACTTCTGGCCGACGCCGAGAAATACGGTGATGAGCGCAGAAGCCCGATTGTACAGCGCGAGGAAGCCAAAGCCTTAACTGAAAAAGAATTGCTGCCAAGCGAGCCGGTAACGGTAGTGCTGTCAGAAAAAGGCTGGGTACGCTGCGCTAAAGGCCACGACATAGACGGCAATGCGTTAAGCTATAAAGCTGGCGATGCTTTTAAAGCGCTGGCCAGTGGCCGCTCCAACCAACAAGCGGTGTTTATTGACTCATCTGGCCGCAGCTTTGCCACCGAAGCGCACGAGCTGCCCTCGGCCCGTGGCCAGGGCGAGCCGTTAAGTGGCCGCTTTGCCGTAGTGGCAGGGGAGAGCTTTGAACATGTGTTGCTGGGCGATGAAAAACAGGCGTTGTTGCTTGCCAGCGATGCCGGTTATGGCTTTGTCGCCGAATACAGTGATTTACTCAGCCGCAACAAGGCCGGTAAAGCGGTATTAAGCTTGCCGGTGGGTGCTAAAGTGTTGCCGCCGCTGGTCATTAAACAGCCGGAGACAGATTTACTGCTGTGTATCTCGAACGAAGGCCGTATGCTGGTGTTCCCGGTCGCCGAGCTACCCAAGCTCAGCAAAGGCAAAGGCAATAAGCTGATGTCGATCCCCTCGGCCCGGGCTGCCAGCCGGGAAGAATATGTCTGTCAGTTGGCGGTGGTGCCGCAAGGCGGCAGCGTTACGCTGGTGGCAGGTAAGCGTAAGCTAGGGCTCAAAGCCGACGATTTAGCGCATTATCAGGGTGAGCGCGGCCGGCGCGGCAACAAATTACCGCGCGGCCTGCAGCGAATTGACCAGGTGCTGGTGAATCAGAGTGCAGAGCCAGACAGTGATCAAACCAGCCTGAGCGAGTAAAGCCGTTATACTGGGCGCCTTTTTTCAGGCGCCTTTTTATTGGCCGGTAACAATAGTACCGGCAACTGGAGACAACAGTGGTAGCGGTGGTTCGTATTTTTGTGTTGGTGTTGTTTTTTCTGCTCAGCACCCTGGCAGGTTTGATCATTTGTTTGTTCAGACCCTTTCATGCCAACAATGTGTATATTTTTTCGCACTGGTATGGCTTTATGAGCCGGGTGTTCGGCATTAAGGTTGAAGTGCGACATTTTCAGGGCGCGCCTATTGGTAAACCCTGTGTCTTTATTGCAAACCATCAGAATAATCTGGATCTGTTTACCATCAGTAATGCGGTAGAGCCCGGTACCGTGACCATTGGCAAGAAAAGCCTGAAGTTTATTCCGTTTTTTGGCCAGCTTTACTGGTTAAGCGGCAATATCCTGATTGACCGTAACAACAAATCTAAAGCACTGAATACCATGCTGGCCGCGGCTGAGCGCATCCGGGCAAAGCGCTTGTCAGTGTGGATGTTCCCCGAAGGCACCCGCAGTTATGGTCGCGGCCTGCTGCCGTTTAAAATGGGCGCCTTTCATATAGCGCTGGAAGCCGGTGTACCGGTGGTGCCGGTCTGTATGAGCAGCACCCATGGCCAGTTTAAGTTAAACCGCTGGAATAACGGCAAAGTGATTGTGCAGGTCATGGCGCCGGTAGCGTTACCCAAAGAGCAGCTGAACATCCGCGACTTCGCACAAAATATGCACCAGCAGATGCAGGCGCAGATAGCATTGCTTGATAGCGAACTGGGCAACGACTACACTGCCAGCACAAAAGCAGCTAAAGAGTAATTTTATGGAAAACTGGCAGGAATTTACCGAAGACACCATCGCCGCCTTGTTAGAAGATGGCAGCGATCCGGATGCGCTTTACACTATCGAGCACCATTTCTATGACCGCGACTTCGCCAAGTTGGAAAAGCTGGCGGTAGAGCTGTTTAAACTGGGCTATGAAGTCACCGACGCCGAAGAAGTCGAGTTTGAAGACGGCGGTAATGCCTGGGTGTTTGATGCCATTCGCGAGCAGTCACTGGATGCTGACAGCATTGTCGCCGATGCCATTAAACTGGAAGAGCTGGCGAAAAAGCACAAGGTAGAATACGACGGTTGGGGCACCTATTTTGAAGGTGACGAAGATGTCGATTACGACGACGATGAAGAGTAAAACATGCTGGGTAAAAGAACCGCCGTTTGGCGGTTTTCTTTTGGCTGTTAAGTGGAGCCAGCGCGCCGTGGCGACTATAGTTAGCGGCGATAGCTGACTTACAGGAGACCTTGTTATGTTTAACCCAAATCCGGTGGGGTGGTTTGAAATCGCCGTAACCGACTTATCCCGTGCCAGGCACTTTTATCATCAGGTGCTGGGTGTAGAGTTTCATTTAATGGAGATGCCGGGTTGCAGTATGGCCTGTTTTCCGTTTGACCACGACAAAGCGGGCAGCAGCGGCGCCCTGGTGCAGGGCGAGGGCTACGAGCCAAGCCAGAGCGGTACACTGATTTATTTTGAGGTAGAGAGTATCGACAGCGCCCTGGAGCGCATTAGCCATGCCGGTGGCAAGGTGTTGCAGAGTAAAATGTCGATTGGCGAGCATGGTTTTATCGCTATGTTTACCGACAGCGAGGACAACAAAGTTGCCCTGCACAGCCGCTGATATAGTTGCTAAAAGCAGTCGCTGACGTTGCTAAGCTAACTTTGCGTGACGGCTTGGCCGTCGCGTAGCCGCTCGGCGCCACGGGTCACCACTTTTTCGCCGGCGTTTAGGCCTTCATCTACCGTAACCCAGTCGCCATTACCGTCACTGACTTTTACCGCTTTACGCTGCGCCAGGTTGTTCTCATCCACTGTAATAACATAAGTGCCGTCGCTGCGCAGCAGCAGGGCATCGCGTGGCACGGTAACAGCGGCTTTAGCATCGCGGGTGGCCACCCTTACGCTCACCAGCTCCCCAGCCAGCCAGTCTTTCGACGCAGTACCCAGTTTAAGCCGCAGCTCGGCGCGTTGGCTTTGGCCGTCAGCCGCCGGGATGAGTGCAGTAACAGCCGCACTACCGTGCTGTTGTGCGCTGTAAATACTCAGGGTGTCGCCCGGCTGTACAAAGCGCACATACTGCAGCGGCACATAGGCGCGCACTTCCAGCTGATAAACATCTTGCAGCCGCAGCAGTGGCGTGCTGCGGCTGACATCACCACCGGCTTCACGCAGCCTTGCGGCCACGACACCGGCAAAGGGGGCGGTCACTTCAGTGCGGCTAAGCTGATCGGACAGCTGTGCCATACGGGCACGGATAATGTCGGCATCGGCCTGGGCTAACTGATAATCTGACTGGGCTTTATCCAATTGCAAGCGGGAAATGCTCTGGCTTTGTTGCAGCTCTTGCAGGCGCTGATGCTCGCGCTGTAAATAGCTGGCCAGCAACTGGGCACGCTGCAACTGGGCATTAAGCTCTGCTTGTTGTAGCTGCAGCGGCAGCGGGTCAAGCCTGGCCACCAGATCGCCGGCGTTAACCCGGCTACCGGCCTCAGCTACCCAGATTAGGCGACCATCGACCCCGGCGGTAAGCTCAGTGTTATTCAGGCTGTACACCGTGCCGGCCACCTCAGTGGTTGGCACCTCATAGGATAAGCGGCTTTCGCCCAGTTGCACCGAAGTTGCCGGCGCTGTTTGCGCGACAGCCATACCGGCATAGCACAGGGTAAGCAGGAGCAGAGTATTACGCATGGGCAGATCCTTTAGCCGCTGCGGCGGCAAGCGATGGAGTTAATGCAGCCGGGCGCTTAAGTTGTAGCACCGCGGGCAGTAAAATCAGGGTAAATAGAGCACTGACTGTCATGCCGCCAACAATCACGGTGGCCAGGCCGCGGTATATCTCGGCGCCAACGCCCGGGATCAGCATTAATGGCAGCATGCCAAACAGGCTGGTCAGGGTGCTCATGTATACCGGCCGCGCCCTCAAAACGATAGCCTGGCGCACAGCGTCTGTGCTGCTTAGGCCGGCGCGTTCACCATTGCGGGTTTGATCTACCAGCAGAATGGCGTTATTCACCACCAGCCCCAGCAGGATAATAAAACCAATCATGGTGAGTAAATCCAATGACTGCACGGTAAACAGGTTTACCAGCGCCAGAGCCATCACGCCGCCGGCGATGGCCAGTGGCATCACTAATAGCACCAGCAGCGCGTCGCGTAACGAGCGGAACAACGCCGTCATTAACAGCAGCAAAATGAGCAGCGCCAGTGCGAAGTTAATCAGCATCTCGTCAATGGCGGAGTTCATCTGGCTGGCGTTACCGCTAAGCAGCAAGCTGGCGCCTTCAGGCAGTGCCTGTTGCATTTGCGGTAGTACCTCGCGCTGCAGAATTTCCATGCTTTCCTCTAGCGACATGCCCTCGGGCGGGCGCACAATTAAACTTAAGGTACGCTTGCCGCCAATCCGTCTTAGCTGTGAGGGGCCAACGGTTTGCAGCAATTGTGTCATGGCGGCCAGCGGTTGCACGCCGGCACGCGGGGTTAGCAGCGGCATGGCGGCCAGCTGTTCGGGCGTGTGCCACTGACCAGCGCGTAAAATGACATTCATTCGGTCGTTACCATCAAAGTATTCCGACACAAACAAGCCACTGGTAAAGGCGCGCACATAATTAGCCACCTCGGCGCGGTTTAAGCCTGCCTGGCTAATAGCTCTGTCATCCGGTAGCAGTTTTAGCTCTGGCTCGGCCATATCCAGCGCCGGTACCGGCTGGGCGCTGCCGCCGGGTAAGTGCTGCTGTACGGCGGCGACACCGGTGCGTGCAGCCTGCATCAGCGCGGCTAAGTCAGGCCCCTGCAAATTAAGCTCAATACTGCGGCCATCACCGCCGCCAGAGACGTTAATCATCGAGCCGCGGAATAAAAATACCTGGGTGTCGGGAATACCGGCAAATACCTCATCACGCACCAGCTGCATCAGTTGTTCGACCTGGGTTGGGTCGGCGGCATAAATAAAACCGCCGCTGGCATTGGGGCCATAGGTATAAAAGTTATAGCTTTTAATGGCTGGCGTTTTTTCGCCGCTGTAATAGGGCTGCAGCCGCTGTACTACCCGGTTGGCCAGCTCTTGCTCAATAAAATCGATATTACCGCCCGGTGGCAGGCTAAACGAGAAGAAAAAGCCATCAGTGGGGGCTCTGGGCATGAAGTCGGTGCGTGGCACCAGTAGCAGGCTGATACAAACCGAACACAGCAACAGGCCGCCGACCCAGCTCAAGCGTTTTAGCCGGCTGTTGGTCAGCTGCATAATCAGCTGGCTTAAGCGCTGCCAATACTGGCTGAACGGATCCCGGCTTGGCGTGTTGCCCAGCCAATACCGACTTGCCAGCGGGATCACCGTTACTGCGGCGATAAAGCTGCTGCACACGGCCACTGACAGGGTTAACGCCAGATCAGAAAATAACTGCCCTTCAATGCCGGCCATAAACAAAATGGGCAGAAAAATGGCCACTGTGGTGGCGCTGGAGGCCAGCAGGGCGCCACTGACCTGAGCCGCACCGCGTAGCGCGGCTTTTTTATCATCCAGCCCCTCGCTTTTCAGGCGCAGGATATTTTCCTGCACAATAATAGCGGCATCCAGCACCAGGCCCACGGCAAACGCCAGGCCAGCCAGCGAGATCACGTTTAAACTGCGCCCCATCAGCTGCAGTGTAATAAGCGCTATCGCCAGTGACAGCGGAATGCTAAGCGCAATAATGGCGGTGGCACGCCAGCCGCGCATAAACAGCCACAGCAAGCCCAGTGCCAGTAATACACCCAGCCCCAGATTGCTTTTTACCAGCGCCAGCGCATTACGAATATGTACCGAGGCATCAAAGCTAAGCTCCATTATCAGGCCGGCATCACGCAATGCCCCCTGATTCAGCTCGGCTATCGCCAGGTTAATTTCATCAAGCAGGGCAACAGTGTTGGCGTCGTTATTACGGGCTATGGTGATGTAATAAGCCTGCGCGCCGTTACGCAAGGTAAAGCCGGTACGGTCGCTATAGCTCAGCTCGGTGCTGGCGATATCGCTTAAGTAAATGGGCCGCTCGCCACTATAGCCGATGATCATCTGCAGCAGACTTTCCGGGCTGAACTGGCCGGCAAAGCGCACTGTGTATTGGCGCCGACCAACATCGGCAAAGCCGCCGGAGGCATCAGTAGCGGCGCGTACCTGGCTGGCAATCTGGTTAATGCTAAGTCCCAGTGCAGCGGCGCGCTGTGGGTCGAAGCTGATTTTCAGCTCCCGTGGCCGCTGGCTGTTTAAGTTCACCTGGCCAACACCCTGAATACGGCTTAAACGCGGGTACACGACATCTTCAATCAGCTGCTGGTACTTTATAATGTCCTGTGTTGTGTTACCCGGTAAGGTGCGGATCAGCAGCGATGCGGCATTAGGCGCGTTTTGCCCGCCACCGGCAACCACGGTGGGCTCTATTGCATCCACTGGCAAAGGCGGTGCCTGGTTCAGGTTGTTGATCACATCCAATGTGGCTTGCTGCATGTCAGCGCCAACATCGAAGGTCAGGGTAATAGCGCCAAAGCCGCGCTGGATATTGGTTTCTACTTTTACCACGCCACGGGTGTTTTTAATGGCATTTTCAATCGGTTCAATAATAACCGACTCCACTTCCTGTGGCGCGGCCGAGCGCCAGCCGGTGAATACCGAAATCTGCGGCTGTTCAATATCTGGCGTAATTTGAATAGGCAGCTTAAATAAACTGATAAGGCCAAACAGCAATAGCAGGATGGCAATAACGATAACGCTGGCGGGGTTAGTAAGCGCACTGCGGGTCAGGTTCATAGCAGAGTCTCAGACACTGAAGTAGGCTGAAATCTATCGGCTGGCAGAAAAAAAGCGATGTTGATGGGGCAAGTGGAGGAAATTCTGCGTCAGACGGCGCGCCATTCATAAAGCCTTACAGGCTGTAACAGCTGGTTACAGCCTGTAAGGTGTGGGTTAGTTACCGCCACCCAGTTTATTCAACAGCTTGTCTTTCAGTTTGTCTTTAGCCTGATCTTTTGCATCAGCCAGTTTGGCATTAAGCATATTCTCGATGCTGGCGCTGATGTCGGCCACTTCACCATCCTGCTGGGTTAACATGGCCGCCCAATCATCCTGCCCACCCAGGCCATTTTGCAGCTGGCTGTTGAGTTTGGCCGACAGCTCATTTTGATAAGCGGCGATTTTTTGCTTCGCTTCACCTAACAGCGCATCGCCTAATAGCTTATCCAGCGAGGAGCGCACACTGACCTCAGGGGCGCTGATTAAACCGCTGGCGCTGATGTTAAGCGGAATTTGCGTTTGCTGGTTAAGCAGGCTGGCCAGTTGCTGCAAATACTTATTGCCGCTGCTGTTAAAATTCGCTGCCTTTAACACCATGCTGGCCTGCTGCGATAGCTGGTTATCGGTCAGGTTTAAGGTGCCACCGGAGCTTAATAAGCCGGCGGCTAATTCCAGCGCGGTATCGCCTTTACCCAACGACAGTGGCTCAAGGTTTAAGCCTTCTAATTGCCAGCTCAGATTAGTGACCATTTGCTCCAATACGGCAAAATCGCCACTTAAGTTAAACGCCGCCAGTTGCGGCAGCTGTTTAACATCCAGCGCAAATTTGGTCGCTGAATTAATCAGCGCATGCTGGGCGGTAATATCACTTAGCGTCAGGGTGCCTTCGCCGCCGCCTAATAGCCAGTTAACCCGGGCGGTTTTTACCCAAAAATCCGGGTAGGGTTGGCTGGGCAGTGGCAAAATGCGGTTGGGTAATACCACCTCTGGCGCGCTAGTAGCGCTGCCTGCTGCGCCTTGCGGTAATTGCTCGGGTAGGTAGGGTTTAGCCAGCAGGTACAGGCTTTGTAACTGGCTAATGCGTTGTCCCCACACATCGCCAAGCAAGATCTGGCTAATGCCGGCCAGGCCGCCGTCGCTTAAATTAGCCAGTTGCTGCACTTTGGCATAATCGGCTTTGCTGGCGGCTTTAAGCTCTTCTACAGCCTGTTGTAGCGCAGTTTTGCTTTGTAATAGCTGCTGCTTTACCTGCTCCACCTTGGCCTTTTCTTCGCCCAGCGCCTGTTTCAACTGCTGTAACTGCTCAGCTTTGGCGGCCAGATCCGTTGCATTCTCTATTTTGCTGTCAGTCAGCGCTTTCACCTGCTGCTGATATTGCGCTAGGCTGTCTTTGCTCGGTAGCTGCTGTTTCAGGTTCGTTAGCTGCTGCTGTTCGGCCTGGGCCAGCTGTTTTAGCGCCTCGGCTTTAGCAGGGGTTTGCAGTTGGGCACGGGCAATCAGCTCATCAGCATCGGGCAGGTCTACTTGTAGCAGCTGCGCCAGGTCGATGCTTTCGCCCAGCGTACCGGGCTGGCGGTACACAGCGCCTGCTTTATCCCGTTGTGCACCATATTGCAGACCATCTATGCTCAGCTCGTCTATCACGTAATAGCCCAGTAGCGCCGGCCACAGCTCTATAGCGGCACTGGCCTGGCTAAAACTTAAACTGTTATGACTGGGTTTGGCGGGGTCGGTAATTTGTAACGCATCAATGCGCAGCGCCAGTGGTGCTAATTGCAGTGAGACCTTATCAATATTAACCTCAGCACCGACAGATTTTTCCAGGCTGTATACCATGCCTACGCGAATAGCCGGGCCGGCCAACAGATACACCAGGGCTAATAACGCCGCGAAAAAAATGATAAAAACTAACCAGCCTGAGGGGCGTAAACCAATAGCATTTTTCATCGCCGGCTCCTTATTGCAGTTTTTCGTACAGAGTAAACAGCTTGCTGGCTTTGAGCATCTGCATCAACTTCCACTTTTGTACATTGTTCATTACCCGCTCACGGTACTGTGTAACCAACAGCTGGCTTAGCCAGGCAATGGGTAGCAGCAATAACAAACCCAGTAAAAACGCCCCCAAGGTCAGGGTATGGTGTAAATGCAGCAACTGTAGGCTTTCGTTGTTGGCTAACAGCGCCAGTAATTGCTCGTTCTGCGCATAGTGCCAGGTGAGGCGCTCCAGCGGGTCGGCCAGTAGCAACATCAGGCCTTCAGTTAACCCCCACACCAGAATAAAGGTCGACAAGTTAATGGTCAGCAGGCACACCAGTAACACAATCAGCAGGCTTAGCAGGCCAAAGGGTAAAATGCCGGCAAACAGGCCCAACGCAACCGCCCAGCCCACTTGCCAGGGCGACGCCTGAGAGTTAAGTACTTTTAAAATTCGTGCCAGTAACGTCAGCATAATACCTCCGGTAAACACGCTGTAATAGATTGTTATATAAGGTAACAGTGTAGCGCTAATTTGTCAGGGATTAAAAAGTGACAAAGTGTTGTCTGGGGCTGAGGGAAAAATAAAGGCGCTGTTAACAGCGCCTTTATTGGGGCGAAATGGCTACTTTAAGCCAGAGCCAAGAAGCCAAAAAACGCTAACACCGCGGCCATAAAGGCATACGGAAATTGTGTCAGCGCATGGCTCATCAGATTACAGCCTGAGCCTTGTGCAGCTAATACCGTAGAGTCACTATAGAAACAGGCCTGGCTACCGAATGAGCTGGCGGATAACAGCGCGCCAATGACCAGCGGGATATTGGCTTCCACCGCAAATGCCAGTGGCATTACGATAGGGATAGACACGGCGAAAATACCCCAGGATGAACCGGTAGCGAACGCCAATATGGCCATGGAGAAAAACACCAGTGCCGGCAGTAACTGTGCACTCATATAAGGGGCGAGGTTATCAATAATATACTGCGGTAAGCCGAGTTGGTCGCAGACATCCTTAAACACAAAGGCAGCAATAACAGTACAAATCGCCGGTAACATCGTTTTAAAGCCGTGGATCATCTGGTCCATCATTTCAGTGATCGTCATCAGGCGCTGCACTAAGTACAGTGGTAATGTGATCAGGAAGGTCATCAATAACCCCTTCCATACGTCAATTTCAAACCAGATAGTGAAACCAACCAACATGATCATTGGCAGCAGGAAATTATGCAGTCTGCCGCTGTTCTTATTGGCTTGCTCAAACTCTTCTTCAAAAGCCTGTACGGCAAAATCATCGGCCGAATGGGTATCTTGCGCTGTGGTAGCAGAATTAGGGGCGTCAATGGCAGCAACAGTCGCTTGTTGTGCTGCCAGCTCAGCCTTTTTCATTGGGCCAATTAAAGGCACCACGCCTAAAATCACCAGGATCACCATGATCATCGCCAACCAGGCATACAGCATATAGGGAATGGCTGAAATATAAGTCGCAATACCACTCGCATCCCCTGCTGGCGCAACGTCGTTAGCCACTAACAGACCACCAAAGAATACCGCCCAGGTGGAAATAGGAATAAGTACGCAAATAGGCGCGGCGGTGGAGTCGACCACGTAGGCCAGCATTTCGCGTGACACCTTGTATTTGTCGGTAATGCGCTTCATGGTTTCACCCACGGTTAGCGCATTTAAATAGTCATCGACAAAAATGACGATGCCCAAAAAGCAGGTCATCAACAGCGATGACTTTCGGCCTTTCGCAACGTTTTGTGCTGCACGACCAAAGGCAAAGGCACCGCCGGTATGCACCAATAATGCGATCAATGAACCAAAACCACCACAGACCAGGATTAACCAACCGATAGTTTCGTCTTGCATCACGCGCAATGAGGTGTCGGCCATATTGCTTAAAGCGCCTGCCGGGGACAGTAGCAGTAAGCCGGCTATCGCACCCATGACCAACGCTAAAATGGGCCTTTTCAGCCAAATGGCGATAGCCAGTACCACTACAGGTGGAATTAAACTTATCGCTGAAGGGGTAATAGCGGCCGCTTCGGCCGCCGCGGCAACAGGTTCGGCGAGACTCTCAACCAGGGTATCTGCTGACATCATCTATTTTTCTCTATAAAAAAATCCGGCAGGCCGGATAAAAATTAAGTGAACCGTTGCAGCAGATAACCCAACTCAACGGAGCGGTTGCTTGCTTTATCAGCCGTGCGCCGCGGTACATAAATAGCCGCTAAACACCGGACTGTACTGCATAAATACGCAGTGCAAGCGTATAGTCAGCCAGTTGCCGAAATACCGCGCAATCATAGCAAAAATTTCGCGTTCTACAACTGCGATCTTTATGCTGCTACGGGGTAAAGCTGCTCAGATTGCTGGAATCGTGCTGATAAAAAAACCGGGCTGTAACGCCCGGTTTTTCATGGCAAATAAAAGTGCGTTACAGCGCGGCGATTTCGGCCTGCTGGGCTTGCAGTTTGGCTACTGCCTGCTCCAGCTCTGCCTGCTTGGCGCGCTCTTTTTCCAGCACCGCTTCAGGTGCTTTGGCGACAAAACCTTCATTGCTAAGTTTACCGGCCACCCGTGCCAGTTCTTGCTGGGTTTTCTCCAGCTGTTTGGCAATACGGCTAAGCTCGGCGTCTTTGTCAATTAAGCCAGCCATCGGGATCAATAAATCCATGCTGCCGATAAGCTGGGCCGCACTTGCCGGGGCTTGCTCACTTGCCGCCAGTACTTTAATACTGTCCAACTTGGCCAGGTTCATCAGGAAGTTTTCGTTTTCACTTAAACGGCGCTGCTCGTCGCTGCCCAGGTTGCGCAGCAGTATGCTCAGCGGCTTACTGGGCGCAATGTTCATCTCGCCACGTACGTTGCGAATGGCGGTGATTACCGCTTTTAACCATTCCAGATCGGCGGTAGCCGTCTCATCGATAAGGCTGGTGTCCACTTGCGGGTAAGGTTGCAGCATAATGCTGTCTGCCAGAATATTTGCCAGTGGTTTAACCGATTGCCAGATGGTTTCGGTAATAAACGGCATTATCGGGTGCATTAAACGCAGTAGGCTTTCCAGCACCGTCACCAACGTATGGCGGGTGGCGCGCTGCTGCGCGTCGTTGCCTTTAAACAGCACCGGCTTGGTCAGCTCCAGGTACCAGTCACAGAACTGGTTCCAGGTAAATTCGTACAGCGTATTGGCCGCCATATCAAAGCGGTAGCTGTCGATATACTGCCGCACGTGTTTTACCGTGTGCTGGTACTGCGCCAAAATCCACTTATCGGCCAGTGATAACTGCATCTCACCACCGTTAAAGCCGCAATCCTGCTCTTCAGTGTTCATCAGCACATAGCGGCTGGCATTCCACAGCTTGTTGCAGAAGTTACGGTAGCCTTCGAGGCGCTTCATATCCCAGTTAATATCACGGCCGGTTGACGCCAATGCTGCCAGGGTAAAACGCAGCGCGTCGGTGCCGCTTGCGGTAATGCCATCCGGGAATTGTTTCTCAGTCGCTTTGGCGATTTTCTCTGCCAGTTGTGGCTGCATCAGGTTGCTGGTGCGTTTGGCCAATAAATCCGGCAGGCTGATACCGTCAATCATGTCCAGCGGATCGATAACGTTGCCTTTAGACTTACTCATCTTATCGCCGTTTTCATCGCGGATAAGGCCGGTAACATACACGGTTTTAAACGGCACCTGCGGCTTGCCGTCTTTATCTTTAATAAAGTGCATGGTCATCATGATCATCCTGGCGACCCAGAAGAAAATAATGTCAAAACCGGTGACCAATACATCGGTCGGGTGGAAGGTGCGCAGGGCGTCAGTATCTTCTGGCCAGCCCAGTGTTGAGAAAGTCCACAGTGCCGAGCTGAACCAGGTGTCGAGTACATCGTTATCCTGCGCAAGCGTGATGTTGTCGGCCAGCTGATGTTGCGCCCGCACTTCCGCTTCTGAGCGGCCAACATAGACGTTGCCGTTGTTGTCATACCAGGCTGGAATACGGTGGCCCCACCACAGCTGACGTGAGATACACCAATCCTGGATATCGCGCATCCAGCTGTAGTACATGTTCTCGTATTGCTTGGGCACAAACTCAATCTGGCCGCTTTCTACCGCTTCGGTAGCCGTTTTCGCCAGCGGTGCTACGCGTACATACCACTGGTCTGTTAGCAATGGTTCGATGACCACGCCACTTCTGTCGCCATAGGGCAGGGTGTTGTTGTGGTCTTCTACTTTATCCAGCAGGCCTGCAGCGTCAAACGCAGCAACAATGGCTTTACGCGCTGCGTAGCGATCCAGGCCCTGAAACTCTGCCGGTATGGCAGCGCTTTGGTTCGGGTTAGCCTCACCATTGGTAAAGAAGCACTCACCTTCGCTACGAATAGTGGCATCCGGTGTCAGCACGTTAATCATCGGTAATTGATGACGCTTACCGACTTCGTAGTCGTTAAAATCATGCGCCGGGGTAATTTTGACGCAGCCGGTGCCTTTTTCCATTTCGGCATGCTCATCGCCAACTATGGCAATACGCCGGTTTACCAGTGGCAATATGATCTCTTTGCCAATCAGCGCTTTGTAGCGCTCGTCTTCCGGGTTAACGGCTACGCCGGTGTCGCCCAGCATGGTTTCCGGCCGCGTGGTGGCGACGACCAAATAGCTTTTACCATCAGCTGTGGTCGCGCCATCGGCCAGCGGATAGCGCAGGTGCCACATCTGGCCTTTCTGCTCTTTATTTTCTACTTCTAAATCTGAAATGGCGGTGTGCAGTTTAGGGTCCCAGTTTACCAAGCGCTTGCCACGGTAAATTAAGTCGTCCTCGTACAGTCGTACAAATACTTCCTGTACCGCATTGGACAAGCCTTCGTCCATGGTAAAGCGCTCGCGCTCCCAGTCTACCGAGTTACCTAAACGGCGCATTTGTGAGGTGATGGTGCCGCCTGACTCCGCCTTCCACTGCCAGACTTTTTCAATAAATGCATCACGGCCTAGTTCATGGCGGCCGGGTTGGCCTTCGGCGGCCAGTTTACGTTCAACCACCATTTGTGTTGCAATACCAGCGTGGTCGGTACCCACTTGCCACAGGGTGTTTTTGCCCTGCATACGCTGGTAGCGGGTAAGCGCGTCCATAATGGTTTGCTGGAAAGCGTGGCCCATGTGCAGGCTGCCGGTAACGTTTGGCGGTGGGATCATAATGCAGTAATTACCCAGACGCTCATCGCCACTTGGCTTGAAATAGCCTTTCGCTTCCCAGGCGTTATACATTGCCTGCTCAATTTCACTGGGGTTAAACGTTTTTTCCATGATAATACCTGTTACTCAGCCAGCGTTAATGGTGTCGGGGGTGAGGCCCAGCTGGCGATAGTGTTTAAAACGTGCCCGTGCCAACGCTTTGTCGTGCTCGGCAACGGGAACAAATTCAATAATTTGGCTAAAGCGGTTGGCAAAGGCCGGCACGGTGTCGGCCAGGTTTATTAACACCTGGCGGTTTTGCCGCGGCGGCAGCCAGCTTATTTCCACCGGCGCGCCGTGCTTGGGCCCTTCGCCGGCCAGGTTATGCGGTACAAAGCGCTCGGCATCAAATTGCCAGAGCAGCTCGTCAAACGCTTCAGCCTGTTGTTGGCTGGCAGTATAAACGAAAACCCGTTGTCTGGCGCGGTACAAGTCGGCACACAGCTGGCAGGCTAAAGCAAAATGAGCTGGCGTGGTGCTCAGCTCATTTTGGGGCGCCGCTAAGTATGCTTGCGCAGTACCTAGCAGATAAAAGCTAACGTGCATTAATGATCCTGCTGCTGACCAACCCGGTTAATTAAAAACTGGGTCAGCAGCGGTACCGGCCGACCGGTGGCGCCTTTGTCTTTGCCGCCACTGCGCCAGGCAGTACCGGCAATATCCAGATGCGCCCAGTTGTATTTGCGGGTAAAGCGCGACAAGAAACACGCGGCAGTAATAGTGCCAGCAGCGCGGCCGCCGAGGTTACTAAAGTCAGCAAAGGGGCTTTCCAGCTGCTCCTGGTAATCATCCCACAGCGGCAAACGCCAGGCGCGATCGCCACTTTGCTCCGAGGCATTTAAAATCTCGTGCGCCAGTGGGTTGTGGTTACTCATTAAACCGGTGGCGTGTTTACCCAGCGCAATAACACAGGCGCCGGTTAAGGTGGCCACATCAATCACCAGCTCTGGGTCAAACCGCTCAACATAGGTTAGTGCATCACACAGTACCAGCCGGCCTTCGGCGTCGGTGTTCAGCACTTCTACCGTCTGGCCTGACATAGTGGTTAAAATATCGCCTGGCCGGTAAGCATTGGCATCAGGCATATTTTCCGCTGCGGCCAACACCGCTACCAGGTTTACTGGCAGGTTCAGGTTTACCACCGCATGCATGGTACCCAGCACCGAGGCGGCACCACACATGTCATATTTCATCTCATCCATGCCTTCGCCCGGTTTAAGGCTGATGCCACCCGAGTCGAAGGTTAAGCCTTTACCCACTAACACCACCGGCGCGCTGTCGTTGCCGGCACCTTTGTAGTGGATAACCGCCATCCGGGGGCCATTTACCGAGCCACGGCCTACCGCCAGGTAAGAGTGCATGCCCAGTTTGTGCATTTCATCCGGACCCAGCACCTCAACCGAGACTTTGTCGCTGAGCTGTGTTAACAGCTGCGCTTGTTCGGCCAAATACTGAGGCGTGCAGATATTCGGCGGCATATTGCCAACGTCTTTACACTGCTTGATACCAGCGGCTATCGCCAGGCCATGCTCAACAGCTTTTTCGCCAATAGTCAGGTCACGGCGGGTGGGTACATTAAACACAATTTTGCGCAGTGGCCGGCGGGTTTCATCTTTTTTACTTTTTAGCCGGTCAAATACGTACAGGCAATCCTGGGTGGTTTCTACCGCGTGGCGTACCTTCCAGTAAGTATCGCGGCCTTTCACGTGCAGCTCGGATAAGAAGCACACGGCTTCCATTGAGCCGGTTTCATTTAACGTGCTGATGGTTTTGGCGATGATCTGGCGGTACTGGCGTTCGTCTAATTCGCGCTCTTTACCACAGCCTACTAATAATACGCGTTCGCTCAGTACGTTAGGCACATGGTGCAACAGCAACATCTGGCCGGGTTTGCCTTCTAAATCACCCCGGCGTAGCAGGTTGCTAATATAACCTTCACTGATTTTATCCAGTTGTTCTGCCACGGCGGAAAGGCGGCGTGGTTCGTACACCCCGACAACAATGCATGCACTGCGTTGTTTTTCCGGACTTCCGCTTTTTACGCTGAACTCCATACTAACTCCTGATTCTAAGAGACTGTGCTAGGATAACGGGCACATTATTGGCTAAATTCTACCGCGAATTTATAAAAAAGCTCGGTTTTCTGCGCCGTTTGGTCGATAATAATTGCTATAAATATCAAGTTTACTGAAAAATCGCCAGGGTTCCAGCAAAAAGGCAGGTTTTTAGGGGGCGTTTTGATTATTTTTCGTTACCTGTTAGCAGAGGTGTTTAAATCTCAGCTGGCGGTGTTTCTCATTCTGATGACCATTATCGTCAGCCAGCGTTTTGTGAAAATTCTGGCCGATGCCTCTGAGGGTGAGCTGCCCGGTCAGTTGGTGATGAGTATAGTCGCGTTAAAGTTACCGCAGCTGGCGGTGATTATTTTGCCGTTAAGTGCCTTTATCGGCATTTTGGTCGCCTATGGACGTATTTACGCTGACAGCGAAATGACAGTGCTGCATGCTACTGGTGTCAGCGAATGGTATGTTACCCGTATTACCCTGGTATTGTCGTTGCTGATGGCGATGCTCGCTGGCAGCGTCACCTTGTATTTAAGCCCCTGGGCCACAGAGCAAGAATACCAGTTGTTGGAGAAGGCCGACGCCAATGCCGGCCTGTTATCAATGGTGCCGGGGCGTTTCCAGCACACATCAAACGAAAAAGCGGTCATTTTTGTGCACGAGGTTGGCCGTGGCGATAGCAGTGGTCGCTTAGCGCGGGTGTTTGTGGCGCAAAGTGGCGCCAGTGATGAACCCGGCGGGCATGCCATTGTATATGCACAAAGCGGCAGTGTGCGGGAAGATGCCAGCGGTGCACAAATTCTGCAGCTAGAGCAAGGCCGGCGCTACACCGGTGCAGTAAGCTCACCGGCGTTTGAAGTGACCGAGTTTGAGCGCTACCAAATGCAGATCCGCGAGCAGGAAGTAGAGCAGCGCCGGCGTAAATTAGGCAGTGTGCCAACCGCCGAACTGCTGCACAACCCCAGTAACGAAGCCATTGCCGAATGGCACTGGCGTATTGCCATTCCGTTGTCTATTCCACTACTTACGCTGATTGCTGTGCCACTAAGCCGGGTTAACCCACGTCAGGGCAAATTTGGCCGCCTGTTGCCGGCTCTGTTGTTGTATCTGGGGTATTATTCTCTGCTAATCATTGCCCGCTCGGCGCTGGAAGATGGCAAAATTCCACCAGCGCTGGGTATGTGGTGGCTACATGGCGCTGCCTTATTGCTCGGTACCGTACTTATTCTGCGCAGCCGCAGTAGTGCGCAGCGGTTCCAGGCCTGGCTGGCAGGTAGAAGTTAACATGCTAAAAATTCTTGATATCTATATTGGCCGTACCATCTTAAGTACCAGCTTACTCACGCTGAGCGTGCTGCTGGCTATTTCGGCCATGTTTAAATTTATCGATCAGATGCGCTCTATCGGTCGCGGTTATTACGATATGGTACACGCGGCGCTGTTTACCCTGTATAGCGTGCCCGGCGATCTGGTTACGTTTTTTCCGATGGCGGCGCTTATCGGTGGCTTAATCGGCTTGGGTATGTTAGCCAGCAGCAGCGAGTTAGTGGTGATGCAGGCGGCAGGCTTATCCCGGGTGAATATTATTAACTCCGTGATGAAAACCGCTGTGGTGATGATGCTACTGGTGATGGCCATTGCCGAGTGGGGCGCGCCGGTCAGTGACAGAGCCGCGCGCGAGCTGCGTACCAAGGCTATTTCAGATGGCAGCCTGTTTGCCGCCCAGCAGGGCGTGTGGGCCAAAGATGGCGATCAGTTTGTCAATATCCGTAAAGTCGATGATTTTGGTAACCTGCAGGATGTAGTGATTTATCAGTTTGATGATCAGCTGCAATTGGTGTCGTTACTCAGTGCCGCAACGGCAGTCTATCAGCAGGACGCCTGGCAGCTGCAGCAGGTTACGCGTTTGGCCTTTACGCCAGAGCGGGTTGAAAAACAACAGTGGCCAAGCCAGAGCTGGCGTTCATCATTGACGCCGGACAAACTCGGTGTGGTGACGATAAAGCCTGAAATGCTGTCATTACAGGGGCTTACCGATTACATGGATTATCTGGCGCAAAACTCGCAGGATGCCAGCCGTTACGAGCTGGCGTTTTGGCGTAAAGCGCTGCAGCCGCTCACCATTATTGCCATGTTATTAATGGCGCTGTCGTTTATTTTCGGCCCGCTGCGCAGTGTTACTATGGCGGCCAGGGTGTTAATGGGCATATTGACCGGCTTTGGCTTTTATATGAGTAACGAGGTGTTTGGCCCGGTAGCGCTGGTGTATCAGCTACCACCACTGGCTGGCGCTTTACTGCCCAGTCTGCTGTTTATCGGGTTGTCGTTATATTTTATGCGAAAAAAGGTCTAGCCGATTAGGGTTGCTAAAGCGCCCGTATTAACGGGCTGCTCTGTGCAGGTTTAACTGCTTGCTTTGCTCTTTGGTGAGCACCACCACCTGAGTGCCGCTTAGCTGGTCTTGCAGTGCCAGCCCTTTACCCCAGCGCAACCATAACCACAGGTTACCCAACCCAAGCAGTGCAGTAACGGCGCGCAAGGCTGCTTGCTTCAGGCTTATTGCGCTGCCGTCTTGCTGCACCAGTAACATGCGCCAGGCGCGCATGCCCAATGTTTGGCCGCCTTTATACCAAAAGTACAAATAAAACCAAAAAAAGCAGCCTACCGAATACAGCTGAAACCAGATTTTATGCTGGGTAGTAAAGTCGGCATAGTCGGTGTAACCCGCCAGCGAAATCAGCCCTACTTGGTTTAGCAGCGCCACTGCCGCCATGGCAATGCCCATCGCCAGCATCCAAAGCGCAGCTAAAATCAACCAGTCATACAACAACGCCGCTAAACGGCGCAGTAACCCGGCACGGGGTGCATCAGCAAACATAGTGTTATCCGAAGTAAAAAAACGGCGCAAGTCTAGCATGTTTGTTACGTAAGAAGCATGGTGATTGATTTAACTTGCTATTTGTTTCGCAGTACAAACCTTATTTTTTCCATTTGCTTTCGCAAGGTAAAGTGCTGAGTCGGCAAGGGCGATGTTTTGTTCAAGTGATAATTTGTGGTCAAAAGCCGACACACCAAAACTGGCCGTAAGCTGTAAATTTTTTTCTGCAAATTGGAAAGGTGTGTTTGCCAATTTGGCTCGAAAGCGTTCGGCCACAGTTGCGGCGTCTTGTTCTAAGGCGTTATGACATAGAACAAAAAACTCCTCTCCACCTAATCGTACGAGGAAGTCGGGTGAGCGAATAATGGACGTGCTAATTTGACTGAGATGGCGCAGCACTTCATCACCAACATCATGGCCATAGGTGTCGTTTATCGTTTTAAAATTGTCGATATCCAATACGAAGAACGAAGCATTTCGTATTCGATCAGGGTATCTGGCAGCATAACTGTCGAGGAAGCGCCGATTACGGGATTGTGTTAGAAAGTCTGTCGTTGCCTCGGTAGTTACGCTATCAAATTTTTGTGTAATAACACTGCTGATATAACCGGTAAAGGGTAAGGTAGCATGCATAATGCTGGAAAATATCAGCCATAAATAGAAAAATATGACTTCGTCGTAATACCATCTGGCCCAGGTGCAAATAAATACCGAAGCAATAGTAATGAACAGGCTAACGACTAACACATACTCACCGCGCCGCCATTGCTGCTTACGACGAAACTCGGTAACAACAATTCCAGCAAGCGGCACCAAAGGGCTCATCATGGAAAAGCTCTGCTGGAATTTTGCGGGTTCGTTACCAGCCAGCACAAAGTAAATGAGTAAACCAGTGACAGTGATATGCAGAGCGCCCCACGCTAAAATTGCCTTGATAAACTTTGGAAAGTGCTTGTTAGCAACTGCAGCCCAAAACAGGTATAGCGACGCCAGAAACAGGCTGACAAAAACGGATGCAGAAATTTTGTAGTTGTTATCAAATCTGACAATAAACACAGCCCAAGCCACTACCTGGAGCAACTGATAACTCTTATAAAATGTCAGGGATGTGCGGTATAAATATTGGATTTTACCCGGTAGTGACCGCAGCAAGATGTAATGTGACAGCTGGATAATGATGATAGCGACAAAAGTAATATGAAAAATGTAACTTAAGAACTCGACACTATTTATCGTACTGGTCATGCAAGCCTACTTTTCGCCGTATGGCACACCTGTTACAAAACATAGCAGCTGATGTCAGATGCACAACCTATTGGCATAACAACTCTGGGTATAGCTGATTTCTAACGAACCCATCATACCCAGTTGTTATGCCAATTGTTTTGCAATACAAAGATTGGCAGTCTCCAGCGCTACTCTCGGAGTAAGCGCTGGACGAGAGACTATAAAATCTTCTGTGTAAGTGGCTGTTTATCATAACGATACTCGGTCACCGTACATGATCATAAACTGCGTCATGGCAGGCTTCCAATCTCGCAGTGGCATTGTCCACTTTTTTGCAATCTGGTGTAAAGCCAG
>JAJLKZ010000006.1:0-3730 GCA_033838465.1 Chromatiaceae bacterium
CTGACTGAAAACTGGATGCGGGAATATAACGAAGAACGGCCACATGACTCACTGGGTGATTTAACACCTTGGGAATATCTGGCTAAAAAGCAGGCGGAAAACTCTAATTTAGGCTGCCACTAAGAATGGGATGTTTACACAAGTATCTAAATGGCAACGAGAAGTTGAGATATGTGCGGCAGACTTAACGTTATCGACGATCCTGGCGTAAAAGAGCTTTGTGAGGGGCTGCAGATTCAGCTATTCCCTGATCACCAAATTTTTAGCCGGTTTATCCGGGCTACCAATCAGGTCAGTATTGTCTGGCAAAAAGACGGAATTCGCCGAATGGACAATGCTATTTGGTGGCTGCTTTTAGAGCCTAGCGATACGGGCTTCAAGCCGTCCAAATACACGTCTTTTAACACCCGCTACGACAAATTAAATGTTAAAGGCTCTGCAGGTTACCAGGCATACCGCCAAAGCCGCTGCATTATACCGGCCAAAGGCTTTGGCGAAACGGAATATGTGGACAACAAGCCACTGTGCTATTACGACCTGATCGCAAAAGATGGCGCAATACTCATGGGCGGCCTATGCCGGGAATGGCTTAACAAAAACACCGGCGAAACCGCATTATCTTGCTCAGTTATTACCCTGCCGCCTCATCCTAAGCTGATGCATATTCATAGTAAGGCATCACCTCTATTACTGCCTCTAGATACGGATTTGATAAACCGCTGGCTAGACGAGAGCATTACGGACACGGATGAATTTACACCGCTGCTGCAACCCCATATTCCGTATGACTTACTTGCCCAGCAGATTGATAAACCCAGCACTTATCAGCCTATAGCAGATCAGTTCACCATCTTTAGTGACTAACCCAAGCGATCACCACATTAAATTTTACATTTAGTTGACTATAATGCATCATTACGTGTTCAGAAAAGGATGCATTATGAAGAAACTTTCTACCGGATTGCTAGCAGTATTACTTAGTGCTTGCTCAGTAAATGCCGATACCACGTTATCATTCGGTGCTGATTTCAAGCTCACCCTGCCACAAACACTAATGACCGGAGCAACGGTATTCTCGAGTGATGAGTTGTCAGTAAAGACCGCCAGCAAGCAGCTGTTCTCGGGTAAGTTGCTGTCAGTTGACTCTGAGAAGCTCCCGCCGGATTTTAATATTCAGCAGTACCCAGACTATTTATTTCAGCGCGCCCCGCTGACAAACTTACCCGCTGAAATTGCAGCATTATTTCAGCAGAGCAGTGAAGAAGTGAACTACAGCTATGACCTGGCTAATCTTGAAATACAAGACGTCAATCAGGGCAAGCTGTATAGCCTTTGCAAAGAGCTGCGCTGCCTGGCCTATGTGGTTAAAACCGCCAACACCGATTTTATTTTAACTTTGCACGCAATGGGTATGAGCAAAATGGAATTCACTGATTTAATCAAAGGAGGATTAGATGCTAAAAAATAACGAAAAAGACCGCTTATACGACCTGATTACCGCCATGATCGGCGAAGACAGCTCGATAAAAGCTTACAAAAGCAGTTTCAATGAAGATACCGTCGCTGTAGTTGAGGAAATGATTGACGCCGGCGTAAAGTGCAATGCGAACATGAAGAAGCTGATTTCAGATTTACTCGGCGCATCCGGAGCTTTAACAAAAGGCTGGTTAAAAAAGGCCTTGGGTATGGCAAAGCAGAATTTAGATATTACTCAGTTAAAAGGCTACGGCTGTCTGGTATCGGTAAAAGCGCGTTGGAAAACCGCCATCATCTACACCACGATTTAAAGGCTGTACCCTCTTCAAATCATAAAGAGATGCAATGTTAAGTGTCCAAGCCCGATAACATTGTTATCTCTTTGTGCTACGTTAACAGCTAGAACTTTTGCCTATCAGATAATCCAGAAAAAATTATGAGCTCCAACTAAATTTAGCACCACCAGAGGCACCCTAGTTCTGACCAAAACCCCGGAAGGCCTGATATTACTGGCGATTCGATTCCTATCGTGGCAGCCAAGTTGATCACGCTTTAATTCATTGACTAAACCTAACCCAAGACTATACCCAAAATTCCAATACCCGTTAATTCTAAACGCTCGTCCAATCAAGCTTAATGTTACCGGCTCTACGCCAAAAAGGCGTAAAAACCAATGTGGCTTAATTACTCTGCTATTGGCTGGCGTCTCAGTACTACTTTTCGTCAATACAAAACCCTTTTTATAGCTTGATGTCAGGGGGTAAATTCGACAAAACTAGCGCGCTACTTTTTAAAGTCGTTGAAGTAAACCACATTGCTCTCGCTGTTTTTTGGATTAGCTGGTCCAGCCGTAATATCCAGCTCACAGGTTGTGGGCTTAATTAAGGTTGTGCAGTAGTCCAGTAACGCCAGCACGGGCACCAGTTTACCCTTAACTTTGTTCACCCGTTTCGGTTGGGTATTCAGGTAAACGGCTAACTCCAGCGCTAACTCAGGCGAAAGTACGTCTTTACGCCGGTCAGCCAGAGTCTGGGTTACCCAAAGCCCAGCATCACCCACATGGCCGTTTACACTGAGGTCGGTGTTTTTAACCCACTGCGGTTCAAATGTCATCTCGCCAAGGCTACTTAACAGCTGCGCAATATCACTGCGCGGCATTATGTGTGATAAGCGCAAGGTTTCGGCCAAAACCCACTGCCATTCCATTTGCAAGCGCTCTGTTAGCTCCTCAACGCTCATTAGCAAGTCTACTGGGATAAACAACGTAAAACGGCTGTTCGCCTCGGTAGCAATAAGGGTTTTATGCCTGCTGCGGTAGCGGTTTTCAATAATATGTAACTGCCAGCACATTTGCTCACGGGTGCTGGTAACGGTATTCACCCCAACCTGCTGGCCTGGCGCACAGGGCAAGCGTGGTAAATCGGTTTTAAGCCACTTGGTAAGTGCGTTGGTTGTGCAAAATAAGTACTTCATCTTTAGTAAGCCGTTAAGCCGCGCCTATAAACCCGAAAAACAACCAAATCAGCAAAGCGCCTGACAACGTAAAGCCTAGCAGGAAAATAAGGCCTATTTTGGTCACATCAGCCACCAGCTGTTGGCGCTGTATGGCAATTTCCTGTAGCAGCTTATCGGCCAGGGTTTCGGCCTGATAGGCAGACTTGCGCATTAGCTCGTCAGCATGTTGGTTAATAAAGCCAATTTTCTGGTCAATCAGAGGCGAGATATCATCGTCGATAATTTTCTTCGCTACCTGGTTTACCTGGTCAAGCTCTTTGGTCCAGTCGGTATTAAATAGCGCCATTACATATTCCCGCTTAGTCAGAGCTTAGCTTTAATGCTAATCAGCATTTTTTCCGTGATACTTGGCTTTACCTGGTTTAGCGGTTCACCGCCACACGAGGGGCATTTATCCGGCACTTGGCCGGGTAAACGCACATCACCCATCGGCGAAAATACTTTGCTCCAACCGCAACAGGGGCAAATAAGCTTAAAAGCTGGGGTTAGTATTGGCATAAAAATCCCTATTTATTATATAACTTGATGATTATCCTATATTCGAAACGCATGCTGATTGTGAATAAAGTAGGCAATAAGCTGTATTAGTCCCGACTTGATCTGACACATCTACTTGAAAAGATGAGAGTTACCAGTTTTGATATGGGTGTCGAATCCGTAATCAAAAACAAAAGGTAACTCTCATGCTGCATACTAACAATCCGATAATTAAACACAAGGCTGGGCTGCTGAATTTAGC